>NZ_JBEUJY010000009.1:0-192524 GCF_043356775.1 Salmonella sp. SJTUF15581 | reverse complement strand
GCCAGATTCCATAATTTCCAGCCGTTGAATTTCGAATCACCGGCCACGCGTTCGGCACGGGCATATTTAACAACATCCGTTTTTCCGCCAACCCAACTGAGCACCCCCTTCATGAACAAGTTGCGTTCAGGCATTTGTTTGATATTTTCGACAACCTCACGACTCATTAACCGGAAATCACCGACGTTCTCTTCAATTTTCGGATTGCTGATTTTATTGTGCAGCTTATAAAACCATTCAGCTGTCTTACGCTTCATGCGCCCGTCAGTTGAGCGGTCTGAGCGCTTAGCCAGCACCATATCTGCGCCAGCCTGCCACTTCTCAATGAGATGGGGGATAACATCTATCGGATCCTGTAAATCGACATCAATAGGAATGACCGCATCCCCGGTTGCATGGTCGAGACCCGCGAAAAGAGCAGGTTCTTTACCGAAGTTTCGCGTAAACGAAAGCGGAATAACGAGTGGATCAGATGCAGCTATTTTGTTAATTATTGATTCAGTCGCATCTTTGCTTCCGTCGTTGATGAAAACAATCTCAACTTCATACGGTTTTAGCTCTTCAAACTCGCGAACCGTTTTATAGAAAATAGGTATCGTGGCTTCTTCATTGAAGACCGGAACGACTAACGAGATTTTCATTTCGCATCCCTAAAGACAATGAACTTTGAATAAATGAATCCGCATATCAGGCTGATAGCTGAAAAGGTGACAAGCGTAAGGAGTGGTGGCAGGGAGCATTTGTCAGCCATCCAGCCAACAACGGCGCTCAGTGTTCCCATAAACCCCACGTACATCATGTAGCGAAGCGTGGTGGTGCTGGCGTTAAAGGTGAAGCGCGCATTGGCATAGAAGCTGAACGATACGGCGATAACAAAACCGGAAAAGTTCGCCAACGCCTGATGCGTATGCATCCCATACACACAAAAAGCAAATACGCCCCAATGAATAAGCGTGTTAAGAACACCGATCGATGTGTACTTAGCGAATAACTTCAACATTATGAAAATCAGCGGATTCGGAAAGGTCTGGAGTGTAGCACTACAAATTGCTTTGATCGATAAAGACGATCAATAATCATTTGTTTAATAGTTTTTACATATAGTAATTACTTAAATTGATTGTTAAAATAGATAGATTGATATTGGAAAATACTTTGAATTACAGTGAGTTTGATGATTACCTGGTGATTTGGGACATACAAAGCTTTGCATGTTTCTCGAAGGTAGGTCGTGTGTTCGCATTGATGACAGGATAACTTGTTGGCTTAAACGGCGGTTACAGAAACTTCTAAGCCGTGGACTCAGGCTCTAATCCAGCATATCAATAACTTTAAAATCAATTGGTTATACTTGTTTTGGTTTCTTTTTTATCCCACTCTCTACTGGGGATTATGCGCTGCTGGCATGCAGATCATCAGAGGAATGTCGCTAGCGTTTTTCAGGGTGTAGATAAAACCGAATTAACAGATGAGAGAGACACTATTGTAGTAGCCTCTACCTATGCGTAGAAATGTATCATCGGCCCATGAGATGCGACTAAATTTGGCGTCATGCCGAATGCCGGGAGTACATTTGATAATAAGCAGTATATTGAGGCTACAGAAAGCGTAAAAAAATGTATTTTGCCAGTAGCGGAATCTTACTCATCAAAAATCTCTCTAGTGCACCGTTGCATCTCCGAAATTGGCGGTCATGCGATATTACGACAGACAGGCACGGATATCACTGCCTGATCATTTTTGTCTATTGAGACTATCACGTGGCCGGATGTGAGAATCATCGGTGGGGTTATCGAGAACCTAGATATCTATCAGTTAACCGAAACTACAGCCATTTACTCCAGTTTCACACAGAATTGCAATGCTGATAATGTGCGCACGTTTGGTGGATATAACGGGATTTTCTTCATGGCGCTGGCAACAGGAACTAAAGGGGGCAACTTTGACGGGGTTTTCAATAATGTCTGTCGATTGGAGACGCGTTTCATTGGCCCTGTAGAAGAGAAGGAAAAATAAAACAAGGTGCATCTACGTTTTGTTGAGAGACTGTAATTTAAATTGTGTATCTGCCTGTTTTTGATATATTCATTCCGATAACGAGGACAGGTAAATTGCGGTGATGGCGAGATTGAACTGAACACGCCGCGTGACCGTGAAAACACCTTCAAACCTCAGTTGATTAAGAAGAACCAGACGCGGCTCACACAGATGGACAGCCAGATTTTATCGCTGTATGTCAAAGGCATGGTCACGCGCGAAATCTCCGCCACCTTCAAAGAAATGTACGACGCCGATGTGTCGCTCACATTGATATCCAAAGTCACAGCATCATAAACAAAGCCGTCTTCCTCGCGCCGGGTATCAACACCGAAGGCCAGAAAGCGCAGCCGGGTATGTGGCTGGGCGAAAATAAAAATAGAAGACTTTCGCTTTCACGGCCTTAGGCACACATGGGCAAGCTGGTTAATTCAATCAGGAGTTCCACTGTCAGTGCTTTAGGAAATGGGGGATGGAAATCTATTGAAATGGTTCACAGATATGCTCACCTTGTGCCTAATCATTTAACGGAACACGCGAGGGAAATAGACGACATTTTTGGTGATGATGTCCCAAATATGTCCCATATGGAAAATAAGGAGGAAATAAAGAAGCGTAACGCGTTGATTTATAAGTGGCGCGCCCTGCAGGATTCGAACCTGCGACCCACGGCTTAGAAGGCCGTTGCTCTATCCAACTGAGCTAAGGGCGCCTTGTGAAGTGAAGACTTCATGTAGACGAAACGCGAGAATTATACGGTCAGGCACTCCTGAGTCAATGGCTTTTGTTCTGGTTGCTGACTAAGTGTACGAATATCGTCTTTTCTGGCGCAATGCCAGGTTCCAGGAAATCGCCTGGACACATCTCAGCACGCATAAAGTGGGAATTAAGGCCGCCAGTATTTAGATAATCAATCAGTTTCTTTAATATTTCACCATGATTCACCTGCCGTGTAGGATATTTTTTATGCTGAGTATCGCTATTAAGGAACAAAACAGTCACTTTGAGCATGGTTTGAAAATCATCATGACGCGTCTGGCGAATCAATGGCAACAGAAAATTGACTTTCTGCCGCCAGAAAAGATAGATAATGCCGATATCGCTTTCCTGGCCCTGGATGATGATTGGTTCAGCGCAGGCTGTTACCAGATACCTATGCATACCCAACATCAGCTACGGGTGATTATTTGTAATAAATGCGATAAAGAAAAGCTCATGTTCAGACCATGTCTGTATATGCTGCCGCATATTTATCGGGAAGATGATGTTAAAGAAATTACCCGGAAAATGATATTGATCTTACATAAACGAGCGCTTCGACATAGCGTCCCTTCTGGCATTTGCCACTACTGCACGACTCGTCATTTTTCAGTAACAGAACGTCACCTGTTAAAACTGATCGCCAGCGGTTATCATTTAAGCGAAACGGCTGCTTTACTTTCACTTTCTGAAGAGCAGACAAAGTCACTCCGCCGGAGCATTATGCGAAAATTACATGTTAAAACGGAGCAGCAGTTTTTAAAGTATATTAGAGTTAACCTTCATTTCTTACTCAGTAAGTAAACTCACTTAACTTTTTACAAGGCTTACGAAATATCTCACCAATAATTAAGTAACGATACCTACAGGCATTTTTTTAACGCTGCCACAATGATGCCCATAATATCCTGATAGATTCAGGGGTCGAAAATATATGGCTGCATCATAAATGCCTGGAGGAGTGTTTGGTGGCACAGGGTACTTTATTAAAGGAAAGGATAAATCCCCCACACCTGGCGTCTTCGCCAACACGTCATTTATATCTCAACAGCGGATTGTTAAAATCTGAGCCAATCGTTCATCTCTCAACTGCGCAATTAATCGGCTATGAGGTCCTGACGCAACTTCCGTCAGAACATGATAGCGAAGTTTTTTTTCAGCAGTTAATGCTGATGGAAGGCATTGAAACATCAGAGCAACGAAGCATTGCTTTTTACGCTGGTGCAACGATGGGACAAGGTTATTTATGGCCAGCCATATTACCAGATATATATTAGAGCAATGGAAAAAGCAGGATGCGCAGCGTACCACGCAGGGAAAGACACCGCCGTTTAAGAAATGCCAAAGACTGCGCCTGCCGTTATCACTCTCCAACGCCGCAGATATTTGATCGCCTTGAGTTACTGGACCAACAGCTTAATTATGCCTTGCCGGTTGGTATCATTTCCCAGGCAATAATTACAACTGATAACTACCTCGGCTATTCATTGAGTCACTACTTATTTTCCGGAAAACGTACCGCTGCATTCCGCTCATTAGATGACATTTCTTTGTGGATTGAAAAGGGGTCGCTCAGACAACTGATTGTAGATATGGAGGCGCTACCTGTCTCCTGTATTGAGGCGCTTAACCAGCTACGCGCGCTCAGTTGGCAACAAAGCGATATCCAGATTTACCTGCTGGTATCAGATAAAACCCCCGCTATAACACAGTTTATCCGTATGGCTGGGCGTTTTTTTGTCCTGTCGCGACGACAAAATCTGGCCTCTGTACGCGAAGCCTTGTTATCAGCCGCCGAACCTCGCTTATCGGAAAGCTTTAGCCGTACTGACTGGTTGATGATTGAAACTTTAGCGCAAGGTGCCTCTTTAAAAGAAATAGCACGTCAGCAAAGCGTACCTTATCATCGTGTAGTTTACCGGCTTAAACAACTTATCACCCTCCTTAACCTTCCCCACAGGCAAAGCTTTCTTCGGCTGCTCCAGCAGCTAAACGTTACTTTCCACGATATTTTTTAACGGAGTAACGTTTTGGTGAATAAGATTTTTTAAGAAATTACTTATTTTCACTTCCATTAAATGTAAATATTTCACATAAAATTAATATTTACAACTCGTCCTGGTAAGCGATAAAAAATTTTTTCTTACATCGTCCCCTGTTCCTCCTCGTTTTTCGAGGTCTCCAGCGTCAACATCTTTCTGTTATTACATAACAAATACTAAACAATTAGTCTTTCATATTATTTTTATACTTAAAAACAACAGTTTAAACTGCTCAATGTCAACTCTAAAGAAAATAGCTCCACCACGAACAAATTTTCTATAACGTCACAGAATATCCTACCCGCTATCCATAATTCGCATTTCGCAAGACTTTTCCGAGAAATCAGACCAGGTATAATCCATATTGTTTTTACTTAATCAGAAATTTCTTTTTTGTTGGTGCGAAATGGATATTCCACATATTTATTACTCTTACGAAAAATAGCCAGTCAACAGGGAGGTCTCATTCTTTATTATTGCTCCACTGTGTGGTGTGTAGATCTGGCTATTTCACAATCTTTAAGGTGTCTGACGCTTATTCTAAAACGAAGGACGCATAACAGTCTGAGGCATACAACAATGAAACCTGCATCTGTTATCATTATGGACGAACACCCTATTGTAAGAATGTCGATCGAAGTTTTACTCGGTAAAAATAGCAATATTCAGGTTGTCCTGAAAACGGATGATAGCCGAACAGCGATAGAGTATCTGCGCACTTATCCTGTTGACCTTGTCATTCTGGATATTGAATTACCGGGCACCGACGGCTTTACCTTACTTAAACGAATCAAATCTATCCAGGAACATACCCGGATACTTTTTTTATCGTCGAAATCAGAGGCTTTTTATGCCGGAAGAGCAATAAGAGCGGGCGCAAACGGATTTGTAAGTAAACGCAAAGACCTCAATGATATTTATAATGCGGTAAAAATGATTTTATCCGGCTATTCTTTTTTCCCATCTGAGACGCTTAATTTCATCAGTAATACCCGTCCCCCCAAAGGCGGGCACCATGATATGCCACTATCTAACCGCGAAGTTACCGTGCTGCGCTATCTGGCCAATGGAATGTCTAACAAAGAAATTGCCGAGCAACTTTTATTGAGTAACAAGACTATCAGCGCGCATAAGGCCAATATATTTTCTAAACTTGGCCTTCACTCTATCGTTGAGCTTATCGATTACGCCAAATCACACGAATTATTGTAAATGTACTCCCGACGAATTATCGTTCGGGAGCCACAATAACGGACACTAATTGTAATTGATCAGGAAGGTCGCATCCGCGTTAGCAAGTCCGGGCTGCACGCCATCGGCTAAGGCGATATAGTTCGCATAGAATTTCAGGGTAGCATTGCCGTTGTTGTCAATATCGACGGCCTTGCTGGCCTGTTCAAGCGGCAAGCGACGTTGATCGCCATCGCGAATTTCAATCGCCAGTTTTTGCGCCATTGCCGTATCAGCAAGCGCCAGTAATGCCGTGCCGGGCGCTGGCGTCCCGGAAAACGTTATAGACGCCGACCCCGGCGGGCAGCCTTCAAGTTTTAGGCTAAAGGCTACCGGTTGCGTGGCGTCACCGGCGGCGTGAAGCTGTTTTGTCGGCCAGGTGCCGAGGTTAACCGATTTGTTACTGTCGCCCGCCACCACGGCGCAGGTAAAATCCACCACGTTACCGCGCAGTTCAATATTCACTTCGCCCAGAGATGAGTTGGCCTGACTCAGCGGGCTGAACAAAACACAACCAATAGTGATGAAAACGCGCCGAAGGATCATTATACCTCCTTAATCATAATCGACTCGTAGATAGCCGCGCGCAGTAAACGGCCCTTCCACCGGTTTATTCCCCGTCACGCTGATCGGCCAGGCGCGAATACCTACGCGAGCGGCGGCGTTATCATCAAGATGAAACGGAATTTTACTCGACAAATTATTGGGTGTGAGCGGCGTACCGTTGCTATTAGCAACTACAAAGCCTAAATCCGGATTATCGGACACCATCGCCTGCCCTGAGGCCTTTTCGGCTTCAAGCCGCATCGATAAATAGGCCTGCGCCGCGACGTTGGTACATTTAATAGCGATAGTTTTCGTTTGCGGCGTGACGCCTTGCGGACGATTACCCGCCCCCGCCTGACTAAATAACGACGCGCCGATATCGCCGAAATCAAACTCCACGACCTGTCCGGCATTCACTTCACAGTTTTGCGGTACTTCCACTTTGCCGCTGTAGCTAATGGTATACACCGGCGTGCTCAACGCGTCGCCGGTAGAGGTCGTCACATAGACAGTAAACATTGTCTGGCGAGGGATCGTCACCATATTAATAAAAGGCCGTATCACTTTTAATTTAAAAACCAGCTTTGAGTCCTGCACGCCAAACGGCTTTTGCTGCGACACGTTAGAGTCGACGCCCATGAGAATATAGTTACGGGGCGGATAAAATACGCCAGCGACACTATCGGTGATGCTCATCGCGCCCAGAAGGTAGTCATTCAGCTTGAGGTATTTAAAATTTCCTTCGGTGCTTTGTACCGGTAATTCTGATACATAGCTTCGGTAGGTATAATTTACCGTTGTCCCCGCCGGGCACGTCGCGTTTACGCCGACCCAACCTGATTTTTCCGGCAGCGTCACCACCTGTCCCGGCTGATTATTGCCGCTGGTGAAAACATCTGACAGGTCGTAAAAGATATCGGTCACCGTCCCGTTTGAATTGCGGCAAACCGTCGCCAGCGCGGGATGGGTGAAAAAGAGCGCGGTCCCCGCCAGCAATAGCGCTGAGTATATTTTCATCTCTATTTTTCCTTTTATGACGACGGACGGATACAGGTCGCGCTGGCTATCGTGATCGCCTGCTTTAAGCTGTCCTCCGCCAGGGCGTAAGGGGCGATACAACGCGCGTTTTTCCCCTCTCCCCACTGGATGAACAGTTCACCTTTTAGCGGCAAGCCGCTCAGATAAATTTGCCCGTCATCGCCGACCATACTGGTAATGCCGCTGGCGGTTTCTCGTACTATCGCGCCAAACGGTAACGGACGTCCGCCAAGCCTCGCGGTAATGATTGCCCTTACGCCTATCCGCGTATCAAAAGCAGCCCGCACCAGCGCGCCCTCTGTCGGCACTACGCTGCTGACGTTATTTTCGACATCGGTATGGTTGTCCATCGTGTTGGTATCTAACGCGACGCGGTTATAGCGATATACCGTGGCGTAGGGCATTACCGCATAACCCCGCCAGTCCGTTTTCACGCCGGTCTGGTTTTCGATGCGCACGCCTTTCGCTCCCGGCGCTTTAATCAAGACATTGGTATCGCCCAACGGTTGGCTAAACGTAATACCATCCGCATGACCGACCACGCCGCCGGAAAGTTGCCAGTTATAGTCATGATGATCGCGATCGTAGTTATATCCCACGCCCAGCGTGCCATACGTCGCCTGCCAGCTAGCGCTGGCGCTGCCGCTATAACCATTGGTACTGCTACGACCCTGCGTCACGCTGTAGCTCAGATTACGTCCTTCCAGAAGCGTGCCGCCCACGCCGGTCTGCCAGCTATTGTCGCCGTCGCGGTTGCGGTTGGCGTTAAACGTGGCATAAGTACGATCAAGAATAGTGTCGCGCGCATAGCGCCGTCCGGTCAGAACGCTAAACGGAACGGACATATTGAATGCCAGAATGCGATCGGCGCCTGAGATCCCCACCGACTCGCTCCACGACCATGACAGCGAATAACTTATGCCTTGCCATCCACTGGCGTATCCCAGTTGATACCAGGTATTGGTATCCGCCGTATTCCAGTAATTTTGTTGACTGCCGGAAAGATACAGTGACCCGTAATCCCCCAGGTTTTGCGAAATATTGACCTGAAAGCGGCCTTTTTTGCTGTAACGGAGATTGTGGTAGCTCTGCGCCACCGGCACTTTATGGCGGCGTCCGTCGCTATCGTATTCGTAGTCGTACCCTTCCATACTGCGGTATGCCACATCATCCAGGGTGTAAAATCCGCGCGTGGAATAGCGGTAGCCCAGCAATTGAAAATTAGTCCCGTAATTATTCAGCGATTTGGCGTACAGAAAACGCAACGATTGCCCCTGATGGGTGCTGTCATCTGCCAGTTGGCTACGCGCATGTGTGACATCGACCGACACGGCTCCCCAGTCGCCCAAATTTCGCCCCGCCCCGACCACCACAGCACGGTAACGATCGGCAAGTTGCGTACCGCCGTAAGCCGTCAGCCCCGCAGGCAGGCCGGCAATCACCGTTCCCTGGAAAAAGAATGGCGAAGACTGCTGACTATTGCCGCTGCGAAAATCCCCGGCCACCAGGTCATACTTCACCCTGCCCTCACGCTGCAATAGCGGAACGGTAGAGTAAGGCACCGTGTAACGTTGTTGGCTACCGTCTTTTTCATCTACCGTCACCTCAAGGTCGCCGCTGGAAGAGGTAGGATTAAGATCGGTAATCGCAAACGCGCCCGGCGACACATAGCTTTGGTAGATAACATACCCGTTCTGTCGTATCGTCAGCTTTGCCGCCGTCCGGGCGATCCCTCTGACCGTGGGGGCGTAGCCCTGCAGGCTATCGGGATACATATTGTCAGAAGAGTACAGCCGCGCTCCGCGAAAGCCGACGCTGTCGAAAACATCGTTCCCGGTATTGCTGTCCCCCATGACCAGTTCGCTTTTTAGCGGAATGATGGCGCGCTGTACCCAAGTGCCAATGTTGTTCCAGCGTTGCGAATGATAGCCGTCCCCTTTCGAATAGTTCCAGGCTCCGTTATTACGCAGCCGCCAGGGGCCATAGTTCAACCCGCTCAGCAGACTCAAAAAATAGCTATCGCTGTCTGTTCCGCGGCTACCGGTAAAACTGTAATTAATGAGTGCGGCAGGTATCCCTTCATCCCACTCTTCCGGCGGGATATAGCCACGCGCGCTGTTGAGCAATGACGCCTGCGGCAAGCTAATATTTAAGCGCATCGACGCGAAATCGAACGCGACCTCCGCGCCCGGGATTTTCTCAGGAAGGTGAATACACGTGGTATCGACGCCTTTATCTGAGACAGGGAACGCCGCGGTATTCACGCCCAGCCGTTTAATCCACTCCGGTGTAAAACAAGGCATCAGGCCGCCGGATTTATCGCCGGTGCCCACGGCGCCCGCCTCAAAACGAATATCCTGCGTCGCTACGAATTCGTCGTTACGCCAGATATCCACCCGGTAAATACCGGGCGGCTGATGATTACCTTTTTCAAAGCGAGATAAATCCGCCACGGACGCGGTATCCGCCGACAAAAACGCAGGGTTGAAATAACTTTCGCCGCGGCTCGTCAGCGGACACAGCGCCGCCAGCACCGACAGCGCCACGCCGCTTAACGGTGATACATAGCCGGGAAATCGCCCTGCAAACCAGGTTGTCTTCTTCATCGTGTTCTCGTGTGGCTTCACGCTCTCTGCTTAACCGAGACTGGCCGTTGTCGCCGACGTCAATGCGCCGTAATCATTGACGGTCTGAAATGTCACGCTGCCCTGCGCGCCAGTCGGTAAGGGAATTTGCATGTCGCTTTTTGGCGCGATCATCACGTTATCAATCTTTTTCGCGCCCACGCTGATATTGACCAGCGTGAGGTAATAAGCAGATGGGTTGGTTATCTTGAGATGGTTGCCGACACGGGAAAATTTCAGCAAGGTCGGCGCGTCTTCCGGCGTCTGCGGCAAATTCGCCGGACGCACGAACAGTTTGATGCGCGACAGAATCGCCAGTTGCAGAACGTTTTTTCCTTCAATATGACTTTTATCGACCGACGGGATGGCTTTCACGTTCATCCAGAATAACGACTCCCGATCCCCGGGTAGCGGTTGCCCGGCGTAGATAATACGCAGCGTGTTTTCGCTTTTGGGTTCGCTGACGAATAAAGGCGGCGTAACGATAAACGTTTTTTCTTTCTGCCCGGCGCTATTTTCGATCCATGAATTGACGAGGTAACGTTCTTGAGTATCGCTATTACTGATTGCCAGAGAAGTCTGTTTCGCCGCCGAGGGATAAATAACGCGCGTGGCGCCCAATGCAATCCCCCCCGCCGCCTGTACGTTCAGCGAAGTAAATAACGTGAGAAGAACAATAAAGCCTAATTTTATACTATTCAGCATGGTAAAAAATACCTTTTGCATTGAGTCACGTCGGCAAGAAAATTCATGGGTAAACCAGCGTAAACCACACTTCTGAATGAATTCGTCCCGGCGTCATATTTTCTGAAATTGCCCGATAGCGGGCGGTAAAATGCAAAGTCATTTCTGACGTTAAAATGGGCGTGTAATGAAGCGGTAACGTGTTAGGTATGATTTGCCGCTGCTGGTCATCAAATAATGCCAGGCCGATTCCGGCATTACCGATACCCTCGCCGCTGGCCAGAAAAACATGGGGATCTTCCGCAGGCGTAACGCCGGCAAACGCAATGCCGACATGACGCCAGACCTCCGCGCTACAGGAGATTAACCGTAACGAAAATGGAACGCTGACGGGAGCGAAGCTGCCAGGACCGGTAAACGCATTCGTGCGGTACTGTCCCATCAGTACGCGCAAATCCTGGCTTTCTGTGGCGACAGCGCAGCCGCCATTGACCAGTTGTCCGCGCAGGTGAATACGCCCGCTCTCCACCATTACCGGCTGCGCAATAACGGGCGACATCAAAACAAGCCCCACTAGCGCCGCGCCTTTCCTTATCATCTGCTATGTTCTCTTTTATCCCCGATAGCCTCTTCCGTTGAGGCGCCTCCCTTCCCTGGCGTTCCCAGACGGGATTATTCGTATTTCATGATAAAGGTGGCGTCGGCATTAGCCTGGCCTGGCGTCGTGGCGGTGGCGGTTGCCTTATAGCGTGCGGTAAAACGCAGCGTATTGGTGCCTTCAACCAGCGCCTGCTTCGCCGAGAAGGTTGCGCCGTCCGGTTTCAACGGTGAGGAGGTGTTATCAAGAATCTCAATCCCGACGCCGGTTGCGGTAGTGCTATTGTCCGCAGAGGAGACAGCCAGCAAATTAGGGTTGGTGTTATCTGCCTGACCAGAGAAAGCCACGGCAGCGGTAGCCGCCACTTTCGGATCGCAGTCATTCAGGACGATGGAGAAAGGCACCTGCGCGGTCGTATCATCAATCGCCGTAAAGCTGGCGGTACGGTATTGACCCAGCGTCACCGTTTGATCGGCGGATTTAGTGCTAACGGCACAGGCTGCATTAACCAGTTTACCTTCGAAATGAATAGTACCGCCACTCACGCTCACCGGAGTAGGATCAGCCGCAACCGCTGCGCCAGCGACAAACATCAGACTCGCAATAGTAGAGGTCATTAATTTATGTTTCATGGATTTCCCTTGAATTACACACACCCGGTTTCGGCATCCTGTCGGCTCCGTTTGAATTATTATCGACATAGCATGTCAGAAAAGTTATCTCTGCATCCTGTAAAGATAGATATCGCAGATTAATTAGTTTTCTGTTTCTCCCCTGAGTATCAGACGCAGTAATTAATCTTTGCGAATATGACATTTCGTCACGGTAATAAATTAAACATTTCGCTAAATAAAAAATAGCCGCAAACTCTTTTAATGACCTAAGCTAATTCTTATTGGGATATAAGAAGGGTCTAATCTTATTTTGTATAAAATGTCGCATTATGCCGCCCGATGCTATTAACGACGAGGGATTACGGTAACCATAGCCAGGGTGATGAATTGTTTCTTTTTGGTTAATCATGGCGCGCTTACGGGTCACGTCTCAGTATCGTCAACGGACGGGGGAGACGTCGCGTTTGCATCGGAAACACAAACGTTAACTGACAGCGAGGCCCGCTTCTGACAAAATAGCGTCATCCCCTTTGACTTGAAGTAACAGATGGAATCTTCTCTCTGATGGCAGCAAAGATTATTGACGGTAAAACGATTGCGCAGCAGGTGCGATCTGAGGTTGCTCAAAAAGTTCAGGCACGCGTCGCAGCAGGGCTTCGCGCTCCCGGCCTGGCTGTGGTGTTGGTCGGCAGCAATCCGGCCTCACAGATTTATGTCGCAAGCAAACGTAAAGCGTGCGACGAAGTGGGGTTCGTCTCCCGCTCCTATGACCTGCCAGAAACCACCAGCGAAGCCGAACTGCTGGCGCTTATCGATACTCTGAATGCAGATAACACGATCGACGGTATTCTGGTGCAGTTGCCTTTACCGGCAGGTATCGACAACGTTAAAGTGCTGGAGCGTATCGCGCCAGATAAAGACGTAGACGGTTTTCATCCTTATAACGTCGGTCGTCTGTGCCAGCGTGCACCGCGCCTACGTCCCTGTACGCCCCGCGGTATTGTGACCCTGCTTGAGCGTTACAATATTGATACCTACGGCCTGAATGCGGTGGTCATTGGCGCGTCCAATATCGTTGGACGCCCAATGAGCATGGAGCTGCTGCTGGCTGGCTGTACGACTACCGTTACGCACCGCTTTACCAAAGATCTGCGTCACCATGTCGAGCATGCTGATTTGCTCATTGTCGCCGTAGGTAAACCGGGCTTTATTCCCGGCGAATGGATTAAAGAAGGCGCAATTGTGATTGATGTCGGTATTAACCGTCTGGAAAATGGCAAGGTCGTTGGCGACGTCGTGTTTGACGAAGCCGCGGCGCGCGCGTCATACATCACGCCAGTACCGGGCGGCGTCGGCCCGATGACGGTCGCCACGCTTATCGAAAACACGCTGCAGGCGTGCATTGAATATCACGATCCACAAGGAAAATAACATGGCGACATTCTCTTTAGGCAAGCACCCGCACGTCGAGCTGTGCGATCTGCTCAAGCTGGAAGGCTGGAGCGAAAGCGGCGCGCAGGCGAAAATCGCCATTGCCGACGGGTTGGTGAAGGTTGATGGCACGGTTGAAACGCGTAAGCGCTGCAAAATTGTCGCCGGGCAAACCGTTAGCTTTGAAGGCCAAAGTGTGAACGTCGTGGCCTGATACAGAGTGCCGGATAGCGACGCAAAGCGTCTTATCCGGCCTGATTACGCTGTCTTTTCAGATAATCATCCACTTAATCCTCTGCGTTCCAACTGCTAGCATGGCTATTTCCCTGTGAACGATCGCTATGCCTACCGTTATCACCCACGCCGCCGTTCCTCTGTGTCTTGGCGCAGGCTTAGGCCTGAAAGTTATCCCTCCTCGCCTGCTGTTTGCCGGTGTTGTGCTGGCGATGCTCCCCGATGCCGACGTGCTGGCCTTTAAATTTGGCATCGCCTACGGCAACGTATTTGGCCATCGCGGATTTACCCACTCTTTACTTTTCGCATTCGTCCTCCCCCTGTTGTGCGTACTCGCGGGACGACGATGGTTTCGAGCGGGGCAGGTGCGCTGCTGGCTGTTTTTAACCGTTTCATTGTTGTCGCACAGCCTGCTGGATTCGATCACCACGGGTGGTAAAGGCGTCGGATGGCTGTGGCCGTGGTCAGATGAACGTTTTTTTGCGCCCTGGCAGGTGATTAAAGTCGCGCCGTTCGCGCTTTCAAGCTACATCACGCCGTATGGACATCAGGTCATTCTCTCAGAATTGCTGTGGGTGTGGTTGCCGGGAAGTATTTTAGTGTTATTTCTATGGGTACTTAAAACGCATATTAAAAGGAATCAATATGAATAAAATGACATTCGCCGCCGCGGTCATCTGTTTCTCATTTTCCCACGCCAGCTATAGCGAAGAAATGTCTGCCACTGGCTGGTATGCGGCATCGTCTGCGGTTGTCAGCGTGGGCAGTTCCGCACTGGTTAGCGGAATTATACTCTCCCCCGTACTGCTGCCGCTCAACCTGAGCATTGGATCTGTTGTCGAAAATAAAAAGCAAAAAACCGCGCTGTTAACCACTAAGTCCCCCGATAACAAAGACATTAAAATGCAAGTTCCGCTAAATGTCGTCAAAGAAGGCAACCTCAAAGCAGGTGATAAAGTCACTCTGGAAAAAACGCAGGAAGGCACCGGCGCTTATTTGAAAAAAGAGGGCAAGGTCCTTGCCCATATGGTAAATCAGGACGACGCAGGACTTTCCAGCAACCAGACGGTACCGACAAAATGAAGCGGTTCGCGTTTGCCCTGTGGCTCAGCGCAATCTCGCTCAACGCTTATGCAGACAGTGCTAACTGTCACCAAAAAGCAAACACGCCGGAGAGCATCGCAGCGACAATGGATCAGGCGCTACAGCTCAAACAACAGCTTAACAGTCAACCCGATCCGGTCGTCATTCTGGTTCGCCAGGGGCAAGATATGTCGAGCCGACATTTAACCTGGTCACATGCTGGCTATGCCATGCGCCAGCCAAACGGAGACTGGCGGGTTTACCATAATCTGAATACTTGCGGAACCGCTGAATCAGCGCTCTATATACAAGGTCTGTATGAGTTTCTGGCTGATGACCTGGTGAATCAGAGCATTGCCGTTTTGCGCCCGCGTTCAGATATCGCGACGGCATTACAAACGCTCTTACATAGCGCTATCAAACTCAATCTCTTCCACAGTCCCCGCTATAACCTGATTGCGTGGCCTTTTTCCGGCCCTTATCAGAATTCGAATGGCTGGCTTCTCGAAGTATTTGCGCGAGCAAACGATGCGCAGGTTTGGTCACGTAATGATGCCCGCCGCTGGTTGCAGCTTCAGGGTTATCAACCCTCTATCGTTAGTGCTGGCACTTTTGAACGATTAGGCGCAAAACTGTTCACCCCTAACGTTTTCACCGACGATCAGCCAGCAGAATTGCTGCGAAAAGGAAATGTGGGGCTAAACAGCGGCGACAGCGTCATCCGCTTTATTGCCCATTACAGCCGGGCAATACCCGGGTGTGAACATCAGAATCTGGGGGAGTCGGTGTGTGTTTATCTTTCGCCCGGTGCGAAAAAATAAAAAACAGGCCGTTCTATGCAAATAGAGCGGCCTGTAAAAGCGCTTACTTACGCCGCCAGGTGGTGCCCTGCGGGCCATCTTCCAGAATAATACCCATTTCAGCGAGACGATCGCGCGCCGCGTCCGCCGCCGCCCAGTCTTTCGCTTTACGGGCATCCAGACGCTGTTGAATCAAGGCTTCAATTTCCGCAACTTCACCGTCATCCGCCTGCGCGCCGCTTTGCAGGAAAACATCCGGCTCCTGCTCCAGCAGTCCCAGCACGCCAGAAATCTTCCGCAGATGAGACGCCATCGCATTCGCGGCGGTCATATCCTCGCCCTTCAGACGGTTGACTTCACGCGCCATATCAAACAGGACGGAGTAGGCTTCCGGCGTGTTGAAATCGTCATTCATCGCCTCCACGAAACGCGCTTCAAACGCCTCGCCGCCCGCCGGGGCCGCTGATTTATCCGTTCCACGCAATGCAGTGTATAACCGCTCCAGCGAGGCGCGCGCCTGCTTGAGGTTCTCTTCGCTGTAGTTCAGTTGGCTACGGTAATGCCCGGACATCAGGAAGTAGCGCACGGTTTCCGCATCGTAGTATTTCAGCACGTCGCGCACGGTAAAGAAGTTGCCCAGCGATTTGGACATCTTCTCGCGATCCACCATCACCATACCGGAGTGCATCCAGTAGTTGACGTATTCGCCGTCATGCGCGCAGGTAGACTGGGCAATCTCGTTTTCATGGTGCGGGAACATCAGATCGGAACCGCCGCCGTGAATATCAAAATGGTTGCCCAACTGCTTGCAGTTCATCGCCGAACATTCAATGTGCCAGCCCGGACGCCCTTCTCCCCACGGCGACGGCCAGCTCGGCTCGCCCTCTTTCGACATTTTCCACAGCACGAAGTCCATCGGGTTACGCTTCACGTCAACGACATCCACGCGCGCGCCCGCCTGAAGCTGCTCAAGATCCTGACGGGAAAGCTGCCCATAAGTCGGATCGGTCGGTACATCGAACATCACATCGCCGTTATCCGCCACATAGGCGTGCCCTTTCTCGATTAAGGTGCGGGTGAGCTCGATAATTTCCTGAATATGGTGCGTCGCACGCGGCTCGCTGTCCGGACGCAGAATATTCAGCGCGTCGAAGTCCTGATGCATTTCCGCAATCATTCTGTCGACCAGCGCGACAAAACTTTCGCCGTTTTCATTGGCGCGTTTAATAATTTTATCGTCGATATCGGTAATGTTACGCACATACTTCAGCTTATAACCGAGAAAACGCAAATAGCGCGCGACAACGTCAAAAGCGACAAACGTGCGTCCGTGACCAATGTGGCAGAGATCGTAAACGGTGATACCACACACGTACATGCCGACTTCCCCGGCATGAATGGGTTTGAATTCCTCTTTTTGGCGCGTCAGTGTATTAAAAATTTTTAACATCGAAGATTCCGTATAGACGTGTGTGGGTAATAATCTCCGTATGATACATATTATTCGTAATCGAAGCAGCACACTTTGCAAGGTGATCGCAGCTTACGGTTATGCTATAACAAGCCCCTATATGTGCCCCATTGCGGGCTAAAGCACCACTCTCTTGGAACAGGATGCAAAAATGGTTACTTTCCACACTAATCACGGCGATATCGTAATCAAAACCTTTGATGATAAAGCGCCTGAAACAGTTAAAAACTTCCTGGACTACTGCCGCGAAGGTTTTTACAACAACACCATTTTCCACCGTGTGATTAACGGTTTTATGATTCAGGGCGGCGGCTTTGAGCCGGGCATGAAACAGAAAGCCACCAAAGAGGCGATCAAAAACGAAGCCAACAATGGTCTGAAAAATACCCGTGGTACGCTGGCGATGGCGCGTACTCAGGCGCCACATTCGGCTACCGCGCAATTCTTCATCAACGTGGCAGACAACGACTTCCTAAACTTCTCCGGCGAAAGTCTGCAGGGCTGGGGCTACTGCGTCTTTGCGGAAGTCGTAGAAGGTATGGACGTGGTAGATAAAATCAAAGGCGTCGCCACTGGCCGTAGCGGTATGCACCAGGACGTACCAAAAGAAGACGTCATCATTGAAAACGTGACCGTCAGCGAGTAATCGTGGCGACACTGTTTATTGCAGACTTGCATCTGCAAACGGAAGAACCGGCGATCGTCGCCGGTTTTCTGCGTTTTTTAGCCGTAGAAGCCCGTCAGGCCGACGCGCTGTATATTCTTGGCGATCTCTTCGAGGCCTGGATTGGCGACGACGACCCCAACCCGCTACATCGTGAAATGGCCGTTGCCATTAAATCGCTGGTTGATTCCGGCGTCCCCTGCTTCTTTATTCACGGTAACCGTGATTTCCTGATTGGCAAACGCTTTGCCCGCGAAAGCGGCATGACGCTACTGCCGCAGGAAAAAGTGCTCGACCTGTATGGCCGCAATGTGTTGATTATGCACGGCGATACGCTCTGTACCGATGATGCCGGATATCAGGCGTTTCGCGCCAAAGTCCATAATCCGTGGGTGCAACGGCTGTTCCTTACCCTGCCGCTGTTTATCCGCCGCCGTATCGCCGCCAGAATGCGCGCTGGCAGTAAAGCCGCCAACAGCAGCAAATCGCTGGATATTATGGACGTCAATGCGCAGACCGTCGTCGCCGAAATGGAAAAACACCGCGTACAGTGGCTGATTCACGGTCACACCCATCGCCCGGCGGTGCATGAACTTTCCGTCAACGACCAGCCCGCATTCCGCGTGGTGTTAGGCGCATGGCATCATGAAGGTTCAATGGTAAAAGTCACGCCGGACAACGTTGAGTTAATCGCCTTCCCCCTGTAAATGTTCGTCGAATCGTCCGTTACGGCGCACACGCAACCGTTTTCCTTGCCCGATTATCATGCTATTCTCTGACACCTCAAAAGCAGCGTGTCCCGCACCACAGGAGTTTTAAGACGCATGTCTTCCCGCAATAATCCGGCGCGTGTCGCCATCGTGATGGGGTCCAAAAGCGACTGGGCTACCATGCAATTCGCCGCCGAAATTTTTGAAATTCTGGATGTCCCGCACCATGTAGAAGTGGTTTCCGCCCATCGCACCCCCGATAAACTGTTCAGCTTCGCCGAAACGGCGGAAGAGAACGGATATCAAGTGATTATTGCCGGCGCGGGCGGCGCGGCGCACCTGCCGGGAATGATTGCGGCAAAAACGCTGGTCCCGGTACTCGGCGTGCCGGTACAAAGCGCTGCGCTAAGCGGCGTGGATAGCCTTTACTCCATTGTGCAGATGCCGCGCGGCATTCCGGTGGGTACACTGGCGATCGGTAAAGCCGGTGCGGCTAATGCCGCCCTGCTCGCCGCGCAGATTCTGGCGCAACACGACGCGGAACTGCATCAGCGCATCGCCGACTGGCGCAAAGCGCAAACCGATGAAGTTCTGGAAAATCCCGATCCGCGGGGGACGCTATGAAGCAAGTTTGCGTTCTCGGCAACGGACAACTGGGCCGAATGCTGCGCCAGGCGGGCGAACCGCTGGGTATCGCCGTCTGGCCGGTTGGTCTGGATGCAGAGCCTACCGCCGTTCCGGTACAGCAGAGCGTCATTACCGCAGAGATTGAGCGCTGGCCGGAAACCGCGCTTACCCGCGAGCTGGCGCGCCACCCGGCCTTCGTCAATCGTGATGTATTTCCGATCATCGCCGACCGTCTGACACAAAAACAGCTTTTCGATAAACTGGGACTCGCGACCGCGCCGTGGCAGCTGCTGACCAGCGCCGACGAGTGGTCCGGCATCTTTGACCGTCTGGGAGAACTGGCGATTATTAAGCGTCGCGTTGGCGGCTACGACGGTCGCGGGCAGTGGCGTCTACGCGCGGACGAAACCGGGCAACTGCCGGATGACTGCTATGGCGAATGTATTGTTGAGCGCGGTATCCATTTTTCCGGCGAAGTGTCGTTAGTCGGCGCTCGCGCTCATGACGGCAGTACCGTGTTTTACCCGCTAACGCACAATTTGCATCAGGACGGCATCTTGCGGACCAGCGTCGCGTTCCCACAGGCGAACGCCGAACAGCAGGAGCAGGCGGAATCGATGCTGTCAGCAATTATGCAGGCGCTGAACTATGTCGGCGTAATGGCGATGGAATGTTTTATCACGCCGGAAGGCCTGTTAATCAATGAACTGGCGCCGCGCGTACATAACAGCGGACACTGGACGCAAAATGGCGCCAGCATCAGTCAGTTTGAATTGCATTTGCGCGCGATTACCGGCCTGCCGTTGCCCGCGCCGGTGATTAACGCCCCGTCGGTGATGATCAACCTGATCGGCAGCGAGCTGAATTACGACTGGCTGAAGCTGCCGCTGGTACATCTGCACTGGTATGATAAAGCGGTACGTCCGGGGCGAAAAGTCGGCCATCTGAATCTGACCGACAGCGATACGTCACGTCTTAGCGCCACCCTGGAAGCGCTCTCTCCGCTCCTGCCGGGCGAATACGCCAGCGGCATTATCTGGGCGCAAAGTAAGCTTAAATAAACAGCGTGGGCGGCGCATTCTCTGTCGCCGCCCGTCGCGATCACAGACAGATGCAGGTTCCCGCTCTGCCCGCCAGGGTATCGTCAATACGCGACAATGCGCCAATCCATGCCGGCTTTCCGCACCGCTTCACATATCCGCTTACCGCGGTCACCTTCGGTCCCATCGCGCCATCGGCTTTGGCAAACGGCGCCAGCTCATCGGGCGAAGCCTGACGAATAGCGCGCTGTTGTGGCGTTCCCCAATGTTCATACACCGCATCCGCATCCGTCAAAATGATCAGACCATCGGCCGCTATCTGCTCCGCCAGCAATGCCGCCGCCAGGTCTTTATCTATCACCGCCTCGACCCCTTCGCCCTCGCCGGCAACAGGTACCCCGCCACCGCCGCTGCAAATCACCACATGGCCCTCTTTTAGCAATAACTCAATAGCGGCGCTTTCGATAATCTGACGCGGCGCCGGGGAAGCGACGACACGGCGCAGATATTTTCCATCACGTTTCATATGCCAGCCATAAGTCGCTTCCAGCGCCATTTGCTCTTCTGGCGAATAAACGGGACCAATAAACTTTTCCGGTTCAAGAAAAGCAGGATCGTCCGCCGATACCTTTATCCGCGTTAATACTGCAGTCACCGGCGGCATATCGGGTTCAAGCGCCAGACGCTGCGCCAGCATATAGCCGATCATTCCCTGACTCTCTGCTACCAGCACATCCAGCGGATAAGGCTCAACGGCTTTCCAGGCAAGGTTCTGTAAAGCCAACAGGCCGACCTGGGGGCCGTTGCCATGTACTATCGCCAGCCGATACGAGCGGGCAAGTCGCGCCAGCGCAGGCACCGCGTCGGCAATATTGCGATATTGATTCTCTGCCGTTAGCGCTTCTCCGCGCTGCAATAATGCGTTGCCGCCAAGAGCAACTACCAACGTTTTCATTCCCTATCCTTTTACTATTTGTTGTCCAAGCCAGAACCCCAGCAGCGTATCCGCGCCAGAGGTGTGCCCCAGCGCCAGCAGTCCGTCAATCGCCGTTTCTGTGCGAACATCTCGTCGCAGCGCATGAATAAAGTGGAGTAAAGGCGACGCGAAATAACCTATAGCCGCATAGCGTAAATAGCTGACGCTCACGAGCGTCGTCGCCCGATCAAGGCTGCCGGATTGGGCAAAAAAATTACGCCCGGCGCGTTCATCTATGGCGCCAAAATACCAGGCCGCCAGCAACATTCCCGTCAGCGTGTCGTCATGACTGGGCGTTAAGCCCGGCCCTTTACCCAGCCATAGCCGCCAGTCAGTCGCAGCACCTGCAAGCGCCGACTGAAAGCAGTGACAAAACTGGCGAAGTTCCGGACATAGAGGCTGAGCTGCGGCGACGGTTAACGGCCCAAACAGTCCCGTCTCCTCACTACGCTGCATGTACGTCGCGTTAAGACGCGGCGACGCAAGATAGCGTGGAACCCGCAGCGAACAGCGCCTCTCCGGCTCGCATAAAAGAAACTCGCCAATCTGAATACCGGCAGCGGTTGACTGCGGTTTTTCGCCATCGGTGAGCACATCGCGCAATGCGTCAAAATCGCCGCCGCGCAGTATCCACCCTCCCGGACTGAAGCCGCTCCCCCGACGGTGAAGCGTTAATAACTCACCGCTTTTCGCCACAAAATTAATAGAGCGACGCCATACCCCTGACATCTGCCAGGGTTGCCGATAATCCGCCGATTGTCGGCTTGCCATAAGAGGATGGATACGTTTCATGAGACGCTCTCTTAACTTACGCCCATGCTTTCCGCCAGCGCTTCCAGCGCCTGCTCGAAACAGGCCAGCGGCGCACGGACGGTTCCCGCGCCAATCTGGCCAATCCCCGCCTCTTTATGCGCGATACCCGTGTTAATCAGCGGCGTAATTCCGGTCTCGACCACGCGGCGGATATCCAGTCCCAGACAGGCCCCCTGAAAATCCCAGCCGGGGATTTGTAGCTGCATGTTGCGTTCGAGATAAATTTCAGCCATCTCTTCAGAAACAGATTTCGCCGCTTCCATTCCCCCGGCACCGACAAAACGCGTTACGCCAGGCGCGGCAATCATCGCAGCGCCGCCAATACCAAATGTTTCAGTAATGGCGCTGTCGCCCATGTCCGGGTTGGCCTGATCCTGCGAAAAACCGGTAAAAAATAGCCCCTGTGGCGTATTAACAGGCGCGGTGAACCAACGGTCGCCCAGACCGCTAACCCGAATGCCAAACATATCGCCATTGCGGGTCATCGCCGTCACAATACTGCCGGCGCGAATCTGCGCGCCCGCGTCCATGGCGGCTTTACAGTAGGCCATCGCCAGATTAAGGAAGAATTGATCGGTGACGCTCAGAAAATCCATCACTTCCGCTATCTGCTGCTTATCGTGTTCCAGACGGGCGATATGCGGCGCCAACGTGCGCATCAGCAATGCGGAAGAGGCGATATTGCGCTGGTGGAATTCATCTCCCATCGTAATGCCCTGCGCCATCATTGCGGTCAGGTCGAGGCCCCGCTCCAGACGTCCCAGCGCCGCGCTTAATACCGGCATCAGCACATCACGCATCCAGCGCAAACGTTGCTGAACATCCTCGCCATAGGCGCCGAAACGCATCACTTTGCCGATCCCTTCGTTGAGATTGCAGTACGCACGATTGCCGTCGGTGATATTTTCCACGACCAGCATCGGCATACTGGCTGAGGTAATACCGCCCATCGGCCCCACGGCGTTAACGTGATGGCAGGGAATAAAGTTGACCTTTCCCTGCTCTAACAGCGCGAGCGCGCTCATTTCATCTTTGGCCCATCCTTCAAACAGGCATGCGCCGATACAGGCGCCTTTCATCGGGCCGGTCATCTCTTGCCAGCGCATCGGCGGCCCGGCATGAAGAAGCGTTTTCCCCTGATTGAGCACGCTAATTAATGAAGAAGCTGGCTTCACATCCAGCCAGTGCGGACGTGCGCGACGAATTTGTTCGATGACTGCAGCGTTGGCTTGCGCCACTGATGTAAACATGGGAACCCCTTATTGCAAACGTTCTAACAGACGAGCCAGTTTTTTATTACCGCCAGCGACAGGCGCCCACTGGTAGTGCACCACGGGCATACCGGCAGCCTGTAAATCCAGCGCGAAGCTACGTAACCCGGCATTAATCACCGCTACCGCTTCCAGTAACCGGGGAGCTGATGGATGAGTTGAAGAGAGGGTTGGTCGAATCAGTTCCGCGGCCAACAGAGTGGCTTCGGGAAGAGAATCCACTACCGTGATACCGGCATCTTCGAGCGCGGCGATTTGTTGCGAGCGGCACTGAGGATCGCGTTCCGTTCCGGTGACGGTTGCGATGGCGAACAGCGGCTGGTCGCTGGCGCGTGCGGCACATGCCTTCTGCCAGGCCTGAATCAGCGATGCGGCGGGATCGGCAGTCGCGCCAAAACCAATAACGACGTCCACTAATAACACGCGTACCTGCGGCTGTGCGCCAAGCCCGGCGATAAGCTGATTACGTAACGCCGGGTCAATCATCGGATGTGGTCGCCCAACGGTATAAAAGTCATCGCCCAGATCGATAATCTGGTGGCCGTCAGCGTCAAGCATCATGCCATGGTGATGTTCCGTATCCGCCGCGACGCCCAGATAGCCAGCCAGCAGCCCCGCCGCTTCCGCCGCCAGCGTTCCGCCGGTATAGAGACCACGAATCACGCCGCCTGTTGAAACCATTTCTTTACGCTGCGACGTCACGCGAGACAATAAACATGCCAGTCGGGCGGCTTCATCCAGCGTCGAGGCAAACCAGACGTTTTCCTCACGCGCAACGGGGGAGGAAAACCCTAAGAACAGCGCTACAACGGGTTTCCCGGTGGCTTTCATCGCCGCGATAATATGCTGACGAACCGCATCGGCAGGCGGTTTGGAGACAAAGGCCAGCACCTGGCTCTTTTCATCCGCGCTGAGTATGTCCAGTGCCGTTAGCGCGCTGATCCCACCGACCTCGGCGCTCAAATCGCGTCCGCCAAGCCCGATAGCATGGGTAATCCCTTCCCCCGCCAGCGCAATCTGTGAACAGAGCTCCTGAATACCGGTGCCGGAAGCGCCAATCACCCCGATGTTGCCCTCTGGCATGACGTTAGCGAAAGCCAGCGGCGTATTGGCGATCATAGCGGTGCCGCAATCCGGCCCCATGACCAGCAGTCCTTTATCACGCGCCCGGCGTTTTAGTCTGATTTCATCGTCCAGCGTGACATTATCGGAGAAGATCATCACGTTCAACGAACGATCCAGCGCCTGCTCCGCCAGTTCCGCCGCATATTCGCCGGCCACCGATACCAGCGCCAGATTCGCCTCTGGCAGTTTCTGACAGGCGCTTTCCCAGCGTCTGACCTGGATTAACGACTGGCTGCCGCTGCTTCCCTGCGCCAACTGCTGCAATGCTTCTTCGAGCTGTTGCACAATCACCTGCGTAATGCCGTCATCTACCGCTTCGGTACGAATCGCCACGCAAATGTCATTGGGCGTAGCGCCATGAAAATCGTCATGCCAGAAACCGGTAGTTTCCAGCAGCGACTTATTCGCAGGCGTTCCCATCATTACCGATACATCATCAACATTTTCGGACTCACTCAGCTTTCGAGAAATAATCATTAAGCTGACAGAGTCTTGAAAACACCCTTTTTTAATAAAGGCGTGGATCATAACAACTCCTTAATAATTGCACCCATTGCAATTGCACGAGCAGTGTTAATGTGCGCTTCACGGTATATATCCGGGAGGGTAAATAGAGTGATTAACGTCACATCAAATTTATTAACAAAAGAATTCAAACAACGGCTAAAGGATTAGTTATGATTTTCTAAAAAAGCTTTTTATTTAAGCAAAAAGATAAAACCCGCCTGATTATCAAATAAATTCTAATTATATTTTTTTGCCTGTCTGGATCACATAATCATTTTATTTTCCCGGTATGTTAATCGCAGTCATGCTTCACACCGTCGTTAAAAAGGAAGACAGATGAAAATCAGTCGGGAAACACTCCATCAGCTTATCGAAAATAAGCTTTATAAAGCCGGACTAAAACGTGAGCACGCCGCCATCGTCGCCGACGTACTGGTTTATGCAGATGCCAGAGGTATTCACTCACATGGCGCCGTACGCGTTGAATATTATGCCGAACGAATTTCAAAAGGCGGCACCAACCGGGAGCCGACGTTCCGCATTGAGAATACCGGTCCCTGTACGGCGATACTGCATGCCGATAATGCTGCCGGACAGGTCGCAGCCAAAATGGGAATGGAGCATGCTATTGAAATAGCCAAAAAAAATGGCGTCGCGGTTGTCGGCATTAGCAGAATGGGCCATAGCGGCGCCATCTCTTATTTCGTCCGCCAGGCTGCTCGCGAAGGCCTGATCGGTCTGTCTATCTGTCAGTCCGATCCTATGGTCGTGCCGTTTGGCGGGGCGGATATTTACTATGGCACTAATCCGCTGGCCTTTGCCGCGCCGGGCGAAGGCGATGACATCATTACCTTTGATATGGCCACCACCGTGCAGGCATGGGGAAAAGTCCTCGATGCACGGTCCCGCAATGAGTCCATTCCGGAGAGTTGGGCCGTCGATAAAAATGGCGCGCCGACACATGATCCTTTTGCCGTCAATGCGTTATTACCCGCCGCAGGCCCGAAAGGTTACGGCCTGATGATGATGATCGATATTCTGTCCGGTATTCTGCTGGGGCTGCCGTTTGGCCGCCAGGTCAGTTCGATGTATGAAGATTTACACGCCGGACGCAATTTAGGACAACTTCATCTGGTCATTAATCCGGCGTTCTTTTCTTCCTGTGAATTATTCCGCAAACATATTAGTCAGACCATGCAGGAACTCAATTCCGTGAAGCCCGCCCCCGGTTTTAAACAGGTTTATTATCCTGGACAGGATCAGGATATTAAACAGAAAAATGCCGATATGAATGGTATCGATATTGTTGATGATATTTATCAATATCTGATTTCCGATGCCCTCTATCTCAAGTCATACGAAACAAAAAATCCCTTTGCCCAATAATTATTGAAACAGGAATTTTCTATGATAAAGCATTTTCGCCACGCGATAGAAGAAACATTGCCCTGGCTCTCCTCCATTGGAGCCGATCCTACGGGTGGAATGACGCGTTTACTTTATTCGCCTGAGTGGCTGGAAACACAGCAGCAGTTTAAAAAGCGAATGGCAGAAAGCGGTCTGGAAACACGCTTTGATGACGTCGGAAATTTATATGGCCGCCTTTGCGGCACACAATTTCCGGAGCAGGTGATTTTAAGCGGTTCGCATATTGATACGGTCGTCAACGGCGGCAATCTGGACGGGCAATTCGGCGCGCTTGCCGCCTGGCTGGCGCTCGACTGGCTAAAAGCGACCTACGGCGCGCCGCTGCGCACCGTCGAGGTAGTATCAATGGCTGAGGAAGAAGGCAGCCGTTTCCCTTACGTTTTTTGGGGCAGCAAGAACATTTTTGGCCTGGCGAATCCTGAAGAGGTACGCCATATCCAGGACGCCAAAGGCACAGGCTTTGTCGACGCTATGCAGGCGTGCGGATTTACCCTTCCCGCCGCGCCGCTCGCCGCGCGAACCGATATCCGCGCCTTTGTTGAATTGCATATTGAGCAAGGCTGTGTTCTGGAGAGCAACGGACAGTCGATTGGCGTCGTCAACGCCATCGTCGGGCAACGTCGCTACACGGTGACGCTCAACGGCGAGTCCAACCATGCAGGCACAACGCCAATGGGCTATCGTCGCGATACGGTGCATGCCTTCAGTCGTATTTGCAGTCAGTCCATTGAAAAAGCCAAACAGCATGGCGATCCCCTGGTATTAACGTTCGGCAAAGTTGAGCCGCAGCCGAATACGGTCAATGTTGTCCCTGGGAAAACCACATTTACAATCGATTGCCGGCATACGGACGCCGCGGTACTTCGCGAATTTACCGAACAGTTGGAAAACGATATGCGCGCCATCTGCGATGAAATGGATATCAGCATCGATATCGATTTGTGGATGGACGAAGCGCCGGTGCCGATGAACGCCGAACTGGTCGCGGCCCTCACCAGGCTGTGTGAAACCGAACAACTGAACTATCGCATAATGCATAGCGGCGCAGGTCATGACGCGCAAATTTTCGCGCCGCGCGTCCCTACCTGTATGATTTTCGTCCCCAGCATTAATGGTATCAGCCATAACCCGGCGGAACGTACCAACATTAATGATCTTGCTGAAGGGGTCAAAACTCTGGCATTAATGCTGCATCAACTTGCCTGGCAAAAATAAGGAGCCATCAATGGGATATCTGAATAACGTCACGGGTTACCGCGATGATTTACTGGCGAACCGCGCCATTGTAAAACACGGTAACTATGCGCTCTTAACGCCGGACGGTCTGGTGAAAAATATTATTCCCGGCTTTGAAAACTGTGACGTCACCATCCTTTCGACGCCGAAGCTGGGTGCTTCTTTCGTCGATTATCTGGTTACCTTACATCAGAATGGCGGCAACCAGCAGGGCTTTGGCGGCGAGGGGATTGAAACTTTTCTCTATGTCATTACGGGAAATATTGAAGCTAAAGCAGAAGGAAAAACATTCTCTTTAACTCAGGGCGGATACCTCTATTGTCCACCGGGCGAGATGATGACCTTTAGCAACGCTCAAACGGAAGACAGCCAGCTATTTTTATATAAACGCCGCTATACTCCTGTCGAGGGGCATGCCCCGTGGTTGGTTTCCGGCAATGCCAGCCAGCTGGAGCGTATTCATTATGAAGGCATGGAAGATGTTATTCTGCTGGATTTCCTGCCTAAAGAGCTGGGCTTCGATATGAATATGCATATTCTGTCTTTCGAACCGGGCGCCAGCCACGGCTATATTGAAACCCACGTCCAGGAACATGGCGCTTATATCCTTTCCGGCCAGGGGGTTTATAACCTCGACAACAACTGGGTGCCGGTGAAAAAAGGCGACTACATCTTCATGGGCGCTTATTCCCTGCAGGCCGGATACGGTGTAGGTCGTGGCGAAGCATTCAGCTACATCTACTCCAAAGACTGTAACCGCGACGTTATGATTTAACGGCGGACAGCCCTCCTGATTATTTTTAATTTAGCTATGTTGGATTTTGCCACGGTGAGAACCGTGGCTTTTTTTATGCTTAACGAGTCCCGATATTCTGGCCAAGTTTGATGACGCGGGCAATATTACAGGCGCTGTGGTAGAGATTTTGTTCACCGTTCGCCAGAACTTCCGGCAAAGGCGCCAGCCGCGGCAAAATACTGAATACGGCATCAATACCGTGGCGATGGACCACTTCCACGCCGTCGCCCAGTACGCCGGCAATGCCGATAACCGGGACGTGATGCCGTTTCGCCACTGACGCGACGCCTATCGGCGCTTTTCCTCCCGCCGTTTGCGAGTCGATTCGCCCTTCTCCGGTAATCACCAGCGAAGCCTCTTTTACCGCCTCCTCCAGCTTCACCGCCTGCATAACAATCTCAATACCGGGCTTCATTTCCGCTTCCAGGAAGACGATAGCGGCAATCCCCATTCCTCCGGCCGCTCCACCGCCCGGTATTTGAGACATGTCGCGTCCGGTCAGGGCATGTAAAACACGGGCATAATTACGTAATCCATTTTCCAGCGTCTCAACCATTTCAGGCGTCGCCCCTTTCTGCGGACCGAATACCGCCGCCGCGCCGCGTGGCCCCACCAACGGGTTATCAACATCACAGGCGACCTCAATACGACACTCTGAAATTCGCGGATCGCACCCCTGCAGGTCAATGCTCGCCAGGCGCGATAAATTGCCCCCTCCGGCGCCAAGCGGCGTTCCCTGCGCGTCCAGAAAACGCACACCGAGCGCCTGCGCTACTCCCATTCCGCCATCCACCGTGGCGCTGCCGCCGATACCCAGAATAATATGGCGAATCCCCGCGTCCAGGGCGTGACGAATCAATTCGCCGGTGCCGAAACTGGATGCCAGCAGCGGATTACGCGCCTCGGGCGCCACCAGCATCAATCCGCTCGCCGCCGCCATTTCAATAATCGCCGTTTTGCCGTCGCCGGTCAGGCCATAAAATCCGTTTACTTTTTCCCCCATCGGCCCGCTAACGTCCACAGAAACCCGTTTCCCGCCGGTCGCTGCCACCATCGCGTCCACGGTTCCTTCTCCACCATCGGCGATCGGTAAACAGACATAGCGCGCATCAGGAAATACGGTTGAAAATCCCGCTTTAATAGCCTGACAGCATTTATCAGCGCTTAAGCTCTCTTTAAATGAATCTGGCGCAATTACAATCTTCATCATGTCTCCTTGTTTTCTCATGTTATTTAATGCGTTCCCACGGAATAAGATTTTCCATAAGCACTGCCAGTAAGATTCCCACCAGTAATCCGTTGCTAAGCAAAGGACGAACCATCAGTGGAAGATCCTGTAAATAGACCGGAGGAAGCCCCATCAAAAAAATGCCGACAAAAAGCGGTAATGCCAGGCGATAAATATTCCGCGCGGTAAACGTAATTTGCTGGCTAAAAACCAAACCGGAATAAAGTAAAGGTAAATAAGAGACCAGCATAACGGCGCTGCTGATCGCCAGTGGAATAGCGCAAAATAAGCGGGTTAACGGCGTTATAATGGCAACCAGCAGACACAGCGCGCTACCGCAGATAAAGGATTTGCGAGAACTGTCGCCGGTTTGCGTTAATAAACCAATGGAAGACACAAAAGGCGAAAAAGGCACGACCGCGAAAGGCACCGTCATTAACGTCATCAGTCCGGAAATCATAAAGCTTCGGCGATAACGAGAACTGCCCGACCCTTGATGCAGATAAAAGATATCGGTACCGCGGATGGCGCCGTAAGTGTTGCTGATGTTGACTAACCCCGTCATCACCGCCGTCACAATAATACCCGGCATCAGCGTGCCGTGGCTGCCCAGCGGAAACCATCGCCAGCTTAATTCACCCGGCGGTAAGTGTGATGAAGGAAAGCATAACCGCCATAGCCCCCACCCGACCACGGTCCCTACCAGTAACGCGTAACGGGAGATACGCTGTTGCAGGAAAATAATCATTGCGAGGATAAAACACATCACCGCGACCGCCAACCCAAAGGGGGCCAATTTGATTCTGGCGCTGGTATCGGCAATGCCAAAAGGCAGCCCCAGCATGCCTTTAAAAAATATTGAGGTCAGCTGCGCGCCCAAAAGCAGCATGAAAAAAACCATTACCGCCGGCGTAAACAGGCGAGCCAGACGGTGTCCTAAGCCGCTAATGCCGATAAATATCGTCACCATCGCGGAGATCGCAATCCCGACCGACAGGCTGGAGGCGATATCGTTCAACGGCGTGCCGCGAGACGCCTCGCCAAGCGTAATCGTAAGAATAGCGCCCCACCACAGCCCTGTCGGCCCCTCCATAATGGCCCGGCGATGGCCGCAAAATGCCTGAACCAGGCAGGCCAACGCGGTGGTCAAAAAAGCGTATTGTGTGAGCATTAACAGGTTATCAGCGGGAAGATGAAAAGCGGACAGCAAGGTAGGGGGAACCACAACCGTGTTACAGAAAATAAAGAAAAACCACTGAAAGCCGGACAACACACTTTCGCGGTTAATAACAGGGAACATATCCACACCTTAAAATAGAGAATGCCCGTCGTGACGACGGGCATTAAATCACACCGGATTACTGCTGATGTTTAAGGATAAACTGACCTTTTGGCGGCACAGGGAAGCCATGCTCGATGTCATAAATAACATCGCCGCGCAAAATCGTTTTGGTAATACGCGCGCCAATAGTACGGCCAACATACGGACTGACTTTATGGCGATATTCCAGATCTTCATTTTTCAGAACATAGCTGCTGTCAGGCTGAATAAAGACCAGGTCAGCATCTTTGCCGGGGGCAATACGTCCTTTATGTTTCAGACCAAAAATATCGGCGGCGTTGGTCGCCATTAATTTGCCAAACATCGGCAACGACATACCGCGTTTTTGCACCGCTTCATCAAACATGACGTCCATGCAGTTTTGCAGTCCGGCAATTCCGCCCCATGCTTGCATGATATTGCCTGCTTTCATTTCCGGAGGGCATGGAGAGTGGTCGGATACCAGGCAGTCGATTTCGCCGTTAAACAGTTTTTCCCACATCCCTTTCTGGTTTTCCTGGTCGCGAATTGGCGGAGAACATTTTGCCAGGGTGCCAATCTCTTCGAACTGATCGGTATCGAGGACAAAATAGTGCGGGCACGATTCACAGGTGACATCCTGACCTTCCTGACGCGCGCGCGTTACTTCCTCTACCCCCTCCGGGCTGCTGATATGGCAAACGTGCAGACGGCAACCTGCCGCTTTCGCCAGATACAGCACGCGACGAATGGCTTCCACTTCAGTAAATACCGGACGTGAGGCGACATAATCATGCGCCGTTACGCGTCCTTCGCGTTTAGCTTCTTCACCCAGCTCATCGCAAATCAGAGCATTTTCGCAATGTACCAGTACCGTCTGGTCCATTTCCCCCAGTTTTTGCGCGCCTTTGTAAAACTGCCAGTCATTAACGTCGCGAAAATCATTATCGATGCCACGATCGCCGCAGGTGGCAACAAAGCACTTGAAGCCGACAACGCCCACTTCGTCCAGCTCATGCAGCCGATCCAGGTTATAAGAAACCAAACCGCCCAACTGCGCGGCGTCGATGGTCAATTTACCTTTTGCCGCGTCAAACTTGAGTTCAATCGTCTCACGATCGACCGTCGCCGGCAGCTGATTGAGCGGCATCTCAATCATCGTGGTAATACCGCCTTTCGCCGCCGCGCGCGTACCGGTTTCATAGCCTTCCCAGTGGGTACGGCCCGGTTCAGAAATGTGGGTATGCGCGTCAACCATGCCCGGCGAAACGATCAATCCCGTCGCATCCAGCACATTTTTCGCTTCCCCCAGGTTCTCGCCAATCGCGGCGATTTTTCCGCCCTGGACGGCGATATCGATAACTCTCGCTTCGTTTTCTAAGATGACAGTACCGTTCTTAATAATTAAATCAAAAGACATAACAAACTCCTTGTATGGATACAGATAGTTTTTAAATAGCGCACACTTCATTAAATACGCTTAATGCTTTCTCAATATTTAACCTGCGAGTTTTTTCTCTCCTGTATTTTCAAAACCCGTGCGTTTCTTCAATAGCGCATAAGCAACGAACGCAACTATTACGCCTACAAACCAGGACACGCGGGATAAAGGCTCCATAAATGGTATAAACTTGCCGCCTAATGACAGAATGACTGCGACCAGGGTGACTGAAAATGCAGTCAGGTTAAATCCATTATCATAATATTTGTAATCACCGCTGGCGGTGTACAGCTCATCAAGATTAATTTTTCCACGCATTACCACAAAATAATGAGCTAACATTACGCCGATTACCGGGCCAAGCATACCGCCGATAATATCGAGGAACAGATAAATACTGTCCTGATTCTCCATTAATTTCCATGGGCAAATCAGTAGACTGATAATACTGGCAATCATTACGCCATTTTTATAGTTAAGCTTTGTCGGGGCAAGCGCCGCAATTTGATACCCCGCAGGTATAATATTACCGGTGGCGTTGGTTGAAATTGTCGTCATCAGAATCACCAGCACCGCAAAGAATGAAGCAAACAGGCTGTCCCAGCGCTGCACAATATCCAGCACGTTCCAGGTATCCATACCATAATGAATACTGGCTCCGGCAATAATGCACACGCTGGCTACGGCGAATAATATATACGCTACGATAAGCCCCAATGTTTGTCCCAATGCCTGAGCGCGAAATGAATGCGCGTTTTGCGTGAAATCGGACGCGCTCACCGCTGGCGCTGCCCAGACGGCGACTACGGCGTTAATCACCACCAGGAACAGAAAGCCGCTGTGCTCTGCTTTTTGCACGCCTGAAGGCAGATAGTCCAGAATCGGGCCAATGCCGACCAGCGATATTGCCCAAATAGCCATGCCGCCAAAGACAATGTAAATACATGGATTGAGGATAGCGGTAAATTTATTTAATACTTTACCACCGCCAAAACCGATGCCAACGTTAATAATCCAAAAAATTAGAAAAGTAATTAGCCCTGGCAGTGAAAGACCCAGCAGCTTGAAATCTCCGCCTAATGTCAGAAATCCTGGCCAGATCTTCCCAATCAAAATAAGAAATGCCAGCGATCCCGCGTAACACTGCAAGCCGAACCACATAATTGCCGCGATTCCCCCTCGCAATAATCCAGGGAATAGCGCGCCGCGGACGCCGTAAGAACCTCGCAATATCATAGCAAAAGGAACGCCATATTTGCTGCCTGCCGCGCCATTCATTACCATCGCCGCCGCAATAAATAATGCGCTGATAATAATGGCCAACATGATATTAAATGTTGATAGCCCCAGTATAAAAAAACCGCCGACCATAACGTAATTTGGCACGTTATGTACAGATCCCATCCATAAGGTGAAATAGTTAAATGCCTTCCAGTTTCGTTGGGTTTCTGTTTTAGGTAATAAGTCTTCGCTATAACCGCGCTGCTGGTATAGCTCTCTTTGATGTTCCATAAATCCCTCTTTTCACGCATCGGATAACGTTGTTATGGGTTTAGCTATGAGGAACAAATAAATATAAAATAAAGAAACAGTAGATATAATTATTTTTAAGCTGAAGCAATACGTTGCGTTGCTTTCTTTTTATATAAAGTGACGACAGCAAAGATCAGCGTTCCGGTAACCACTAAACATGCTGAAATCACAAAACTGATCTCCTTCGACCCCGTTACATCCGAAATAAATCCGGTCAACGTTGGAGCGACAACCGCTGAACTCATGCCAAAGAAGTTAAAAAGGCTGAAAGCTCTTCCCAGACTTTTTGCCGAAGCCTGTTCAGATACAAAGGAGATCAGGATCGGGTCTACTGCCATTTTCCCCAGCAAGCCGTATAGCGTCAGACTGACCATCAGCATCGTGGTATTCGGGGACAAAACCGTAAACGCCAACATTGCAGCCGCCACAATTTCCAGACCGAGAATAACCTTAACTTTACTGTTACGGAATTTATCTGACAGATGGCTAAAAAATAACGCTCCCGGTACGCCAACCACCGCTACCAGCGCTGATGCCAGCCCGATAGCTCCGCCATCAAATCCTCTTTCAGTCTGGAGATAAGAGGGCAGCCAGGTCACTATCAAATAATAACCGTAGCAGGTACAGAAATAGAGGAAGTAAACGCTACACAATAAACCAGAGAATAAAGGTGCGCGTTTCTCATCTTCCGTAACGGTTTGGGTTTGCTTTTCCGCTTGCGCAGAGTCGCTTTTGGCTTTACCGCGAATGATCAGCGTAAAGACGCACAGCATGATTACTAATATCGCGGCCACGATATACAGTACATTTTGCCAGGCCATGCTCATGTTTTTTACTAATACGCTGGAACCGATTAAGCCAATCCCCATCCCTATAGCCGACCCGCTGTTGATAATCGCGTTGGCTAATGCCCGACGGGCCTGCGGCACGTTTGCCGAAGAGAGTGAATAAGCCGAGCTAAAGAAAGAAGCGCATCCGCCACCTGCCATTAGCGACCCTATATAGATCATGGTCAGGCCATTGGCTTTCGCGATACAGAGTGTACCAATAATAAAAAGCGTAAATCCGGCCATCAGCATGATTTTTTGACCGAATTTATCGACCAATATTCCGCAAGGGATTTGCATACTGCAGTAAGCAAAAAAGTAAAAACTTGCAATGGCGCCTATTTCAGCATTACTTACATTGTCTAAAGATGCCTGAATTTCTGGATAAATTGGCGTAAGCACGGTGCGATAGATCCAAATCGCTACCCAGCCCAGACTCATTACGACAACAATTTGTTTCCAGTAATCAATCCCGGATTTTTTAGTTTCACTCATGTTCTTCACCTTTACAGAGTGTTCCTTGTGAACAGGTATCGCTGCAGCCGCAGCGATACACATAATTAGGACAATTTATGATTGGCCATTAATTCCAGCGCCTGTACCATTGCCGAATGATCAAGCTGGCTCCCGCCATTTGCCGCACAGGTATTGAATAATTCCTGGCAGGTCGCCGTATTCGGTAAATTCAGCGCCAGCGCTTTTGCGCTTTGCAATGCAAGATTAAGGTCTTTCTGATGAAGCGCGATTTTGAAACCAGGCTCGAACGTCCGGTTGATCATCCGCTCGCCGTGAACTTCCAGAATGCGTGAAGAGGCGAACCCGCCCATTAACGCCTGGCGCACGCGTACCGGATCGGCACCTGCTTTTGAAGCAAACACTAAGGCTTCAGAAACCGCTTCAATATTCAGCGCAACAATAATTTGGTTAGCCACCTTACAGGTTTGCCCATCCCCATTGCCGCCCACCAGGGTGATATTTTTTCCCAGGATGTCAAAGAGCGGTTTAACGCGGTCAAAGACTTTCTGCTCGCCGCCAACCATAATCGACAGAGTGCCTTCACGCGCCCCGATTTCTCCCCCGGAAACCGGGGCATCCAGGTAATCAGCGCCCATTTCATTAACGCGCTGGGCAAAACGTTTGGTTTCGATAGGAGAAATAGAACTCATATCGACGATGGTTTTTCCCTGAAGCGATGTTTTAGCGCAACCGTGTTCGCCAAATAACACCTCTTCAACCTGCGGCGTATCCGGCACCATTATGAAGATAATGTCTGCAAATTCAGTTACCTGACGTGCAGTCTCAACATTTACTGCCCCCAGCGAGAGCAGTTCGTCCGCGACCGGACCAATAGTCGTAACGTGTAATTGATGACCGGCGCGTGCCAAATTGATAGCCATTGGCGAGCCCATAATTCCCAGGCCAATAAATCCCAGTTTCATATACAACCTCTTTTATTGCTTTCGGTGTTTCCAGATTCAGGCAACACAATCCCCTTCCAACACAGTGGAAAAAAAGCGCTGCCCGAATTATTCTGCGTTTTAACGGTACTGATTAATCCACGATAATCCCGCTTCCGTGGTAGTCAGTGGTTTATATTCACAGCCAACCCAGCCATCATAACCAGACTGTTTAATGACATTAAAAATAAAGTCATAATTAATTTCCCCGGTCCCCGGCTCGCCGCGACGCGGGTTATCAGCAATCTGTAAATGGCCTATTTTATCGGCCCATGCCGTCATGGTTTGCGTTAATTCCCCTTCCATGCGTTGCATGTGATAAATATCATACTGAATTTTGATATTATCGCTGCCGATATCCTTAATTAATGCTAACGCCTGTTGAGTGCCGGTGAGATGGAATCCCGGCATATCAAAGTGATTAATAGGTTCGATAAGTAATAAAATGTCTTCTTTCGCCAGCATATTTGCCGCATAGCGCAGGTTTTCGACCAACGTGTCGTGGATCTCCGTTGCGGAGAATCCTGACGGCGTTTTACCCACCAGACAATTTATTTTCTTATTACCTAACGCACGTGCATAGCGGATTGCGGCCGCTACGCCATCGCGAAACTCTTCTTCGCGCCCAGGAATACAGGCAATTCCACGTTCGCCAGCCGCCCAGTCGCCAGCCGGTAAATTATGTAACGTATGTTCCAGATTATTATCCCTGAGCTTACGTTTTAACACTTCGATATCGTTATCGTAGGGAAACATGAATTCCACGCCGCGAAATCCCGACAACGCCGCTTTATCAAAGCGTTCCAGGAAATCATATTCCGTAAACAGCATAGAAAGATTGGCAGAGAAACGTAACATCGATTACCTCCCTTACTCATATTTCATAAAACAGGTTTCTGTTGGCGCATCTTTCGCACTATCCGCAACCTCTTCAAACTCGGTTACGTTATCCAGTTCGCTGCCCATGGAAATATTGGTTACGCGTTCCAGAATGACTTCCACCACCACCGGAACGCGATATTGCGCCATTAGCGCTTTGGCTTGTTCAAATGCAGGCGCAATATCTTCCGGTTTAAAGACACGAATGGCTTTACAGCCTAACCCTTCCGCCACTTTTACATGGTCAACGCCATAGCCATTCACTTCGCTGGAGTTGATATTTTCAAAGGCGAGCTGTACGCAGTAGTCCATGTCAAATGCGCGTTGCGACTGGCGAATCAGACCAAGATAAGCGTTGTTAACCAGCACATGGATATACGGAATGTTAAACTGCGCGCCGACGGCTAACTCTTCAATCAGGAACTGGAAGTCGAAATCGCCGGAAATCGCCACCACATTGCGTTGCGGATCGGCAGCACAAACCCCTAATGCCGCCGGGATTGTCCAGCCAAGAGGCCCCGCCTGGCCGCAGTTGATCCAGTGTCTGTCTTTAAACACATGCAGCATCTGCGCTGCCGCGATTTGCGACAATCCAATGGTGGTGACATAGCACACATCGCGACCAAAGGCTTTGTTCATCTCTTCATAGACGCGCTGCGGCTTCACTGGCACGTTGTCAAAGTGGGTTTTACGCAGCAAAGTCCGTTTACGCTGCTGGCATTCGTCCACCCAGGTTTTCCGGCATGGCAAACGCCCCGCTTTTTGCATCTCCTGCGCGACATCGATCAGCAACGTTAGCGCCGCTTTGGCGTCCGAAACGATGCCCAGATCCGGGCACAACACGCGGCCAATTTGCGTCGGTTCAATATCGATATGGATGATTTTTCGCCCCTGAGTATATTTCTCAACGGACCCCGTATGACGGTTAGCAAAACGGTTACCGATGCCAAAAACCATATCGGATGCCAGCAGAGTGGCGTTGCCGTAGCGATGCGCCGTTTGCAGGCCGACCATCCCCGCCATTAAGGGGTGATCGTCCGGGATACAGCCCCAGCCCATCAGAGTAGGGATCACCGGTACGCTGGTCAGTTCGGCAAACTGCTGCAGCAGTGGCGCGGCGTCGGCGTTAATAACCCCGCCGCCCGCGACAATTACCGGACGCTCGGACTGAATCAGCATCTCCAGCGCCTTTTCAATCTGTACGCGGCTGGCGGCTGGCTTATATACCGGCAGCGGCTCATACATATCCGGATCGAATTCGATCTCCGCAACCTGGACATCAAACGGTAAATCAACCAGTACAGGACCTGGGCGGCCTGAGCGCATCAGATGAAAAGCCTGCTGTAATACGCGCGGCACCAGCGCCGCCTCACGAACCGTCACTGCCATCTTGCTGACTGGTTTTGCAATCGCTTCAATATCGACTGCCTGGAAATCTTCCTTGTGCAGACGCGCTCGTGGCGCCTGGCCGGTAATGCATAAAATCGGGATAGAGTCGGCAGAAGCGGAATAGAGCGCGGTGATCATGTCGGTTCCCGCCGGGCCGGAAGTGCCCAGGCAAACCCCAATATTACCTGCCGCCGCACGTGTGTAGCCCTCAGCCATATGTGAAGCGCCTTCCACATGACGCGCCAGTATATGGCGAATGCCTCCATGCTTACGCATTGCAGAATAGAAGGGGTTGATTGCAGCCCCAGGAACGCCGAATGCTGTGGTGATACCTTCTTTTTCCAGCACATACATTGCCGCATCCACGGCTCTCATTTTTGCCATTTTATTGCTACCTCTTTTTATTGGAAAAAGTTTCCAACTTTTAAAAATTTTAAAAAAGTCCCGCTCCAGCGAGCGGGATGCGGCTCAGGCTACAGGGGGTTTTAGCCCAAGCGCCGTACTGATGTCTTTCGCGGTATCCCGTACCAGTTCACCCTGGCTGATAAAGCGATCTTCCGTCAGCCGGGAAGCCGGTCCCGATATTGAGATAGCGGCGACCACGCTGCCCGCATCGTCATAGATAGCGGAGGCGATACAATTCAGCCCGACAACATGTTCTTCCTGGTCAACGGTGTAGCCCTGTTCACGCGCCTGTTCCAGATTTTTAAGCAGGATAGGTAAATCCACCAGAGTGGTCGGCGTAAACCGCCGCAAACCGGTATTGACGACGATCCCCACCAGCTCTTCTTCGGTGAGCGGGTAAAGCAGCGCTTTTCCGGCGCCGGAAGCATGTAACGGCAGACGACTCCCTAAGGGCGCGCACATTCTGACCATCGATTTGCACTCCTTTTGACCGATTAACACCGCTTCATTACCGTTGCGAATCGCTACGTTGACCGTCTCGCCAGAAAGCAGCATAAGTCGGTGCATAAAGGGTCCGGCCACCGAGAGGACATCGCGATTATGAATATACGCAGAGCCCACATTAAATACGCCTAAACCAATATGCCACCAGCCAAGCTGGCTATCCTGGTACACAAAATCAGCCGCTTGCAGTACCTTTAACAGGCGAAACGTCGTAGAAAGCGGTAAATCCAGGCTGCCGGAAATATCGCTAACTGATGAACTGCCGCCGCTTCTTTCGAGATATTGCAATATCGCTATGCCCCTCTCCAGCGCCTGAGCGCCTTTCTGCGCAGTCGGCTCTGCCTGTCCTGGCCTGCCGCGTCGTCTTACTTCCGTCATATTTACGTTAACTCCGGCCCAAAATATGAGCATAAACAATGAACAATATGTTCATCTTATGCAAGAAGGCCAATAGCGTCACGCAAAACAGAGTTCATGTGTCGGGATACTTTCAACATCACAGTTATCGCTGCCACCGCGATCCACCGTCAGAAAATCGGTAACCGTCTGCCACGCAAACAGCGGGTGATGCCATACATTACGGTGATAATTGACGCCCTGCCGTCCATTGCTAATAAACGCCCGCAGCGTGGAGAGATCGGGTTTATCATCGCCGAGCGCGACAATAACGACAAAAGCCTCGCCGTTCATCGGCACAAACGCCTGCGTACCTAAAGGATGACGTTCCAGTTCATGTACCACAATAGGCATCGCGGCCGGTTGCGCCCTGTTAATACTGATCAGCGTGCGATCCTGCTCCAGAACTTCAACCTTCGCCAGGTCGTGATATCGCTCAACTAACCCGTTGTTTATATGAAAAAAGTCACGTTCCTGCGTCTCAATAACATCGCCATAGGCGCTGAACGTCTTCTGATCTAACGGTAATACCTCAAGTTTCATTATTTTTCCCTTGTAGCTCGATTCCGTTTAACCGCGGTGTGGACTCTGTCCGGTTTCAATACCATGCAATCTAAAACCTTCGGGATTTAACATCAACATAAAAGTTGGAATATTTTTCCAAAAGTAGATTTAGACCACAAATCAAACATGGCTATTATGTAAAACTACTTAAAAATCATAGGAAAACAATTCTGGTTTTATCAGGATCGTAAGGAGGCGTCTGACGATGTTTGACCCGGAAACACTGCGTACCTTTATCAGCGTTGCCGAAACGGGGAGTTTCTCCAAAGCGGCGGAGCGCCTGTGTAAAACCACGGCAACCATTAGCTACCGCATCAAACTGTTGGAGGAAAATACCGGCGTAGGGCTGTTCTTTCGCACAACGCGAAGCGTCTCGTTGACGGCGGCGGGCTCTCACCTTCTCTCTCAGGCAAAAGACTGGCTTGCGTGGCTGGACAGCATGCCTGACGAGCTACGCCAGGTTAACGACGGCGTAGAGCGTCAGGTCAATATTGTGGTGAATAACCTGCTCTATAGCCCGCAAGCGGTCGCCAGTCTCTTATCGTGGCTTAATGCGCGTTACCCTTTCACTCAGTTTCACTTTTCCCGGCAAATTTATATGGGCGTCTGGGATTCGCTCCTGTATGAAGGTTTTTCGCTGGCGATTGGCGTAACTGGCACCGAGCCGTTGGCTAATACCTTTATGCTCGACCCTTTAGGTTCCGTACAATGGCGTTTTGTGATGTCCGCGGATCATCCTTTAGCTCACGTCAGCGGGCCTCTAACAGAAGCGCAGTTGCGCCGTTTCCCGGCAATTAATATCGAAGACAGCGCGCGTACGCTGACCAAACGGGTAGCCTGGCGCCTTCCGGGGCAGAAGGAAATTATCGTGCCTGATATGGAAACCAAAATCGCCGCTCATCTGGCAGGCGTCGGTATCGGTTTTGTCCCGCAGCCGCTCTGTCAAACGCTGATCGACAAAAACGAACTGGTGAGCTGTACCATCCCTACGATGCGTCCGCCCTCACCGTTAAGCCTCGCCTGGCATAAATTTGGCGGAGGCAAAGCGGTAGAAGACATTGTGAAATTATTTACCCAACGGCAACCCGAAATAGCCGGTTTTTTATCCATTTTCAACACGGTACGCTGTTAAAAATCAAGCCACTTTGCGAATTGGCGCGTAAAATAACGCAAGGGATGATTTGAGGTTACGTTTTACGTTATGCAAGACAGACAAAAAGCACAGGACTATCGCGCGCTCCTCCTTGCCGATACGCCTTTAATTGATGTACGCGCGCCGATTGAGTTTGAACAGGGCGCCATGCCGGGCGCTATCAACCTGCCATTGATGATGGATGACGAGCGAGCCGCCGTCGGCACCTGCTACAAACGTCAGGGCGCGGATGCGGCGTTAGCGCTGGGGCATCGGCTGGTTTGCGGCGACATTCGCCAGCAGCGGCTTGAGGCCTGGAAAGCCGCGTATCAACGTTTCCCCAACGGGTATCTGTGCTGCGCGCGCGGCGGTCAGCGGTCACATATCGTACAACGTTGGCTGCAAGAAACAGGGATTGACTGCCCGCTTATTGAAGGCGGCTATAAAGCGCTGCGCCAGACAGCAATTCAGGCGACCTGGCAACTGGCGCAAAAACCGATACTTTTAATTGGCGGCTGTACGGGCAGCGGCAAAACGCAACTGGTACGACAACAGCCCAACGGCGTGGATCTGGAAGGTCTCGCGCGTCATCGCGGCTCCTCTTTTGGCCGCACGCTGAACCCCCAGCTCAGCCAGGCCAGTTTTGAAAACAAACTTGCCGTTGAATTGCTGAAAATTAACGCGCATCAGACGCTAAAAAGGTGGGTACTGGAAGATGAAGGGCGAACGATCGGTGCCAACCATCTGCCTGAGTGTTTACGCGAAAGAATGGCGCAGGCCCCCATTGCGGTAGTGGAAGATCCGTTTGCGCTTCGTCTGGAACGACTGCGTGAAGAGTATTTCATCCGTATGCATCACGACTTCACCCACGCCTACGGCGATGAAGCCGGTTGGCAGGCGTATAGTGAATATCTTCATCATGGACTGTTCGCTATTCGCCGCCGTCTGGGGTTGCAACGCTTTGCCGAACTGACGGACACGCTGGATAGGGCGCTGGCAGAGCAATTATCCAGCGGCAGCACCGACGGCCATATGGCATGGCTGGTTCCGCTACTTAACGAATATTACGACCCGATGTATCGCTATCAACTGGAGAAAAAAGCCGCGAATATCGTTTTTCGCGGCCCATGGCAAGAGGTTGCCAACTGGCTAAAAGCGCAATAGCTTATTTTTATTGCCGGCTGACGCTACATTGAGCCGGCTTAGTGTCTGTCGCGCTTGTCGGCACGTTTTGCCAGCCAGTCACCCAGCATCTGAACGACCTGAACCAGCACAATCAGCGCCACCACGGTAACAACCATCACTTCGGTTTCGTAACGGTAGTAGCCATAGCGAATCGCCAGGTCGCCTACCCCGCCGCCGCCGACAATCCCGGCCATCGCCGAGTAGCCGATTAAGCTTACCAACGTAATCGTCAGGCCGCGCAGCAGCCCTGCGCTGGCTTCCGGCAACAGTACGGTACAGATAATACGCATCGGACTAGCGCCGAATGCCAGCGCCGCCTCAATAATCCCTTTATCGACTTCACGGAGCGCGCTATCTACCAGGCGTGCATAAAACGCGATTGCGGCCACCGACAGCGGGACGGAGGCTGCAATCGGGCCAATGGTATTGCCCAGCAAAAGCTGCGTTAGCGGCAGTAACAGCACCAGTAAAATAACAAATGGCACCGAGCGGATAATATTCACCAGAACCGAGGCGACGAGATAAATAAAACGGTTCTGCCAGAACAGATGACGATCGGTGACAAAAATCAGAAAACCGAGCGGTAGACCGCCAAGAATCGCCAGCACCGTTGAAATACTCAACATCTGGAAAGTTTCATTGAACGCCAGCGTTAAATCCGGCAATAAATCATCCACGGATCACCTCCACCTGTGCGGTACGTTGACGGATATGCTCCACGGCGGCGGCCACCGCCGTTGGATTATGCGGCGCGGTTAATTGCACCACCAGAATGCCCAACGCGCGTTCGCCGATATACTCAATCTTGCCATGCAGGATATTGACCGCGACGCCAAACTTGATCGCCACCTCCGACAGTACCGGCTGCTCCGCCGAATCGCCGATAAACAAAATTTTCAGCAACTGCCCGGGCAGGTGTTCCCGTAAGCGTTCCGGCAGGGTCAAATTAAGGGTATGAGACACCAGTTGCTGTGTGAAAGCGTGTTGCGGGTGGGCAAACACATCAAACACCTCGCCCGATTCCACAACCTTACCGCCCGACATCACCGCCACGCGATCGCAAATAGATTTGATCACGTTCATTTCATGGGTGATCAGCACAATAGTAATCCCAAGCTGTGCGTTGATCTGTCTGAGCAGGGCCAGAATCGTGGCGGAAGTTTCCAGATCCAGAGCGGAAGTCGGTTCGTCACACAACAACACATCCGGATGGTTAGCGATGGCGCGGGCTATCCCCACCCGCTGTTTTTGCCCGCCGCTGAGCTGTACCGGGAAACGGTTCGCTTTATCGGCAAGGCCCACCAGCGTTAAAATTTCCGCCACCCGTGGCGCGATTTTGCTGCGTTCCCAGCCAGCCGCTTTCAGGCTAAACGCCACGTTTTGCGCCACTGTCCGGGTATGCATTAAGTTAAAATGCTGGAAAATCATACCAATACGCTGCCGCGCCTGGCGTAACGCTTTTCCGTCCAGCGCCGAAATTTCCACGCCGTTGACGTTGACGCGCCCCTGACTGGGACGCGTTAAGGCGTTCAGGGTACGCAGCAGAGTGCTTTTTCCTGCGCCGCTGGTACCGACAATGCCAAAAATCTCGCCCGCGGCGATATGCAGGCTCACATCATCCACCGCGCGCGTGGGGGTACCGCGACCGGCGGTAAAATCGACGCAGACTTTTTCTATTTCAATCATATTCACCTCAGAAATTGGGGATGGCCACCGCTGCGATCAGGGTGTCGCGGTCATCCATTCCGGTTTCTGGAAGGCGCTATAAATATTCTTTGGATCGTCGATGACCGCGCGATAAGCCGGCGATTTCACCGCCTCGACAATATCTTTGGCAAACGGCTTATCGGCATCTTCACTGCGTACCGCAATGATATTTTTCAGGTTCTCATCCAGGTGTTCCTGCTTAATCGCGCTGGAGAGATCGAGTCCTGCCGCCACCGCAAAGTTCCCGTTAACCAGCGCGCCGGTCACGCCATCCAGCGTGCGTGGTAGCTGTGCGGCTTCCAGCGGTTTGAAAACCAGTCCTTTTGGATTGCTGGCGATATCTCGTTCAGAGGCTTTGGTCGGATCGATATTGTCCTTAATCGTGATCAGCCCCAACGATTGCAGGAAGCGAAGGCCGCGCGCCAGGTTAGTCGGATCGTTGGAGAGGGTAATAATGTCCCCTTTTTTAAGCGCATCCAGACTGTTGATTTTACGTGAATAGAAGCCCATCCCGGCGGTCGGTACCACAATAAGTTTGCTGAGCTTCAGCCCTTTGTCAGCGGTGAATTTGTCAAAATAGAGGGTATGTTGAAAGAGGTTGGCGTCAATGCTGCCGTTAGCTAACGCCATATTGGGCTGGACATAGTCGCTAAACTCGCGCACCACGACCTTATACCCTTTTTCTTTTAATGTCGGCGCAATCGCCTGCTTCACCATGTCGCCATACGGCCCTGGCGCGACGCCAAATACGATCGTTTGCGGGGAACCATCGGCATGGGCAAACTGTAATCCGCAGGCCAGTAATAGCGTGCTGGCCGCAATGCGTAAACTCTGACGCAATCCCATAATTTCTCCATTTTAAATAGTGTGATGCTGTGCCGGATGCCGTTCATGCGGCATCGTCTGTTTTGGCCCAAACGAAAGGCTATTTCTTAACATGACACAGATCACAGCCTGCTGTCCTTGAAATTATTTCATGATGTTTCCTGGTGTGTCGTTAAATGTACGAGGCAGGCGCTCAGGCGTGTGTCAGGCGGGAATAGCGTAGAGGGAAATGCCGGATAAGAGGTCTTAACGCCAACATCCGGCAGAGGAAAACGCTTTAGAAATCGTAACGCAGACGCACCAGGTTCATATCGCCCAGATTGTCAGTGCTGGAGGTGAAAACATGTTCATAATCAACGCGGAAACCATAATCCAGTTGGAAGGTGATCCCCACGCCGTTATCGGTGCGCAGATAGTCGCGGCCATTCACATATTCAATGCGGTCGCCCATAAAGTACGGTTGAATAGCTTTCACGGCATACTGACCAATCGGGAAAGCGTAACCGACAAAATATTCCAGACCCCACGCATCGCCGGCAAAGTAATCATTCACAGACACTTTTTTGGTCGTCATAAAGTTCTGATACCAACCGCCGCCTGCGGCGATAGTCCAGTTTTCCGGCGTCCAGCTTAACGCGGTACCGACAATATTTTGATCGTAAGTTTTATTGCCGTTGCCGCGCATCTCCGCACGGGTATAGTTCCATGCCGTCCCCCAGGTCAGATCGTCGGTGAGATGGTAATCCGCGCCTAAAGAACCGCCGCCTTTACGCTTGTAATTCAGGCCGTTATTGGCATTATAATCGTCGCTGAACAGATAAGATGCGTAGAGATCGACATTGCCAATGCTTTTCTTATACTTCAAGGACTTACGCGTGCGATAAGAACCATCGTAGTCGCCGTTAATCCCGTTGCCCGGCGCCTGACCTATCATGTCGTAATCCCAGATATCGGTTTTTACGCCCACCACATCGTAATAAATGCTGTTCTGTTGACCGAAGGTCAGCGTTCCCCACGTCGCGCTCTTGAAGCCGGTATACAGCATACGGCGAGTGGTATCAGTCGCGCCCTTCGCATAATGATTATCCCAGTCAAATACCGCAGGGATATTGACGCCCAGCTCGTAATAGCTAATCCAACTGATATCATCAAACAGATAGTAATCCGCGGCGAAGCGGAAACGCGTCCCGCCATCAAAACCATTACGTTTATAACCGTTCGCGCCGTCATTGCCGGTCATATTCTGGAACTGCGGACGAATACTCCCGCCAACGGTGAAATTGAGTCGGCTGAGTGGATTACCCGCCTGGGGATCTTGTTTTAAAACGGTGATTTCCGCCTGAGTGGCGAAAGGCATGAAAGCCACTGCCGCGCCGATCGATGCCGCCAACGCTGTTATTTTAATTGTCATTATATTTTCCTTGATAGATAGCCAATCCAAATCATTTAGCAGGCAAATAATAACTGTTATAAAACCTTACGTGTTGTGTATTTTTTAATGATTTGTGCTACTAAAAATCAAGGAGTTATCAATTTGTGCGACTAAAAAAGTACGCGCCGTTTTAAAAACCGGCGCGAAATTATTCACATCATGAATCATCCGCTAAACTGTCGGAATAGCGCTTTGCCTTTCAGCAAACGAACGCCAAGCCAGCCGCCGCATACGGAAAGCAGCAGCGCGCCGCAAAACGGCAGTGCGCCCCATAAACGCCAGTCCGGCTCCCAAGGGAAATCAAAAACGTTAATTTGTAAGATCGCCAGCGCCGTCTCCGCGCCAATCGCGGCGACCAACCCGGCAACTAACCCCAGCATGGCGAATTCGCACCAGAGTGTGGTACGCAACAGTTTCTTTCCGGCTCCTAACGTGCGCCACACCACCAGCTCCTGATGGCGCTGACGCATACCGACCTGTACCTGGGCCAGTAATAGCAACATGCCGCAGAGGGTGACTAGCACAACCATCACCTCCAGCGCCCGACTGACCTGCTCCAGCACCTGTCCCACCTGTTTCAGGATCGCCCCGATATCTAACAGGCTGACGGTAGGAAACTCGCGGTTAAGCTGCGTTAACATGCCGTTGCCATTCTCCCAGCGAAAACTGGTCAACCAGCTTTGCGGTTGCCCGTCCAGCGCCCCGGAAGGAAAAATGAAGAAAAAGTTGGGCCGCAGGCTTTCCCAGTCCACTTGACGCAGGCTGGTGACTTTAGCGCTAAATGCCTGGGTATCGCCCATAAAGGTTACGCTATCGCCGAGTTTGACGTTCAGCCGCTTCGCCAGCCCCTCTTCCATAGAGACTTCGCCCGATTTTGGCGGCCAGTGACCGGCGACCAGCGGATTATGCGCCGGGCGCGTATCCTGCCAGGTCAAATTCAGTTCACGGTTGAGTGACTCATCCTGCTGACCTTCCGTCGGATTACCGTTTATCCTGGTTAACCGCGCCCGCACAATCGGATAAAACGTCTGCGGAATCACCTGATGTTCCGCCAAAAAGGCTTTCAGCGGCACGACCTGCTCTGAAGCAATATTGATAAGGAAATAGTTCGGACTTTCCGGCGGGAGCTGCTGTTGCCAGCGATCAAGGAGGTCGCCGCGCAGCACCAGCAAGAGCGCCAGCAGCATAAACGAAAGCGAAAACGCCGAAAGCTGACTCAACGTTGACCACGGCTGACGCAGAAGTCGGCTGACGGCCAGACGCAGCGGTAGCGACGTCAACGTCATGCCGCGCAGCACGTTAAGCAGCATCCAGCCCACCAGACCGCACAGCAGCGCCAGTATCACGGCGCCCGCCAGAACCGCCCACAACAGCATACTTCCGCCCATCAATCCGGCGAGCAGCGCCACCACGACGGCGCAGGCGACAGGCAAATAAATTTTTAACGGCCAGACGCGAGCGACAACGTCGCGGCGCAGCACCCGTAGCGGCTGGGTCGCCAGCAACAATCGATAAGGCCGTAAACCGACCAGCAGAGAGATGACCGTCATCGCGCCCAGCGCCCACAGCCAGGGCCACAGGCTGGCGGGCGGCAAATCGGCGGGCAGTACCGGTTTTAGCAGCACCAGCAATATGTTTTCAAACAGTAACCCAATCGCGCCTCCCGTGACGGCGGAAAGCCCCAGCACCATCAACCACTGTCCGATGATAAGTTTACGTAACTGGGCCCGGCCCGCGCCCAACGTTTTTAAAATCGCCACCAGATCGTAGCGGCTACGGCAGTAATGGCTCATCGCCACCGCGACGGCAGCTACCGCCAGCAGTAGCGTTAATAACGCCGAAAGCAGCAAAAACTGCTGCGAACGTTCGAGCGATTTCCCCAATGCCCCGTCATCCTGCTCCAGTCCGTACCAGCGATGTTCCGGTTTAAGCTGCGGTAACAGCCAGCTTTCATAGCCAGCAAGCTGTTGCGGCGTTCCGCCGAATTTATACCGCCACATCACGCGGCTCCCCGGCTGTATCGCACCGGTTTTTGCCACATCGGCCATATTCATCATCAGACGCGGCGCCATCTGAAAAGGGTTAAATCCGGAATCCGGCTCCTGCACCACTTCACCGGCAATACGCAAGGTCACGTCGCCGACATCAATGGTATCGCCCGTTTTCAAATTAAGCAGCGCCATCAGACGCGGCGCCAGCAGTACGCTACCCGGCTGCGGTTTCACTCCGTCAGGACGGGTTTGCAATTCGCCGTACATCGGATAAACGCTATCTACCGCCTTCACGCTGGCCAGTTGCGGCGTATCGCCGGCAAACGTCATGGTCGCAAAGGTTAACTGCTCGCCCACGTTAAGGCCGCGTTTACGCGCCTCTTCAAGCCAGGCCTTCGGTACCTCCCGCGAACTTTGCAGCGTCCGATCGCCTGCCATAAACTCGCGGCTTTGCTGACTTAACCCTTTTTCCATCCGGTCGCTGATACTGCCGAGCGCCAGTACGCAGGCCACCGCCAGACTCAACGCCAGCCAGACAATAATCAGCGACGGCGAGCGCCATTCGCGCCAGAACCAGCGAGCTATCATGCCTCCTCCTGTAACTGACCGTTGACCAACCGCAGCCGCCGGTCGCAGCGCGCCGCCAGCGCCGGGTCGTGCGTCACCAGAATCAGCGTGGTGCCGTGTTCGCGGTTAAGCGAAAATAGCAGGTCGGCGATTTTATCTCCGGTCTGACGGTCAAGGTTGCCCGTCGGCTCATCGGCAAACAGCACATCAGGACGCCCGTTAAACGCGCGCGCCAGCGCTACGCGCTGCTGTTCGCCGCCGGAAAGCTGTGCCGGAAGGTGGTCAAGCCGTTTTCCCAGTCCCAGTTGTTCGAGCAGCGCTTTCGCCCCCGCCTTACTCTGACCGCTGTTTTCACCGCGTAGCAGGGCCGGTAGCTCAACGTTTTCCAGCGCGTTAAGCGTAGGAATAAGCATAAAGGATTGAAAAACAAAACCGACATGCTGAGCGCGAAGCTGCGCCCGCGCCTCTTCGTCCATCTGGTGAAGCGGTTTCCCGACCAGACTGACCTCTCCGCTACTGCCGTCATCCAGTCCGGCGAGAATCGCCAGCAGCGTAGATTTTCCCGATCCTGATTCGCCAATCAGCGCAATGGTTTCACCGCGTTTGACAACCAGTTCAACTCCGGTAAGGATGGAAAGCTCATGCTCACCCTGACCGACGGACTTCCTGAGACGATGAACTTCAACACTGTTTTCCGCTGGCATTTGCCCTTCCTGTTTTTGATCCTGTTAACTTTCCGTGCCGCCGCCGCAGACACCTTATTAATTCTGGGCGATAGCCTCAGCGCCGGTTACCGTATGGCCGCCAGCGCGGCATGGCCGTCGCTCCTTAATGATAAATGGCAAAACAAAACGTCGGTCGTTAATGCCAGTATAAGCGGTGATACCTCACAGCAGGGACTGGCGCGTTTGCCGGCGCTGTTGCAACAGCATCACCCGCGCTGGGTAGTGGTGGAACTTGGCGGCAACGATGGCCTACGCGGTTTTGCGCCTGCGCAAACCGAACAGACGCTACGTAAAATCATTCAGACGGTGAAAGCCGCCGATGCCCAACCGTTACTGATGCAAATTCATCTGCCCGCTAACTACGGTCGCCGTTATAATGAATCCTTTAGCGCCATTTATCCTAAGCTCGCCAAAGAGTTCGATATTCCTCTGTTACCGTTTTTTATGGAAGAGGTATATCTGAAACCGCAGTGGATGCAGGATGACGGCATTCATCCCAACCGCGACGCCCAGCCGTTTATTGCCGACTGGATGGCGAAGCAGTTGACCCCTTTTCTCTCCTGAATAATTCGAGTTGCATGAAGGCGGCACGTAAGAGAATTTCCAGGAGCATAGATACCTATGTGACTGGAGTAAACGAACGCACAGGCAACTTGAAGTATGACGGATATAGTTAACCACGACTCTTAAATCAACGGAGATCCTGACAGGTAAAGTTATGCAAAAATCGGTCTTAATAACAGGATGTTCCAGCGGAATCGGTCTGGACAGCGCGCTTGAACTTAAACGCCAGGGCTTTCAAATCCTGGCGGGCTGCCGCAAACCTGATGATGTCGCCCGGATGAACAGTATGGGATTTACCGGCGTGTTGATCGATCTCGACTCCCCTGAAAGCGTGGATCGTGCCGCCGATGAAGTGATCGCCCTGACCGATAATCGTCTGTATGGGATCTTTAACAATGCCGGCTACGGCGTATATGGCCCCCTTTCCACCATCAGCCGTGAGCAGATGGAGCAACAGTTTTCCAGTAATTTCTTCGGCGCGCATCAGCTTACTATGCGCTTACTTCCCGCCATGTTGCCGCATGGCGAAGGACGCATTGTGATGACCTCATCGGTGATGGGGCTGATTTCCACCCCAGGGCGCGGCGCTTACGCCGCCAGCAAATATGCGCTCGAAGCCTGGTCTGACGCGCTACGTATGGAGCTACGGCACACAGGCATTAAAGTGAGCCTGATAGAACCGGGGCCGATTCGTACCCGTTTTACGGATAACGTTAACCAGACGCAGCGTGATAAACCGGTAGAAAATCCCGGCATCGCCGCACGTTTCACCCGCGATCCTGACGCGGTAGTAGCGAAAGTGCGTCATGCTTTTGCAAGCGATAAACCCAGGCTGCGCTACCCCGTTACGCTGGTCACCTGGGCGGTGATGGCGCTGAAACGCCTATTGCCGGGCCGGATGCTGGATAAAATTTTACAAAGCTGAGTTGAAGCGCGCCAGTCAGCCCCCATGTAAACGTGACACAGACAAAAGAGAGCGACGCCATGTCCGTACAGAACATTGTCAATATTAATGAATCCAACCTGCAACAGACCTTAGAGCAGTCCATGACCACGCCGGTACTGTTCTATTTCTGGTCTGAACGCAGCCAACACTGTCTGCAATTAACGCCAGTGCTGGAAAGTCTGGCTGCCCAGTACCACGGTCAGTTTATTCTGGCAAAGCTGGACTGCGACGCCGAACAGATGATCGCCGCTCAGTTTGGTCTGCGCGCCATCCCGACTGTCTATCTGTTCCAGAATGGCCAACCGGTCGATGGTTTCCAGGGGCCGCAGCCGGAAGAGGCAATCCGCGCTCTGCTGGATAAAGTACTGCCGCGTGAAGAAGAGCTAAAAGCGCAACAAGCGATGCAGTTAATGCAGGAGGGCAACTACATTGACGCGCTGCCGTTGCTCAAAGACGCCTGGCAGCTCTCTTCGCAGAACGGTGAGATTGGCCTGTTACTGGCGGAAGCGCAAATTGCGCTGAACCGCTCTGAAGAGGCCGAAGCGGTGTTAAAAACTATCCCGCTACAGGATCAGGATACCCGTTATCAGGGGCTGGTCGCGCAGATCGAACTGCTTAAACAGGCGGCGGATACGCCGGAAATTCAGCAACTTCAGCAGCAAGTCGCGGAGAACCCGCAGGATGCGGCTTTGGCAACGCAACTGGCGTTGCAGTTGCACCAGGTCGGACGTAATGAAGAAGCGCTGGAATTGCTGTTCAGCCATTTGAGAAAAGATCTTACCGCCGCCGAGGGACAGACGCGCAAAACCTTCCAGGAGATCCTTGCCGCGCTCGGCACCGGCGACGCGCTGGCGTCGAAATACCGCCGCCAGTTGTACGCGCTACTGTATTAATCCTCTCTTGCCTGATGGCGCGCTTATCTGGCCTACCTGTCGTCCTCAGGCCGGATAAGGCGCTTGCGCCATCATCCGGCAACTATCATGATTTCTTGAGCGGCATCACTACCAACTGATGACGCGAATTATAGAACTTCCGGTAGGTTAAATAGCAGGCAATGATGGTAGACAGGCTGGCTGTCGACAACAGCATAAACGTTACCATAATTTGATATTTAATCGCTTTTACCGGATCGATCCCGGCAAAAATCAGCCCGGACATCATCCCCGGCAGGCTCACCAGCCCAACGGTCTTTGCCGAGTCGATCGTCGGGATAAGCGATGCGCGGATACTATCGCGGATAAGCCCGGCGGAGGCCATTTTCGGCGTTGCGCCCAAACTTAACTTTTCCTGGATTTGCTGCTGCTCGCTGTGAAAACGTAGCCCCAGTTGGTTGTAGCACAGCCCTACCGCTACCATCGCATTACCGGCGACCATGCCAGCGATGGGAATCACCTGCATCGGCGCAAATTCAATCGAACCGGTAAGCACCAGTACCGTCAGCGTTAGTCCGGCGCCGACGGTGATGGCGATAAACGAGGAGAGAAATGCCTTATCGATATATTTACTGCGCTTTTGCGCGTTCCAGGCGGCGTTAAAACAGATGAACAGCACCATCAGCAGCGTCAGGGCGGCATGATTAACGCCAAAGATGTATTTCAGTACATAGCCGACAATAATGAGCTGTATCACCGCCCGGCATACGCTCCACAGAATATCTTTTTCCAGCGCCAGCTTTTCCTTGTGACTGATGAGCATCGCGACCACCACCAGCAGCATCGATAACGCCAGCGAGGTATTGGTAATATTATGCTCGTTCATAACGCGCCTCCTGCATCTCTCCGGCAGATGGCGTTAACGTTATCACCTTATCCGCGTGTTGAATTTCATCTTTATCATGCGTTACCCACAAGACAGCGACCTGCTTATCGCGAACATAGCGATGAATAATATCATTCACATTCCGTTTGTTATGTTCATCCAGCGCGCTGGTTATTTCGTCGAGTAACAGTATTTTCGGCAGAAACTGTAGATTACGAATTAGAGCAATACGCTGTTTTTCCCCGCCGGAAAGCGCGGCAATCGGTTTTTGCAGAATCGTCTCCGGCAGTTCAAAACGCGCCAGATCGTCTGCGAAGGCTGTCGGCTGCGGGCGCTGATGACGAATTTGCCAGGGAAAAATCAGGTTATCGTAAACCGTATCGCCAAATAGCGCTGGCGTCTGAGCGCAATAAGAAACCTGCTGGCGATAGGCTTCCGGACTCAGAGTAGTAATATCCCGCCCCTCAAAAAGAATCACGCCGATATCAGGGCTTATTAACGAGGCCACCATTTTCAACAACGTACTTTTTCCGCAGCCAGAAGGACCGGTAATTAACTTAAATTCGCCGCGTTGCAGCGTAAAACTGATGTTATTCACTATTTTTGTCGTCGCAGTCCGGTAACCGACCTGCTTTAACTCAAGCAACATGCTACGTTCTGTCATTTATTGCGCATCCGTTGTTCATATTTTTATAGCGATAGTGTATCCCTGTAATTAATAAGGGGGGAACATGCTTTACTGAATCAGGTATAATTCGCTTAATTCGTCAGCAAAATCGGTTTATGGACAACGCAACAGGAGGTTTAGCTATGCTCATTCTTATCCCTATTCTCATTTTCGTCGCGCTGGTGATCGTCGGCGCGGGCGTCAAAATCGTTCCGCAGGGATACCAGTGGACGGTGGAGCGCTTTGGACGTTACACCAAAACCCTGCAGCCGGGATTAAGCCTTGTTGTACCGTTTATGGACAGAATTGGTCGCAAGATCAATATGATGGAGCAAGTGCTGGATATTCCGTCGCAGGAGGTTATCTCAAAAGATAACGCCAACGTCACTATCGATGCGGTCTGTTTTATTCAGGTTATCGATGCGCCGCGCGCCGCTTATGAAGTCAGTAACCTGGAACTGGCGATCATTAACCTGACCATGACCAATATCCGTACGGTGCTCGGTTCGATGGAGCTGGATGAAATGCTCTCCCAGCGCGACAGCATCAACACGCGGCTGCTGCATATTGTCGATGAAGCCACCAACCCGTGGGGAATTAAAGTTACCCGTATCGAAATTCGCGATGTCCGCCCGCCCGCGGAATTGATCTCCTCTATGAACGCCCAGATGAAAGCGGAACGTACCAAACGCGCCTATATCCTTGAGGCCGAAGGGGTACGTCAGGCGGAAATCCTGAAAGCCGAGGGGGAAAAACAGTCGCAGATTCTGAAAGCCGAAGGCGAACGTCAGTCCGCTTTCCTGCAGGCGGAAGCGCGCGAACGTTCCGCCGAAGCGGAAGCCCGCGCTACGCAGATGGTGTCTGAAGCCATCGCCGCCGGGGATATTCAGGCGATAAACTACTTCGTGGCGCAGAAATACACCGAAGCGTTACAGCAAATCGGCTCGGCGAATAACAGCAAAGTGGTCATGATGCCGCTGGATGCCAGCAGTCTGATGGGCGCTATCGCCGGGATCAGCGAGCTGGTTAAGGACAGCGCCAGCGAACGGAAAAAAGCATGATAGCGATGATTCTGGTGCATCCGCATATCTTCTGGCTTAGCCTCGGCGGCCTGTTGTTGGCTGCGGAAATGCTCGGCGGTAACGGCTATTTGCTGTGGAGCGGCGTGGCGGCAGTGATTACCGGCTTAACCGTCTGGCTCTTACCGCTCGGCTGGGAATGGCAGGGCGTGCTGTTTGCGGCCTTAACGTTACTGGCGGCCTGGCTTTGGTGGCGCTGGCTGGCGCGTCGCGTGCGGGAACAAAAGCCGACCGACAGCCGCCTTAACCAACGCGGACAACAACTGGTAGGCCGCCGGTTTATGCTTGATGCCGCGTTAGTGAACGGACGGGGTCATATGCGTGTCGGCGACAGCTCGTGGCCGGTATGCGCTGACGAAGACCTGCGCGCAGGTACGCATGTCGAAGTGATCGCCGTGGAAGGCATCACCTTACGCATTCGTGCCGTTTAATCAACGTGGCTTTTGCGCCTTGTGATGACAGCAGCCGGAAAGATTATCAATAATCGGGCAGTCGGCGCTGTCATCGCCGGGACAACTCTCCGCCAGCGCCAGCAGTTGATCGCGCATTGATTGCAGCTCGCTGATATGGCGCTCGATCTCCGCGACCTTTTCCAGCGTCCGCTTTTTCACATCTGCGCTATGGCGTCGCGGATCGTTAAACAGATTGACCAGTTCGCCACACTCTTCCAGATTAAACCCCACCTGCCTCGCCTGTCGCAGCAACGTCAGCTCGTTTAAATGCTTCTGCGTGTAGGTGCGATAACCATTTTCGCTACGTAATGGCGGCGTCACCAGCCCTTTCTCTTCATAAAACCGAATGGCTTTGCTGGTTAAACCGGTTTTTTTCGCCACATCGCTAATATTCATATTTCCCCCTTGACCTTAACCTTGCTGGAAGGTTTAACCTTTATCACAGTGAGTCACTACGATTACTAAGGTCAATGAATTGATGACCAATCATAAAGGAGTTTTTACTATGTCTCAAACTATCGACCTGACCCTGGACGGTTTGTCCTGCGGTCATTGCGTTAAACGCGTGAAAGAAAGTCTTGAACAACGTCCGGATGTTGAGCTGGCGGACGTCACCGTAACCGAAGCGCACGTTACCGGTACCGCCAGTGCGGACTCGTTAATTGAAACCATCAAACAGGCCGGGTATGGCGCGACGTTAAGCCACCCAAAGGCTAAACCGCTGACGGAGTCATCAATCCCGTCGGAAGCACTGGCAGCGGTTCCTCATGAGCTTCCGGTAGCGACGGCCGATGAAGAAAGCCAACAGTTGCTGTTAAGCGGCATGAGCTGCGCCAGTTGTGTCACCCGCGTACAACATGCGCTACAAAGCGTACCGGGCGTCACACAGGCACGGGTAAACCTGGCGGAACGCACTGCGCTGGTGATGGGCAGCGCGTCCGCCGCTGATTTAGTGCAGGCGGTGGAAAAAGCCGGCTACGGCGCAGAGGCGATTGAAGATGACATCAAACGCCGCGAGCGCCAGCAGGAAACCGCCATCGCCACCATGAAACGTTTTCGCTGGCAGGCCATCGTCGCTCTGGCGGTCGGTATACCGGTCATGGTCTGGGGGATGATCGGCGATAACATGATGGTGACCGGCGACAACCGCAGCCTGTGGCTGGCTATTGGCCTGATCACGCTTGCGGTGATGGTCTTTGCGGGCGGTCACTTTTACCGTAACGCGTGGAAAAGCCTGCTGAACGGCACAGCGACGATGGATACGCTGGTGGCGCTCGGCACCGGGGTCGCCTGGCTCTACTCCATGAGCGTCAACCTGTGGCCGCAGTGGTTCCCGATGGAAGCACGGCACCTCTATTACGAAGCCAGCGCGATGATTATCGGTCTGATTAATCTCGGACACATGCTGGAAGCGCGCGCCCGTCAGCGTTCCTCAAAAGCGCTGGAAAAATTACTCGATCTCACCCCGCCCACCGCACGCGTCGTGACAGAAGACGGCGAAAAAAGCGTCCCGCTGGCGGACGTTCAGCCAGGGATGCTGCTGCGGCTCACTACCGGCGATCGCGTGCCGGTGGATGGCGAAATTACCCAGGGCGAAGCGTGGCTTGATGAAGCCATGCTGACCGGCGAACCCATTCCGCAGCAAAAAGGCGAAGGCGACAGCGTTCATGCCGGCACCGTCGTCCAGGACGGCAGCGTCCTGTTCCGCGCCAGCGCGGTGGGCAGTCATACCACGCTGTCACGCATTATTCGCATGGTACGCCAGGCGCAGAGCAGTAAACCGGAAATTGGCCAACTGGCCGATAAAATCTCCGCGGTATTCGTTCCCGTCGTCGTGGCCATTGCGCTGTTCAGCGCCGCTATCTGGTATTTCTTCGGACCGGCGCCGCAAATTGTTTATACGCTGGTCATCGCCACCACCGTACTGATTATCGCCTGCCCTTGCGCATTAGGCCTGGCGACGCCAATGTCGATTATTTCCGGCGTAGGCCGCGCTGCCGAATTCGGCGTGCTGGTACGCGACGCCGATGCCCTGCAACGCGCCAGTACGCTGGATACCCTCGTTTTTGATAAAACCGGGACGCTGACGGAAGGCAAGCCGCAAGTGGTGGCGGTAAAAACCTTTAACGGCGTTGATGAAGCTCAGGCATTACGTCTGGCAGCCGCGCTCGAACAAGGCTCCAGCCACCCGCTGGCCCATGCGATTCTGGAAAAAGCCGGCGACGATAAACTGCCGCAGGTGAACGGTTTCAGAACGCTACGCGGACTGGGCGTCAGCGGTGAAGCGGAAGGTCATCAACTGCTTCTGGGGAACCAGGCGTTGCTGAACGAACAGCACGTCGCCACGGATGATATGACGGCAGAAATCACCGCGCAGGCCTCGCAAGGCTCGACTCCGGTCCTGCTGGCGATTGACGGTAAAGCGGCGGCGTTACTGGCGGTACGCGATCCATTGCGCAGCGATAGTATTGCCGCGCTTGAACGCCTGCACAACGCCGGATACCGTCTGGTAATGCTCACCGGGGATAACCCAACGACGGCTAACGCGATTGCCAAAGAAGCGGGCATTGATGAAGTGATTGCGGGCGTTCTGCCGGATGGCAAAGCCGATGCGATTAAACGTCTGCAAAGCCAGGGTCGTCAGGTTGCGATGGTCGGCGATGGTATCAACGATGCGCCCGCGCTGGCGCAGGCGGACGTCGGTATCGCGATGGGCGGCGGCAGCGATGTGGCGATTGAAACCGCGGCGATTACGCTGATGCGCCATAGTCTGATGGGCGTGGCGGATGCGCTGGCCATTTCGCGCGCGACGTTGCGCAATATGAAGCAAAACCTGCTTGGCGCATTTATCTACAACAGCATTGGTATCCCGGTGGCCGCCGGTATTCTGTGGCCGTTTACCGGTACCTTGTTAAACCCGGTAGTAGCGGGCGCGGCAATGGCGCTGTCTTCCATTACCGTCGTCAGCAATGCCAACCGGCTATTACGCTTTAAACCGAAAGCGTAAAAAGTCTCTATCAGGCAGCATCAGCTGCCTGATATATTATTAAGCCATCAGTAATTTACCGTATCAATATATATAAAATTTAACCGCACATCCTGTAGAAAAATAAAAATCAACATTTTATAATGTTTTTTTGAATCATAAGGATGTGTTATTTATGTTTAGAAAAGCAGTTACGCTTCTTTTCCTGCTTTCTCCCGCCGTCAGTTATGCAGGGTTATTTGATTCCACTCCAGAGTTAAAATGTGGCAACGATAATGCAGTCACGGCGGCAAAAGAATGGATTTACAATGAAGCATTAGGTCGTTTACAGCAAGACTATATTAAAGAGCCCTCCACGCTTTTCTTCGATATCCCCCAGACTCAATACGAGCAACAACTCCGGGCTATTCCTGTTCAATTCAGTGATGTAATCACGCAGAACCCTCAAGCAGAAAATGCCAACTTACGAACTTGCTCGGCTACCGTCGCCATGGGTATTCCTCAGCCATTATTTAAATTAATGAAAGACTTACCAAACACTCTATTCTATATTTCACAAGGGGATGGACAGGTAATAAACAATACGGTGACCTGGAAACAGGTTAACTACAATATTCAGCTAGCAGACAACAACAAAGATATTGTTGTCACCTCTGTGCAAAAAACCGATAAATTGGCGCGATCTATTTATGTAATGGCAAGAATGACGGTATCTGGTGATAGTATTATAAAGAAAAAAAATAACTCACTGATTGAAATCGCAGCAAAGAAATTTGAGAGTAGAGATCGCGAGCTTAATCAGGTCTGGAAATCGCTACCCGCTTCTGCCCGAACGGCATTAAAACAAGAGCAGCGAGTCTGGGTGACAAAAAAAGAGCAGCAGTGCGGCAAACTTAGCGATGCCAAATCCGAGGCCATACCCGCTGAAAAGCGCATCAGTATTTATAAATGCCAGCTTGAAATGACCATCGCCAGAACGGCCTATCTCAACGGCAGCGAATAACCCGACCGATCGTTGACGTCCCGTCAGGGCGCATTGCGCCCTTTTCTCCAACGCGCTAGCATGAGCTTTTTCAAAGGGAGCGCGTATGGAGTTATTAAATCAACTTAAACGTTTATGGCGCGCGCTGCGTGGTACCCCAAATAGTTGGCCTGCTATCGATCTCTCCCTGCCCGGCGGTCGTCATCTGCATCTGGTTGGCAGTATTCATATGGGGACGCGCGATATGGCTCCTCTTCCAGCAAAGCTGGTGAAAAAACTACGCCAGGCCGACGCGCTGGTCGTTGAAGCGGATATTTCTGGTAACGAAACGCCATTCAGCAATCTCCCCAAATGCCCGCCGTTGGTCGAACGTCTCAGCGCCGGGCAGTTAAGCGCACTGGAAAAACGGGTCAGCGAGTTGGGTATGCCGCTGATCCATTTTGATAATCAACCTTTATGGCAGATAGCTATGGTGCTACAGGCCACGCAGGCGCAACGGCTGGGATTGCGTCCGGACTATGGCATTGATTATCAGCTATTACAGGCTGCCCGCGAAATGTCGCTGCCGGTGCAAGAGCTGGAAGGGGCGAAACACCAGCTCGAACTACTCTGCGATCTGCCCGATGGCGGGATGGCGCTGCTCGACGACACGCTGACGCACTGGCACACCAACGCACGGCTTTTGCAGGTGATGATCGGCTGGTGGCTTGAACAGCCGCCGACCAGCGTCGGCGCTTCGCTCCCCAGAACGTTTAGCCAACCGCTGTATGATGTACTGATGGTGAAACGCAATGAAGCCTGGCGCGACGCGCTGCTGGCACTGCCGCCGGGACGCTACGTGGTAGCCGTAGGGGCGCTACATCTGTACGGCGAAGGCAACCTACCGCAAATATTGAAATAAAAAAATGGCCAATATCGCTATTGGCCCGTCAAAGAGGAATTTCATCGTTATTATTATCCCGACGCTTTCGCTTCGGATCTTCAGATTGTCGCTCAAAGTTGCCGCAACTGCCAAGACCTAATGCACAAGATTATACTATTTTTTAGTCCGCTTTCGGGCGTATGCTGATGGCAAATCACGTCTGTAGTAAGAAGGAACGTTATGACACCCGCAGTTAAGTTACTCGAAAAAAACAAGATTCCGTTTAACATTCACACCTACGATCACGATCCGAATGAAACTAACTTTGGCGATGAAGTGGTGCGCAAGCTCGGGCTAAACGCCGATCAGGTGTATAAAACGCTTTTGGTTGCCGTGAATGGCGATATGAAGCAACTGGCCGTCGCCGTGACGCCTGTAGCCGGACAGCTGGATTTGAAAAAAGTCGCCAAAGCTCTGGGCGCGAAAAAGGTCGATATGGCCGACCCGATGGTGGCGCAACGCACCACGGGATATCTGGTCGGCGGGATCAGTCCGCTGGGACAGAAGAAACGGCTGCCTACGCTGATTGACGCGCCAGCCCGCACGTTTGCCACTATATATGTTTCCGGTGGTAAACGCGGGCTGGATATTGAACTGGCGGCTGACGATTTGGCCGCCATACTGGGTGCTAAATTCGCTGATATCGCGCGTCGGGATTAAGCCTGCGTAAAATACATTGCCGGATAGCGGCGCAAACGCCTTATCCGGCCTACAGCAGACATAATCCGTAGGCCTTAAGGCTGCGCGCCATCAGGCAGTGATGGCTATCCGTACCGCTACAGCCAGCTCACCTCGCCTTTTGGCGTAAACGCCGCCGCATCCAGCGGTGAATTCTGCTGAATAAACTCTTTCAGCACTTCCGCGTCAATAAACCCGGTATTCACGTATCCCGGTTTGTTATCGATGCGCGGATAACCATCGCCGCCCGTGGCGTTGAAACTCAGCGTCGCCATGCGATAGGTTTTAGCCGGATCAACAGGCTCGCCTTTGATTTTCAGATCGGTGAGCTTGCCCTCTTTGGCGACAAAGCTCACATTGGCGAACTGTGGATAGGCGCCGGAGTCCGGTTTCATCTGTGCTACGGCGGTGAGATAATCAACCACCTCTTTGCCGCTCATATCGGCATACACCACAATGTTGCCGAACGGCTGTACCTTGAGCACGCTTTTATAGGTAATATCTCCCGCCTCAATCGAGTCGCGAATACCGCCGCCGCTCATCACGCCAAAATCGGCGCCGGTGCGCGCGATCTGCGCAGCCAGAATCACCCGTCCCATATTGGTCTGGACAAATCTGACCTTACTGCGATCGCCTTCAAGAAGGCCATTCACGCTACCAATTTTCACCTCCAGTTGCGCTTTACCTTTATTCTGGAACGGCGTTAATAACGAGAGCATTTGCGGATTTTCGGCGATTTCCGGCGTGTAAAGTACACGCTCGCTTTTCCCGTTATCCCAGGTCACTTTTTTCTTGAGATTTACCGGAATAAGCTGGTAGTTAACCATTTTCATCTCGCCGTTACGGAATTCGAAATCCGCGCGGCCCACATATTTACCCCACTCATGCGCCTGCACGATCCAGATGCCATTTTGCTTATCCGGCGCGCAGGGAGTTCCCGGTACGTAATTCACCTGTTTTTTATTTTCCGACGCCATGCATACCGGGTCTTGTGAGTGACCGCCCACAATCATCGCCAGCGAACCGGCAGGCAGGCTACGCGCCATCTCAACGTCGCCCGGCGCATTCGAACCGTGATCGCCGTTGTCATAATGTCCCATATGCGTGGTCGCGATAATCACGTCCGGTTTTTCATTCATATTAAGTTCCTGAATCACCACCTTTGCTTCTTCAGCAGGTTTACGAAACTCAATATCGGTGAAATATTCCGGGTTGCCTATTTTCGCCGTGTCATCGGTGGTTAAGCCGATTACCGCGATTTTTATATCCTGGCGTGTAAAAATAGCCCACGGCTTAAACAGACGCTCGCCGGTACTTTTTTGATAAATATTGGCGGAAAGAAAGGGAAACTTCGCCCACTTTTCCTGCTGGCGCAATACGGTGAGCGGGTTATCAAATTCATGATTACCGACGGCCATAGCGTCGTAGCCAATCAGATTCATCCCGCGGAAATCGGGCTCCGCATCCTGGAGATCGGATTCCGGCACCCCGGTATTAATGTCGCCGCCGGATAACAACAGGACGCTTCCCCCCTCTTGCGCCACCTCTTTACGGATACTGTCCACCAGCGTTTTTTGCGCCGCCAGACCATATTCGCCATATTCGCTGCGCCAGAAGTGACCGTGGTGATCGTTGGTATGCAGGATAGTAATTTTATAGGTTTTATCTTTTTCGTAAGCCTGTGCAGGCTGAGTCGTCAGCGCGAACGCCGCCAGTAACGCTAGCGCCACACCCCGTTTCAAAAATTTCATCTTTCTCTCCCTGACTCAATATCAACCGCAGAAATTACCTTTCCTTGCAATAATAGACAAATATGTTTTCAGAATTGAGACTTCCTTCAAACACATTTCACAGGTATGTTAGGCAGGTAATAATTACACATCCTACTATCTCCAACATCGCATAAAATTTAAGTGACTTTCTATGGCCATGAGTGAACCAACCCAGCCGTTAGCCGGCGCGCCCGCAGCGGCCGCTAAAGCACGTACTTCGTTTGGTATTTTGGGCGCGATCAGTCTTTCCCATCTGCTGAACGATATGATCCAGTCGCTAATCTTAGCCATTTATCCCCTGTTGCAGGCGGAGTTCTCGCTGACCTTCGTCCAGATAGGTTTGATCACCCTGACGTTCCAGCTCGCCTCATCGCTACTGCAACCGGTCGTCGGCTACTGGACGGATAAGTATCCCATGCCGTGGTCGCTGCCTGTCGGCATGTGTTTTACCCTGAGCGGGCTGGTACTGCTGGCAATGGCGGGAAGTTTTGGCGGCGTATTGCTCGCTGCGGCGCTGGTGGGTACCGGCTCGTCCGTTTTTCACCCGGAATCGTCCCGCGTGGCGCGCATGGCCTCCGGCGGACGTCATGGTCTGGCGCAGTCTATCTTCCAGGTCGGCGGTAACTTCGGCAGTTCATTGGGCCCGCTGCTGGCCGCCGTGATTATCGCGCCCTATGGCAAAGGGAATGTCGCCTGGTTTGTGCTGGCCGCGCTGCTGGCGATCGTGGTGCTGGCGCAGATCAGCCGCTGGTATGCAGCCCAGCACCGGATAGCGAAAGGCAAGCCAAAAGCGATAATCGCTAACCCGCTGCCGCGCAATAAAGTCGTGCTGGCGGTCAGCGTATTATTGCTACTCATTTTCTCGAAATATTTCTATATGGCGAGCATCAGTAGCTATTACACCTTTTATCTGATGCAAAAATTCGGATTATCAATACAAAACGCGCAGCTCCATCTGTTTGCCTTCCTGTTTGCGGTGGCTGCCGGGACGGTAATCGGCGGGCCGGTGGGCGATAAAATCGGCAGGAAATATGTGATTTGGGGCTCTATTCTCGGCGTCGCGCCGTTTACCCTTGTTTTACCCTACGCCACACTGTACTGGACGGGGATTTTAACGGTGATTATCGGCTTTATTCTCGCGTCGGCGTTTTCCGCCATTCTGGTGTATGCCCAGGAGCTGCTGCCAGGACGCATCGGTATGGTTTCCGGCCTGTTTTTCGGGTTTGCCTTCGGGATGGGAGGCCTGGGCGCAGCGGTGCTGGGGCTGATTGCCGACCATACCAGTATCTATTTAGTTTATAAAATCTGTGCTTTCCTGCCGCTTCTGGGGATACTGACCATATTCTTACCTGATAATCGACATAAAGCGTGATTTTATGGCGGTTAAAGGTACGCTTTAACCGCCTGTACATCCCGATGCCATCATGCTTTGCCCATCCCATACTTATCACTTTTCCGTTCCGTGCTCTTTTTACCGTCAGATTGTATCTTTTTATAAAACACAACCATTTTTTATAAACATCCTGATTGAAATTGTCATAAACTATTACCCGGAGTTTTGGAGTCCAGCAACCAAAGGAGACGGAATGCATCACGCTACCCCGCTTATCACCACCATTGTCGGCGGCCTTGTGCTCGCTTTTATTCTCGGCATGATTGCCAACAAATTGCGTATTTCTCCACTGGTGGGATATCTGTTAGCGGGCGTTCTGGCGGGACCTTTTACCCCGGGTTTTGTTGCGGATACCAAACTGGCGCCGGAGCTGGCGGAGCTCGGCGTGATTCTATTGATGTTCGGCGTCGGGCTGCATTTTTCGCTGAAGGATTTGATGGCGGTAAAGTCTATCGCCATTCCCGGCGCTGTCGCTCAGATAGCGGTGGCGACGCTGCTGGGTATGGCGCTTTCCGCCGTGCTGGGATGGTCATTAATGACCGGCATCGTTTTTGGGCTCTGTCTGTCTACCGCCAGTACCGTCGTCCTGCTGCGCGCGCTTGAGGAGCGACAACTCCTTGATAGCCAGCGCGGACAAATCGCCATCGGCTGGCTGATTGTCGAAGATCTGGTGATGGTGCTGACGCTGGTCTTGCTGCCCGCCGTTGCCGGCATGGTGGAAAAAGGCGATGTCGGCATAGCCTCGCTGGCAGTCGATATGGGGATAACCATTGGTAAAGTGGTGGCATTTATCGCCATCATGATGCTGGTCGGACGCCGCCTGGTGCCGTGGATTATGGCCCGCAGCGCCGCCACCGGCTCGCGCGAATTATTTACCCTTTCCGTACTGGCGCTGGCGTTAGGCATTGCGTTTGGCGCGGTAGAACTGTTTGACGTCTCTTTTGCGCTGGGCGCGTTCTTCGCTGGAATGGTGCTTAATGAGTCGGAACTGAGTCACCGGGCGGCGCACGATACGTTGCCGCTGCGCGACGCCTTTGCCGTCCTGTTTTTTGTTTCCGTCGGCATGTTGTTCGATCCGTTAGTCTTGATCCAACAGCCGCTGGCGGTGTTGGCGACGCTTGCCATTATCGTCTTTGGTAAATCGATCGCTGCGTTTTTCCTGGTGCGTATGTTCGGCCACTCGCCGCGAACCGCGCTGACCATTGCCGCCAGCCTGGCGCAAATCGGCGAGTTCGCCTTTATTCTCGCCGGACTCGGCATGGCGCTCAACCTGCTGCCGCAAGCGGGACAGAACCTGGTGCTGGCAGGCGCTATTTTGTCGATTATGCTTAATCCCGTACTGTTTACCCTGCTGGAGAAGTATCTGGCGAAAACCGAAACGCTGGAAGAGCAAACTCTGGAAGAGGCTATCGAAGAAGAGAAGCAAATTCCGGTGGATATCTGTAATCATGCCCTGCTGGTGGGTTTTGGCCGCGTAGGCAGTCTGCTGGGAGAAAAATTACTGGCGGCGGGGATTCCGCTGGTGGTTATCGAAACGTCCCGTACCCGCGTGGATGAGCTGCGCGAACGCGGGATTCGCGCCGTGCTGGGCAACGCCGCTAACGAAGAAATCATGAATCTGGCGCATCTGGACTGCGCTCGCTGGCTATTATTGACCATCCCCAACGGTTACGAAGCCGGCGAGATTGTCGCCTCAGCGCGGGAAAAAAGTCCTGATATCGAGATAATCGCCCGCGCGCACTATGATGATGAAGTGAAATATATTACCGAGCGGGGAGCCAATCAGGTAGTGATGGGCGAGCGAGAAATTGCCCGGGCGATGCTGGAACTGCTTGAAACGCCGCCCGCAGGTGAAGTCGTCGCCAGTTAAGGGTTTGCCGGACGACAACAAACGTCTTATCCGGCATGGAACGTCCCACTTTACGTAGACCGGGCTATCAGGCAATCAACGCCGGACGGCCCGATGCGCGCAGCGCCATCGGGCAAGCCAGATTAGCGATCCCAGTACGACTCTTCCAGGCTGTCCTCACGCTCCGGCAGCCCGCGTGTCAGACGCGGAGAATGCTGGTTCAGTACCTGATAACTGACACGGTTAGCATATTTACACACCTGCGCCAGCGACGAATAGGTCAGCCAGGTGAATTTGTGCTTACTGGAGTTCGGTACGTTGCTACGATGGTAACTGTTCGCCGTAATATCGTGCAGCAGCGCCGCCAGCGCGCCATCGCCCGCGCCGTTGGTGTTCATGATTTTTTCCGGCCCGCCCATATACGGCGCAATATGCGAATAAACGCGCAGCGGATTAATACAATCTTTATGGCGCATTGCCCGGCTAAATTCATACTGGTTAAATTCAGCAATAGCCCCCGGCAGCAGCGGATGCTGGGTTTTACGTTTTGCTTCCTCTTCGGTGAAGCCTGCCATATATAACCCTATCGGTCCGGCGGTGCATAACACCAGGTCGACCCAGTCCAGCGCCTTATCCGCCGCCAGCAGCGGGTCGTTTTCGCCGGTCAGCGCTTCCGCTTCTTCTTCATTCATTGCCAGAATCGAGACATTCTCTTTGAGAAACGCCTGCCACCACTGCGGATTATCGGCGATCACAAATTTGGTGCCCAGCGTCATGACAACCGGCACGTTATGCTTTTTCGCGTATTCGATCGCTTTCATCGTCGCGTCAGGCATCGGTTCGCCAGGCTTACAGCGCACCAGATATGAAGTCAACACCAGCGCGGAAGCGCCAGCGATCACCGCTTCCGGAATACTTTCCGCCCGTAGCTGATTCATATGGCCGGGGCTGATAGCGAAGGTACGCTCGCCGGATTCGCCAATCAGCGTGAAACAGCGGCCAATCGGGCCATCTACCGCTTGCAGATAATTCAGGTCGGTACGGCTGGAAGTATTACACAGGTAGCGATAAGCGTAGCTGCCAATCTCAATGTTGCTGCACATCACGCCCAGTAACACCGAACGGTCATCCGCCAGTACCGAATAATTGTGCATCGTATTGCCTATGGTGCCGCCAGCAAACTGATGGGTGATCAGATTTTCCCGCGTCAGTTCCTGATACAGCTTCTCCGCCACCTCGTCTTCTATCACCAGAGAATGCCCGGCGCTTAATCCATAGCGTGTAATAAAATCGTCATCCACTTTCGCCTCAATATCCACCAACGTCTGGTCGATACCGACGACCCAGGAGGCGTTGGTTTCCTGTTCTGGCTGAATTTGTTGCAACAACGGGTCACGCGCATTGACGGGAAAATAGTGTTTGGATTTACGTTTACCGGGAAATTTCATGATTGTGCTTACGGATGAATAACGGAGCGCTGCATGGTAGCACATTCCCCCTGCTGCGCGCGACGGACGATGGCGTTTCAATATCGGACGACGAGATCGCAGTTTCTCCAGCCGCGTTTTTTACAATGGTTCACTTTCACAAGGAGCGTTTTATGAAGCCGGAAAATAAAATTCCCGTACTCACCCGACTGTCTGACGAAATGAAAGCCGTCGTAAACTTCCAGCAACCAGGCCTTCCCCCCTGGCCTGCCGATGGCGATATTGAGACCCAGCGTCAGTATTATCTTCTTGAGCGCCGTTTCTGGAATGCCGACGCGCCGTCCATGGCCACCCGCACCTGCGCCGTCCCTACGCCTTATGGCGATGTAACAACCCGGCTCTACTCGCCGCAGCCGACCAGTCAGGCCACCTTATACTATCTGCACGGCGGCGGATTTATCCTCGGTAATCTGGATACGCATGACCGGATAATGCGTCTGCTGGCGCGTTATACCGGCTGCACCGTGATCGGTATTGATTATTCGCTGTCGCCGCAAGCGCGTTATCCGCAGGCCATTGAAGAAACCGTCGCGGTATGCAGCTACTTCTCTCAACATGCCGATGAATACTCGCTCAACGTGGAGAAAATCGGTTTCGCCGGAGATTCCGCAGGCGCCATGCTGGCGCTTGCCAGCGCGCTCTGGTTACGTGATAAGCACATTCGCTGCGGTAACGTTATCGCGATTCTGTTGTGGTATGGGCTGTATGGGTTGCAGGACTCGGTAAGCCGCCGTCTGTTCGGCGGCGCGTGGGACGGCCTGACGCGTGAAGATCTGGACATGTACGAAAAGGCCTATCTGCGTAACGATGAAGATCGGGAATCGCCCTGGTATTGTCTGTTTAATAACGATCTCACGCGCGATGTGCCGCCCTGCTTTATTGCCAGCGCGGAGTTTGATCCGCTCATTGATGACAGCCGCTTGCTGCACCAGACATTACAGGCGCACCAGCAGCCCTGCGAATACAAAATGTATCCCGGCACGCTGCACGCCTTTCTGCACTATTCGCGAATGATGACAATCGCCGACGATGCCTTGCAGGACGGCGCGCGATTCTTTATGGCGAGGATGAAGACGCCGCGTTAACGGTACGGCGCCGTGAGTTTCAGCATCATATCAATATGTTCCGGCGTCGCGTTCAGCGCCGGAATGTACGCATACTTTTTACCGCCCGCTTCAAGGAAAATCTCGCGGTTCTGTTCCGCTATCTCTTCCAGCGTCTCCAGACAATCCGCGGCAAACCCCGGACACATGACCTGAATATGGCCAGTCCCCTTTTCACCCAACATTTTTAGCGTTTCATCGGTGTACGGCGTCAGCCACGGTTCACGGCCAAAGCGCGACTGGAACGTCATCATTACCTTTTCCGGCGGCAGCCCCAATGCGGAAACCAGTTCGCGCGTGGTATCGCGACAGCGCTGCGGGTAGTCATCGCCTTCATCCGCATAACGTTGTGGAATGCCGTGATAAGAGAGCAGAAGCACATCCGGCTCGCCGTGTCTGGCGAACGACTCACGCGCGCTTTTCGCCAGCGCATCGATATAAGCGCCGTCATCCGCGTAATCGCGAATAAATGAGATACCGGGAATACAACGTTTACGCGCCAGTATCCGCCCCAGTTCGTCCCAGACTGCGCCCACCGTTGAGCAAGAGTATTGCGGGTACAACGGCAGCACGACGATATGGTCGACGTCGCTTGCTAACAGTTCATCGACAGCGCTTTCCAGCGAGGGCGAGCCGTAGCTCATCCCCAGCGCGACGGGCGTGTCTGGCAACCGCGCGGCCAGCGCCTGTTGCTGTTCGCGGCTATATACCATGAGCGGCGAACCGCCATCCATCCAGATAGATTGATAGAGTTTCGCGACGCGCGGCGAACGCAGCGGTAAAATAACGCCACGCAGCAGCGGCCACCACAGCAGACGAGGAGTATCCACCACGCGTCTGTCGCTTAAAAATTGTTTCAGGTAGCGCTTTACCGCTTCGGGAGTTGGGGCATCTGGCGTGCCAAGGTTAGCCAGCAGGATACCGGTTTTCGTCTGACGCATTGCCGCCTCTTATCTATTCAAATTGTTGATAATTGTAGCGGAAAAGCGATAAAGAAGAACTAATTGCTGCGAGAGGTAAGACGAGAATTCGCCGAATGGCGCTCACGATGCCAGTAGGCCGGATAAGGCGTTCAGGCCGCCATCCGGCACCGATTGCCTGATGGCGCTACGCTTATCAGGCTTGCGGGATAATGGCAGGCCTGATAAGCGGTTCACTACGCGAAAAAATTAACCGAGGATTTTTTCCAGCGCTGCGCGCACGTCGGCAACGGCCTGCGTACCGTCAACTTTAGCGTATTTGGTGTTGCCCGCTTCCGCTTCTTTCTGGTAGTAGCCAATCAGCGGCGCGGTCATCTGATGATATTCCACCAGACGTTTGCGAACGGTCTCTTCCTGATCGTCTTTACGGGTCGTCAGATCTTCGCCGGTGACGTCATCTTTGCCTTCCACTTTCGGCGGATTAAACTTTACGTGGTAAACGCGGCCAGAGGCGGCGTGTACGCGACGGCCCACAATACGGTCAACGATCAGTTCGTCCGGTACGTCGAATTCCAGCACGTAATCCACGACAATACCCGCTTCTTTCATCGCGTCAGCCTGCGGGATCGTGCGCGGGAAACCGTCCAGCAGAAAACCGTTACGGCAGTCTTCCTGGGCGATACGCTCTTTAACCAGCGCAATCACCAGTTCATCGGTCACCAGTTTACCGGCGTCCATGATATCTTTCGCCTGTTTGCCCAACTCGGAGCCTGATTTCACTGCGGCGCGCAGCATATCGCCAGTGGAGATTTGCGGAATACCATATTTCTCCATGATGAACTGAGCCTGAGTTCCTTTACCCGCGCCCGGAGCGCCAAGCAGAATAATACGCATTACGAAAATCCCCTCAAAGGTTGTCGATATTTTTTAAAAAGCGCTAAACGATACCACCATCACGCATTTCGCTCAAGGAAGCCGCCTGATGCTGAAACGGTTAACGAAGAGAAATCGAGAAAAGAGAAGGCATTATAAAAAATGCCGGATGGCGCTGGCGCTTATCCGGCCTACAAACAGTACTCGCCCGTAGGCCGGATAAGATGCTTCGCGTCGCCATCCGGCAGTCACAAAACAGTACTCGCCCGTAGGCCGGATAAGACGCTTCGCGTCGCCATCCGGCAGTCACAAAACAGTACCCGTCCGTAGGCCGGATAAGACGTTTCACGTCGCCATCCGGCAATCAGATGAGCGTTATCAGGACACCAGCAACTGGTTCATACGGCGGATAAACTGGTTCGGATCTTCCAGCGTACCGCGTTCAGCGAACAGCGCCTGATCCAGCAGCAGCTCGACCCACTCTTTAAACTGCGCTTCATCCTCGGTATCGGCAGTGCGTTTGACCAGCACATGATCCGGGTTGAGCTCAAAGATGTATTTCACTTCCGGCACGGACTGACCGGCCGCGGCGAACAGTTTCGCCATCTGGGTGCTCATTTCATCCGCATCGGTGGTGACAATCGCCGGCGTGTCGGTTAAACGATGCGTCAGACGCACCTCTTTCACGCGATCGCCCAGCAGGGTTTTGACACGCTCCACGAACGGCTCAAGCGCCTTTTCCGCTTCTTTCGCGTTTTCGTCGACTTCATCCGCCAGTTTTTCGATGGACTCATCGGCTTTAGCGACCGACTGGAATGCTTTACCGTCAAACTCGGTCAGGTAGTTCATCATCCACTCGTCGATGCGATCGGAGAGCAGCAGCACTTCGATGCCTTTCTTACGCAGCAGCTCCAGGTGCGGGCTGTTTTTCGCCGCCGCATAGCTGTCTGCGGTGATGTAGTAGATTTTTTCCTGCCCTTCTTTCATCCGGGAGACGTAATCTTCCAGCGACACGGTCTGGGCGGAAGAGTCGGTATGGGTGGAGGCAAAGCGCAACAGTTTAGCGATCGCTTCCTGGTTGGCGTGATCTTCCGCCGGGCCTTCTTTCAGCACCAGACCGAACTGTTTCCAGAAGGTTTGGTATTTTTCCGCGTCGTCTTTCGCCAGTTTTTCCAGCATTTGCAGGACGCGTTTGGTCAGAGCGCTACGCAGATTACGCGTTACCGTGCTGTCCTGCAGGATTTCACGGGAGACGTTCAACGGCAGGTCATTAGAATCAATCAGGCCGCGCACGAAACGCAGATAGTTCGGCATGAACTGCTCGGCATCGTCCATAATGAACACGCGCTGTACGTACAGCTTCAGACCATGTTTGTGATCGCGGTTCCACAGATCCCACGGCGCCTGCGACGGGATATACAGCAGGCTGGTGTACTCCTGCTTACCTTCCACGCGGTTGTGGCTCCAGGTCAGCGGATCGGTGAAATCATGCGCGATGTGCTTGTAAAACTCGTTGTACTCGTCGTCTTTAATTTCCGACTTGTTGCGGGTCCACAACGCCTGAGCCTTGTTGATTTTCTCCCAGGAAATCACGGTTTCGCCGTCTTTTTCTTCCCGTTTTTCAATCTCTACCGGCAATGCGATGTGATCGGAATATTTACTGATAATCGAGCGTACGCGCCAGTCATCGAGGAATTCATCTTCGCCTTCACGCAGGTGTAAGGTGATTTCCGTACCACGGTCATTTTTGGTGATATCGGCAACGGTGTATTCGCCTTCGCCTGCCGATTCCCAGAACACGCCATTTTCCGGCTTGTCGCCTGCCGCACGGGTACGTACGGTCACTTTATCGGCCACAATAAACGCGGAGTAGAAGCCTACGCCAAACTGACCGATGAGCTGGCTATCTTTCGCCTGATCGGACCCCATTGATTCGAGGAAAGATTTGGTGCCGGACTTGGCAATGGTGCCTAAGTGGTCAATCACCTCATCACGATTCATCCCCACGCCGTTATCGGCAATGGTCAACGTACGCTTATCTTTATCGAAAGAGACGCGCACACGCAGCTCGCCATCTCCTTCATACAGGTCCGGGTTTGACAGAGCGCGGAAACGCAGCTTGTCCGCCGCATCTGAGGCGTTAGAGATGAGTTCACGCAGGAAGATTTCTTTATTGGAATAAAGAGAATGGATCATCAGGTGCAGAAGTTGTTTAACTTCTGACTGAAAACCACGCGTTTCTTGTCCTTTCATGTGGATAGACCTCAACAATGCCATTTTTAATGGTAAAAATACGTTGAGGGTGAGATGGGGACAAGCGGGTGTGATTTCAAGCGGAGGCCGCGAATGCCGCCTCCGTTTGTTCAGAAAATAATCTTATGACGTCCCGCCAGCGAGTGGGACAGCGTCGTACCGTCGACCATCTCCAGTTCGCCGCCAACCGGCACGCCGTGGGCGATACGACTGGCTTCGACGCCGGCCTCCGCGCACAGCTCGGCAATATAGTTCGCGGTAGCCTCCCCTTCAACCGTCGGGTTGGTCGCGAGGATCAGCTCACTGATTTTTTCTGACGCCAGCCGCTGTTCCAGACGATCGAGACCGATATCATCCGGCCCGATGCCGTCCAGCGGCGACAGGTGGCCCATCAGCACGAAATACCGCCCGGAAAATTGCCCGGTCTGCTCAATGGCGTAGATATCCGCAGGACTCTCCACCACGCAAATCTGGCCGTTTTCCTGACGCCGCGGGTTCGAACAGATATTACAAACATCCTGCTCGGTAAAGGTGCGGCAGTCGGCGCAGTGGCCGATTTCCGACATCGCCCGGGTCAGCGCCTGCGCCAGACGCATTCCGCCGCTGCGATCGCGCTGCAACAGGGTAAACGCCATCCGCTGCGCCGACTTAGGGCCGACGCCCGGAAGGCAGCGCAACGCTTCCATAAGCTGAGTTAACAGCGGACTGGTTTGCATCAGAATGGCATCTTAAAGCCTGGCGGCAGTTGCATACCGGAAGAGACGGAAGCCATCTTCTCTTTTTGCGTCTCTTCAATGCGGCGCGCCGCATCGTTGAAGGCCGCAGCGACCAGATCTTCCAGCATCTCTTTGTCATCTTCCAGCAGGCTTGGGTCAATTTCCACGCGGCGGCAGTTATGCGCGCCGTTGATGGTAACCTTCACCAGACCCGCGCCGGATTCGCCGGTCACTTCCAGCTGCGCAATCTCTTCCTGCATTTTCTGCATTTTTTCCTGCATCTGCTGGGCCTGTTTCATCAGATTGCCCAGACCGCCTTTTCCAAACATAAGCTCTCTCTCTTGATGGTTCACAATCGCAAGCCAGGCTTACGATCAAATGGGGCGGATACTCTCTTCATCCAGCTCGGCGTCGAAGAATCGACGCAGCGTCTGAATGTTATTATCCGCAATAATTGACTCACGCGCTTGCGCGAGTTTCTCTTCATAAATGGCCTGACGCCATTCCAGCGGCGTACGCACCGCGGGATTATCATCTTCAACGATGGTCAGTTCAACCGTCGTTCCCGTCAGATCGCTGAGCGCTTGCGCCAGCTTTTGCTGCGCGCCGCTGGAATTGAGGTGCCGCTGCGTCGAGCGCAGATGCAGACAAACCGCGTTGCCGTTCTGCTCCTTCCAGGCATTGAGCGCCACCTGCTCCACCAGCTTAGGCAAAGAAAGCTGGCTTACCTGCGCCGCCCACGGATCGCGCTCAATCGCTTCCGCCGCCAGTTTAGCCGCCAGCTCCGGCGTTTTTTCATGCTCCAGAGCTTTCTTAAGCGCTTTTGGCGTAGCCACCACTTCTTTGGTTTGCACTACCGGCGTGGTGGCCTTCCAGCGATAAGCCTCTTTCTTTACTGGCGCCGTTTCCAGCGCAGACGGCGCCGGGCGCGCCTGTACGCGCTCCGAAACCGAGGCCAGCCGCTCCAGCGCAGAGTTATTCACCGGCCGCGCGCGGGATGCGGCTGCCGGTTCACTCTTTTTTGTTTTGGTTACTCCCTGCGCGCGCTGTAGCTGATTGCGCGCCGCCAGCACCTGACTGGTAGACGCCGGCAGCGGCGCTGGCGATGTCTGCGGCGCGGGCGCCGACGGCTGCTGCACCTGCGGCGGCGTCATTACCGCCGTTGGGGCCACGGGCGCAAAAGACTGCCGCGGCGTTTCAGGCTCCGGCAAGGGCATACGCGGGTGAAACGCCAGCGCACGCAGTAACGTCATTTCAACGCCCATCCGCCGGTCCGGCGCCCAGGGCAATTCTTTGCGACCAATCAACAACGTCTGATAATAGAGCTGAAGATCGCCGGGAGGCACCGTCCGGGCAAGTTCGCGCATCCGTTGCTCGATAGCCGCCATATCGCTGCCTAACGCGGCAGGCGAAAGTTGCACCATCGCAATACGGTGCAGCAGGCTAAGCATTTCGACCAGCAGCGCTTCCCATTCAATACCGCGCGCCGCCGCCTCGTTGATAAGCGACATGACGCGTTCGCCGTTAGCGTCAACCACTGCCTCGACTAATGACAAAGCCTGGTCGTCGTCCAGCGTACCGAGCATGGCGCTTACCGCCTGCGTCGAAACCTGCCCGTCGCCGCTGGCGATCGCCTGGTCAGTCAGACTTAATGCATCGCGCAGGCTGCCGTCAGCCGCACGTGATAACAACTGCAACGCGCGGGGTTCGTGAGCGATATGTTCCTCATTGAGAATATGCTCAAGCTGATGGCGAATCTGTTCAACATCCAGCGCTTTGAGATGAAACTGTAGGCAGCGCGACAAAATGGTCACCGGCAGCTTCTGCGGATCGGTGGTCGCCAGTAAAAATTTCACATGCGCTGGCGGCTCTTCAAGCGTTTTAAGTAGCGCATTAAAGCTGTGGCGCGACAGCATGTGGACTTCATCGATCAGATAGACTTTAAAGCGACCGCGCGCAGGCGCGTACTGGACGTTATCCAGCAGGTCGCGGGTGTCTTCGACTTTGGTACGCGATGCGGCGTCAATCTCAATGAGATCGACAAAACGCCCTTGCTCAATTTCCCGACAGTTATCGCAAACGCCGCACGGCGTCGCGGTAATGCCGGTTTCGCAGTTCAGCCCCTTCGCCAGCAGTCGGGCGATAGAGGTTTTACCGACGCCGCGCGTGCCGGAAAAAAGATATGCGTGATGAATGCGCCCTAACGACAAGCCGTTCGCCAGTGCGGTCAGCACATGTTCCTGGCCGACGACGTCAGCAAAGGTTTGTGGGCGCCATTTTCTGGCTAAGACCTGATAACTCATTGGCAGGCTCTGAAACGCTGGAAGGTGGATTCATAGAAGGGTAATGCTAACACAACCTCGCCGATACAGCGAGGTTGTCTCTCTGGCTAAAATAGCAGTGCGAATAGCCTGAATCAATGCCCCGGAAACGGCACCAGGCTATAACAGGTAATCCCCTGCTTTTCCAGACGCTGCTCGCCGCCCAGATCGAACAAATTGATGATGAACGCCGCATCGGTGACTTTCCCGCCCAGACGACGGATCAGCTTCACGGTCGCCTCAATGGTGCCGCCAGTCGCCAGCAGATCGTCCACGACCAGCACGTTGTCGCCAGGTTTAATCGCGTCGACATGGATTTCCAGCTGATCGGTGCCGTACTCTAATTCATAGGTCTCGGCAATAGTTTCACGCGGTAATTTGCGCGGTTTACGTACCGGAACAAAACCAACGCCCAGCCCAAGCGCAACCGGCGCGCCAAACAGGAAGCCACGCGCTTCGGTGCCGACCACTTTGGTGATACCCGCATTTTTATAACGCTCAACCAACAGTTCAATACTGAGCGCGTAGGCTTTCGGGTCTTCCAGTAAGCTGGTGACATCACGGAAAAGAATGCCCGGTTTCGGGTAATCCTGAATGCTTTTGATGCTGTTTTTGAGAAACTCAAGCTGCTGTGCAGTCGCGGTCATGGATATATGCCTGCTAAGTACGGTGTTACTCACGGCGCAATACTTTTCGGTCAGGGGTAACGCTCGGTTACTCTTTGACCGCCTGCGCCTGTGCTCGAAAACGGTCGAATTTACTGGCTGTGAACGACAATTGCAACAGCGATTCGTGTGCTTCAGCGCTTTTGTTGCTTTTCATCAATCACCGGTATCCGCCACATAAAAATCAGCAGACAGGCCAAAATAACTAACAGCAGCACCCGCACCCACATCATATTCACCAGCCACAGCGATATACCAAAGGTCAGCAATATCAACGCGATCGCTCGCGGTTTCGCTCCCGGCGGCATGGCCCGATAGCGCTGCCAGTGGCGCAGATAACCGCCAAACCATGAGCGGTATAACAACCAGGCATGGAAACGCGGCGACGAGCGGGCGAAACACCAGGCCGCCAGTAAAATGAACGGCGTAGTCGGCAACAGGGGCAAAACCACGCCCAATGTCCCTAATACTACCGCCAGCCAGCCAATGATGATTAAAATAGTACGTTGCATAATGCGAATCGTTATCAAACAGAAGGCTACTGTAGCACAGCCTGTCTTATTTTCATCGGGGTGTTGAATTGAAAACCGCTATGCTGTTACAGACGCTGGAAGAGAGGCTGGCGACGCTACGCCAACGCTGCGCGCCGCTGGCGCAACATGCGACGTTAAGCGCGCGCTTTGACCGACATCTTTTCCGTACCCGCAGTACTCTGTTGCAGGGATATCTGGAAGAGGCTGACGCCAATCTCGCCGCGTTGCGTCAGGCGGTAAAACATGAGCAACTGCCGCAAGTCGCCTGGCTGGCGGAACATCTGGCTTCGCAACTGGAGGCGATATCGCGTGAAACCGCCGCCTGGTCGCTGCGCCAGTGGGACACCGCCGCGCCAGGGCTTGGCCGTTGGCAGCGCAGACGAATACAGCATCAGGAGTTTGAACGTCGACTACTGGCGATGACACAGGAGCGCAAAATTCGTCTGGCGCAGGCGACTGGCCTTGTCGAACAACAAACGCTGCAAAAGGAAGTCGAGATCTATGAAGGACGGCTGGCGCGCTGCCGACATGCGCTGGAGAAAATAGAAAACGTACTGGCGCGTTTAACCCGTTAACCCTGGAGAAAGTATGTCGCTTGAAAATGCCCCTGATGAAGTCAAACTGGCCGTGGATTTAATTGTGCTGCTTGAAGAGAATCGCTTACCGGCACGAACGGTGCTACGCGCGCTGGAAATAGTTATGCGTGATTATGAAAACAAGTTAAAAAGTACGGAAGACGACTCGCAAACAGAGTAATTGCCCTCTGGTTTGTCCTCGTTGTCGCTGACAGAGTGGTCGCTACAGTCAGGCAACAAGGGACAGGTCATGGAACGTCTACCCACCACGCCGCACGATGCGGTATTTCGACAAATGCTGATGCAAAAAGAGGTCGCCCGCGACTTTCTGGCTATCCACTTGCCAGAAGCCTTTCTTGCAATCTGCGATCTGGATTCACTGAAGCTGGAGTCAGGGAGTTTTGTTGAAGACAATTTACGCAGCCGCTATTCAGATATTCTCTACTCTCTGCATACCCAACACGGCCCCGGGTATGTTTACGCGCTCATTGAACATCAGAGCAAATCAGACCGGCTGATGGCTTTTCGCCTGATGCGGTACGCCATTGCCGCCATGCAGCGTCATCTGGATGCCGGTCATGATACCTTGCCGCTGGTGGTACCAATCCTCTTTTATCACGGTCCGGAAAGCCCGTGGCCCTATAGCCTTAACTGGCATAATATGTTTGTGAAACCGGATATGGCGAAGGCCTTATACAGTCATGAATTTGCGCTGGTCGACCTGACGATAATGCCGGATAATCAGCTTTTGCAGCATCGGCGGATAGCGATGTTAGAGCTCCTGCAAAAACATATTCGTCAACGCGATTTAAGCGAACTGCTCGACCCCCTTATCACGCTTTTAACGCAGGATCATTTGACGGACACGCAGCTCAGTGTACTAATCAACTATATGTTGAAAGCAGGAAACGCCGCAGAACCCGGGGCGCTAATTCGTCAACTGGCGCAGGGCGCGCCGCAGTATAAGGAACAACTGATGACAATAGCGGAATGGCTGGAAGAAAAAGGCCGAACGGAAGGGTTGCAAAAAGGCCTTGAGCAAGGGTTAGCACAAGGCCGTGAGGCCGAAGCGCGCGCTATTGCCCGCAAAATGCTTGCCAACGGGCTGGAACCCGGGCTCATCGCCAGCGTCACCGGCATTACGCCGGAAGAGCTTTCTACGCTGTCGCATTAGCGGCGCCGCGCGCACTCATAAAGCGCGCGGCCCACCGCCTTTTAGCTTGCCGTAGGCGCCAGATCGCCGCCGTTGAGATCGCGCTTCACTTCAGTGACTTCGTCGCCCTTCGCGTTATGCAGATGCACCTCAAGCTGGTTAAAGGCGATATTGATATCATTTTCACGGCACAGTCGATCGATCGCGCGGTTCAGTTCATCCACCGTATGGCTACGATCGCGCAATTCACGCACATACAGACGCAGTTCATGATCCAGAGTGCTGGCGCCAAAGGTGGTGAAGAATACGGCAGGTTCCGGATCGTGCATCACCTTCGGATGCTCCATCGCCGCCTGTAGCAGGACTCTTTTCACTTTTTCCAGATCCGAGCCATAGGCCACGCCAAGCCGGATCACCAGACGGGTCGTGGTATCGGAGAGGGACCAGTTAATCAGCCGCTCCGTTACGAACGCTTTGTTCGGAATGATCACTTCTTTACGATCAAAATCGGTAATAGTGGTGGCGCGAATACGAATCTTACTGACCGTGCCGGAATAGGTGCCGATCGTTACCGTATCGCCAATGCGTACCGGACGTTCGAAGAGGATGATTAAACCCGAGACAAAGTTACCGAAGATCTCCTGTAGCCCAAAACCGAGACCCACCGACAACGCCGCCGCCAGCCACTGGAGTTTATCCCACGAGACGCCGAGCGATCCGAATACTGTCATCGCGCCAACAGCGATAATGACGTAGTTAAGGATCGTGGTGATCGCATACGAAGCCCCCTGGCGCATATTCAGACGTGAAAGTACCAGCACTTCCAACAGGCCGGGTAAGTTGCGGATGAGCGCCCAGGCCACCATCGCGGCAATAATGGCGAATAGCAAGCTGCCCATCGTCACGCTTTTCACCACCGCAGCGCCAGCTTCGGAGCCGTTGTAGTGCCACAGCGTGATGCTATCAAGATAGCTGAATACGGTGATCAAATCGGACCAAATCGCCCAGAACATAACGCCGAACAGGGCAAGCATTAGCAGCATCGTGATACGTAATGTTTGCTGGTTAATCTGCTCCAGCGCGATGGCGGGTTCTTCCTGTGGCTCCGCGCCTTCCGCTCCCTCTTTTACCAGGTTCTGACGACGAGCCAGCGCGCGTCGCCAGGCAATCCGGCGCGCCGCTACGCTTAACCCGCGCAGCACCGTTTGATAAAGCAGGTTCCAGATAATGACCAGATAGACGGTTTCAATCCAGCGTCCCGCCAGGCGCAGCGTGGTATAGAAATAGCCGGTCGCCGTTAATACCATTAACGCCACCGGAATAATGGAAAGAATCGTCACGGTCACCAGTCGAATGCCGTGAGATTCTTTATCGCGCCAGCTTTCCCGGCACAGTGGCCACACCAGCAATGTTATGACCAGCAGATTGAGGAAAATAACCGCCTGCCCCAGCACGTCATCCATCAGATTCAGCGGCGACAACTCCGCCACCACAGACCAAAAGTGCAGCGGCAGCAATGCGAGGCTAATGCGTACAATCTGGCGACGCCAGTGGCTGGTCAACTGCGCTGGCATACCGAAATGGCGTATTGCCACGCCCTCTTTTTCCAGCACCTTCCAGCACAGCCCAAAGACCAGCCAGAACATCGCGAGCTTTTTACTAAAGGCCCAGAGCAGATCGCTGATATTTAGCTGCATGGTCAGCAGGATCAGTCCAAGCGCGAGGATAATCAGGCACACCGGCAGCGCGCGGATCAGATCGATCAGAATAGCTTTTGGCGTATTGAGCTGACTATCGTTACGCAGCGATCCCACGGCGGCGGCCAGCTTCTGTTGATACGCTTTTAACCATTTCAGACGCCAGCGGATTAAACCGGCGATGAGCAAGAGCGGCAACCCGGCCAAAAAAGCAATAAATACCGCGGGCCAGGCTTTTTGCCAGTTCACCGTGATTTTCATGGCGCTGAATTGCTCTTTTAACGTTTGGGGGAACGCTTTAAGCCAGTCCCAGTCCATAGGGCGGTTACTGTTCACCCAAAAAATCTGCTGCGTCAGAATGGCTTTCAGATTTTTCGAGACGCTCATCAACTGCTGCTGGTTAACTTGCAGGTTAATCGCCATCATCAGCTGGTTACCCAACTGTTTATTTAGCTGATCCAATAGCTCACGGCGCATCTCCACTACCTGAAGCAACGCATCATGAACTTCATCATTCACCTCGCTGGTATGCCCCTCCTCCAGCTTGTCGACAAAGGCATCGCTTTGGAATAAGGCATCACGCTGCTGGTTGATTTCAAACTGCTCCAGACGCAAATCCGCAATGCGGTTGGTCATATCTTCGAGTTCGTCGGCGGAGGGCAGTGTTTGCTGCTGTTGATAAAGAATACGCGACAGCAACAGGCTGCCTTTTAAGACGGCAATCTGTTCTTTGATATTTCTTTCCGACTGCAGCGCGCGATCGAGCCAGTTTTTTACTTTAATGTTTTGCTGCATCAACATATTGCCGTTTTCGGTCGCGACAATCAGACGCTGGCTGAGTTGATGGTTAATATCCAGTTCCTGTTTTACCAGTGGGTTTGCCTGGATACGCGCCGTTTCGTCCGGCGAAATGGCCTCCTGGGCCGTTTTTTCCGTTAGCGTAAGTCGTTTACTGTTGACCGCCTCCTGTAAAAGTTGAAGCTGATGTTCAAGGCGATTACTGTTGGCCGTCACGTAATCCCGCTGTTTTTGCAGGGTGTCCTGCAAAACGGTATTTCCTTCAAGACTCTTACGTTGCTGGTCGATCTGCGCATTAAGCAGCGCCTGTTGTGCCTGTAATAACACCTGTTGGCTGGGGCGAAGCGCGGCTTCGCCGACGTTATTGCCGTCCAGACGGTTACGGATTTGCTGTATTTGCTGTGAGGCGGTATACATGGCGTTTTGCACGCGCTCAGGCTGGGTCTGTAGCGAAACAAGCTGGCTGTTATAAGCGGCAAGATCGTTTTGCGAATTTTGCAAATCATCCAGTACCTGCGCCACGCGCAGCTCAAGCTGACGTAGCGAAAGCGCACTCAGCGTTTTTCGCATTTCATCATCATTATCGACGTCGCTCAGCGCATTCAACGCAGCCGTCGCCTGACGCATTTTTTCAGGCGCCTGCGCCACCTTCTGCCGTAACTGTACGGTTTCCTCTTTTACCCGCTCGATTTTATCCAGCGTAGCTAACGTATCAATAAGGTCCTGCTGGACGAGCTTATCCTGGGCGGAGAGATCTTTTTGCTTATTCAGCGTATCCAGCTGGTTTTGCACATCCGCTTTTGACGGCAGGTCGCCATTCGTTTGCCCCCGGGCAAATGCCAGAGACTGACAGGACAGCAGGATAATAAGGACGCTAATTGTAATAAAAACAAAATGCTGTGAACGTTTATAAAGCTGCAACATAGTCATGAGAATGAAGTGTCTGAACCGGCAAGCAGACCGGAAATAATTGAGTCGCAAGAATATCACGCCTGTAACAAACAGAATAGCGACACAGAAAATGTCCAGGAGTTTTCCTGGAATATTATCAGGGGGAGCCGTTGACCGTCGACGCGCGCAGCGTCGGACACAATTGATACATCTCCAGCAGGATCGTGACGTAGGCGCGAGCTTCTTTTTTTAAATCAAACGATTGCGGAGCAAATAACCAGTTTTCCATGAGCCCTGAAATAAAGCTGCGCATCAGTATCGCCGCACGACGGGTCAGCAGATTTTCAGGCAGCATTTTAGCATTAATACAATGTTTTAACGTTTGTTCAATCCGATCGTAACTTTCCAGACAAAGGCTACGTTGCGCCTGTTGAACCACAACCATTTCTCCGACAAACTCACATTTATGGAATATAATCTCCATCAATAAGCGGCGTCGTTCTTCTGTTACAGTAGCTTCAAGAATATGAACTAAAATTTCTCTTAATACAGATAGTGGATCGTCGGGGAATTTTGCCTGATACTCAATCTCAAGCTCACCAATATTGGATTCTGATAGCTCCCAGATCTCACTGAATAAATCCGACTTATTTTTGAAATGCCAATAGATTGCGCCGCGCGTCACGCCAGCAGCGTTCGCAATCTCCGCCAGCGAGGTTGCCGATACGCCTTGCTGCGAGAACAAACGCAGGGCCACATCCAGGATGTGTTGTCGTGTCTCCAGCGCTTGTTGTTTGGTTTTTCGTGCCATATGTCGGTGAATTTACAGGCGTTAGATTTACATACATTTATAGATGTATGTACCATAGCACGACGATAATATAAACGCAGCAATGGGTTTAAGGACCTTTGACCATTGACCAATTTGAAATCGGACACTCGAGGTTTACATATGAACAAAAACAGAGGGTTAACGCCTCTGGCGGTCGTTCTGATGCTCTCAGGCAGCTTAGCGCTAACAGGATGTGACGACAAACAGGACCAGCAAGGCGGCCAGCAGATGCCAGAAGTTGGAGTTGTCACACTAAAAACGGAACCACTGCAAATCACAACTGAACTTCCGGGTCGTACCGTTGCTTACCGTATCGCCGAAGTTCGCCCACAGGTAAGCGGCATTATCCTGAAGCGTAATTTCGTTGAGGGAAGTGATATCGAAGCGGGAGTCTCTCTCTATCAGATTGATCCTGCGACCTACCAGGCGACTTACGACAGCGCTAAGGGCGATTTGGCAAAAGCGCAGGCCGCCGCGAATATCGCTGAACTGACGGTGAAGCGTTATCAAAAGCTGCTGGGTACGCAGTACATCAGTAAGCAGGAATACGATCAGGCGCTGGCTGACGCGCAACAAGCGACTGCCGCCGTTGTCGCAGCAAAAGCCGCCGTTGAAACCGCACGTATCAACCTGGCGTATACCAAAGTCACCTCACCGATTAGCGGTCGTATTGGTAAGTCATCCGTAACGGAAGGCGCGCTGGTACAGAACGGTCAGGCGTCGGCGCTGGCGACAGTGCAGCAGTTGGACCCTATTTATGTCGATGTGACCCAGTCCAGCAATGATTTCCTGCGCCTGAAGCAGGAGCTGGCAAATGGTTCGCTGAAGCAGGAAAACGGCAAAGCGAAGGTCGACCTGGTGACCAGCGACGGTATCAAATTCCCGCAGTCCGGTACGCTTGAGTTCTCCGACGTGACCGTTGACCAAACCACCGGATCTATTACTTTGCGCGCCATCTTCCCTAACCCGGATCACACCTTATTGCCAGGAATGTTCGTTCGCGCACGTCTGCAGGAAGGGACAAAACCGACGGCATTACTGGTTCCACAACAGGGCGTTACCCGTACTCCACGCGGCGATGCCACGGTGCTGGTGGTTGGCGCTGATAACAAAGTGGAAACCCGCCAAATCGTCGCAAGCCAGGCGATCGGCGATAAGTGGCTGGTGACTGACGGGTTGAAAGCGGGCGACCGCGTAGTCGTCAGCGGGCTGCAAAAAGTACGTCCTGGCGCACAGGTTAAAGTGCAGGAAATTACCGCGGATAACAAACAGCAAGCCGCAAGCGGTGATCAACCTGCTCAGCCCAGGTCTTAACTTAAACAGGAGCCGTTAAGACATGCCTAATTTCTTTATCGATCGCCCTATATTTGCGTGGGTGATCGCCATCATCATCATGTTGGCAGGGGGGCTCGCGATCCTCAAATTGCCGGTAGCGCAATATCCGACGATTGCGCCACCAGCAGTGACGATCTCCGCAACCTACCCTGGCGCTGATGCGAAAACGGTACAGGATACCGTCACGCAGGTTATCGAACAGAATATGAACGGTATCGATAATCTGATGTATATGTCCTCCAACAGTGACTCCACGGGGACCGTGCAGATCACGCTGACCTTTGAATCCGGCACCGATGCGGATATCGCGCAGGTTCAGGTTCAGAACAAGTTGCAACTGGCAATGCCGTTACTTCCCCAGGAAGTACAGCAACAGGGCGTGAGCGTTGAGAAGTCCTCAAGTAGCTTCCTGATGGTAGTGGGCGTCATTAACACCGACGGCACCATGACCCAGGAGGATATTTCGGATTACGTTGCCGCCAATATGAAAGATCCGATCAGCCGTACCTCTGGGGTGGGCGACGTCCAGCTGTTTGGTTCGCAGTATGCGATGCGTATCTGGATGAATCCGACAGAGCTGACCAAATACCAACTGACGCCGGTCGACGTGATTAACGCGATCAAAGCGCAGAACGCCCAGGTCGCGGCAGGTCAGCTCGGTGGTACGCCGCCGGTAAAAGGCCAGCAGCTTAACGCATCGATTATTGCCCAAACGCGTCTGACCTCAACGGATGAGTTTGGCAAAATCCTGCTGAAGGTGAATCAGGATGGCTCTCAGGTTCGTCTGCGGGATGTAGCGAAAATTGAGCTTGGCGGCGAAAACTACGACGTCATCGCGAAATTTAACGGTCAGCCAGCGTCAGGTCTTGGCATCAAACTGGCTACCGGCGCCAACGCGCTGGATACCGCTACCGCTATTCGCGCCGAACTGAAAAAAATGGAACCGTTCTTCCCGCCAGGGATGAAAATCGTCTACCCGTATGACACCACGCCGTTCGTGAAGATCTCTATTCATGAAGTGGTAAAAACGCTGGTCGAAGCGATTATCCTCGTGTTCCTGGTGATGTACCTGTTCCTGCAGAACTTCCGCGCGACATTGATTCCGACTATTGCGGTTCCGGTGGTGTTGTTGGGAACCTTTGCCGTGCTTGCGGCATTCGGTTTCTCGATAAACACGCTGACGATGTTCGGGATGGTGCTCGCCATCGGCTTGCTGGTGGATGACGCCATCGTGGTGGTCGAGAACGTCGAACGTGTTATGACGGAAGAAGGCCTTCCGCCGAAGGAAGCGACGCGCAAATCCATGGGCCAGATTCAGGGCGCATTGGTGGGTATCGCGATGGTACTGTCGGCGGTATTTATTCCGATGGCCTTCTTTGGCGGCTCAACCGGGGCAATTTATCGTCAGTTCTCTATCACCATCGTATCGGCGATGGCGCTGTCGGTGCTGGTCGCGCTGATCCTGACGCCCGCGCTGTGCGCGACGATGCTCAAACCCGTCGCCAAAGGAGATCATGGCGAAGGGAAAAAAGGCTTTTTCGGCTGGTTTAACCGCCTGTTTGATAAGAGCACGCATCACTACACCGATAGCGTAGGCAATATTCTGCGCAGCACCGGGCGTTATCTGCTGCTCTATCTCATTATCGTCGTCGGTATGGCTTATCTGTTCGTTCGTCTGCCAAGCTCTTTCTTGCCGGATGAAGACCAGGGCGTATTCCTGACAATGGTCCAGCTCCCCGCCGGCGCGACGCAAGAGCGCACGCAAAAAGTGCTGGATGAGGTCACGGATTACTATCTGAACAAAGAGAAAGCCAACGTTGAATCGGTATTCGCCGTCAACGGCTTCGGTTTTGCAGGGCGCGGTCAGAATACCGGTATTGCATTCGTGTCGTTGAAAGACTGGGCCGATCGTCCAGGCGAAAAAAACAAGGTTGAAGCGATTACCCAGCGGGCAACCGCAGCGTTTTCACAAATTAAAGATGCGATGGTCTTCGCCTTTAACCTGCCGGCGATTGTTGAACTGGGCACCGCAACCGGGTTTGACTTCGAGTTGATTGACCAGGCGGGACTTGGTCATGAAAAACTCACCCAGGCACGTAATCAGTTGTTCGGCGAGGTGGCGAAATATCCTGATCTGCTGGTCGGCGTTCGACCTAACGGCCTGGAAGATACGCCGCAGTTTAAAATCGATATCGACCAGGAAAAAGCTCAGGCGCTGGGCGTGTCTATTAGCGACATTAATACCACGCTGGGCGCAGCATGGGGCGGCAGCTATGTAAACGACTTTATCGATCGCGGTCGTGTGAAGAAAGTTTACGTGATGTCCGAAGCGAAATACCGCATGTTGCCGGATGATATTAACGACTGGTACGTTCGTGGTAGCGATGGTCAGATGGTGCCGTTCTCCGCATTCTCCTCTTCCCGCTGGGAATATGGTTCGCCGCGTCTGGAACGCTATAACGGTCTGCCTTCGATGGAAATTCTGGGTCAGGCGGCGCCAGGCAAGAGTACTGGTGAAGCGATGGCGATGATGGAGGAACTGGCCAGCAAGCTGCCGTCAGGCATTGGATATGACTGGACCGGGATGTCCTACCAGGAGCGGTTGTCCGGCAACCAGGCCCCTGCTCTGTATGCTATCTCGCTGATCGTCGTCTTCCTGTGTCTGGCGGCATTGTATGAGAGCTGGTCTATCCCGTTCTCCGTAATGCTGGTTGTTCCGCTTGGGGTTATCGGCGCGCTGCTGGCCGCGACCTTCCGCGGACTGACTAACGACGTTTACTTCCAGGTGGGCCTGCTCACAACCATTGGGTTGTCGGCGAAGAACGCGATACTTATCGTCGAATTCGCCAAAGACTTAATGGATAAAGAAGGGAAAGGTCTGGTAGAAGCGACGCTGGAGGCCGTCCGGATGCGTTTGCGCCCGATTCTGATGACCTCGTTAGCATTCATGCTGGGGGTTATGCCGCTGGTTATCAGTTCCGGCGCGGGTTCCGGCGCGCAGAATGCGGTAGGTACTGGCGTACTGGGCGGGATGGTAACGGCAACCGTACTGGCTATTTTCTTCGTACCGGTCTTCTTCGTGGTGGTACGCCGCCGCTTTAGCCGTAAAAGCGAAGATATTGAGCATAGTCATTCGACAGAACATCGCTGATTTGCTCACTGTTGATAAGGCCGCGCAAGCGGCCTTTTTTACGCAAAAATCATAAAATACGCTTATTGTTAGATTGATTATTTTTTGCCATATTAATAAAAGGTATAATCCTTACTGCGTTAAAGGCTTTTCTTAGGAAAGTTGGCCATTTCTTAATTCAGCCATTAATTAAGAAATATTAAGAATATTCCTAGCTATTTTCTCCTGTCAGAGTCTATTGTTTTAGCCTGAAAAGCTAAAAAACGTTAACCCAATGATTACACAAACAATAAAACTGGTTCCTTTTTAGGCGACCGACGATCACTGTTAAAATTCGAAAAAGTATGGCAACACGCGGCTTTCACGCAATTGTAATTTTTCGTAATATGACGATGAAAAGTTTTTTAGAGTAGATTATAGTTAAATCATAAGGTGACGTGGGAAGTACCAGGTTAGTTAGTTGTATCCATCCCGAAGGTGTTCGGTTAGTTTAAGCCACTAAAAAGGGGATGCATTATGGACGAATACTCACCCAAAAGACATGATATAGCACAGCTTAAATTTCTTTGCGAAACCCTGTATCATGACTGTCTTGCAAACCTTGAAGAAAGCAACCATGGCTGGGTTAATGACCCGACCTCAGCAGTCAACCTGCAGCTCAATGAGCTGATAGAGCATATTGCAACTTTCGCGCTTAATTATAAAATTAAGTACAATGAAGACAATAAATTGATTGCGCAGATAGATGAATACCTGGACGACACCTTTATGTTGTTCAGCAGCTATGGTATTAATACGCAGGATTTGCAAAAATGGCGTAAATCGGGCAACCGCCTGTTCCGTTGTTTCGTCAACGCCACCAGGGCTAATCCTGTTAGTTTGTCTTGTTAAAAATTATTACAATCATAGGTAGAATTTATGTCTGATAAACCATTAACTAAAACTGATTATTTGATGCGTTTACGGCGCTGTCAGACAATTGACACTCTGGAGCGCGTCATTGAGAAAAATAAATATGAATTGTCCGACAATGAGCTGGCTGTATTTTACTCAGCTGCGGATCACCGTCTTGCAGAATTGACGATGAACAAACTCTACGACAAGATCCCCTCTTCAGTATGGAAATTCATTCGTTAATCACGCTACATTACTTTTTAGAGAACACGCAGGTGTTATCTGCCTCCTCGTTCTGGCTAATAACACAACGGGCTATTATAGAACAGTGATATAGATCACATACCAATAGCAGGGAACGTTCCCTCTAATACTCTATTATTGCTTCTATTGCGATAATATCCACCAAGGGGAGCGCGCGATGAGTGACGAAAAACAAAAAATGATCGCTGGGGCACTGTATTGCCCGACCGATGAAACTTTATGCCAGGATCGACTGCGGGCGCGTCAACTCATCCATCAATACAATTATACTACGCCTGATGAAATAAATAAGCGTCAGGCGATTTTACGCGACCTGTTGGGTCGATGCGAAGACGCCTATATTGAACCTTCCTTCCGTTGCGACTACGGCTATAATATTTTTCTTGGTCACTCCTTTTACGCTAACTTCGACTGCGTCATGCTTGATGTTTGCCCAATTCATATTGGCGATAATTGTATGCTCGCGCCAGGGGTACATATCTATACCGCCACGCACCCGCTGGACGCCGTCGAACGCAACAGCGGCAGAGAATTAGGTAAACCCGTCACTATCGGAAATAACGTCTGGATAGGCGGACGAGCCGTCGTTAATCCTGGCGTAACCATCGGCGATAACGTCGTCGTCGCTTCAGGCGCTGTGGTGACAAAAAACGTACCGCCAGACGTCGTGGTAGGCGGAAATCCGGCGCGAATCATTAAAAAATTGTAGTTAAAATGATAACTGTTATGCTAATTCGTGGTTAATCTGTTACTTTTTTCACGTTACACCTCCCTTTAAAATGGGCTGTTACTACCCCCTATGTCGCAGAAATCATGAAGGCAAAAGATGACAGAGATACAGCGCCTGCTTAGCGAAACTATTGATGACTTAAACGTCCGTGAAAAACGCGATAACAGGCCGCGTTTTAGTATCAGTTTTATCCGCAAGCATCCTGGGTTATTTATCGCGATGTATGCAGCCTGGTTTGCGACGCTGGCGGTCATGCTGCAATCAGAAACGCTGGTGGGGTCAGTGTGGCTGTTAGTGGTGTTATTTATCGCATTTAATGGCTTCTTCTTTTTCGACATCGCCCCGCGTTATCACTATAACGACATCGATGTGCTGGACCTCCGGGTCTGTTACAACGGCGAATGGTACAACACCCGCTTTGTTCCCCCCACGCTCATTGAGACGATTCTTCAGTCTCCACAGGTGGATAATGAACATAAAGTCCAGCTGCAAAAAATGGTTGCCCGTAAGGGCGAACTTTCCTTCTACGATATTTTTACGCTGGCCCGCGCAGAAGCCAGTCGGTAATAAAAAAGTGCGCACCCTCCCTGGTACGCACTGCTTTCCCTGAACTGTTGGTTTTTAACGTCTTTTTTTACGCCCCTGAACCGCCTTAAAACGCGGATTTGTTTTACAAATCACGTATAAGCGTCCTTTGCGTTTGACTATCTGGCAATCCGGATGCCGTTGTTTTGCATTGCGAAGTGAGTTTAACACCTGCATTTCATTTACCCCCGTTTAGCGCCGATAAAATGACCAAAACGTTTCTGGAAGCGTGCGGCGCTACTTTCGCTATCAAACGTTTTCTGTCTACCGGTATAAAAAGGATGCGATTTTGATGACACATCAATAGTGACATACGGATATGTCACGCCGTCCAGTTCGATTTCACGTTCAGTTTTGATAGTTGATCCCACTTTCACATATTCATTTACGCTGGTGTCGTGAAATACGACGGTGCGGTATACAGGATGAATATCAGGTTTCATTGCGCCCCCTCAATTATGTTATAACATAACAATAAAATACGCTATCAACGCTCCTTTTTCAACCGGTAAACATTCACGATCTCTTCCTGGCGGCAAAAGCAACGTGGCGTAACGCGTTAGTCTGGCCCCTGTATCTGTAAAATCGATAAAATAGCTTTATCATTCGAGGGCGCGATTTACGATCGGATATACTTTCTCTACGCTGTGTTTATAAGGACATCACTGTGACAACACGACATCTGGTCAGCCTGGTAACGGGAGTGCTTATCCTGTCTGTCCTTTTCCCGATAGGATTGAGCCTGTGGCTGGCGCACCGTCAAGTTGAAAAAAGGTTTAACGAAGAGCTGGATATCTTCTCGTCCCGGGTGGCGCTACGTACAGAAAGGGTCAGTGACCAGGCAAAAGCCGCGTTAACGCATATTGCCTCCTTTAAAGGCGAGCCCTGCAGCAGCGCCCATTTACTCGCCATGCGCCGCGTGTCTTATAGCTTTCGGTATGTCCAGGAAGTTCTGTATCTTAAAAATTCGATTCCCGTTTGCTCCTCACTTGAAAAAGAGAGCCATATTCCCGCTTTCCCTCCGCCCATGAAAATCACTCGCGACGGTTATCGCGCCTGGTTTACGGCGCAAAACGATCTGGGTATAAAACGCTATATGGCGGCACTCGGGAGCGACAGCTATATCGTGATGATCGACCCGGCGTCCTTTATCGATGTGATTCCGTTTGGCGCATGGCCGATTGACGTCGCTATTATTGGCCGGGAACGCAATACTGTGGTTGCCAGCAGCGGTAACCTTGACCCCGCTATTCTTCCGCTCATTCACCATGAGACGCCCCTGCGGCTGGAAAACCGAGGCATTCAGTATGCTATCCACCCCTTTCCGGAAATGGGCATTACTATCGTAAGCTGGGCACCGACCGCTCCGCTGGAAAGGAGCTGGTATCGACAGGCGTTTATCTGGCTACCGGCGGGCATCGTAACGGGTCTGCTGGCCGCGGCCTTTATTCTGCGTATTTTGCGTCGGCTACAGTCGCCCCGCCACCGTCTCCAGGATGCGATAGACAATCGCGAAATTAACGTACACTATCAGCCTATTGTCTCCCTGAGCAGCGGAAAAATTGTCGGTGCCGAAGCTTTAGCTCGCTGGCAACAGGCGGACGGCACCTTCCTTTCGCCGGAAATTTTTATCGCGCTGGCTGAACAAACCGGGCTCACGGAGCCGCTAACCCGGCTAATCATCGAAACCGTTTTTGAAGACATGGGGAGTTGGTTAAAGTCCCATCCCGAACAACATATTTCAATCAATCTTGAGGCATCCGATCTGGCGTCGGAAACGTTGCCGACGCTGTTAAGCACGCTGCTGAACCGTAGCCAAATTTCTCCGTCGCAAATCGCGCTTGAGTTAACGGAGCGCGAGTTCGCCGATCCGAAAACCAGCGCGCCAATTGTCGCCAGATACCGTAACGCGGGACATTCAATTTATATTGATGACTTTGGCACCGGCTATTCCAGCCTCAGCTACTTACAAAATCTGGATGTGGATGTCCTTAAAATTGATAAATCTTTTGTCGATGCGCTGGAATATAAAAACGTCACGCCGCATATTATTGAAATGGCGAAAACGCTCAAACTTAAGATGGTCGCAGAAGGCATCGAAACGGCCAGGCAAGAACAGTGGCTACGCCAGCATGGCGTACATTATGGTCAGGGCTGGTTATACAGTAAACCCCTACCCGCTACGGCATTTATTCTTTGGGCGGAACAGCGGCTATAACGTCGCACAGCAGAAAAGAACAGTGTGGAGAGGCACAAATGGGTGGGGGCCCTGCCAGCTACATCCCGGCACACGCGTCATCTGCCTTGGCTGCTTCCTTCCGGACCTGACCTGGTAAACAGAGTAGCGTTGCGGGAGAACCAACAGAGCCCCCATTGAGAGCGTTGTGAACCAACGCGCAGGCGCATTATCACTGCTATATCGTGCAATTGCAACCCATCAGGCATCGGATGCTGGTTTCTTGCGCATCCGGGCTTTCCTCCCCCCTTATTCCAGATTATCCTGAAGCATTAACGCAGGATTCTATTATGGATATTCAGGACACATTTCCTCAACGCGTCTGGCAAATCGTCGCTTCGATCCCGGAAGGATTTGTCACGACCTACGGTGATGTCGCCCGGCTTGCCGGTTCGCCTCGGGCAGCGCGTCAGGTCGGCGGAGTTTTAAAACGTCTGCCGGAAGGCAGCACTTTACCATGGCATCGGGTGGTGAACCGCCACGGCGCAATATCACTTACCGGGCCGGATCTACAGCGGCAACGTCAGGCATTACTGGCGGAAGGCGTGGTGGTGTCGGGAAGCGGACAAATCGATTTACAACGCTATCGCTGGGTGTATTAACCCTCTCCGTAACGGAGAGGGTTGGCGCAGGATTAATACTGGGTAGGCGCAGGAACGGCAGAAGACGGATTGACCTGGGTCGGCGAAGTCGATGGAACCGTCGTCGTCGCACCACCGCTGGCCTGCACAGGCACCGCCGTTTGCTGTACCGGTACCAGCGTCAGATCCGCTTTAGTGCCACCATTGTTAATCACCGGTTTCACGCTATCGGTAATAAATACCAGCTTATTGTCAACGGTGATGGCCGCGCTCAGGAGAATACGCGCGTTAGGTTGAATATCTGATGGGTTAAACGGCAACACAAAACTGAAAGGCGCCTGTTTACCTTCGGTACGTACCGCTTTTTGCGACAGCACCTTAGACGGCGCATCAGCCAGCGAAGCATCTGAAAGCGTCACGGTCAGCACCGCATCTGGCGGCAGAGCGACCTTCTGGCGGATCCAGACGGTACCGGAAACATTGGGTTGCTGAATAGTAGACTGGTTAGCTGTAATCGACATGTTAGGGTTTGGCGCAGGCGTCTGGATATCAGCGCTTTTATCAGCGCAGGCCGCCAGAGATATCGCAACCGCTAAACCACTTACGATGTGCACGAGTTTCATTCAATTCTCCTTATCATCAATGCACCAGCAGGCCTTTCCCCCCGCCGGAAGAGTGGTTAACAGAAACATAACGTGATTAAGTGTGGCACATGTCACTCATTTTTGCCTGGAATTGGTCTGTTATTCAGACTTTTGTACCCATCGGACCACTTGCAAAATTGCGTTATACTCTGCCCTACCTCGCTTCGGCATCGTTGTCACCTGGAGAGTATGTATGAGTCAGACACTGAATAATTTGCTGACATTATTGAATCTGGAAAAAATTGAAGAAGGACTCTTTCGGGGCCAAAGTGAAGACTTAGGGCTGCGCCAGGTATTTGGCGGTCAGGTGGTGGGCCAGGCACTCTATGCCGCCAAAGAAACGGTGCCGGAAGCACGACTGGTGCATTCATTCCACAGTTATTTTCTGCGGCCAGGCGACAGCCAAAAACCCATTATCTATGACGTAGAAGTGCTGCGCGATGGGAATAGCTTCAGCGCCCGCCGCGTTGCCGCTATTCAGAACGGGAAACCCATCTTTTACATGACCGCCTCATTCCAGGCGCCGGAACCGGGTTTTGAACATCAAAAAACCATGCCGACGGCAGTCGGGCCGGAAGGACTACCGTCAGAAACGGAAATCGCGCAATCGCTGGCGCATTTACTGCCGCCGATTCTGAAAGAAAAGTTTCTCTGCGATCGCCCGCTGGAAATTCGTCCCGTCGAATTTCACAATCCGTTGAAAGGTCACGTCGCCGCGCCTGTGCGTCAGGTATGGATTCGCGCCAACGGCACCGTTCCGGATGACATTCGCGTCCATCAATATTTACTGGGATATGCCTCTGACCTGAATTTCCTTCCCGTCGCGCTTCAGCCTCACGGCATCGGTTTTCTGGAAAAGGGCATTCAGATCGCCACTATCGATCACTCTATGTGGTTCCATCGCCCGTTCAATTTTAATGAATGGCTACTTTATAGCGTGGAGAGCACTTCCGCCTCCAGCGCCCGGGGCTTTGTTCGCGGCGAGTTTTATACTCAGGATGGCGCGCTGGTCGCTTCAACCGTGCAGGAAGGGGTAATGCGTAATCACAATTAAAAAACATGCCGCTATGCGGCGTTAATGGCCTGATGACGCTGCGCTTATCCGGCCTACGGTAAACTGGATAAGCGCAGCGCCATCAGGCATGTTGCGCAATCACGCGTTATACGCATTCTCGCCGTGACTGTTCACATCCAGCCCCTCGCGCTCCTGCTCTTCCGGTACACGCAGTCCAACAAGGATATCCGCCAGTTTGTAACCAACAAACGCGACAACGCCGGACCAGACGACCGTAATAGCAATACTTTCCAGCTGTACCATCACCTGATGTCCCATCGTAACGCCGTCGACAAAGCCAACGCCGCCCAGCGAACTGGCGGCAAAAACGCCGGTCAGGATACAGCCGACTATTCCGCAAACGCCGTGAACGCCAAATACGTCGCACGGATCATCTACCCGTAGCAGACGTTTAAGCATGGTGACTCCCCACAATCCCGCCAGACCCGCAATAACGCCGATAACCAGCGCGCCGCCAACGCCAACATAGCCACAGGCTGGCGTCACGCCGACCAGACCGGCAATCGCGCCGGAACAGGCTCCCAGCAGGGAAGGCTTACCGCGTAGCGTCCACTCGCCGATAATCCACCCCAGAATCGCGGCGGCGGTCGCCACCACGGTGTTCACAAAGGCCAGCGCTGCTATCTCGTTTGCGCTCCCCGCAGAACCCGCGTTAAATCCAAACCAGCCGATATACAGAATCGCAGTACCGGTAAAGACCATCGGCAGGTTATGGGGTTTAAATGCTTCTTTCCCAAAGCCGACGCGTTTGCCAATTAAATAAGCCCCCACCAGCCCGGCGATAGCGGCGTTAATATGCACCACCGTACCACCGGCAAAATCCAGCGCGCCGTGAGCAGCCAGCAGGCCGCCGCCCCACACCATGTGCGCAATCGGAACATAAGAGAGCGTGAACCACACCACGACAAAAATCAGTACCGCCGAAAAACGAATACGCTCCGCCAGCGCGCCGACAATCAGCCCGACGGTAATACAGGCGAAAGATCCCTGAAACGCGACATGAATATACTGATAAATCGTACCCGTTACCGCCGTCAACGCGATATTCTTCAACATCGCCCCATCGGCATTACCGAAGAAATGATTCCCTTCGCCAAAAGCCAGCGAATAGCCGTACACCACCCATAAAATACAGACCAGCGCAAAGGTGACGGTCACTTGCGTTAACATTGACAGCACGTTCTTGGCGCGAATTAATCCGCCGTAAAACAGCGCGATACCCGGTATCGTCATGAACAGCACCAGCGCGGTGCAAATCATCATAAAAGCACTATCCGCTTTATCGGCAACCGCTGGCGCGGCTATCGTTAACCCAGGCAGCAGCGCCAGTGAAGCCAGTGTGGTTTTTATCATCGCTATCTTCATTTTTTCATTTCCTGTTGCTGTGTGGCGGGTCTTACAGCGCTGCTTCGTCAGCTTCGCCGGTACGAATCCGAATAACGCGCATGAGCTCCGCGACGAAAATTTTGCCGTCGCCAATTTTTCCGGTGTAAGCCGCTTTACTGATGATATCGATCACCTCTTCCAGTTGGTCGTCGGCGATAGCCACATCAATTTTGACCTTCGGCAGGAAATTCACGCTGTACTCCGCGCCGCGATACAGTTCGGCGTGTCCTTTCTGACGGCCAAACCCTTTCACTTCGGTGACGGTCAGTCCCTGAATGCCAATGGAAGAAAGCGCCTCCCGCACGTCCTCCAGCTTGAACGGTTTGATAATCACGGTAACCAGCTTCATAGAACCCTCCAGTCAGAATTAGGTAACGGCTGCCGCCGCGCATGGACTCTTCAGGATGGATATTGCAAAGGATGTGCCAGAAGCTGGCGAGCGAGGAAAAGCGCGGTTAGCGGCGCGTCTTTATATTGACGCGCCCCAAAATCGAAGCAGGGAAAGAAAAACGCACCATGACGGTGCATGATGGGCGAGGTTTTGCTCTGTGGCGCCAAACCTTACGCCGCAGGGCCGGATTCTTCGTGTACGCTGGCGGCTAACTCCTCGCCAACTAACTGTAATTGATACATTTGCCAGTAGCGCCCTTGCGCCGCCAGCAATTGTTGATGCGTCCCGCGCTCCACCGCCTGGCCGCGATGGAGAACCAGAATGGTATCCGCCTCCACGATTGTCGATAGCCGATGGGCAATAACCACCAGCGTGGTGCGCTCGCGAATCGCCGCCAGCGCCTGCTGTATCGCCTGCTCAGTGCCGGAATCGATGCTGGCCGTCGCTTCATCAAGAATTAATATTTGCGGGGCGTCAACCAGCACGCGCGCCAGCGCCAATAGCTGTTTTTGCCCGACGGACAGCGTATTTCCCTGCTCGCCGAGATGCGTATGCAGCCCGTCGCTCAGGCCGCGCGCCAGATCTGCCAGTTGTACCGTTTCCAGCGCCTGCCACACCTGCGCCTCGGAGACATCGCGCCCCAGCGTCACATTAGCCAGAAAGGTATCCGCCATCACTACCGGGTCCTGTTGAACCATCGCCACGCCCTGGCGTAAAACGCGATGATTAAGAGAGGCGATCTCTCGCCCATCCAGCCGAATTTCGCCTTGTGTCAGGGGGTAATACCCCATTAATAAGCTGGCGAGCGTGCTCTTCCCGCTGCCGGTGTGCCCCACCAGCGCCACAAAGCTACGGGACGGTACTGATAGCGTAATATCCTGTAAAACAAGATTATCGTCGCGGTAAGCAAACGACAGATGATCAATATCAATCGCCCCGCTTTGCAACGGCCTGTCGTCGCTGCCATAGCGCTGGCGCGGGCGATCCATCAGTTCAAAAACACGCTCTCCCGCCACAACCGCCTGCTGTAGCATGGATTGCTGGGTGGTCAGTTCAATGAGCGGCTCGTTCAGACGTGACAAATAGCTAATGAACGCATACAGCACCCCGACCTCAATCGTGCCGGCAGACGTAAAGCTGAAAAGCATCAACAGACCGCACAAAATGAGCGCAGAAAAGAGGCTAAGCAGCGGACGCAATAAAAAGCCGTCTAAGCGTAGTGTCTGCATCCGCGCCATGTAGTGCGAGCGGCTGGCCTCGCCCATGCGTTCGCCGAAGCGCGCCTGCTGGCGAAACTGCTGGATTACGCTCATCCCGTTGATGATTTCGTTAAAGCCGTCGTTAATATCCGCCAGGTATGCCCGCACGCGGCGTACAATCGGCGTGCTGTAGCGCTGATAAATGACCATCACGGTCAATACCGCCGGAAAAATCAAAATCGCCACCAGCGCCATCCGCCAGTCAAGGCTGAACATAGCGACCAGCATGGCGCCGATCAACGCCGCGCTACGTAATACCGTTGCGACGACCGTGACGTACAGATCGCGGATGACTTCCGTATCGTTGGTCACACGTGAAATTAATTGTCCGACAGGCTGCGTGTCGAAGGCGCTTAGCGGCTGGCGCAAGGCGGCATCCATGACGTCCGTGCGCAAGGACTGAACCACGCCAACGGCCGCCCGGTTAAATAATAAAGACTGGGCGTAATGCAGACCCGCCGCCAGAAACTGTAGCCCCACATAGGCGGCCGTCAGCCCCGCGACCTTGCCCAACGGTAAATGGTGGCGGGCCACCATGTTATCAATGAAATAGCTGATCAGCAGCGGACCGCTAACCTCCGCCGCTGCCGCAATCCACAGCATCATCACCGCGACAGAGAGCGGTTTTCGCCATGGCGAGCCATACGCCAGCAACCGTTTCAGCGTCGGCCATAGCTGTCCAAAACTACGCATTCGCCGCCTCCTCGCCGCGTTCCGGCGCGTCATCCAGAGCGGCCTCCAGTTGCTGATAGCGATACATATCGCGATACCAGCCAATCTGCTGCGCCAGTTGATCGTGATCGCCGCGCTGAACAACATGACCATGTTGCATAACGATAATTTCATTGGCGTCGGTCAGCGCGGATAAACGATGCGCGCTGATGATGACCGTACGCCCTTCGCCCCACTGGCGCAAATTATGCAAAATCTGATGCTCCGTACGACCATCTACTGCTGAAAGCGCATCATCGAGAAGCAGAATTTCCGCATTTAACAGCAGCGCTCTGGCAATCGAGATACGCTGTTTTTGCCCTCCCGATAACATGACGCCACGTTCACCTACCTGCGTGTCGTAGCCCTGAGGCAAACGGAGAATATCCTCATGTACGCTGGCTAAACGCGCCACCTGTTCAATCTCCTCCTGAGTCGCCTCCGGGCGTCCGAGCGCAATATTATTGGCAATAGAGTCCGAGAACAAAAACGGCGTCTGGCTGACGACCGCCAGTCGGCTACGCCAGCTATCCAGTTGCAGATGCGTCAACGGCATGTCATGGAAACGGATTTCTCCCTGCGTCACATCAAAATGGCGCTGGATAAGCGACAATATTGTGCTTTTCCCCGCGCCGGTCGGACCGCATATCCCCAGCATCTGACCCGGTTTAAGACGAAAGTTCACATTCTCCAGCGCCGGATGCGTCGTTTGCGGATAGCAAAACTCACGAATGGCCGCCGTCAGTTCGCCGCGCCCCGCCGGGACCGGCTCTTCGCCATCCTTAACTACCGGCGCTTCCGCCAGCATGGCGCGGATGCGGCTGTAAGCGGCGCTACCCCGCTCCACGATATTAAACATCCAGGCCAGCGCCAGCATCGGCCAAATCATCAACCCCAGATACATCATAAAGCTGGTGAGTTCGCCCAGCGTCAGGCTGCCGTTAACCACCATCCAGCTTCCGCCGCTAATCGCGAGCAGGTTCGCCATGCCAATGGCGATGTAAATGGTTGGATCAAAACGCGCGTCAATACGCGCCACGCGCATATTTTTCTTGCCGGTATCTTCGGCATCCGCCGCAAACAGCGAAGACTGGCGGTCCTCCAGACCAAACGCTTTGATCATGCGGATGCTGGTCAGACTCTCCTGCGTGCGGTCGTTCAGGCTGGAGAAGGCGGCCTGCGCCAGTTTGAAATAATCATGCAGCCGATCGCCGTAACGTTTGATCATCAGCGCCATAATCGGCATCGGCAACAGCGCTAATAGCGTTAGCTGCCAGCTAATTTGCGTCGACATGACAATCAGTACCGCGCAGCCCATTACCAGCGAGTCAACCAGCGTCAGAACGCCCTCGCCCGCCGCAAATACGACGCGATCCACATCATTCGTCGCACGCGCGATCAGATCGCCCGTCCGATGGCGCTGATAAAATTCGGGATGCTGACGACTCAGCTGGCGATAATAATCTTCACGCAGTTCGACGGCTAATTGATAAGAAGCGCCAAACAGCAGCACGCGCCAGACATAGCGCAACAAATAGACCACTACGGCGATCAGGGCAATGGTGCCAATCCACATCGCTATTCGGCCTGGAGTAAAATGCTGTGCGGTTACGCCATCCACGACAATCCCCACCACTTTGGGCGGGATCAGCTGAAGCATCGCAATAAGCATAAGCAGGGCCACCGCGCCAAGATAGCGACGCCATTCCCGGCGAAAGTACCAGCTTAATTGAGCAAATAATCGCACGCGTTATTTCCTGATATGATTTCCGGCAATACCGGGAGAATTATTCAATGGGCAGAGAGGTGGTGTACTTAATCTGTTCCATCGCAAAACTGGAGGTGACGTCTGACAGTCCTGGGACGCTATTGACCAGACGTTTATAGAAGTCGTCATACCGCTTCATGTCGGCCACCTGAACTCGCATCAGATAGTCGTATTCCCCCGCCATCCGCCAGAAGCCAAGCACTTCCGGCATCTCAGAGACGACGGTCACGAACCGACAGTACCATTCACTGCTGTGGTGCTGCGTTTTTATCAACACAAAAGCGGTTAATCCCAGCCCCAGTTTTTCCGGGTCCAGCAGCGCGACCCTGCCAAGCAGGATACCGTCATCTTCCAGGCGTTTAAGCCGCTTCCAGCAAGGCGTTGTCGTCAGATTAACGGCATCCGCCAGCGCCTGCAAAGAGAGGGTACAGTCCTGCTGCAATAAGCAAAGCAGTTTACGGTCAATTTTATCTAACATACCCACTCCATAGAGAATATTTTTCTCCTTACATTGTAATTTAAAGGTCAAATAGCAACAATTTTTTCCGTACTTTTCGCTACTCTTGGCACAAAATGATAAATGGATATTAATGATGAGTAGCAATTGGGTTAAAAATGCCATTAATGAAATTAACGCTGACCACCAGCGCTCGGCGGATACGCATCTTATTCGTTTGCCCCTGTCGGCATTTCCAGGTATCCAGCTTTACCTGAAAGACGAAAGCACGCATCCCACCGGTAGCCTCAAGCATCGTCTGGCGCGCTCGCTGTTCCTTTATGGGTTGTGCAATGGCTGGATTAAAGAAGGCACTCCGATTATTGAAGCGTCATCAGGCTCAACGGCGATTTCCGAAGCCTGGTTCGCGCGTTTACTGGGACTGCCGTTCATCGCCGTCATGCCCGCCTGTACCGCAAAACGTAAAATCGAACAGATTCAATTTTACGGCGGCCACTGTCATTTTGTGGAGAGCGCCTGCGAAATTTATGCCGCCTCCGAGCGGCTGGCGCATGAACTGAACGGTCACTATATGGACCAGTTTACCTACGCAGAACGAGCTACCGACTGGCGGGGCAACAATAATATTGCCGACAGTATTTTCCGCCAGATGCGCAACGAACCCCATCCAGTACCGCGATTTATCGTCATGAGCGCCGGAACGGGCGGAACCTCTGCGACGATTGGGCGCTATATTCGCTGCCAGGGCTATGATACTCAGCTCATGGTGGTGGATCCGGAAAATTCCGTCTTTTTACCTTACTGGCAGGATCGCGACGCTTCATTACGCAGCCCGGCGGGCAGTAAAATTGAAGGAATTGGTCGTCCGCGAGTAGAGCCTTCTTTTATTCCGGATGTCGTGGATGAGATGCTGCGCGTGCCGGACGCCGCCAGCGTTGCCACCGCACACTGGCTGGAAACGCAGCTAGGCCGTAAAGTCGGCGCCTCTACCGGCACGAATATGTGGGGAGCGCTGCAGCTTGCGGCCCGGATGCGCGAGGCTGGAGAAACCGGCGCTATCGTGACGTTATTGTGCGATAGCGGCGATCGCTATCTGGATACCTATTACCATCCGTCCTGGGTTAGCGACCATATCGGCGATTTGACGCCGTGGTCAGCGGCCATCGCAAAATTACTTACCGGCGACTAAAAACCAAAAAAAAGCCAGACTGAATGTCTGGCTTGCTGGAAGAGATCTCTCATTCGGGGGAATAAGGTAGATGCGGATTGTCCAGCCAATGCGTCAAAAAGTGTGATACCGCTTGATTACCACAATGTCCGATAACCGAAAGGTGTGGCAGCGCGGCGATAAGCTGCGGCATGGCATTGCCCATAATGAGCCCCCGCCCGACGCTGCCCAGCATTTCCCGATCGTTCATCGCGTCGCCAAACGCCATGCAATCTGCCAGTGAAAGCCCTAAATGGTTGCTCAATACCGCCAGCGCCGATCCTTTATTGCACCCCAGCGGTAGCACTTCCAGGCAGTCGACGGCAGAGAAACAGAGGTGCGCGCGTTCTTCCAGCGCCTCATTGAGCTGAATGCGCAAACGGATCAGATCGTCATGATCGCCGCAAAAACAGATCTTCGTCACCTGATGGGCCGGAATACTTTTTATATCGATAACCTGATAACGAAAGCCGCTGTAGACGTGCGCCTGGAGTAGCGCGGGGATCTCCTGGCCTGTAAACCAGCCGTTGTCATTAAACACATGCATACTGGCTCGGGTATCCCAGGCATGATGCATCACCGTATCGGCAACCTGAGGATCGAGATCCTGACGATGCAGCACGTCGCCTTCCAGCGAGTGAATTCGCGTCCCGTTACCGGTAATAAGATAAGCATCCAGTGAAAGCGTCCCCAGAATATGCCGCATCTCCAGCACGTGACGACCCGTAGCGAATGTCAGAGTGATATCGCGTTCGCGCAGACGCGACAGCGTGGCGATCGTTTCTCTACCCAAATGGTGATCGGGCATTAATAACGTGCCATCCATATCAAATGCTGCCAGACGGGCCATCTCTTTCTCCACACTGTGACGCGGTTAACTTGTTGTTCAGTATTACCTGAGATATACGGAAGTAATAGTGAACAGATAAAAGGAAGTGTTCCGGGTTTCTATGAGGCTACTGAATCGGCTTAATCAATATCAACGCCTCTGGCAGCCTTCCGCCGGGGAAACGCAACATGTCACCGTTAGCGAACTGGCCGAACGCTGTTTTTGTAGCGAGCGCCATCTGCGAACGCTGCTGCGTCAGGCCCAGCAGGCGGGTTGGCTAAGATGGGAGGCGCAGTCCGGGCGCGGGAAACGTGGACGGCTCCAGTTTCTGGTCACGCCGGAATCGCTCCGCACCGCCATGATGGAACAGGCGCTGGAAAAAGGGCAGCAGCTCAACGTACTGGAACTGGCGCAGCTGGCGCCGGGCGAGTTACGGGCGATGCTCCAGCCTTTTATGGGCGGCCAATGGCAAAACGATACGCCGACATTGCGTATTCCCTACTATCGTCCGCTTGATCCGCTGCAGCCGGGTTTCCTGCCAGGCCGCGCGGAACAGCATCTCGCAGGGCAAGTTTTTTCCGGGTTAACGCGCTTCGACCGCGATAGCCAATATCCTTGCGGGGATTTGGCGCATCACTGGAAGGTTTCCGCCGACGGTTTACGCTGGGATTTTTATATTCGCTCCACGCTGCACTGGCATAATGGCGATGCGGTGGATACCGCGCAGCTACACGAACGCCTGGAAAGGCTGCTTACCCTACCGGCGCTAAGCAAATTGTTTATTAGCGTCGCACGGATCGAAGTAACGCATCCTCAGTGCCTGACCTTTCTCCTTCACCGACCTGATTACTGGCTGGCGCATCGTCTGGCGAGCTATTGTAGCGGTCTGGCGCATCCTGACCTGCCGCTTATCGGCACCGGTCCTTTTCGCCTGGCGTTGTTCACGCCGGAACTGGTGCGTCTGGAAAGTCATGACCATTATCACCTCAGCCATCCGCTGCTGAAAGCGATTGAATTCTGGATCACCCCGCAACTGTTTGCCCAGGATCTGGGCACCAGTTGCCGCCATCCGGTGCAGATTGCCATCGGCAAACCGGAAGAGCTGGCGACGCTGAGTCAGGTAAGTAGTGGTATCAGTCTTGGCTTTTGTTATTTAACCCTCAAAAAGGGCTCACGGCTCAACGTACAGCAGGCGCGGCGTCTGATACATATTATCCATCATACTTCGCTGCTGAAAACCTTACCGGTAGATGAGAACTTGATTATGCCAAGTCAGGGGCTGCTACCCGGCTGGACAATCCCGCAATGGCAGGACGTTGATGAAACGCCATTGCCGAAAAAACTTACCCTGGCGTATCACCTTCCCGTAGAGCTGCATACGATGGCGGAACAGCTTCGACATTACCTGGCGACGCTCGGCTGTGAGTTAACGTTGATTTTTCATAATGCCAAAAACTGGGATAACTGCCCTGCGTTGGCGCAAGCGGATCTGATGATGGGCGACAGGCTGATCGGCGAAGCGCCGGAATATACGCTGGAGCAGTGGCTACGTTGCGATCAGATCTGGCCGCATGTCCTTGACGCGCCTGCGTTTTCCCATCTGCAGGCTACGCTTGACGCTCTGCAAATTCAGCCCAATGAAAAAGATCGCCGCGCCGCGCTACAACAAGTTTTTGCCAACCTGATGGATGACGCCACACTTACGCCGCTGTTTAATTATCACTATCGCATCAGCGCCCCACCGGGCGTTAACGGTGTTCGACTGACCCCTCGCGGCTGGTTTGAATTTAGCGAAGCCTGGCTTCCGCCGCCTTCGCCGTGAAGAAGCTGGTCGGGATTATCCGTACGCGTTACCATATTGGCTTTCGTCATTGATCAGGATAACTATGAAACGCGCCGTTGTTGTATTTAGTGGAGGTCAGGACTCCACCACTTGTCTGGCGCAAGCGCGGCATCAGTATGATGAAGTGCATTGTGTCACGTTTGATTATGGTCAGCGCCACCGCGCAGAGATTGATGTCGCGCGCGCACTGGCGTTAAAACTTGGCGCACGCGCGCATAAAGTGCTGGATGTCACTTTGCTGAACGAACTGGCGGTCAGTAGCCTGACGCGGGATAGCATTCCGGTGCCGGACTATGAACCGAACGCTGACGGTATCCCCAATACTTTCGTACCGGGACGCAATATTCTCTTTCTGACGCTGGCGGCGATTTACGCTTATCAGGTCAAAGCCGAAGCGGTGATCACCGGCGTTTGCGAGACCGATTTTTCCGGCTATCCAGACTGTCGCGATGAGTTCGTCAAAGCGCTGAATCACGCGGTGAATCTGGGCATGGCGAAAGATATCCGTTTCGAAACGCCCTTAATGTGGATTGATAAAGCTGAAACCTGGGCGCTGGCCGATTATTGGGGCCAACTGGATTTAGTTCGCGAAGAGACGCTGACCTGCTATAACGGCATTAAAGGCGATGGCTGTGGTCATTGCGCAGCCTGTAATCTGCGCGCTAACGGCTTGAATCATTATCTGTCGAATAAAGCGGCGGTGATGGCGGCGATGAAGCAAAAAACCGGGTTAAGGTGATTGTTTTGCCGGATGGCGGCGCATGCACCTTATCCGGCCTGGCGATATGCACCATGGTCAATATCGCCAGGCCGGACAAGTTCAACGCCATCAGACTGCGAAGCGTTATTGCACCATCTGTTCCAGCTTTTCACGCAATTCGCCTTCCAGCGGCAGCGCTTTTTGCGTTTTTAAATCAATACAAACAAACGTGATGAGCGCATCGGCCACCACCTGCCCTTCTGGCTCCAGCGTAATCGTCTGGCTTAATACGCCGCTTTTACCGTTAAGCTGTTGTACCTGGCTGGTCACGGTCAGTAGATCGCTCAATACCGCCGGGCGACGGTAATTTATATTGATGTTTACCACCACAAAGGCAATATTGCGGGCCGTCATCCACTGAAAGCTGTCGCTGTTTTCCAGCCCATCCCAACGGGCCTCTTCCAGAAATTCCAGATAGCGGGCATTATTAACATGTTGATAAACATCAAGATGATATCCACGAACTTTGATTTGTGTTTGCATAGCGCAATAACCTTACGTTGTTGTTATAAGTAAACGACAAGTACAGAGGTCATAACTGGTATGACCTCTACAGTCTGGCAAATTTTTGCCACTGTGCAAGTGATTACAATGTTAAAACTGCCAGATTACGCTCCACCAGCGCGCTTCCCATTCCCGGCACCTGTTTTAAATCATCCACCGTTTTAAAAGGACCATACTCCTCCCGATAGCTCACAATAGCCTGCGCTTTTTTCAGCCCAACGCCGTTCATCACCCGCGCCAGATCCTCCGCAGACGCGGTATTAATGCTCACCCTGGTACCTTCATCATCGCTGGCTTTAGCAGGTAATGCCGCTTTGGCGGAGGATGAAGAAGGCGTATCCGCTTTTGTTTCCACCGCTGCATTTTTTGCGACAGGCGTCGCCGCCAGCGCGCTATGGGCCATGCCCGCGCAGGTTAAAGAAAGTGTAATAAGCAGTGCTTTAATTCCGTGTTTCATACTGTTTTCTCCTTGTTTGTTAACAGTGCAGCCACGATAGCGGGGCGGAGAAAAACGAACAAACGGCAATTCTCAGAAATGGAAAAGGCCGCGAAAGCGGCCTTTGTGGGATACAACGTTTTGCAATTTTTTGCGAAGCGCCTCGACGATTACTGCTGTTCCAGAGCGTCGCCGATTTTGATTTTCGCCTCTTTACGCAGATTGCTCATCAGCGCCTCAAAGACAATTTGCGCATTGTTCTGCGTGATGCCCTGCACCATCGCTTTTTTCTGCGCTTCCGGCATGGCGCCCGCTTTCACCTCGTCAAACGCCAGCAGAACGACGTTACCCTGCATATCGTTCGCCACGCCATAAACTGGCTTATCTTTCGTCGGAAGGCTTAACGCAAAGGCCGCCTGACTCACCGGATCCTGACTGGTACGACTTAACGTTTTAGGCTCGCCAAAACTCAGACCCGCCGCTTTCATCGCTTCCGCGCCTTTGCCCGCTTTCAGCTCGACCAGCAGTTTTTCCGCATCCAGCTTCGCCTGTTGTTCCGCTTTGTTATGCTTCACCAGGGCAGTGACCTGTTCTTTCACTTCTGCCAACGGCTTCACGGCTTCAGGTTTATGTTCGCTCACGCGCACAACAAAAGCCCGGTCGCCATCTACGGTGATAATGTCTGAATTCGGCCCCGGCGTACCGTTTTCGCCTACCAGGCCGCCATTAAAGATAGCATCGGCTACCGGTTTGAAGTTCAGCTCTTCCGGTAAGGTGTCATGACTAAACCAGCCGGTTTCAACGGCTTTTACGCCAGCGACCTGTTCAGCGCCTGCTAACGACTCATTGTCGTTGCTTGCCGCATCGCTCACCTTCTGCTGCAACGCATAGTAAGCATCCAGCGCTTTTTCTTGTTTCACTTTCGCGGCAATGTCGTCGCGAACCTCGCTTAACGGTTTCACTTTGGCAGGCTGAATATCATCCAGACGCGCCACCAGAAAACCGACAGACGACTTAATCACGCCAGATATCTGGCCTTTTTCTTTTAATCCGGCGTTTTTCAGTTCCGGCACCGTGGCAGACTCTTCCAGCCAGCCCATATCGCCGCCATTACGCGCAGAGATGATATCGGTAGATTTCTCTTTCGCCAGCGTGGCGAAATCTTCGCCCTTGTTCAGCGCATCCAGTACCGCTTTCGCATCATCTTCCGTTTTGGTCTGAATAATGCTGTAACGAATACGCTCCGGCTGAGTAAACTGATCTACATGCTGGTCATAATAGGCCTGAATATCCGCATCGCTGACCGGTGCCTGCATCGTCGCGGCATCCAGCTTGATATAGCTTACGCGGAACTGTTCCGGCGTCATAAAGCGGACTTTATTCTGATCGTAGTAGCTGGACACTTCCTGATCGGTCACCTGCTGCTTCGCCGCCAGCGCGTTGACATCAATAACGGCTTCACGCACCACGCGCTGTTGAGAGACTAATGCCGCCAGTTCGTCGGTTTCCCCTTTCAGCATAAAATCAGTACCGGCCACGCCGTTGATCAGTTGCTGAGTGGTAAGCTGGTTACGCAGCGCCTGAGCGTACTGATCGGCGGTCATTCCCATCTGATTCACAATCGCGTTATAGCGGTTGTTGTCAAACTTACCGTCCACCTGAAAAGCGGGAGTGGCGAAAATCGCCTGCTTTACCTGCTCATCGCTGATGCCCAGTTTCAGTTCGCGGGAATATTGATCCAACAGCGCTTCATCTATCAGACGATTCAGCACCTGCTGGCGCAGGCTTTTCATGTAACCTTCGTTGGCCGCCAGTTCAGAATACCTGTCACCCAACTGCTGCTGCATACGGTTACGTTCGTTATTAAACGCATTCTCAAACTGTGCCCGGCTGATTTCCTGGCCATTCACTTTTGCGGCGTAGTTATTGCTTCCGCCAATCAGGTAACCACTAACGCCGGTCAAAATGAACGACACGATAATGATAACGAAAATAATCTTGAGCACGAGACTGTTTGCAGCCGTGCGTAAGCTGTCCATCATGGTGTAACCACACTCCGCTGTAGGTGACTTTACACTTTATCTTTCAGGCGGCTTCTCTGCTGGCTACCGAGTGATTCGCTCAGTCGCCGCGTCGACGCAACCTGAATGATTTGCGTATAGAGACTTCACGCGCATCGCATTTTCTGAACGCGGCGCACAAAAGCCTATTGTGACAAGAAACGAGGGCAATTGTCAGCCCGCAACGCACAGAAAGTCCCGAATCGCCAATAAAAAAGGCACATCAGTTGATGCGCCCTTGTACTTTGTCACATCCCCCGAGGGGATCACGCTTAGTTTACCGCGTCTTTCAGCGCTTTACCTGCACGGAAACTCGGCACTTTGGCAGCGGCGATGGTGATCTCTTTACCTGTTTGCGGGTTGCGACCAGTACGGGCAGCACGCTCTTTAACAGCAAAAGTACCAAAGCCTACCAGTGCAACGTCATCCCCTTCTTTCAGAGATTCGGTAACAGAAGCAATAATCGCATCTAACGCACGTCCAGCCGCAGCCTTAGAGATATCAGCCCCTGCAGCAATTTTTTCGATCAGTTGAGATTTATTCACTCTTCTCTTCCTCTTTATAATTTATATCGCACCTGAATCCTTCGAAGTACGACCGCGCAGCAGTTATATCAGGCCTGCCACGCCCTTACAACACCCGTTAATGGTGGCAGACCCAATCAACCATCTAAATTAGCTATACAAAAAAAGGCTGGCAAGTCCGAAATAGCCTGCCAGCCCTGTTTTTATTAGCGCTATTTGCGCGAGGTCACTATTTTGCGGTTACAACCTGCATTCCAGACGGTTCGTTTTGCAGAGCAAGCGTCAGAACTTCCTCAATGCGCTTAACCGGGTGAATATCCAGATCGGCAATCACGTTGTCCGGAATCTCCTCCAGGTCACGTTTATTTTCGAACGGAATTAAGACCGTTTTAATCCCGCCGCGATGCGCCGCCAACAGTTTTTCTTTCAGGCCGCCGATCGGCAATACCTGACCACGCAGCGTGATCTCGCCGGTCATTGCCACATCTGCGCGCACCGGATTACCGGTCAGGCAGGAAACCAGCGCGGTACACATCGCGATACCGGCGCTTGGACCGTCTTTCGGCGTTGCGCCTTCCGGCACGTGAACGTGGATATCGCGTTTTTCGTAAAAGTCCGGATTAATACCCAGTTTTTCCGCGCGCGCGCGCACCACGGTCAGCGCCGCCTGAATGGATTCCTGCATCACTTCACCGAGCGAGCCGGTGTAGGTCAACTTGCCTTTGCCCGGGACGCAGGCGGTTTCGATGGTCAACAGATCGCCGCCCACTTCCGTCCACGCCAGCCCCGTCACCTGACCTACGCGGTTTTCGCTATCCGCGCGGCCATAATCAAAGCGCTGGACACCGAGGTAGTCGTGCAGATTATCACCGTTAATTTCGATATGTTTTAACGACTTATCGAGCAACAGTTGTTTAACCGCTTTGCGGCACAGTTTGGAGATTTCACGCTCCAGACTACGCACGCCCGCTTCACGCGTGTAATAGCGGATAATACCGATAATCGCGCTATCGTCGACCGTCAGTTCGCCTTTCTTCAGCGCGTTACGCTCGATCTGCTTCGGCAGCAGGTGACGTTTAGCAATATTCAGCTTCTCATCTTCGGTATAACCGGACAGACGGATCACTTCCATACGATCCAGCAGCGGCGCCGGAATGTTCATGGAGTTGGAAGTGGCGACAAACATCACATCGCTGAGATCGTAATCCACTTCCAGGTAATGATCGCTGAACGCCACGTTCTGCTCCGGATCCAGCACTTCCAGCAGTGCGGAAGCCGGATCGCCGCGCATGTCAGAAGACATTTTGTCGATCTCATCGAGCAGGAACAGTGGGTTTTTAACCCCCACTTTGGCCATTTTTTGGATCAGTTTACCCGGCATAGAGCCAATGTAAGTCCGGCGATGACCGCGGATTTCCGCTTCATCACGCACGCCGCCCAGCGCCATACGGATGTATTTACGCCCTGTTGCTTTAGCGATGGACTGGCCCAACGAGGTTTTACCTACCCCCGGCGGCCCCACCAGACACAGGATCGGCCCCTTGATTTTATTTACACGGCTTTGAACCGCGAGATACTCAAGGATGCGGTCTTTCACGCGCTCCAGACCATAATGGTCAGTATCGAGGATTTCCTGCGCCTGACGCAGGTCTTTTTTGACCTTGCTACGCGCATTCCACGGCACCTGCACCATCCAGTCGATGTAGCCGCGCACCACGGTCGCTTCCGCCGACATCGGAGACATCATTTTCAGCTTCTGCAGTTCCGCTTCCGCTTTCTCTTTCGCCTCTTTCGGCATTTTCGCCGCGTCGATCTTACGCTTCAGCGCTTCGTTTTCGTCCGGCGCGTCGTCCATCTCGCCAAGTTCTTTCTGAATCGCTTTCATTTGCTCGTTCAGATAGTACTCGCGCTGGGATTTCTCCATCTGCTTTTTCACGCGGTTGCGAATGCGTTTCTCAACCTGCAGCAGATCGATTTCAGATTCCATCATCGCCATCAGATATTCCAGACGTTCGTTAACGTCGGACATCTCCAGTACGGACTGTTTATCCGCCAGTTTCAGCGGCATATGCGCGGCGATGGTGTCAGCCAGACGTGCAGGGTCGTCAATGCTATTGAGTGACGTCAGCACTTCCGGCGGAATTTTTTTGTTCAGCTTGATGTAGCCTTCGAACTGGCTGATAGCGGTACGCACCAGCACTTCTTGTTCACGCTCATCAATGGCTGGCGAATCAAGGTACTCCGCCTTCGCGGAGAAATGTTCGCCGTTGTCAGACAGCGCGGAAATACGCGCGCGCTGTAACCCCTCGACCAGCACTTTTACGGTGCCGTCAGGCAGTTTCAGCATCTGCAAAATAGAGGCCACGGTCCCGACGGTGAAAAGATCGTTTACACCCGGCTCATCCGTTGATGCTTCCTTCTGGGCGACCAGCATGATTTTTTTATCATGGTCCATAGCCGCTTCCAGACAACGGATAGATTTTTCCCGCCCTACAAATAAGGGTATGACCATGTGCGGATAAACCACCACATCGCGCAAGGGCAATACGGGGATTTCAATGCGTTCAGAACGCTCAGGATTCATAGAGCTCTCTCTTAGTTTAGTGTCCGCCAGGTAATCAGATAGTATAGCTGTGCTCCATACCACCTATAACATGTACGTCAGTATATGGGGATGTTTCCCACACATTCAACGGCGTGTTTACAGGAAAAACGAAAGGGGAGATAAAATCCCCCCTTTTTTGGCTAACTGATTGTATGAATGTTTAATTATTCGCCAGAAGCCTGCGCTTCCGGTTTGCCGTAAATCAGCAACGGCTTACTCTGACCGGCAATAACGGACTCGTCGATCACCACTTTTTCGACGTCTTCCATAGATGGCAAATCGTACATGGTATCCAGCAGCGCCGCTTCGACGATAGAACGCAGGCCACGGGCACCGGTTTTACGCGCCATTGCTTTCCTGGCGATAGCGTCCAGCGCTTCGTCACGGAATTCCAGATCGACGCCTTCCAGGTTAAACAGCGCCTGATACTGCTTGGTCAGGGCGTTTTTCGGCTCTTTCAGGATTTGAATCAGCGCTTCTTCGCTGAGTTCGTTCAGCGTCGCCACCACTGGCAGACGACCGATAAACTCAGGAATCAGACCAAATTTGATCAAATCTTCCGGTTCAACCTGCGACAACAGCTCGCCTTCGCTGGCTTTGTCGGACTTCGCTTTCACCGTCGCGCCAAAACCAATGCCGGAGCCGGTTTCAACACGGTTAGCGATCACTTTATCCAGACCGGCAAACGCGCCGCCGCAGATAAACAGAATCTTAGAGGTATCTACCTGTAAGAACTCCTGCTGCGGATGTTTGCGACCGCCCTGCGGTGGAACCGCGGCGACAGTACCTTCGATCAGTTTCAGCAACGCCTGCTGTACGCCTTCGCCGGAAACATCGCGGGTAATGGACGGATTGTCTGATTTACGCGAAATCTTATCGATTTCATCAATGTAGACAATCCCACGCTGCGCTTTTTGCACGTCGTAGTCGCATTTCTGCAACAGTTTCTGAATGATATTCTCGACGTCTTCCCCCACGTAACCAGCTTCGGTTAGCGTGGTCGCATCCGCCATAGTGAACGGCACATCCAGCAAGCGCGCCAGCGTTTCCGCCAGCAGCGTTTTACCGGAACCGGTCGGTCCAATCAGCAGAATGTTGCTTTTGCCTAACTCGACGCCATTGCTGGTATCGCCGTTACGCAGACGCTTGTAGTGGTTATAGACCGCCACTGCCAGCACTTTTTTCGCCTGCTCCTGGCCGATAACGTAATCGTCCAGGTGGGTACGAATTTCATGCGGCGTCGGCAGCGCACTACGTTCACGGTGCGGAGCAACTTCTTTAATTTCTTCGCGAATAATGTCGTTACATAAATCGACGCATTCGTCGCAGATATACACGGATGGACCGGCAATCAGCTTGCGCACTTCATGCTGGCTTTTGCCGCAAAAAGAGCAGTACAACAATTTGCCCGAGCCATCTTTGCGTTTATCTGTCATGAGTCAAAACCTCTTCTTTGTTCTTTGTGCCGCACACGACGACGCAAATGCCATTCTCAGGCGCAAGCCGCTAATCAGCGTTGTGCCGCCCTTCATTAGTATATACACAAAATCATTCGAGCTACATCAAGGCGGCAACTCGGCGACTCCGCAGGCGCTTACATAAGTAAGTCACCGGGAGGCGCGCTGGCAGCCAACACCGAGGTAGTGTGAAGGATGAAGTGTATAGCGGCACACTTGCGTCCAGGGCATCAATTACGATGGGTCAAAATTGAGTCAACCAAACCGTACTCTACCGCTTCAGGCGCGGAGAGGAAGCGATCGCGCTCAGTATCACGTTCAATCTGCTCAAGAGATTGACCCGTATGATGCGCCATAAGTTCATTCATGCGCCCTTTTACTTTCAAAATTTCGCGGGCGTGAATTTCAATATCCGTCGCCTGGCCCTGGTAGCCGCCCAGCGGCTGGTGGATCATGACGCGAGAGTTCGGCAAGCAGAAACGTTTGCCTTTCGCCCCGGCAGTCAGCAGAAACGCCCCCATAGAGGCCGCCTGTCCCATACAAATGGTGCTGACGTCTGGCTTAATAAACTGCATGGTGTCATAGATGGACATCCCCGCAGTAATTACGCCGCCAGGAGAATTAATGTACAGATAGATATCTTTTTCCGGGTTTTCCGCTTCCAGGAACAGCATCTGCGCCACGATCAGGTTAGCCATATGGTCTTCGACCTGGCCGGTCAGAAATATGACGCGTTCCTTAAGTAGACGAGAATAGATATCAAAAGAGCGCTCACCGCGTGAGGTCTGTTCAATGACCATCGGCACCAGCGCCATATGAGGGGCCAAATTATCTCGTTCTCCGCTGTATGACATTTCCGTCTCCTGGATAAAAATTGAAAAAATCTGCTGTACTGATTGTAACCTGATGGACGGATTATCAGCCAGTCCCTCTGTAATGGGTACGGCATCGCCATAATTCAAGCATAACAATCTTTTGCTCTAACGCTAACACTGAAACGCGGTTTTCGCACCCTTACCATGCAAAATGCGTGACAAAAAAAACCCGTCACTGAAAGGTGACGGGTTTTTGTGCAAATTTCGTGCTTTTAACGCGAAAAATTACGCCTGCTGGTTCATCAGCTCATTGAAGGAAGTGGCTTTTTCAGACACTTTCGCTTTTGCCAGAACCGCTTCAACAGCCTGTTCTTCCAGAGCGACGTTACGCATATTGTCCATCAGCTCTTTATTTTTGCTGTAGAACTCAATCACTTCTTTCGGATCTTCGTAAGCAGACGCCATCTCTTCGATCAGGCCTTTAACGCGTTCTTCGTCCGCTTTCAGCTCGTTGGTACGAATGACTTCGCCGAGCAGCAGACCGACAACTACACGACGCTTAGCCTGTTCTTCGAACAGTTCGCGCGGCAGCTCCAGAGCCTGTTTCTCGTTACCACCAAAACGCTGCGCAGCCTGACGACGCAGAACGTCGATTTCGCTGTCGATCAGCGCAGACGGTACGTCGATGTCGTTAGCTTTTACCAGACCTTCGATCGCCTGAGACTTAACGCGGTTACGCACCGCGCCTTTCAGCTCGCGTTCCATGTTTTTACGTACTTCAGCGCGCAGACCGGCTACGGAACCATCTTCAACGCCGAAACGTTTGATGAATTCTTCGGTCAGTTCCGGCAGTTCGCGTTCTTCAACTTTCTTAAGGTTGATAACGAACTTAGCCGCTTTACCTTTCAGGTTTTCAGCGTGGTACTCTTCCGGGAAGGTCACATCGATAGTGAACTCTTCGCCAGCTTTGTGGCCTTTAACGCCGTCTTCAAAGCCCGGAATCATACGACCCTGGCCCATCGCCAGAACGAAATCGGTCGCTTTGCCGCCTTCGAACTCTTCGCCGTCTACAGAGCCGGTGAAATCGATGGTCACGCGGTCTTCCGCATCAGCAGCGCCGTCTTTTTCTTTCCAGGTCGCCTGCTGCTTACGCAGGGTGTCCAGCATCACATCAACGTCAGCGTCGGTGACTTCAACAACCGGCTTTTCAACTTCGATGGACTCGAGGCCAGTCAGCTCAACTTCCGGATAGACTTCAAACTCGACGGAGTAAGTGAAGTCTTCACCCACTTTGTATTCGCCCGGAACATAGTTCGGCGCGCCTGCCGGGTTAATTTTTTCTTTGATGATCGCGTCAACGAAGTTGCGGCTCATCAGATCGCCCAGCACGTCCTGGCGAACAGAAGCGCCATAACGCTGAGCGACGATATTCATCGGTACTTTGCCTTTACGGAAGCCGTCAATACGTACTTTTTTCGCTACGTTGACCAGCTCGCTTTTTACAGCGGTCTCGATGCTGTCAGCAGCGATTGTAATCGTTACACGGCGGCCAAGGCCCTGAGTGGTTTCAACTGAAACTTGCATCTTGTTACCTCAAAAAATCACAGTGCTCGGTCAACTCTACTCCGCAAGCACGTGCTATTTGCTTCGCGGAACCGGGATGTTCTCATAATCAATCACATTCCCTGTCGTCAGAATCATCCCGAAGACGTTCATATATAAGACGGCGCATTATAGCGGCATCACTTTTGTGAGTCGAGAACGGTGATTGTGCGATGCTGCGGCGGTTTTCACAATTCTCGGCTAATTTTTGTCTGAATACTGTACGACACGCTCAAAATTCAGACAAAACAAAACGGCCCGCAGGCCGTTTTCACATAATTCTGTAGCAACATACTGGAAAAGCGGAGGTAGTTGCAAATCCGTTTTGCTACGCGATGCTTCCCGCGCCGCGACAAGGAGGCGACGCGAAGATAGTATCCTGCAACCCTTCCCACTCTTTGAGGGTATAAGTATGCAGTGCCAGCGCATGTACGGTTGTGGAGAGTTCCGCCGTTAACGTACCGTAAATCATCCGATGACGATTAAGAAAACGTTCGCCTGTAAAGCGATCGCTCACCAGCACGACCTTAAAATGGCTTTCCGATCCTGCAGGAACATTGTGACGATAGCTTTCATCCACAACTTCGAGAAACACGGGGTCGAACGCTGTCCTTAATTTTTCTTCTATTTGCTCACGTATCATCATGAAAATCTCCTCCGACAACGCTGTGATGTCACCCATCCCTTTAAATACTAGCCGCTTTTACCGTTTCCATTACAGCATGACAACAAAAATTTAGCTTTCGTCTGATTATTTCAGCCAAACGTATGAAGTTTACTGCCTTAATCATTCTTTTAGCGCTCAAAATCCCCGCTCGCGCCGTTATCAATACCAAATCGGACATTACAACGAATTTACCTGCGTTGACCACTTCCCCTCGCCGTTAGCGGTGTTATGATGGCGGGAATTTTTACCTATCACGTTTTAAGCGTCATTGAGAGCCTGAATATGTTAAAAAAACTTCTCTTTCCGTTAGTCGCTCTGTTTATGCTGGCAGGATGCGCCACACCGCCGACGACCATTGACGTCGCGCCGAAGATCACCTTGCCACAGCAGGACCCGAGCCTGATGGGCGTCACCGTTAGCATTACCGGCGCGGACCAACGCCAGGATCAAGCGTTAGCGAAAGTCACGCGTAACAACCAGCTGGTAACGTTAACCGCCTCCCGCGATTTACGCTTCCTGTTACAAGAAGTCCTGGAAAAACAGATGACGGCGCGGGGCTATATGATCGGGCCTAACGGCGCGGTTAATCTGCAGATTATTGTTAACCAACTGTATGCTGATGTTTCCCAGGGCAGCGTGCGCTACAACATCGCGACCAAAGCGGATATCGCGATTATTGCGACCGCGGCAAATGGCAGCAAGATGACCAAAAACTATCGCGCCAACTACTCTATTGAAGGGGCGTTCCAGGCCTCTAACCAGAATATTGCCGACGCGGTGAACAGCGTTCTGACCGATACCATTGCTGATATGTCTCAGGACACCAGTATTCACGATTTTATCAAGCAAAACGCCCGTTAATAGCAACAACAAGACCCGGCAGAAGCCGGGTCTTTAGATGCCTATGTCAAGTCAATATTTACGTATTTTCCAGCAACCGCGCTCAGCCATTCTGCTGATATTGGGTTTTGCCTCCGGTCTCCCGCTGGCGCTCACTTCCGGTACGCTACAGGCGTGGATGACCGTCGAGAATATCGATCTTAAAACGATTGGCTTCTTCTCGCTGGTTGGTCAGGCCTATGTGTTTAAGTTTCTCTGGTCCCCGCTGATGGACCGCTACACGCCGCCTTTTTTAGGTCGTCGTCGCGGTTGGTTACTCGCCACCCAACTGTTGTTACTGGCGGCGATTGCGGCGATGGGCTTTCTTGAACCCGGCACGCAGCTACGCTGGATGGCGGCGCTGGCGGTGGTGATTGCTTTTTGCTCCGCCTCGCAGGATATCGTGTTCGACGCCTGGAAAACCGATGTTTTACCCGCAGAAGAACGCGGCGCTGGCGCGGCAATCAGCGTGCTTGGCTACCGGTTGGGAATGCTGGTTTCCGGCGGACTGGCGCTATGGCTGGCCGATCGCTGGCTCGGCTGGCAGGGCATGTACTGGCTGATGGCGGCATTGCTGATCCCCTGCATTATCGCCACCTTACTGGCGCCGGAACCGACCGATACTATCCCCTCCCCGAAATCGCTGGAACAGGCCGTCGTCGCGCCGCTACGCGATTTCTTTGGCCGTAATAACGCCTGGCTGATTTTACTGCTCATTGTGCTTTATAAACTGGGTGATGCCTTCGCTATGAGCCTGACCACCACCTTTTTGATTCGCGGCGTCGGCTTTGACGCCGGCGAAGTCGGCGTGGTCAATAAAACGCTGGGCCTGCTGGCGACGATCGTCGGCGCGTTATACGGCGGCATATTAATGCAGCGTCTTTCGCTGTTTCGCGCGCTGCTGATTTTCGGCATTTTGCAAGGCGCGTCCAACGCCGGTTACTGGTTGCTCTCCATTACCGATAAAAACATGCTCAGCATGGGCGCGGCGGTCTTTTTCGAAAATCTGTGCGGCGGGATGGGTACTGCCGCCTTTGTCGCCTTATTAATGACGCTATGTAATAAGTCGTTTTCCGCAACACAGTTTGCCCTACTGTCGGCCCTCTCCGCAGTAGGCCGGGTTTATGTTGGTCCTGTAGCGGGCTGGTTCGTTGAAGCGCACGGCTGGCCGACATTCTACCTCTTCTCGGTTGTCGCCGCCGTTCCCGGGCTGTTACTGTTGCTGGTCTGTCGGCAAACGCTGGAATATAGCTGGCAGAACGAGCGTTTCATTCCCCGCACGCAATACCGTGGCGCCTACAATTTCGCGCTTTCAATCCTGCTCGCGGGCGTCGCTTTGCTGGCGGTCTGGGTACTCCTGCTGACCATGAACGCGTTGGATTACACTAACTTCTCATTCCTGTCCGGATTGCTTGAAACTGCGGTAGCGATTGCCGTGTGCGGCATTGTCTTTGGCGGGTTGCTGGACTACCTGGCGCTACGAAAAACACGCCTGCTCTAAAACATTATTTGCCGTTGTAATAACGACCCGGAATTATAACGGCTAAATAACCATCAATTGATAAAAAATATATTTGTCTTTTTGTGCGCAACAGAATTTTGGAAATTATTGGTAATTTCTACGCTACCTATTTTCTTTACACGATTCAGCCGATTAAATTTAAATTTCTGCCGTTGATTGTCCTTTTATTGATAATAAATTGTTAAGTAATTGTTTTATTTTTACATTGGTTATACCAATTATCCCTCAACATCCCACTTACAGACCTCATCCGTTATAACGCAAAGTTTCAACAGTGTCTTAAAGTTATTTCGACATACTTGGCAACATATGTGACATGCGCGGCAGAACTTGGTAACACAGAACCAATCATGTTTACAGTAATGTAACCTTACCGTAAAATGCCCCTACACTTTAAACGCCACCAGGTCCCGTGGAATTGAGGTCGTTAAATGAGACTCAGGAAATACAATAAAAGTTTGGGATGGTTGTCATTAATTGCAGGCACTGCATTACTCAGTGGCTGTAATTCTGCGCTGCTGGATCCCAAAGGACAGATTGGACTGGAGCAACGTTCGCTGATACTGACGGCATTTGGCCTGATGTTGATCGTCGTTATTCCCGCCATCTTGATGGCTGTTGGTTTCGCCTGGAAGTATCGTGCGAGTAATAAGGATGCGAAGTATAGCCCGAACTGGTCACACTCCAATAAAGTGGAAGCCGTGGTCTGGACGGTGCCTATCTTAATCATCATTTTCCTTGCCGTACTGACCTGGAAAACCACGCACGCGCTTGAACCAAGCAAGCCGCTGGCGCATGACGAAAAACCGATCACCATCGAAGTGGTTTCCATGGACTGGAAATGGTTCTTCATCTATCCGGAGCAGGGTATCGCCACCGTCAACGAGATCGCCTTCCCGGCGAACACGCCGGTTTATTTCAAAGTGACCTCCAACTCCGTGATGAACTCCTTCTTTATCCCGCGTCTGGGTAGCCAGATTTATGCCATGGCCGGTATGCAAACACGTTTGCATCTGATCGCCAACGAACCCGGAACCTACGATGGCATCTCCGCCAGCTATAGCGGCCCGGGCTTCTCTGGTATGAAGTTTAAAGCTATCGCCACCAAAGACCGCGCAGAATTCGACCAATGGGTCGCAAAAGCGAAGCAGTCTCCGAACACCATGAATGATATGGCGGCGTTCGAGAAAGTGGCTATGCCAAGCGAGTACAACAAGGTGGAATATTTCTCCAGCGTGAAACCAGATTTGTTCAAGGACGTTATTAACAAATTCATGGACCACGGTAAGAGCATGGACATGACCCAACCTGAAGGTGAGCACAGCTCGCATGAAGGAATGGAAGGTATGGACATGAGCCACGCGGAATCCGCCAACTCCAAGGGTTGAGGAAGATAAGATGTTCGGAAAATTATCACTGGATGCAGTACCGTTCCATGAACCTATCGTCATGGTAACGATCGCTGCAATTATCGTCGGGGGACTGGCGATACTGGCAGCGATTACTTACTTCGGTAAGTGGACCTACCTATGGAAAGAGTGGTTAACGTCAGTTGACCATAAACGCCTCGGCATCATGTATATCATCGTCGCGATTGTGATGCTGTTACGTGGTTTCGCCGATGCCATCATGATGCGTAGCCAGCAGGCGCTTGCCTCCGCAGGCGAAGCGGGTTTTCTACCGCCGCACCACTACGATCAGATCTTTACCGCTCACGGCGTAATCATGATCTTCTTCGTGGCGATGCCCTTCGTTATCGGTCTGATGAACCTGGTGGTTCCGCTGCAGATCGGCGCGCGCGACGTTGCTTTCCCTTTCCTGAACAACCTGAGCTTCTGGTTCACCGTTGTCGGCGTTATCCTGGTTAACCTCTCGCTGGGCGTGGGTGAATTCGCGCAGACAGGGTGGCTGGCTTATCCGCCGCTATCGGGAATAGAGTACAGTCCCAGCGTCGGGGTCGATTACTGGATATGGGCGTTGCAACTCTCGGGTATTGGTACGACGTTAACCGGTATCAACTTCTTCGTGACGATCCTGAAGATGCGTGCGCCGGGTATGACAATGTTCAAGATGCCGGTCTTTACCTGGGCCTCTTTGTGCGCCAACGTACTGATCATCGCCTCTTTCCCGATTCTGACGGTTACCGTCGCGTTGCTGACCCTGGATCGCTATCTGGGCACCCATTTCTTTACCAACGATATGGGCGGCAACATGATGATGTACATCAACCTGATTTGGGCCTGGGGCCATCCGGAAGTGTACATTCTGATTCTGCCGGTCTTCGGGGTATTCTCCGAAATCGCAGCGACCTTCTCGCGTAAACGTCTGTTCGGCTATACCTCGCTGGTTTGGGCGACCGTCTGTATTACCGTACTGTCGTTTATCGTTTGGCTGCACCACTTCTTCACGATGGGCGCAGGCGCGAACGTTAACGCCTTCTTCGGTATCACCACCATGATTATCGCCATCCCGACCGGGGTGAAGATCTTCAACTGGTTGTTCACCATGTATCAGGGCCGTATCGTCTTCCATTCCGCAATGATGTGGACCATCGGCTTTATCGTGACCTTCTCGGTCGGCGGTATGACCGGCGTGCTGCTGGCGGTACCGGGCGCGGACTTCGTCCTGCACAACAGTCTGTTCCTGATTGCGCACTTCCATAACGTGATCATCGGCGGCGTGGTGTTTGGCTGCTTCGCGGGTATGACCTACTGGTGGCCGAAGGCGTTTGGCTTCAAGCTGAACGAAACCTGGGGTAAACGCGCCTTCTGGTTCTGGATTATCGGTTTCTTTGTAGCCTTTATGCCGCTGTACGTACTGGGCTTCATGGGCATGACCCGTCGCCTCAGCCAGCAAATTGATCCGCAGTTCCATACGATGCTGATGGTTGCCGCTGCCGGTGCCGCGCTGATTGCGCTGGGTATCCTGTGCCAACTGATTCAGATCTTCGTTTCTATTCGCGACCGCGATCAGAACCGCGATCTGACCGGCGACCCATGGGGTGGCCGTACGCTGGAGTGGTCAACCTCGTCTCCGCCGCCGTTCTATAACTTTGCCGTTGTGCCGCACGTTCACGAACGTGACGCCTTCTGGGAAATGAAAGAAAAAGGCGAAGCGTACCAACAGCCTGGACAGTATGAAGAGATTCATATGCCGAAAAATAGCGGTGCCGGTATTGTTATCGCCGCCTTCGCGACGGTATTTGGCTTCGCCATGATCTGGCATATCTGGTGGCTGGCGATAGTGGGTTTCGCAGGCATGATCATCAGCTGGATTGTAAAAAGCTTTGATGAAGATGTGGATTACTACGTGCCGGTCCCGGAAGTCGAAAAACTGGAAAACCAGCATTTCGATGAGATTACTAAGGCAGGGCTGAAAAATGGCAACTGATACTTTAACGCACGCGACTGCCCACGCGCACGAACACGGGCACCATGACGCAGGCCAGAACAAAATCTTCGGATTTTGGGTCTACCTGATGAGCGACTGCATTCTGTTCTCTATTCTGTTTGCTACCTATGCCGTTCTGGTGAACGGCACCGCTGGCGGCCCGACAGGTAAGGACATTTTCGAACTGCCGTTCGTTCTGGTTGAAACCTTCCTGCTGTTATTTAGCTCCATTACCTACGGCATGGCGGCGATCGCCATGCACAAGAACAACAAGAGCCAGGTTATCTCCTGGCTGGCGTTGACCTTCTTGTTCGGTGCCGGATTTATCGGGATGGAACTCTATGAATTCCATCACCTGATTGTTAACGGTATGGGCCCGGATCGCAGCGGCTTCCTGTCTGCGTTCTTCGCGCTGGTCGGCACGCACGGTCTGCACGTCACTTCCGGTTTGATCTGGATGGCGGTGCTGATGGTGCAAGTTGCCCGTCGCGGTCTGACCAGCACTAACCGTACCCGCATCATGTGCCTGAGCCTGTTCTGGCACTTCCTGGATGTGATTTGGATTTGCGTATTCACTGTTGTTTATCTGATGGGGGCGATGTAATGAGTCATTCTACCGAGAGCGGCGGCGCATCCCACGGCAGCGTAAAAACGTACATGACCGGCTTTATCCTGTCGGTCATCCTGACGGTTATTCCATTCTGGATGGTGATGACCGGCGCTGCCTCTCCGGCCGTTATTCTGGGATCTATCCTGGCAATGGCAGTGGTGCAGATTTTGGTGCATCTGGTGTGTTTCCTGCACATGAACACCAAATCTGATGAAGGCTGGAACATGACGGCCTTCATCTTTACCGTGCTGATCATCGCCATCCTGGTTGTGGGCTCCATCTGGATTATGTGGAACCTCAACTACAACATGATGATGCACTAAGAGCGGCGAGTATGATGTTTAAGCAATACCTGCAAGTAACGAAACCAGGCATCATCTTTGGCAACCTGATCTCGGTGATCGGGGGATTTCTGCTGGCCTCAAAGGGCAGCATTGACTATCCCCTGTTCATTTATACGCTGGTCGGGGTGTCACTGGTTGTGGCGTCGGGTTGTGTATTTAACAACTACATCGACAGGGATATCGACAGGAAGATGGAAAGGACCAAGAATCGGGTGCTGGTCAAAGGCCTGATTTCTCCTGGCGTCTCGCTGGTATACGCCACCCTGCTGGGTATTGCTGGCTTTATGCTGTTGTGGTTTGGCGCCAATCCTCTGGCCTGCTGGCTGGGGGTAATGGGCTTCGTGGTCTACGTTGGCGTGTACAGCTTGTACATGAAGCGTCACTCCGTTTACGGAACGCTGATTGGTTCTCTCTCCGGCGCAGCGCCGCCGGTGATTGGCTACTGCGCCGTAACGGGCGACTTTGACAGCGGCGCGGCGATCCTGTTGGCTATTTTCAGCCTCTGGCAGATGCCGCACTCTTACGCCATCGCCATTTTCCGCTTTAAGGACTATCAGGCGGCCAATATCCCGGTTCTGCCGGTGGTAAAAGGAATCTCAGTCGCTAAAAACCACATCACGCTGTATATCATTGCGTTTGCCGTTGCAACGCTAATGCTCACGTTGGGCGGTTATGCCGGTTACAAATACCTGGTGGTCGCCGCGGCGGTCAGCGTTTGGTGGCTCGGCATGGCGCTACGCGGTTACAAAGTGGAAGATGATAAGGTCTGGGCGCGCAAGCTGTTCGGCTTCTCTATCATTGCGATTACCGCGCTGAGTATCATGATGTCCGTTGATTTTATGGTGCCGAATTCGCAGAATCTGCTGACTTACGTCTGGTAAGACTTTTGATGGCGTATCGCTTGATACGCCATTATTTTCGCTCGCAGTTACAGAAAAATGCCTGCCTTAAGCATATCCATCTCTTTACCGTTAACCATTCCCGTCACAGCAGTCACGCTATAGCTATCAACATCGCAAAATTCCGGCTGATAGACAGGTTGTAATGTCGATTCACGGAGCGTATCAGACTTATACCCTTGTAAATTGCGGTTCTGCGTATTTAGCCCAAAAGGCTCAAATGCGATAACCTGCTGTGACATCGCCCCGGCCTTATTTTTCAGCGCCAGTGAGACGCGTAAATTCTCTATACTGCTGATTCTGTCCGTTTTGACGACAAACTCCAGCTCGCATGCATAGCCGCTGCCCTGGCTCGCACCGAAAACACGATCACGATTGAAGGTTAACTTCGGCAAATTCTTTTCACGCATTGCCACAGCCTCAGCGCGGGCCTGTCGGTCTTTTTCGCAGGTCACCTGAAAATGGGGATCGTCTGCAAAACTTGTTCGCCCCTGAGCAAACAACTCCGCTGCCTTCCGGCAGTCCGTGTCGACAAACTGACCGTTGGTATACATCCAGGCAAGATAGTTTAAAGCGCGAGACTTGCCCATCTTCGCCGCCCGTTCAAAGAATTCAAACGCCCGAGCGTAATCAAGCGGAACCTGCGTCCCGGAGTAATAGCTCTCACCAAGATTTATGAGCGCATCGGCATTCCCCTGCGCAGCCGCCAACTCGTACCACTGCACCCCCTTCTGCAGATCGCGCTTAATCCCTCGTTTTCCATTCAAGTAGAAGTAACCGAGTATATTCTGCGCATCAGCCTGGCCCAATTCAGCAGCCTTGCGGAACCATTGCAACGAACGCGCCTCTTTATCGTCGACCTCAACAAAACCAGAGTCATAGAGGCTACCAACGATAAAGTTAAGTTCAGGGTCTCTCTCCTGCGCCCACAGCTCCGCAAGGTGCAGGATATCCGCCTTTGAATAACCCAGGCGCGTGATGCGCGCGGCCATCGCGCTCCCGCCGCCGGCATACTGGCGTAATGTTTCAATAAACCGGGAACGCTGAGTAATATCGCTTTCCGCGGCTTGCTTTGCCGTATCTATTTCGTCGGCTATCAGGCGCGTCACCGTCTGCGCATCAGTATCGATGTCTGCTTTACTGGTTTTATCCGCAAGCTCTTTTGCCAAAACGTCATCCTGCATCACCCCCAGGCCATGCAGATAAAAATAACGAGCGTTGTAGCAGCCATAGGGTTCTTCAACATGACAAGCCTGCTCATAATACTTGATAGCCTGTATCGTATCTTTCGGCACAGCAACGCCGTACTCATAAATAAACCCCAGTTCTGCCAGCGCTTGGGCATTATTATCCTTAGCTAACGCTTTTAGCTCATTTAGCGCCTGAATATCTTTCTGCGCAATACGGCTATACAACGCGTCAATATCATCACCTGCCTGGCATACCGATGCGAAAGAAAGCCCAAGCAGAAGCAAAAGATTCCATTTCCGTTTTATCATTTTTCATTCCCTTATTCTTTATCTAAAAAGCGCACACTGTCAGCTTTCAGTAAATCGACATTCTTACCGTTAATCGTTGCCGTAGCGGATTTCAGCGTAAAATGGATATCGCCGATCCCGTGACAAAAATCTTGCGTATACAGCGGGAGATCGTATGTGGTAATGAGAGGATCAACATCATGATTTTGCATATCTATCCCCAGGGTATTCAAACCGAATGGCGGAATCATTAACGTTTCCTCAGTTGCCATTCCATCATCATTTTTCAGCTCAAGCGTAATATGCAAATTCGCCATGTTACGGATTTTATCTGTGCCAATCTGAAAAATTAGTGCGCATTCTTTCGGTTTAGCCGTTATCCCGCGAGAGAAAATACTCTCTTTTTTTAGGGTTACTTTGGGTAAAGCATCCGCGTTGTTTTTTCGACTCTGAATATCCGCTTCGCATTTACTCAAAAATATTTTTTCCTCAACTTTCTTACCTACATATCGAGATGCTTTCTTGTAATACGACCAGGCTTTATCACAGTCAGGTGCAGTACCTAAACCGTTATAATACATCCAACTCAACGGCATCGTTGAGCGCGAATTAGTACCATCATTTTCAACCTGCGTAAATAATGCCAGCGCTTTAGCGTAATCAGTGCGCCCTGTTGCGCCAGAATAATAGATTTTACCTAGCGCAATCTGTGCATCGCTGTCACCCTGCTCAGCCGCCTGCCCATACCATTTTTGTGCTTCCTGAATGTCTGGCTTAATCCCCCACTCATCGCCCTCTCCCCCCGAATAAATACCCCCCAAGAGAGATTGGGCCTCAACGACGCCTTTTTCCGCGGCGGCGCGAAACCATTTCAACGAGGCTGGCCTGGCCTTATAAGGCTCATCCACATAATGACCAGAGAAATCATTAAGGGTGAGTAACCCCAGTTGATAATCCATTTGTGGATCGCCGTCCTGTACCCATAGCGTAGCAAGTCGGAACGTTTTTTCCTGATTAAATCCGATACGACTAAAAAAAAGCGCATCGCTCTCTGGCCTATTATTTAGACGATTAAATAGTGCATTAATAAATTCTGGTCGCTGCGATTTATCCGTATCGGCCAATACTTTTGCCGTGAAAATTTCTTGCGAAAACTTATCGATATAGTCTTGCTCAATCAATAAATTATCCAGATTCATTTTTTTAGCATACTTATTGGCCTGAGCACTATCTTTCGCCACTCCGTCGCCATACTGATAAGCATACTTCACATTATAGCAACCATAGTTACCGCCAAGTTCACAGGCCTGCTTGTAATACTGCAACGCCTGTTCGCGATTCATCGGCACACCAAGGCCGTATTCATGAATAAACCCCAGTTCATCCAGAACCGAAGCTCTTTTTTCCACAGGCAAAGCATCAAGATCCTTCTGGGTAAGCGCAGCATATTTTACATCATCTTTACCGTTGTTCTCTGATGCATTTACCTGGCTAACAAATAAAATACCCGCCAAAATACATAATGATAAATATTTAATTTCCATAACGAATTCACTCCTTGAATAATATAATAAATGCGACTGCTGACGAATCTTCTGCCTGATAAACGCGCGCCATCACGCAGAAAGTTTGCTATCAGTCTCGGCGTTGTTGAATAAATCAAATTTTCAGAAGATGGGCGGTTCTGATCATCGCAGTCGTTTCAGAATCGGCTTCCTATGGCAAAGCAAAAGTTTAAAGTCACCCACCGGCCAGCCACACTCAGGCAGCGCGGTTCGCTGACAGTCTGGCTTGACGAGTTCTGCTATTGCGATATGGAGCAACAGCGCACACCGCCTGAAGGCCGTGGCTAACCGCTACACTATACTGATATGGCTCAGATAGCCACTACAGCTCAAGGAGATCGGAATATGAATGAGCACAAGGCTATGCTGACTCTCCCGATCGCCCCTATCGTGTTAACAATTTATCTCTTTTTTAGCTCAACTGTTTCAAAAACATAATATTTGCTAATTAACCCTCTATTTACCCGGCACACTCCCCGCACTACACTACTCCCAGCTTTTATACAGAGGTGGCAATGAACGATTATAAAATGACGCCAGGGGAGCTGCGCGCCACATGGGGTTTAGGGACCGTCTTTTCGTTGCGTATGCTGGGTATGTTTATGGTTCTACCAGTACTGACCACATACGGTATGGCGCTACAGGGCGCCAGCGAAGCATTAATCGGCATTGCGATCGGCATTTACGGGCTGGCGCAGGCTATCTTTCAAATTCCCTTTGGGCTGCTGTCCGACCGCATTGGCCGTAAGCCGCTGATTGTCGGCGGACTGGCGGTATTTGTCGCGGGCAGCGTCATTGCCGCGCTCTCTCACTCAATCTGGGGCATTATTCTGGGGCGAGCGCTACAAGGGTCCGGCGCTATTGCCGCCGCCGTCATGGCGCTCCTGTCTGATCTCACCCGAGAACAAAACCGTACCAAAGCGATGGCGTTTATCGGCGTCAGCTTTGGTATCACTTTCGCGATTGCGATGGTATTAGGGCCGATCGTTACCCATAGTCTGGGATTGAACGCGTTGTTCTGGATGATCGCCGCCCTCGCCACCCTGGGCATTCTTCTGACGATCTGGGTGGTTCCCAACAGTACCAACCATGTGCTGAATCGCGAATCCGGGATGGTCAAAGGCAGCTTCAGTAAAGTGCTGGCGGAGCCGAGGCTGCTCAAGCTCAATTTCGGCATTATGTGTCTGCATATTTTATTGATGTCCACCTTTGTCGCCCTGCCCGGCCAGCTTGCCGATGCCGGTTTCCCTGCCGCCGAACACTGGAAGGTGTATCTGGCAACCATGGTGATCGCCTTTGCCGCCGTCGTGCCTTTTATTATCTATGCTGAAGTCAAACGGCGGATGAAGCAGGTATTCCTGTTCTGCGTGGGGCTCATTGTCGTCGCAGAAATCGTGTTGTGGGGAGCGGGCCAACATTTCTGGGAGCTGGTGATTGGCGTACAACTCTTTTTCCTCGCCTTTAATCTGATGGAGGCGCTGCTGCCTTCGCTTATTAGCAAAGAGTCGCCCGCGGGGTATAAAGGAACGGCGATGGGCGTCTATTCTACCAGTCAGTTTCTTGGCGTGGCGCTTGGCGGCTCGCTGGGCGGCTGGATAGACGGCACGTTTGATGGGCAAACCGTTTTCCTTGCCGGGGCCGTACTGGCGATGGTATGGCTGGCAGTGGCAAGTACCATGAAAGAGCCGCCCTATGTCAGCAGCCTGCGCGTGGAAATTCCAGCGGATATCGTTGCTGACGACAGGCTAAAACAGCGGCTGTTGGCAATGAAAGGCGTAAGCGAAGCGCTGATCGTGGCGGAAGAGCATTCCGCTTACGTCAAAATCGACAGCAAAGTGACCAATCGCTTTGAAGTTGAACAGCTTATCAGCAAAGGATGAATGCTGCATTGCCGGATGGCGGCGAGGCTCTATCCGGCATAACAACTTAATCGCGGAAGTTTTTGAACTGGAACGGCTGGCCCAAATCGCCGCCGCGAACCAGCGCCATTACCGATTGCAGATCGTCACGTGATTTGCCCGTCACGCGAATCTCTTCCCCCTGAATTTGCGCCTGCACCTTCAGTTTGCTGTCTTTAATCAGCTTGACGATTTTCTTCTGCACGGCGCTTTCAATGCCCTGCTTCAGCTTCGCTTCCACATACCAGGTTTTACCGCTATGCACGAACTCGTCCGGTACATCCAGCGAAGCGCCTTCAATACCGCGTTTAAGCAGCTTGGCGCGCAGAATATCGAGCAACTGATTGACCTGGAAATCAGACTCGCTCAGCACCTTGATGGTTTTATTGGCATCGTTCAGTTCAATAGTCGCCTCTACGCCACGAAAGTCAAAACGAGACTCAACCTCGCGAACCGCGTTATCCACGCCGTTACGCGCTTCCTGCAGATCAACTTCAGAAACAATATCGAAAGATGGCATCTTTTCTTCTCCCTTCATTTTCGTTGCGTTGCATAATACCTGCAACGAGGCTTAACGAGAAGCTTAGCTGATGACGCTATAATTAGCGCCATAACACCTGGCGCTGTTGCAGGTGAGGAGGAACAATGAAAATTACTGTACTGGGATGCGGAGCCTTAGGACAACTTTGGCTTTCGGCACTGTGCAAACACGGACATGACGTACAGGGCTGGCTACGGGTGCCACAACCTTATTGCAGCGTAAATCTGATCGATACCGATGGTTCCTTTTTCAACGAATCACTGACGGCAAACGATCCGGATTTTTTGGCGAAGAGCGAACTGTTGTTAGTCACGCTGAAAGCGTGGCAGGTTTCCGACGCAGTACGAACCCTGGCGTCAACCCTACCGGTGACGTCGCCTATTCTGCTCATTCATAATGGAATGGGAACCATAGAAGAACTGCAAAATATCCAACAGCCGATGTTGATGGGGACTATCACCCATGCTGCGCGCCGCGACGGTAATATCATTATTCATGTCGCTAACGGTACTACGCATATTGGCCCGGCACGCGAGCAAGACGGCGATTACAGTTATCTCGCCGATATCCTGCAGGGGGTACTGCCCGATGTCGCCTGGCATAACAATATCCGCGCAGAGATGTGGCGCAAACTGGCGGTCAACTGTGTTATCAACCCGCTCACCGCGCTTTGGAACTGCCCGAACGGCGAGCTGCGCCATCATACTGATGAAATTAACGCGATTTGCGAAGAGGTCGCCGCCGTGATTGAACGTGAAGGCTACCACACATCGGCAGACGATTTACGCTATTATGTTGAGCAAGTGATTGACAGTACGGCAGAAAACATCTCATCCATGTTGCAGGACGTGCGTGCCATGCGCCATACCGAAATTGACTACATTACCGGTTATTTACTCAAGCGCGCCCGCGTGCACGGTCTCGCCGTTCCGGAAAATAGCCGCCTGTTTGAAATGGTAAAGCGAAAGGAGAGTGAGTATGAGCGCTCAGGCACTGGTATGCCTCGCCCCTGGTAGTGAAGAGACCGAAGCGGTCACCACTATCGATCTGCTGGTTCGCGGCGGAATCCACGTCACTACCGCCAGCGTCGCCAGCGATGGCAACCTGACGATTGTCTGCTCGCGCGGTGTAAAGCTGCTGGCGGATGCGCCGCTGGTTGAAGTTGCCGACGGCGATTATGACATCATCGTGTTGCCCGGCGGAATTAAAGGCGCCGAGTGCTTTCGCGACAGCCCGCTGCTGGTCGAAACCGTAAAACAGTTTCACCGCTCCGGGCGCATTGTCGCAGCCATTTGTGCCGCAGCCGCCACAGTGCTCGTGCCGCACGATATCTTCCCTATCGGCAATATGACCGGTTTTCCGGCGCTGAAAGATAAGATCCCCGCCGAACAGTGGCAGGATAAGCGTGTGGTGTGGGATGCGCGGGTAAAATTATTAACCAGCCAGGGACCGGGTACCGCTATCGATTTTGGTTTGAAAATCATCGACCTGTTGGTTGGTCGTGAAAAAGCGCATGAAGTGGCTTCGCAACTGGTGATGGCGGCGGGGATTTATAACTACTACGAATAAGAATGATTGCCGGATGGCGGCGTAAACACCTTATTCGGCCTACAAAACGGTACAGTCTGTAGGCCGAATAAGCGGCAGCGCCATCCGGCAGTTATTTTACGGACGTTCGCCCTGCGCCAGACGCGCATTAATATGCGCAATCACCCCAGGTAAATCCGCCAGTGAATCCACCACGTAATGCGCCCCGGCGGCGTACAGCTTGCTGGCCGCGTGCTCGCGGCGGACCGCAACGTCCTCTTTCGACATTGTCTGATAGGCGTCCCATGTTGCGCCGAATTCGTTACCCGATACCGCCAACCCCACCGTCCACATCCCCGCGTTAAGCCCCTCGCTAATGCCCGGCGCGGCATCATCTACCTTCACACAGTGCGCGACCGCATCAATGCCCAGCGCAATCACGTTTTGCAGCGCCATCCACGGCCCCGGGCGGCCACCCGCGGCCAGGTCGTCCGTTGCCACCCAATGATCCGGACGATAACCATGCTCAGCGGCGGCAGGGACCAGGCGCTCCATCACCGCTCGTGGGTAACCGGAGCAGGAGCCTATCTTGATACCCTCGGCTCGTAGCGCCGCGATCGTGTCGATAACTCCGGCAATAGGAGAAGAAAAATCGACAACTTTAGCAATCTGTAACGGCATGAAGGCGGAATAGATGGCATCAATATCTGCTGCGTTCATGGAGCGGCCAAACTTTGCCTGCCAGCGCGCGTCAACAGCAGGTAATTTTCCCAGCGCTTCAATGTGTTGCCATTTACCCAGCCCCATTGGCACGCGTGCTTCGGCGAGGGTGATCTCCACATCAAATGCCTGACGGAACGCCTCGACGAAAATTTGCGTCGGCGCGAAGGAGCCAAAATCGACGGTGGTGCCCGCCCAGTCGAGAATAACAGCGTGAATACGGTTCATCATGGTTCCTTATTTCATCCAGTACATGGCGGTACGAATGGCGGTCAGCAGGGCCGTGATATCGGCGGCATATACTTCGCCAATGTTGCCGATGCGGAAGCAGTCGCTTTGCGACACTTTGCCTGGATAGATAACAAAGCCCTGCTCTTTGAGGCGGCGATAAAATTCGCTAAAGCGATACTGCGGGTCTTCCGGTGAATAAAAGGCGGTGATAATGGGCGAGTGAAGTTCGTCATCCAGCAGCGTGTTAAAGCCCAGCGCCCGCATTCCGGCCACCAGGCTGCGCTGATTTTGCTGATAGCGTTGATGACGTGCCGCCACGCCACCTTCTTTCGCCAGCTCTTTCAGCGCCTGTGCAAACGCCAGGACGGTATGTGTGGGCGAAGTAAAACGCCATTTGCCGTGGTTATCCTCCATGCAACGCCACTGGGCGTAGAGATCTAACGACAGCGAGCGGGAACGCCCTTTGCACGCGGCCAGTTTTTGCTCGCGGGCAATCACGAAGGCAAAACCCGGCACGCCCTGAATGCATTTATTGGCGGAGCTGATCAGATAGTCGATGTGTAATGTTGCAATATCCATGGGGATGCCGCCGAAGCTGCTCATGGCGTCAACGATGTAGGTTTTGCCATAGCGATGCGCCAGAGCGCCCACCTCATCAATGGGGTTGAGCATCCCGGTGGTCGTTTCGCTATGCACCATGGCGATATGGCTGATCGTCGGGTCGGCGTTGAGGATCGCGTCGATCGCCTGCACGTCCGGGCGCGCAACTTCGCCGCAGTCGTAAGCGTGATGGGCGATACCCATAAGGCCGGACATCTCGACCATTCGTGCGCCGTATGCACCGTTGCTGACGATCAGCACCTTATCCTGCGGCCCCAATGCGCTGCCCAGTACGGCTTCCACAGCATAGCTGCCGCTGCCTTGCAGCAGTACGGAGGTGTAGCCTTCGGAGGCCGTTGCCAGTGCGGTTAGCTGCTGGCGGATCTGTTCCACCACGCCGATATTGTAATCATCATCCCAGGTACAGCTATCGAACAACATCGCTTCTTTCACGGTACGAGAGGTGGTGAGCGGGCCAGGAGTCAGCAGCAGATAGTTACGCGAAGTCATGTTATTTACCTTTGGTCTATACCAGATTGCATTTATCATGACGATCTTTGCCGCGATGGGTCAAAGAGAAAATCGCGCTGCAACAAAAAATTCATCTCTGCTTGTATAATGGCGGCAGGCAAAACGGAAACGAGTAAGCATGAAATCTATCCCGGGTGATATCCCGCAGTACCTGTTGATCAAGGCGCAGCTTCAGGCGCGTATTCAGAGCGGTGCGTTGAAAAGCGGTGATAAACTGCCGTCTGAACGCGAACTGTGCGCGATCTTCAACACCACGCGCATTACTATTCGCGAAAGCCTGGCGCAGCTGGAGTCCAGTGGGCTTATCTGGCGCGCCGATCGTCGCGGTTGGTTCGTTACGCCGGAACGCCTGTGGCTGGATCCGACCCAGAATACCAACTTCCATAAGCTTTGCCGCGAGCAGGGGCGGGAGCCAAAAACCGCGCTACTGAGCGGCGTGTTAACCACCGTGCCTGTCGAGGTCATGGAGCCCCTCCAGCTCCAGCCGTTTGATCAAATCTATCTGCTGACCCGTCTGCGTTACGCCGATGGCCGCGCCGTGTGCTACTGCGAAAACCATTGTTTGCCCGCCCGCGTGCCTGAGCTGCTGCAGTACGATCTCAACGGCAGCCTGACCGAGGTATACGAGTCGCACTACAACCTCGTCTATACCAGCATGCATCTGTCGTTCTACCCCACCGCCATGCCTGCGCAGGCCGCACAGGCGCTGGGAGTTATGGAAGGACGCCCGGCGCTGTTGCTGCGCCGTCTGAACTACGATCAACACGGGCGAGTGCTGGATCTGGATATCGAATACTGGCGTCACGACAGCCTGCGTATTGAGGTAGATACCCACTAGCGGATGCGCCGGATGTTGGCTGCGGGACTTATCCGGCCTACCAATCGTATCGTCTCACGGCTATCCGGATAAGCGCAGCATCATCCGGCGTGGACTGATTTATTTCTCTTTCATCGTTTTGTCATATAAGCCGTTTAGCGTAAAAAGCAAACCTGGTATAGGCCAGAAAATGCAACGTACGCTATGAGGCTATTACGATGAAACTTTCCCGACTTGCTCTGCTGTCTGTCTTCGCTCTCGCCAGCGCCCCGTCATGGGCGGAATCGGTGGTCACGGTGTACTCCATCGACGGGCTGCACGATGGCGATAACAGCTGGTACCAGGTGCAGTTTGACGCGTTCACCAAAGCGACCGGCATTACCGTACGCTATGTTGAAGGCGGTGGTGGCGTGGTAGTGGAACGTCTGGCAAAAGAGCGTACGAATCCGCAGGCCGACGTGCTGGTAACCGCGCCGCCATTCATTCAGCGCGCCGCCGCCGAAAAGCTGCTGGCGAACTTTAACACCGACGCCGCATCGGCTATCCCCGATGCCAACAACCTTTATTCGCCGCTGGTAAAGAACTATCTGAGCTTTATCTACAACAGCAAGCTGCTGAAAACTGCCCCGGCGAGCTGGCAGGATCTGCTTGACGGTAAATTCAAAAATAAACTCCAGTATTCCACGCCAGGTCAGGCCGCTGACGGCACGGCGGTGATGCTGCAGGCTTTCCACAGCTTCGGCAGTAAAGATGCCGGTTTTGCGTATCTCGGCAAGCTGCAGGCCAATAACGTCGGGCCATCTGCCTCTACCGGCAAGCTAACCGCGCTGGTTAATAAAGGTGAAATCTACGTCGCTAACGGCGACCTGCAAATGAACCTCGCGCAGATGGAACGTAACCCGAACGTGAAAATCTTCTGGCCGGCCAACGACAAAGGCGAGCGCAGCGCGCTGGCCATCCCTTATGTCATTGGCCTGGTCCAGGGGGCGCCGCAGAGTGAAAATGGTAAAAAGCTGATTAACTTCCTGCTGAGTAAAGAAGCGCAGACTCGCGTCAGCGAACTCTCCTGGGGAATGCCGGTACGCAGCGACGTGACGCCGAGCGACGAACATTACAAGGCCGCCACTGCCGCGTTAGAAGGCGTGCAGAGCTGGCAGCCAAATTGGGATGACGTAGCCGTTTCGCTGTCGGCAGATATTAGCCGTTGGCACAAAGTGACCGAAAGCGAGTAAGCCTGATGCTGATGAAAACGACTGCCGTTCACGCCCCTGCATCGCAGGGGACATCGGGGATAGTCCTCGACTCGCTGCGCGTTGCGTATCACGGCAACGTGGTGCTTAAACCGCTCTCTTTGACGATTGAACCTGGCGAAGTGCTGGCGCTGATTGGCCCATCAGGATCTGGAAAAACGACGGTGCTGCGTGCGGTTGCGGGCTTTGTGCAACCTGCAGGCGGTCGTATTCTGATTGGCGATACGGACGTCACCCATCTGCCACCCTATAAACGCGGGTTGGCGATGGTGGTGCAGAACTACGCCTTGTTCCCGCATCTGAAAGTGGAAGACAACGTCGCTTTTGGCCTGCGTGCGCAGAAGCAGCCAAAGGCGCTAATTAATGAGCGTGTAACGCAGGCGCTGAAAACGGTTGGCATGAGTGATTACGCCACCCGTTATCCGCATCAACTTTCCGGCGGCCAGCAGCAACGCGTGGCCATCGCCCGCGCGATTGCCGTGCGCCCACGCGTGCTGTTGCTGGATGAACCACTGTCAGCGCTGGACGCACAGATTCGTCATAATATGGTGGAAGAAATCGCCCGTCTTCACCGTGAGCTGCCGGAACTCACTATTCTCTACGTCACCCACGATCAAACGGAAGCGCTCACCCTGGCCGATAAAATCGGCATTATGAAGGATGGCTCGCTGATTGCTCACGGCGAAACCCGCGCGCTATATCAGCATCCGCCCAATCGTTTTGCCGCCGAATTCTTAGGCCGCGCCAATATTCTCTCCGCCATCGCGCTGGGGATAACGGAGGTTCCGGGGCTGGTGGACGTCAGCTGCGGCGGTGCGGTGATTCGCGCGTTCAGCCGGGGCAGCCACCACGGTTACAACAAACTGCTGTGCATTCGTCCTCAGCACCTCAGCCTGACGCCGCGTTCGGCCTACAGCAACCGCTTCAACGCCACACTGCAATCGGTGCACTGGCAGGGCGATTTAACCCATCTGCTGTGTGACATTGCTGGCGAAACGGTGCGGATGGTGTTGACGCATGTCAATCCGCTGCCGCGCGTGGGCGACAAGCTGGCGCTGTGGTTCGAACCGGATGATGCGGTCCTGATTGAGGTATAACCATGTCACTCATTTTACCTCTGGAAAAACCGGCGCTTAACCTACGCCCGCTGCTGTGGCTGCTGCTCCCGTTGCTGGTGCTGGCGACGCTGTTTTTCTGGCCACTGTCGCTCATCGTTGAACAGGCGCTACGCGGTGCCAATGGCGAGATCGGGCTCGAGACCTTCCGCCAGGTGGTCGACTCGAAACGCTTTGTCGGCGCGTTACTGAACACGTTGCAAATCGCCTTTTTCGCCACCGCCGGTTGCCTGCTGCTGGGCAGCGTGATGTCGCTGATTCTGGTGTTTATTCCTTTCCCCGGCAGCGAGTTGATTGGTCGGGTCGTCGATACTTTTATTGCGCTGCCGACCTTCCTGATTACGCTGGCGTTCACCTTTATTTATGGGTCAGCGGGTCTGCTCAACGGTACGCTGATGAGCCTGTTTGCCTTTGAGCTACCGCCGGTAGATTTTCTCTACTCGATGCAGGGCGTCATTCTGGCGGAGATCACGGTGTTCACTCCGCTGGTGATGCGGCCACTGATGGCCGCGCTGCGGCAAATTGATAAAAGCCAGCTAGAAGCAGCCAGCATTCTGGGGGCGCACCCGTTACGGGTGATTGGGCAGGTGATTTTCCCGGCGGCGCTACCGGCGCTGATGGCTGGTGGCAGCCTGTGCCTGCTGTTGACCACTAACGAGTTTGGCATCGTACTGTTTATTGGCGCGAAAGGGGTTAACACCCTGCCGATGATGGTTTACAGCAAAGCGATTCTGGAGTCCGACTATACGGTCGCCTGCATGATTGCGTTGATTAACATTGTCTTGTCGCTGGGGCTGTTCTCCCTCTATCGCCTGGCGGCATCGCGTACCGGCGTAAGGAGCTAGCCATGCTAATTTGGTCACCTAAAGGACGCGCAGCGGCGGGCGTTGTGGCTAGCGTACTGTTTATCGTGTTCTTTTTCCTGCCGCTGGCGGTGATTCTGATGTCCAGCCTTAGCCAGCAGTGGAACGGTATTCTGCCGAGTGGCTTCACGCTGAACCACTTTGTTAACGCTCTGCACGGTGCGGCATGGGATGCCCTACTTGCCAGCCTCACGATTGGCTTTTGCGCCAGCCTGTTTGCGCTGCTTTGCGGCGTTTGGGCGGCGCTGGCGCTGCGTCAATATGGGGTGAAAACGCAGAAATGGTTAAGTATGGTGTTCTATCTGCCGAGTGCGATTCCGTCTGTGTCCGTAGGCCTGGGCATTCTGGTTGCTTTCAGCCAGGGGCCATTGCAAATGAACGGCACCCTATGGATTGTGCTGACAGCGCACTTTGTGCTGATTTCCGCCTTTACCTTCAGTAACGTGTCGACCGGACTGGCGCGAATTTCCGCCGATATTGAAAACGTCGCGTCGAGTCTGGGGGCATCGCCCTGGTATCGTCTGCGTCACGTGACGTTGCCGTTATTGATGCCGTGGATGGTGTCAGCGCTGGCGCTGAGTTTATCGCTCTCCATGGGGGAGTTGGGCGCGACGATGATGATTTATCCGCCGGGCTGGACGACGCTGCCGGTGGCTATCTTTAGCCTGACCGACCGTGGAAATATCGCCGACGGCGCGGCGCTGACCATTGTGCTGGTGGCCATTACGCTGCTGCTGATGATGAAGCTGGAGCGCATTGCAAAACGGTTGGGGCAGAAATAAAACGGTAGGCCGGGTAGGACATAGCCGCCACCCGGCAAAGGAATTACGGGCGATACACCTTCACATTGGCAAACCCCTGCTCGCGCAGATAGAGCGCCTGCAGGCGACTCATTACGCCGCGTTCGCACCATAGCAGCCAGGTTTTGCTCTGATCGAGGTCGCCAAATTTAGTGCTCAGCTTGTAGAAAGGCAGCGAAACGACGTCGACGCCTTCCACTTTCAGCGGCTTGTCATCCTGCTCATCGACAGAACGGATATCCAGAATCACATCGTTGGCACCAAAACCGCTCACGGTTTCTACTTCCACCACCTCCTGCTGGGTCTGCTGGGCGATTTCACGAATATCGACGTTGCTCGCTTCTTCTACCACCTTATCGAGAATACTGAAGTCGAAATTTTCTTCTTCGGCTTCAATTTTCGCTTTAATGGCTTTCACCGTCGGACTTTTTGAAATCACGCCACAGTATTCCGGCATCGTACGGGCAAAATCTTCCGTACCAATCTGGCGCGCCAGGTTGATAATGTGCTCTTTATCGTAAGAGATCAGCGGGCGCAAGATCAGCGTGTCAGACACGTTATCGATCAAGCGCAAATTGGTTAGCGTCTGGCTGGACACCTGGCCCAGCGCTTCGCCGGTCACCAGCGCCTGTACGCCGTAACGTTCCGCCACTTTCGACGCCGCGCGTACCATCATACGTTTGAGCACCACGCCCATCTGGCCGTCGTCAACTTTCTCCAGAATCTCGCCGACCACCGGTTCGAAGTTAATCGCCACAAAACGCACGCGATGGGAGCTGCCAAAGCGGTTCCACAGGTAATGCGCCACCTGGCGAACGCCGATTTCATGCGCCGCGCCGCCAAGGTTAAAGAAGCAGTAGTGTACGCGGCAGCCGCGACGCATCAGCATATAGCTGGAGACGCCGGAGTCAAAACCGCCGGAGATCAGCGACAGCACATCTTCCTGGGTGCCAATCGGGAAACCGCCAATACCTTCATAACGCCCTTTGATCAGCAGCAGGCGATCATCTTCCACTTCCAGATGCACCGTCACATCCGGGTTAGTGAGCTTCACGCGCGCCGATTCAATATGCTGATTTAATCCGCCGCCGACATAGCGCTCCACCTCAATGGAGCTAAACTCATGCTTACCGCGACGTTTTACGCGCACGCAGAAGGTTTTGCCTTCAAGCTGCTCGCGATACTGCGCCAACGCTTTCTCGAAAATGTCGTGCATATCGGTGAACGGCACATCTTCGACTTCAAGAATATGGTGAATCCCCGGAATGCGGGTCAGCGCGTCGCGAATCGCCAGACGCTGGTTTTCATCTTTGGCGCGAACTTCAATGTTATCCCAGTGACGGACAACCGCGAGGGTCTCATCGTAGTGCTTTAAAACGTTACGGATGTTCCCGGTTAAAATTTTTATAAAGCGCAAACGCACAGATTGGCTTTTGATAGTGATTTCCGGGAACAATTTAATGATAAACTTCATGGCGGCAATGGTTCTTTAGCAAGCAATCTAAGGCTTGTCGTGGAGAAATAGTACAGCAGCCCATACCTACGGCTGCATCCAGGCGCGGAAGTATATCACTATCACGGACATCTTGCGCATTTCCCCTTACCATTGCGCGTTATTTGCTTATCAGTGTGAGTCCGTTACCATAGACTTGTGCTGCCATTACAGAGAGTCAAACAGTCATCATGCCGAAGAAAAATGAGGCGCCCGCCAGCTTTGAAACTGCGCTGAGCGAGCTGGAACATATTGTTACCCGCCTGGAAAGCGGCGATTTGCCGCTGGAAGACGCGCTGAATGAATTCGAGCGCGGCGTACAGCTGGCGCGTCAGGGGCAGGCAAAACTGCAGCAGGCGGAACAGCGCGTGCAAATTTTGCTGTCTGATAATGAAGAGGCTTCACCTGAGCCTTTTATCGCGGATAATGAGTAAATGGACTTTACGCAGCAGCTACAGGCTTGCGTAACGCAAGCGAATCAGGCGCTGAGCCGTTTTATCGCGCCACTGCCCTTTCAGAACACTCCCGTGGTCGAAGCCATGCAGTATGGCGCATTATTAGGCGGTAAACGCCTGCGGCCATTTCTGGTTTACGCCACCGGTCAAATGTTTGGCGTCAGTACGGCAACGCTGGACGCGCCAGCTGCGGCGGTCGAATGCATTCATGCCTATTCGCTGATCCATGACGACCTGCCAGCAATGGACGATGACGATTTGCGTCGCGGCCTGCCGACTTGCCATATTAAATTTGGCGAAGCCAACGCAATCCTGGCGGGAGACGCGTTGCAGACGCTGGCGTTTGCCATTATCAGCGATGCGCCGATGCCGGAAGTCGCCGATCGCGATCGTATCGCGATGATCGCCGAACTGGCAAACGCCAGCGGTATCGCCGGTATGTGCGGCGGTCAGGCATTGGATCTGGCGGCAGAAGGCCAGCGGATCACTCTGGACGCGCTGGAACGCATTCATCGCCATAAGACCGGCGCGCTCATTCGCGCCGCCGTTAGACTTGGCGCGTTGAGCGCGGGCGATAAAGGACGGAATACCCTGCCGATACTTGACCGCTATGCAGAGAGTATCGGCCTTGCCTTCCAGGTTCAGGATGACATTCTGGATGTGGTGGGCGATACTGCAACGTTAGGTAAACGTCAGGGCGCAGACCAGCAGCTTGGCAAAAGTACCTACCCTGCACTTCTGGGTCTTGAGCAAGCCCGGAATAAAGCCCGGGACCTGATAGAGGACGCCCGTCAGTCGTTACATCAGCTGGCCGCGCAATCACTGGACACCTCGGCACTGGAAGCGCTAGCGAACTACATAATCCAGCGTGATAAATAAACCCCATATCCAATGAGCTTGCGATGAGTTTTGATATAGCCAAATACCCTACCCTGGCATTGGTCGACTCCACCCAGGAGTTACGACTGTTACCGAAAGAGAGTCTGCCGAAACTCTGCGACGAGCTACGCCGCTACTTACTCGACAGCGTAAGCCGTTCCAGCGGGCATTTCGCTTCCGGGCTGGGCACGGTAGAACTTACCGTGGCGCTGCATTATGTCTACAACACCCCGTTTGACCAGCTAATCTGGGATGTTGGACACCAGGCTTATCCACATAAAATCCTTACCGGTCGTCGCGACAAAATCGGCACCATTCGCCAGAAAGGCGGTCTGCATCCGTTCCCGTGGCGCGGAGAAAGCGAATACGATGTGCTAAGCGTTGGGCATTCCTCCACCTCCATCAGCGCCGGTATCGGCATTGCCGTGGCGGCGGAGAAAGAAGGCAAAGATCGCCGCACCGTCTGTGTGATTGGCGACGGCGCCATCACCGCCGGTATGGCGTTTGAAGCAATGAATCACGCAGGCGATATCCGGCCCGACATGCTGGTCATTCTGAACGACAATGAAATGTCGATTTCGGAAAACGTCGGCGCGCTCAACAACCATCTGGCGCAGCTACTTTCCGGTAAGCTTTACTCTTCTCTGCGCGAAGGCGGAAAAAAGGTCTTCTCCGGCGTACCGCCAATTAAAGAACTGCTCAAGCGTACCGAAGAACATATTAAAGGCATGGTTGTGCCGGGCACACTGTTCGAAGAGCTGGGCTTTAACTACATCGGGCCGGTCGATGGTCACGATGTCATGGGGCTTATCAGCACATTGAAGAACATGCGCGACCTGAAAGGCCCGCAGTTCCTGCATATCATGACCAAGAAAGGCCGCGGCTATGAGCCCGCGGAAAAAGATCCGATCACTTTCCATGCGGTGCCTAAATTTGATCCTTCCAGCGGATGTTTGCCGAAAAGCAGCGGCGGTCTGCCTGGTTATTCAAAAATCTTCGGTGACTGGCTGTGTGAAACCGCCGCCAAAGACAGCAAGCTGATGGCGATCACCCCGGCAATGCGCGAAGGCTCCGGCATGGTGGAATTTTCACGTAAATTCCCGGATCGCTATTTTGACGTCGCCATCGCCGAACAGCATGCCGTCACCTTCGCCGCAGGTCTGGCGATTGGCGGCTATAAGCCCGTCGTGGCGATCTACTCTACTTTCCTGCAACGCGCCTACGATCAGGTCATCCATGACGTCGCTATCCAGAAACTGCCGGTCATGTTCGCCATCGATCGCGCCGGTATCGTTGGCGCGGATGGACAAACACACCAGGGCGCGTTCGATCTCTCCTATCTGCGCTGCATCCCGGATATGGTGATCATGACGCCAAGCGACGAAAACGAATGTCGCCAGATGTTATTTACCGGGTATCACTATAACGACGGCCCGACGGCAGTACGTTATCCACGCGGTAATGCGCAGGGCGTGGCGCTAACCCCGCTGGAAAAACTGCCTATTGGTAAAGGCCTTGTGAAGCGTCATGGCGAAAAACTGGCGATTCTGAACTTTGGCACCTTAATGCCTGAGGCGGCGAAAGTCGCCGAAGCGCTGAACGCCACGCTGGTCGACATGCGCTTTGTTAAGCCGCTGGACGACACGTTAATTCTGGAGATGGCCGCGCAACATGACGCGCTGGTGACGCTGGAAGAAAACGCCATTATGGGCGGCGCTGGCAGCGGCGTAAACGAAGTGCTAATGGCCCATCGTAAACCTGTACCTGTGCTGAATATCGGTCTTCCGGATTTCTTTATCCCGCAAGGAACGCAGGAAGAAGCCCGCGCGGAACTGGGGCTTGACGCCGCAGGCATTGAAGCCAAAATCAAGGCCTGGCTGGCATAATCCCCTCTTTGCTCCTGCTATGCTTGAAGAGTGACGGGTATAACAGGAGCGGAGTCATGCAATACAACACGTTAGGAAATACAGATCTTCAGGTGTCCCGCCTTTGTCTGGGCTGTATGACGTTCGGCGAGCCGAGTCGCGGCAATCACGCCTGGACGCTTCCCGAAGAGAGCAGCCGTCCCATCATCAAGCGCGCCCTTGAGGGCGGCATTAACTTTTTTGATACCGCCAACAGCTATTCCGACGGCAGCAGCGAAGAGATTGTCGGCCGCGCGCTGCGTGATTTCGCCCGGCGCGACGAGGTGGTGGTAGCGACGAAAGTCTTCCATCGCGTCGGCGATCTGCCGGAAGGATTGTCCCGCGCGCAAATCCTGCGCTCTATTGACGATAGCCTCACCCGTCTGGGAATGGAGTATGTCGATATCCTGCAAATCCACCGCTGGGATTACACCACGCCGATAGAAGAGACTCTGGAAGCGCTAAACGACGTGGTGAAGACGGGTAAAGCCCGCTATATCGGCGCTTCCTCAATGCACGCCTCACAATTTGCCCAGGCGCTGGCGCTACAAAAACAACACGGCTGGGCGCCGTTTGTCACCATGCAGGATCACTATAACCTGATCTACCGCGAGGAAGAGCGTGAGATGCTACCGCTGTGCTGGCAGGAAGGCGTCGCCGTGATTCCGTGGAGCCCGCTGGCGCGCGGGCGCTTAACTCGCCCCTGGGGAGAAACCACGGCCCGGCTGGTCTCGGATGACGTGGGTAAAAATTTATACGCTGAAAGCGATAAAAATGATGCGCAAATAGCGGAACGGCTGGCTGGCGTCAGCGAGGCGCTTGGCGCAACGCGAGCGCAGGTCGCGCTGGCCTGGCTACTCAGTAAACGAGGCGTCGCCGCGCCGATTATCGGCGCTTCGCGTGAAGAGCAGTTAGATGAGTTGCTGAATGCCGTTGATTTAACGCTCAAACCGGAGCAGATTGCCGAACTCGAAACACCGTACAAACAGCATCCGGTGGTGGGATTTAAATAATCCGCCATTGCCCGATGGCGCGGCGCTTATCGGGCCTGTGAAATCGACATATTGTTCGGGGGTAGGCCGGATAAGGCATTTACGCCGCCATCCGGCAAACCCTTTAAATAATACCGAGCGGCCAGTGATGACCGATAAAATACAGTATGCCGGCAGATATCACGCCGGCGACGATATCATCGATCATAATCCCCATGCCGCCGTGCACGTTGCGATCAAACCAACGGATCGGCCAGGGTTTCCACATATCCAGAATGCGGAAAATAACGAACCCGGCAGCCACCCACTGCCAGTCCGTCGTCGGCAACGCCATTAGCGTTATCCACATACCGATAAATTCATCCCAGACAATACTGCCGTGGTCGTGTACGCCCATATCTTTCGCCGTCTGATGGCAAAGATAAACGCCAATGCAGATCCCAAACATCACGACCAGCGAATAAAGCTGCCACGGCAGAAACGTCATCAAATACCAGAAGGGGATCGCCGCCAGCGAGCCCATCGTGCCCGGCACCACAGGGCTCAGCCCGCTGCCAAAGCCGGTAGCGAGCAGGTGCCACGGATTGCGCAAATTCAGGCGGCTTTTCGCAACATCTTTATGGCGTGGCAAAATGGTCATATCCTTTCCAGTCAAAAGTGACAGGTTCTCCGTCACGCACAAAGGCGATCCCTTCGATATCCGCCGTCATTTGCCCGATACAGGTAAACGGCACGCCCAGATGACCAAGCGCGACATCCAGCGCGCCACGGTTCAGCTCCGGGACGGTAAAGCACAGTTCATAATCTTCGCCGCCGGATAACATCCAGCGAAGCTTTTGTTCGGGATCATTGGCATGTCCCCACAGTTCTTCGGAGTCAGGCAGCGCCTCCAAATCGATTCGCGCGCCGCAGTTGCTGGCTTGCAGAATGTGACCAAGATCGGAGATCAAACCGTCGGAAAGATCGATCGCCGAACTGGCGAGATCGCGTAGCGCCTGTCCTTGTAAAATACGCGGCGTCGGGCGCAGATGGCGTTTGACCAGATAGTCGGCATCCCCCCAGCTTCCCACGCGAAAATCACCCCGTAGAATCGCCAGCCCGGCAGCGCTATCGCCCAACGTGCCAGTAACATAAATCCAGTCGCCCGGTTTTGCGCCAGAACGTTTCAGCGCCCGACCGGCTGGCACAAGGCCATGAATACCGAGCGTCATCGACAGCGGGCCGCGCGTGGTATCGCCGCCAATGAGCTGCATGTCGTAGTAATCCAGTTGTTCAAACAGGCTGTCGCTGAACGCGGCAAGCCACGCCTCATCGACGTCAGGAAGCGTGAGCGCCAGCGTTAACCATGCCGGATCGGCGCCCATCGCCGCCAGATCGCTTAAATTCACCGCCAGCGCTTTATACGCCAGATCGGCAGGATCGATATTGGGTAAGAAATGGATGCCCGCCACCAGCGTATCGGTACTGATCGCCAGGGTCTGCTTTTCAGGAATATTCAGGAGCGCGCAATCGTCGCCAATACCGGTTTCAACATCAAGACGAGAGCTTTTTACACGGTCAAAATAACGGGCAATCAGGGAAAACTCGCCACATGCCATACGTTATGCCTCAGCAGAAAAAAAGAAAAGGCCGGAGACGGCGGGTATCGATCGCCCGCTATCTTTCCGGCCTGTGAATCACTTTTTGTTGGGACGAATCACCGGAGCTGCTTTATCCAGTACGCCGTTGACGAATTTGTGGCTGTCTTCAGCGCCAAAGGTTTTCGCCAGTTCAATCGCTTCGTTGATGGCCACTTTATAAGGCACATCGCTGCGTTTTGACAGCTCAAACAACGCAATACGCAGCACGGCTTTTTCAACCTGTCCCAGCTCTTCAAGCAGGCGGGACAGATACGGTTTCATTAAACCATCCAGGTACGCGCTGTTAGTCGCCACCCCGGATAGCAGTTCACGGAAATAGAGAACGTCGACGTCTTTTACGTCCTGTTCCGCCAGGAACTGGTATTCAACATCAGCGATGTCGTTCTGGGACAACTGCCAGGAGTAAAGCGCCTGGACGGCACACTCACGGGCGCGGCGACGAGCAGCAGGTTTCACGGAATTCCCCTTACAAAAAATCAGGCCTTAATGGCTTTCAATACATTAATCATTTCAAGCGCGGTCAGCGCAGCTTCTGCGCCTTTATTACCGGCTTTTGTACCAGCACGTTCGATGGCTTGTTCAATACTCTCGGTGGTCAGAACACCAAAGGCTACCGGCACGCCGCTGTCCTGGGCAACGCTTGCCAGGCCATTGCTGGCGCCGCCTGCCACATATTCAAAGTGCGCAGTCCCCCCGCGAATCACGGTTCCCAGCGCAACCACGGCGTCGTATTTACCGCTTTTCGCCAGCGCTTCGGTCGCCAGCGGCAGTTCATAGGCGCCAGGCACCCACACTACGGTAATATTATCATCTTTTACCTGACCAATACGCGTCAGGGCATCAACCGCACCATCCAGCAGGCTGTCGTTGATAAACTGATTGAAACGCGCAATAGTGATGGCGACACGAGCGTCAGGGGCTGCAACGTTAGCTTTAATAATGTTCATATTCTCTCTTCCAGGGTTCATTTGGCCCCGCAGGGGGGCGGATTTTATCATAATAATTTGAGCGCTGCTCCCCTTTCGACGGGAGAACTCATGCGCTCACCATATGCAGGCAAACATCCGGGCCGACATGACGTATTTCGCTGAAGGTAAATTGCGGCGCGTCGGCGAGCTTCTCAAGCCCCGGCAATTCGCATAATCCCCGCGCCTGGGTTCCCAACAATTTAGGCGCGACATAGACAATCAGTTCATCCACTAGCCCGGCTTGCAACAACGCGCCTGCCAGTCCCGGTCCGGCTTCAACCCATATGCTATTAATCTGCTGCCTGCCTAACTGCATCATCAGTACAACCAGATCCAAATGTCCGTTGTGCGCCGGCACGCTGATAGTACGAACCGCATCGGGCCACGCGCGGCTATCTTCCTGGGTACGCGCGATCCACGTTTCGCCAGGCTGCTGCACAATACGATGCGCAGGCGTTACCCGGTTTTGGCTGTCGATAACAATTCGCACCGGCTGGCGCAGATTTTCCTGCGGGTAAGACGCCTGCGTAGAGGCATCTAACTCCGCCCAACGCACCGTCAAGGCCGGATCGTCAGCCAATACCGTCGCGCTACTGGTTAAGATAGCGTGGCTTTGCGCACGCAAGCGCTGAACGTCGCGCCGGGCCTGCGGCGAGGTGATCCACTGGCTTTCGCCGCTGGCCATCGCCGTCCGTCCATCCACGGAGGCGCCCAGTTTAAGCTGAAGATAAGGGAATCCGGTACGCATCCGCTTGAGGAAGCCTTTATTGAGCGCCTCCGCTTCACTCATCATTAACCCGTGGCTGACCGCAATACCCGCCTGTTGCAGGCGATACAGCCCACGCCCGGCGACCTGTGGGTTCGGGTCCTGCATCGCGGCGACCACGCGCGCGACGCCGGCCGCAATCAGCGCATCGCAACATGGCGGCGTTCGCCCATGATGGCTACAGGGTTCAAGCGTGACATAGGCGGTTGCGCCTTTGGCTTTTGCGCCCGCCATCCGCAGCGCATGAACCTCGGCGTGCGGCTCTCCGGCGCGATGGTGATAACCTTCGCCGACGATGTCGCCATTGTTAACAATGACACAGCCGACATTAGGGTTCGGGTGAGTGGTGAAACGTCCACGCTGCGCCAGTTTGAGCGCTCGCGCCATGTAAAACTCATCCTGCATGGCTTAGTCCTGTAGGCGAGCGATTTCTTCGCCAAAGTCTTTGATATCTTCGAAACTGCGATAGACGGAGGCAAAGCGAATATACGCGACTTTATCGAGTTTTTTCAGCTGCTCCATGACCAGGTTGCCAATCATCTTGCTGGGAACTTCACGCTCCCCAGTGGCACGTAATTGTGACTTAATATGGTTCAATGCCATTTCAACATCATCTGCGCTGACGGGTCTTTTTTCCAGCGCTCTCAACATGCCGCTACGCAGCTTATCCTCATTAAAGGGTTCGCGCACATCGTTGCTTTTTATCACGCGCGGCATGACCAGTTCAGCCACTTCAAAGGTCGTAAAGCGTTCATTACACACCAGGCACTGCCGACGGCGGCGCACGGACGAGCCCTCGCCTACAAGACGAGAGTCAATGACTTTGGTATCTACGGCGAAACAAAATGGGCAATGCATACGGCGTCCTGACCAGATGATTTAGGAAATGCTATTTTACCCTGAACTGGCGCGACAACAAAGGCGGAGCGCTTTTGAGATAAAGGATCGGTGCCTTTGTGCGTATAGCGCACTACCATTACGCTATCGGACCACGAAGGAAATGATCGACATGACAAGACGTTACCTAAGAATTCTCCTGGTGGGAAGTCTCTTGAGCCTGACCGCCTGCGCGCCGCAGAGCGAAGTTCGCCAGATGCATCAAAGCATTAGCACCCTGAATAAAGAGATGACCCAACTGAATCAGGAAACGGTAAAAATTACCCAACAAAATAAGCTGAATGCGGAGTCAACCCGCGGCGTCTATTTGTTGCCTGGCGCCAATACGCCTGCCCGGCTGGAGAGTCAGATCGGTACGCTACGTATGACGTTGCTGGAGATTACGCCTGTCGCAGACGGCGCTCACGCAACGTTACGCATTCAGGGCGAGTCCCGCGATCCGCTGCCAGCATTCAGCGCTACCGTAGAGTACGGGCAACTTCAGGGCACTACGGAGAACTATCAGGAGGTGAATGCACAGAGCCTTCTGGTAAATGCTCCTGCCAGTTTGCTGGCGCCCAGTGATGTCAATATTTCGTTACCGTTGAAGGGGATCACACCGGCGCAGTTAGGCTTCATTCGCATCCATGATATTCAGCCTGTTAATCAATAAACGTTCTGGCGGAGCGTTTTGTGCGTTCCGCAACATCCCCCGCGCGACTTTTGTTGCCCTACTGACATTTCCGTCATTTATGACATGGATTGGTAATATTCATGAAAGATAGTACTGTCGCCGCGTCTAAAATGTGCAAACGTGAACGCAATCGATTACGTAAATGATAGATATGTGAAACAAGACATATTTTTGTGAGCAATGATTTTTATAATAGGCTCCGCAGAAACACGAAATATTTAGAAACGCAAATTGCGTTCTTTTCACTCCCGCAAGGGATTTCAAACAGTGGCATACATATGAAAAAAACTTTACTCGCAGTCAGCGCAGCGCTGGCGCTCACCTCATCTTTTACTGCTAACGCAGCAGAAAATGATCAGCCGCAGTATTTGTCCGACTGGTGGCACCAGAGCGTAAACGTGGTAGGCAGCTACCATACCCGTTTCTCGCCGAAATTGAACAACGACGTCTATCTGGAATATGAAGCATTTGCCAAAAAAGACTGGTTTGATTTCTACGGCTATATCGATATTCCCAAAACCTTTGATTGGGGTAACGGCAACGATAAAGGTATCTGGTCCGACGGTTCTCCGCTGTTCATGGAAATCGAGCCGCGTTTCTCGATTGATAAGCTGACCGGCGCAGACCTGAGCTTCGGCCCGTTTAAAGAGTGGTATTTCGCCAACAACTACATCTACGATATGGGCGATAACAAAGCCAGCCGCCAGAGCACGTGGTATATGGGTCTGGGGACCGATATCGACACCGGCCTGCCGATGGGCCTGTCGCTGAACGTGTATGCGAAATATCAGTGGCAAAACTACGGCGCGTCCAATGAAAACGAATGGGACGGCTACCGTTTCAAAGTGAAATACTTCGTCCCCATCACCGATCTGTGGGGCGGTAAACTGAGCTATATCGGCTTTACCAACTTTGACTGGGGATCTGATTTAGGCGACGATCCGAACCGTACCAGCAACTCCATCGCTTCCAGCCATATCCTGGCGCTGAACTACGATCACTGGCACTACTCGGTCGTTGCGCGTTACTTCCATAACGGCGGACAGTGGCAGAATGGCGCAAAACTGAACTGGGGCGACGGCGATTTCAGCGCGAAATCTACCGGCTGGGGCGGCTACCTGGTCGTGGGTTATAACTTCTAAACCTGCAAAAAAGGCCAGAGGTCGCCCTCTGGCCCGTTTCGGGCGCATGCTGCCATGCGGCGGCGAGTCGCGCCCACTTCACATTACTTCCGGCGATGCCGCCAGCCTAAAAACAGACCTGTCGCAATCCCGACCAGCGTTGGTGCCGCCAGATCGTGCCAGATAGTAATGCTCAACTCTGTGAGCGTCATATTGCCGCCTTTGTTGCAATGGCAACGGTTCGCGGCTATCCTCAACTTGTCTAGGGTCAAGTTAGCCCCCGTAATGTTGCCGGTGAATACCGAACAATGTGCGGGGGTTTTCTCTTTCCAGCGACAAGGCCACCGGGGATCAAGCCCCCGCAACATTGCGCCTCACCGGGTTGCCCCGGCTTACCGCTGATTCTACTCTGCTCGCCAGTATCGGCATGAATTAAAAACAAAAAAATCCCAACCTTGCGATCGGGATTCCAGTGACAATGTATGCGTTACAGGACGTTTGGGTCTGGCGACAAACTCCGGGGCTGAAAAAATGTCGGATTGCATCCGACCTACGAAAACCAATAATTCATTTATATTGCGGATTCCGTTGGGTGGAGCGAAGCGTAACCTAACATTCAACAGCACCAACAGCTTTGTCAGCAGCCTGCTTATTTCTTTTTGTTCATCATCGCTTTCAGATCGGCAAACGGGTTATAAGTCGCCTCGCCGACATCTTTTTGCGCATCTTCCCCGGCAATGACCGTCGAACCGTACTGATCGGCTTCGGTATATTTAGAATGCTCATGATCGTGGCAGTAGAGGCACAATAGCTCCCAGTTACTGCCGTCTTCCGGGTTATTGGTGTGGTCATGATCGATATGATGCACCGTCAGCTCACGCAGATTTGAATACACAAACTCACGGGAACAACGTCCGCATACCCACGGAAACAGCTTCAGCGCTTTTTCACGATAGCCGCTTTCCAGGCGCGCGTAGTTTTTTGGGATGATAGCCATAATTAACAGGTACCTGAATAATACAAAGGGTTATGCGCAGTTTCCCGCGAAGCCGGGCTTTTAGCAATGATTCTGTGCAACTTATATATCCAGGTAAGGAAGGCTATTTCAGGCAAACTGATGACCAATCAACCCGTTTTACAAGCGTTAGAGGTATCGCTATCACATCTTACGGCATTTTTTCGTGCTCGACTTTTCGCAAAAAATCACGCAAAGAACGGTCGATTGTTTCACGAAATCGCCGGTTAAGCGGAGTAATTTGTAAACAGCGATCGAGGCGAAAACACCGATAGTCTTCCCGTCTCTCACACCAGGCAACCAGTAGCCAGTGCTCTCCCCAGAAAAACAATCCCAGCGGTTGTATATCCCGCGAAGAGAGATGCCCCGCTTCATCACGATAATGTAGCGCCAACACCTGCTGCGCCGAAACGGCCTGATGGATAAGATCAAACGCGCTGCGCGAATGTGGAGATGTACCCAAATCCGGAGCGTAAATCCGTGTCTGCTCCGCTTTACGACGGCTCTCTTCCGGTAAAATAGCCAACACTTTTTCCTGGGCGGATTCAAGCTCGCGCGATAGCGAATCGCCGCCCCAGGTTTTCAATAACCGTATAGCCACCATCAGTGCTTCCGATTCACGATGGGTAAGCATCAAGGGCGGCAGATCAAAACCCGCCATTAAACGGTATCCGCTCCCCGCTTCACCTTCGACAGGCACACCGGATAACGACAGATCGCGAATATCGCGATAAATTGTCCGTTCAGAAACCGCAAGCCGCTGTGCCAACAGCGCTGCCGTCGTCAGTCGTCTACCCCGCAAAATTTGCACGATCTGAAACAAACGGTCAGCGCGTCTGGTCATATTGACTCTCTACATTTAGCAAATATCACGCAGGTTGATGTAAACCTATTCGGTTACCTTCGCTGTCAATAAACAACGCGATGGTTCCAATGTCATCTCCGGGAACCATGGGTTCCAGAACACACTTGCCACCGGCAAGGACGACACGTTCAATCGAGGCTAACAAATCGGCGGTATGCAGATAAATAACGACTCCCTGCGCAACTGGAGCGACATCATCCTGCTTTATCAGCGCTCCGCCGGGTCCGGGTTCAGCATACGGGAATACGGCCAGGTCCGCCCCATCCATGGTTTCCCGACGTAACGATATCTGCATCACTTGCTCATAAAAGGCGATTGCACGCGCCATATCAGTAACTGGAATTTCAAACCAGTTAATCAAGTTTTTCATACATCCTCCTGCGAGTGTGGGTAAATTCATGAGGAGTGTATGACAGGGCTCCTGACAGCATACTGTCAGTAATGTTTATCGTCATGGTACATAAATAAAAAAATCCCGATCGCATGACCGGGATTCAGATAACACTTAAATACGTGTTTACGGCAGAATGGACGGCTGATCCGCCCCTTCTTTTTCGACTTTCTGCTGCAGCATATGCTCGCGCTTCATACCGAGTTTCAGCGCCAGCGCCGATGCGACATAGATAGAAGATGCCGTACCAATAGAGACACCGATCAGCATCGTCAGCGAGAAGCCTTCCAGTACCGGACCGCCGAAGAGGTACAGCATCAGAATTACCACTAACGTCGTACCGGAGGTAATCAACGTACGGTGTAGCGTCTGGGTCAGCGACACGTTAAAGATTTCGTAAGGCGTCCCGCGACGGATTTTGCGGAAGTTTTCACGAATACGGTCGGAGACCACGATACTGTCGTTCAGCGAGTAACCGATCACCGACATCAACGATGCCACAATGGTCAGGTCAATCTCGATATGGAAAAGCGACAGTATCCCCAGCGTAATGATCACGTCGTGCGCCAGCGCGATGACCACCCCTGCTGCCAGTCGCCACTCAAAGCGGAAACCGACATAAACGAGGATAGAGATCAACGCCACCAGCAGCGCCATGGCGCCGGTTTGCGCCAGATCGGCGCCCACGCTTGGCCCCACGAATTCAATACGCTTCACGGCCGCGTTCTGGTTGGTGGCTTCATTAATGATCGTCACCACTTTGCTACCAAGTACCTGACCGCCGGTTTCACCTTCGGTTGGCGGCATACGCACCATAATGTCGTGACTGCTGCCAAAGTTCTGCAACTGCGGCTCTTCATAGCCCGCTTTTTGCAGCGCTTCGCGCATCACGTCCATTTCAGCCGGTTTTTCCAGCGTGATTTCAATTACCGTGCCACCGGTGAAATCCAGCCCCCAGTTAAACCCGCGTACGCCCATAATGACAATGGCCGCGATCAGCAACAGCCCGGAGATGCCGAATGCCCAGAAGTCCCAGCGCATAAAGTCATAGACTTTACGGCCGTGGTTTAGTTGTTCAACAGTGTATTCCTGTGCCACATCGCACTCCTCAGATTGACAGCTTAGTGACGCGCTTGCCGCCATATAGCAGGTTTACGATAGCACGCGTACCGATAATCGCGGTAAACATCGACGTCGCCACACCGATACCGGTCGTAATCGCGAACCCTTTAATTGCCCCGGTACCGACAGCATACAGAATGATGACTTTAATCAGCGTCGTGATGTTCGCATCGAAGATGGAACTGAACGCGCCGGCATAGCCTTCGTTTATCGCCTGCTGTACCGTGCGGCCATTACTCAACTCTTCTTTGATACGTTCGTTAATCAGAACGTTGGCGTCGACCGCCACTGCAAGGGTTAACACGATACCCGCAATCCCCGGCATACTGAGCGTTGCCCCCGGCAACAGCGACATGATACCGACAATCAACACCAGGTTAGCCACTAACGCGCTGGTCGCAATCAGACCAAACTTCTTATAGAAGAAGATCATGAACAGGATGGAGACCACCAGACCGGCCAGACAGGCTTCCAGGCCCTGCTTGATGTTCTGCATACCCAGAGTCGGGCCAATGGTGCGCTCTTCAACGATCTGAATCGGCGCAATCAGGGCGCCCGCACGCAGCAGCAACGAGAGCTGACGCGCTTCGTTCGGGTTGCTGATACCAGTAATACGGAAGCTGTTACCCAGCCGAGACTGGATGTTGGCAATGTTAATCACCTCTTCCTGTTTCACCAGTACGGCGCGACCGTTAGCGTCTTTCTTACCGCTGTCTTTATACTCCACAAACAGGGTCGCCATCGGTTTGCCGATATTGTCCTTAGTGAAGTTAGACATGATATTGCCGCCTGCGCTATCCAGCGAGATGTTAACCTGCGGTTGGTTATATTCATCCTGGCTGGACGTCGAGTCGGTGATATGGTCGCCGGTGAGGATCACGCGTTTGTACAATACCACCGGCTGACCTTCGCGGGTCTGTTTCACTTCGGAATCGCCCGGTACGCGCCCGGCAGCAGCGGCGGCCTGGTCAACGTTGGTATTCACCAGACGGAATTCCAGCGTCGCGGTCGCGCCGAGAATTTCTTTCGCGCGAGCGGTATCCTGGATACCCGGCAGCTCAACCACAATACGGTCTGCGCCCTGACGCTGTACGACTGGCTCCGCGACGCCCAGTTGGTTAACACGGTTACGCAGAATATTAATGTTCTGCTGAACGGCGTATTCGCGCGCTTCGCTCAGGCGCGCATCGGTCATTACCGCGCGAAGTTGATTGCCGCTCTGGCTGGAAATCACCAGGTCACGATGACGCGGCGTCAGATAGGCGATCGCCTCATCACGCGCTTTGCTGTCACGGAACGTGATGCTCAGCCCATAATTATTTTCTTTACGAACGGTGGTATAAGGAATGCCTTTTTCACGCAGATCGCTGCGCAGGCTATCGATATTTTGTTCCTGGAGTTTACCTAACGCGGTATCCATATCCACTTCCATCAGGAAGTGAACGCCGCCGCGCAGATCAAGACCGAGCTTCATCGGATCGGCATGAATAGCCGCCAACCAGCGCGGCGTAGCCGGCGCAAGGTTAAGCGCCACGACATATTTATCCCCCAGCACGCTCATCAGCGCTTCACGGGCGCGTAGCTGGGTATCGGTGGTGTCGAAGCGCGCAAGAATAGCGCCCTCTTCCAGTGCCACAGACTTAGCGGGAATTTTTTCTTCTTGTAACGTTTTCTGGACCTGGATCAGCGTTTGCTCACTGGCGGCGACGCCGCGCACGCCAGTGATTTGAACAGCCGGATCCTCACCATACAGGTTGGGAAGTGCGTAAAGCAGGCCGACGATAATCACGACGACCAGCATGATGTACTTCCACAAAGGATAACGGTTTAACACGGCAGTTCCCTTTGGGAAAACGAAATATTACAGCGCCTTCATGGTGCCTTTCGGCAGAACGGCAGCTACGAAGTCACGTTTGATAACCACTTCCGTGGTGTCATTCAGCGCGATGGCAATGTAGCCGGCTTCCGCTACTTTGGTCACTCGACCGACCAGACCGCCATTCGTCAGAACTTCATCACCTTTCGCAATGGAGTCCATCAGCTTTTTGTGCTCTTTGGTGCGCTTCTGCTGCGGGCGCAGGATCATGAAATAGAAAATCAGACCAAACACCACCAGCATTAAAATCAGAGACATCGGGCTGCCCTGCGCTGGAGCACCTGTTGCCGCTACCGCATCAGAAATAAAAAAGCTCATTCAAATTCCCTCATTATTAAAATTAATCAACGTTCAAAGGTGGAACGGGTCGCCCCTGACGTTGGTAAAACTCGGTTACGAAGCTCTCTAATTTACCCTCTTCAATAGCCTTGCGTAAACCCGCCATCAAACGCTGGTAGTAACGCAAGTTATGAATGGTATTGAGACGCGCACCTAATATTTCGTTGCAACGGTCGAGATGATGCAAGTAAGCGCGTGAATAATTGCGACAGGTGTAGCAATCGCACTCGGCGTCAAGCGGGCTGGTGTCGCTTTTATGCTTTGCATTACGAATCTTCACCACGCCGTCGGTCACAAACAGATGACCATTACGGGCATTTCGCGTTGGCATGACACAGTCAAACATATCAATACCGCGACGCACCCCTTCCACCAGATCTTCCGGTTTACCCACGCCCATCAGGTAACGCGGTTTGTCAGCCGGGATCTGCGGGCAAACGTGCTCCAGAATGCGGTGCATATCTGCTTTCGGCTCACCGACAGCCAAACCGCCGACAGCGTAGCCATCAAAGCCAATCTCTACCAGACCTTTCACCGAGATATCGCGTAAATCTTCGTAAACGCTGCCCTGAATGATGCCAAAAAGCGCATTCTTATTGCCAAGGCTATCAAAACGGTCGCGGCTACGCTTCGCCCAACGCAACGACATCTCCATCGAGCGTTTAGCATAGTCCCAGTCTGCCGGGTACGGCGTACATTCATCAAAGATCATCACGATATCGGAACCGAGATCGTACTGGATCTCCATCGACTTTTCCGGATCGAGGAAAATCGGATCGCCGTTGATCGGGTTACGGAAGTGCACGCCTTGCTCGGTAATCTTACGAATATCGCCGAGGCTGAAGACCTGGAAGCCGCCGGAATCGGTGAGAATCGGCCCTTTCCACTGCATAAAATCGTGCAGATCGCCATGCAGCTTCATGATTTCCTGACCCGGGCGCAGCCACAGGTGGAAAGTGTTGCCGAGAATAATCTGCGCGCCGGTCGCTTCCACTTCTTCCGGCGTCATGCCTTTTACCGTACCGTAAGTACCCACAGGCATAAAGGCTGGCGTTTCCACTACGCCACGATCAAACACCAGACGACCGCGACGCGCGCGACCATCGGTGGTATCTAACTCAAATTTCATTATCACTCCTGCGTCAGAAAAACAGTCCGACGTTTAACGACTCGCTACGGAATGATTCCATAGCTAATAAATTCCCGAAGGCGTCATCGGCGCAGCCAGTTTGGGGTCGACCAGCGCACAACCACCGGAGCGTACACGCAGTACGTGAGGATGGTGAGCACTGCCCGGCGTCAAAATGGCAAGTGAGATAGCCTTCTTACGGACGCTCAGAAATAGCCTGCGGATTGTACGTGATAAACATCGCGTCCCCGTAGCTAAAAAAGCGATATTTTTGTTCTACCGCAGTCTTATAGGCATTCATGGTGTGTTGATAACCGGCAAATGCGGAAACCAGCATAATCAACGTCGATTCCGGCAGATGGAAGTTGGTGATCAGCGCATCAATCACTTTGTATTGATAACCTGGATAAATAAAGATTTGCGTATCGCCGAAGAACGGCTCTATCAAATCGCTTTTTGCCGCCTGCGCCGCGCTTTCCAGCGAGCGTACCGAGGTGGTGCCGACGGCGATAACCCGGTTGCCGCGCGCTTTCGCCGCCAGCACCGCGTCGACCACCTCTTGCGGCACCTCAGCATATTCGGAGTGCATGATGTGATCTTCAATGGTATCGACACGCACCGGCTGGAAAGTGCCCGCGCCTACGTGTAGCGTAACAAACGCCATTTCGACACCTTTCTCACGAAGCGCCGCCAGCAGCGGCTCATCAAAGTGCAGCCCGGCGGTCGGCGCGGCGACGGCGCCCGGTTTTTCACTGTAGACCGTCTGGTACAGTTCGCGGTCGGCGTCCTCGTCCGGACGGTCGATGTACGGCGGCAACGGCATATGGCCGATGGCGTTGAGAATATCCAGCACCGGACGCGGGTCATTAAACTCAACTTCAAACAGAGCGCCGTGACGCGCAGTCATGGTCGCGTGGATACTTTCGTCGTCGCCCAGTAGCAGTTCCGTGCCCGGTTTTGGCGCTTTAGAAGCGCGAATATGCGCCAGGATGCGTTTATCATCGAGCATACGTTCGACCAGCACTTCTATCTTGCCGCCGCTGGCTTTACGGCCAAAGAGCCGCGCCGGGATCACGCGGGTATTATTGAAGACCAGCAAATCGCCAGGGTTGAGCTTATCGAGCAGATCGGTGAAAGTACCGTGCGTCAGCGCGCCCGTCGGCCCCTCTAATGACAGCAAACGGCAGCGACTGCGTTCCGGCTGTGGGTAGTGGGCAATCAGGGATTCGGGTAGTTCAAAGGAAAAATCGGTAACGCGCATGACTCTGACTCAGACTAAAATAAGAGGCGGGTAGTCTAGTGCCGGGGCGTTCCCGCTGCAACCGTTACCCGCTTTTTGGACAGAGAATCAATAATGAATTTTCTTGCTCACCTGCATCTGGCGCACCTTGCCGACAGCTCGCTTTCCGGTAATCTTCTGGCCGATTTTGTCCGCGGTAACCCGGCAACGCATTATCCTCCTGACGTGGTAGAGGGTATTTATATGCATCGGCGTATTGACGTCATGACCGACAACCTGCCGGAAGTTCGTGAGGCGCGAGAGTGGTTCCGCCATGAAACTCGGCGCGTGGCGCCCATTACGCTGGACGTCATGTGGGATCATTTTTTATCGCGTCACTGGACGCAAATCTCTCCTGATTTTCCACTTCAGGCGTTTGTCGGCTACGCCCATGCGCAGGTCGCGACGATTCTGCCCGACTCCCCGCCGCGCTTTGTCAACCTGAATGATTATCTTTGGTCAGAAAAATGGTTAGAGCGGTATCGCGATATGGATTTCATTCAAAACGTGCTGAATGGCATGGCGAATCGCCGTCCCCGGCTGGATGCCTTGCGTGATTCCTGGTACGATCTGGACGCGCACTACGACGCGTTAGAAGAGCGCTTCTGGCATTTTTATCCGCGTATGATGGCACAGGCCGCCCGCAAAGCGCTGTGACGGCCTGATAGCAAGGGCGTGCGTCAGATCCGCCGTTGGCAGAAAGATCGTTCGCTGTCATAAAGGGGTCATCATTACGATTTATAATGACCCGATCGATAGGCAAAAGCTGTCTCATTGATTGTCAAGACCGCATTGTTTTGTCGCTTCGCCCTCCCTATACTGCCCGCGTTGCGTTCTAAAACCCTTAATATTGCAGGAGAATTATTATGGTACTGGTTACTCGTCAGGCCCCGGATTTCACCGCTGCGGCGGTACTGGGTAGCGGTGAGATTGTTGATAAATTCAACTTCAAACAGCACACCAATGGTAAAACGACCGTTCTGTTCTTCTGGCCGATGGACTTCACTTTTGTTTGCCCGTCTGAGCTGATCGCCTTTGATAAACGTTATGAAGAATTCCAGAAGCGCGGCGTTGAAGTAGTCGGCGTTTCTTTCGACTCTGAGTTTGTCCACAACGCATGGCGTAACACCCCTGTCGATAAAGGCGGCATTGGCCCGGTGAAATACGCAATGGTCGCCGACGTGAAGCGTGAAATTCAGAAAGCTTACGGTATCGAACATCCGGACGAAGGCGTTGCGCTGCGCGGCTCTTTCCTGATTGACGCAAACGGTATTGTTCGCCACCAGGTCGTAAACGATCTGCCGCTGGGTCGTAACATCGACGAAATGCTGCGTATGGTCGACGCGCTGCAGTTCCACGAAGAGCACGGCGATGTCTGCCCGGCGCAGTGGGAAAAAGGCAAAGAAGGCATGAACGCCTCTCCGGACGGCGTGGCTAAATACCTGGCTGAGAACATTTCCAGCCTGTAAGTCAGTGCATTGATAAAAGGCTCGCGAATGCGAGCCTTTTTTATGCGTGCGGTGTTACGAACCACCTCGCCTCAACGGTTCATCCATACCGTCGCGGAAATCGCGGGTAAACGAAGTCTTCCCTCGCGGATGTCACCGCTTCCCGTTTTACATTGCCATCCGGCCACGTTCAGCAACGGCAACGCTTCCAGCGCCACTTCACAGGCCTCGCCCCGGTTAATCGCCACCAGCGCCCGCTGCTGCTGATAAACCCGCACGAATACCACTACGTCACCTTCGGCATACAGCGCCTGGCATCCGCCACGACGCAGCGCCAGACTGCGCTGACGCAGTTTCGCCATACGCTGGTACAGCGCCAGCAAGTTGCCGTCCTGCTTGCGTTCATCCCACGGGAACGGTTTGCGGCACATGGGGTCATTTGCGCCGTCCACGCCGACTTCATCGCCGTAATAAATACATGGCACGCCGGGCCAGGTAAACAGCCAGACCACCGCCAGCGGCAGGCACGCCGCGTCTTTACCCAGCAGGGTTTTAAAGCGCGCAGTATCATGACTGTCGAGTTGATTAAACATGCGCAGTTGTTGCTGATGTGACAGCCCGGCGCGGTAGTTATCCATCCACGCGATACAGGTCCGGGCATCAATATGCTGTGGTTCGTAAGCGATATCAGTATTGGCGAGAAATCCCCATAGCGGGAAGGTGAAGCCGCGATAATTCATGGCGGCATCTTCCGCATCGGCCTGTAGCCACTGCCGCGCATCGCCGAAATGTTCCCCCACAATATAGGCTTCGGGCTGCGCCTCTTTTGCCGCCCGGGTAATACCGGCGACGTGCTGCAAATTATGGCGCGCCCCGCCCGCCTCGCCCAGCATATGTACGACATCCAGCCGCCAGCCGTCCATATTCCACGGTGCCTTTAGCCAGTGACGAACGATACTGTCCTCACCACGATAGATCTCATCCACCAGCGTTTCTGATTGATAATCGAGTTTCGGCAGGCTCGGATAACCCAGCCAGTCCAGCGCTACGCCTTGTGGTGAAAAGGAGTACCAGTCGCGCCACGGCGAGTCCGGGTGATGACACGCGCCGCCAGTGCTGCGGTTATGCCTGTCAAACCACGCATGCGAGTCGCCGCTATGATTAAACACGCCATCCAGCACCAGCCTCATGCCCTGCGCCTGGGTTTCACGCCGCAGGCGTAGCAGCGCCGGATCGCCGCCAAATTGCGGATCGACATGGCGATAATCTTCCGTGTCGTACTTATGGACGCTCGGCGCGGTAAATACCGGATTCAGATATAGCGCTGTGACGCCCAGTTTTTTCAGATACGGCAGCTTCTCACAAATGCCATTCAGACAGCCGCCGTAAAAGGTGGAACCGCCCGCCTGGGGGGTGAGCGGTTCATCCCACTCTTTACGCACGATGTCGTGACCGGCAGCATGGTGGTAATACACCTTATCCTGCCCGGCTTCACGAGACTGGCTGCGGGCAAAACGATCCGGGAAGATCTGATAAAAAATTTGATCGGCGACCCACTGCGGGCCGCTGTCCGGAACATCAACGGCAAATTGTTCCAGACGCGCAGGCGGAAAACGGCTAAATCCCTGCGGCGTAAACCAAAGCTGGCGGTCGTGCCAAAGCAATTTAAAGCTGTAACGGCGACGTGGCTGCCCTAACGCGATATTGAGCGTCGCTCGCCACGCCGTCACGCCCGGCTGCGGCTGGCGGCGCTGTTTGCGCATCGCCAGTGAGATTTCTTCATTATCGAATTCTGAGCGCAACGTCACGCGAGACGGCGGATTTTCTCCGCTCAGCCACAGCGTAATGGTTAATTTATCGTTATGTTGCTTCACAAATGGGGCAACCGGTAAGTGCCAGGCATTCAACATCTCGTATCCCCTCTACTGAAAATGGGGCCACCTTGCCACAGAGATTTAAAGGATAACTCATCATCCAGGGGTTTATTAGGGGAGGAGGCTCCAGGAGGAGAAGCGGCTCCGCTTATCCGGTCTACCGTTGCCTGCAGACCGGATAAGGCAGAGAAAAACGACTACGCCTGCGCCAATTGACGGTCGCGACGGCGTTTAAATATCCAGCCAATCAACAGCAGAACTATCCAGGCGAAGCCCACATACAGTGAGATGCGGGTATCCGGATGGTAGCCGATAAGCGCAATAATGAAGACCAGGAAAATCAGACCCGCTATCGTCGTGACGACACCGCCCGGCACCTTAAATTTCAGCGCTTTTACCTCTTCCGGCGGTAAACGACGACGGAAGGCGATTTGCGACAGCAGGATCATAATCCATACCCATACCGTCGCAAACGTCGCCAGCGAAGCAATCACCAGGAAGACGTTTTCCGGCATGATGTAGTTCAGGTAAACCGCAAACAGCAGCGCAATCGTCATCACCAGTACAGTGACCCACGGAATACCACGGCGTGACGTTTTGGCAAAAATTTTCGGCGCGCTCCCCTGCTCCGCCATACCATGCAGCATACGGCCTACGCCAAACACATCAGAGTTGATAGCGGAAAGCGAGGCGGTCAATACCACAAAGTTCAGAATGCTGGCGGCAAAGGTAATCCCCATATGCTGAAACGTCAGCACAAATGGACTGCCGTTTGTGCCGACCTGATTCCACGGATAGATAGACATAATGACGAACAGCGTGCCGACATAAAATACCAGGATACGCATCGGTACTGAGTTAATGGCGCGCGGAATGGATTTCTCCGGGTCTTTCGCTTCCCCGGCGGTGATACCGATAATCTCAATCCCGCCGTAAGCGAACATCACCATTTGCAGCGACATGATCATTCCCAGCCAGCCATTGCTGAAGAAGCCGCCGTTACTCCACAGGTTATGAATGCCGGTCGGCTGCCCGCCGTTGCCAATTCCCCACACAATGATGCCGATACCCGCGACAATCATGATAATAATGGTGGCGACTTTGAAGAAGGAGAACCAAAACTCCAGCTCGCCGAACACCTTGACGCTCATCAGGTTGATGGCGCAAATGATCAGCACCACGCTAAGTACCCAAATCCAGTGCGGCACGGCGGGGAACCAGACTCCCATGTAAATGCCGAACGCGGTCACGTCGGCAATGGCGACGATCAGGATCTCAAAACAGTAGGTCCAGCCGGTAATGTAGCCCGCAAGCGGGCCGAGGTTTTCCTGCGCATAGCGCGAAAATGAGCTGGCGGCAGGGTTGTGAACGGACATTTCCCCCAATGCGCGCATAATGATATATGCCGCGACCCCGCCAATAATATAGGCCAACAGCACGCTCGGCCCCGCCATTTTGATGGCGTCCGCCGAGCCGTAAAACAGGCCGGTGCCGATTGCCGAACCTAATGCCATAAAGCGAATGTGCCGGGTGCTCAGCCCACGCTTTAGCTTATTATTGCTTTCCATCAATTTCTGACCTATCAACACAATAAAAAACCACGGGGCGTTAAGCCCCGTGGTGTACACATATGTCAGCGATTTTAGTGAGCGCTGGAGGTCACCTGCCGACCCGCCGCGCGATCCCAGATAATCGCCAGGATCACCATCACCACCGTTGGCATCAACCACGCCAGTCCCTGTTCCGCCAGCGGTAAACGCTGACTCCAGGCTGGCAGCATATCGCCAAAGGCAGATGCTTTGATGCCGTCAAGGATACCAAAAAGCAGACTGATAAACATGGCCGGCGCGATGATACGGGTGGAATTATGCCACCATGAGCGGGTAAAACTTAATACAACCAGTGCGATACACGGCGGATAGATAGCCGTCAGCACCGGAATGGAGATTTGAATCAGATGGCTCAGTCCAAGGTTTGACACCACCATAGAGAAGCCGCCGAGAATAAAGACCAGCGTGCGGTAAGACAGCGGAATATACTGCGCGAAAAACTCAGCGCAGGCGCAGGTCAGCCCCACCGCCGTCACCAGACACGCGATAAAGATCAGCGCCGCCAGCAGGAAGCTTCCCGCGCCGCCAAAGGTATGCTGAACGTAGGCATGAAGAATTGCCGCGCCGTTCGCTGACTGATCGACCAGCGTCGCGCTATCAGAACCTAAGCGGAACAAGGCAAGGTAAAGCAGCGTCAGCCCCACGCCCGCCATCAGGCCGGCCCAGACCGTGTAACGCGTCAACAGGCGCGCTTCGGTCACGCCGCGAGAACGCGCCGCGTTCACAATAACGATACCAAACACCATCGCGCCCAGCGTATCCATCGTCAGATAGCCGTTCACAAATCCGTTAGAAAAGGCCGCATTCTGATAAGCGTCCAGGGCGTTGCTGATTGGACCGGCAGGCCAAACGATAGCCGCGACGGAAAGGATGACCAGCGCAATAATTTTCAACGGCGCCAGGAAATTCCCCACCGTATCCAGCAGCTTACCCGGATAGAGGGAAACCAGAATAACGATAGCGAAATAGACCACGCTGTAAATCAGCAACGGCATTGCAGAATCGCCGGTCAACGGAGCGATACCGACCTCAAACGACACCGTCGCGGTACGCGGCGTCGCAAATAACGGCCCGACGGCCAGATAGCAAACGGTCGCCAGCAGGAGTCCCGCCACTTTACCAATCGGCGTACTGAGGCTGTCTACGCCGCCGCCGACTTTCGCCAGCGCCACAACAGTAAGAACCGGTAGCCCTACGGCGGTAATCAGAAAGCCAATAGCGGCTGTCCAGACGTGTTCACCCGCCTGCAAACCGACCATAGGAGGAAAGATAATATTGCCTGCGCCAACGAACAGCGCAAATGTCATAAAGCCCAGGGCGATGATATCGCGCGATTTTAACTGATGGGTCATAAAGTCTTACTGCCTGTGGATGGTGATGTTGTAAACATTAAAATTTTTGCCTTTCCCGGAGGATTATAAAGCGGCGTTTTTTATCAATTTCAGCGGGAAAAGCTCCCGGACCGATGCGGCGAAGAATTGTTTTTCGATTTACCGCGCAAATGCAGTCGTAATGACAGCACCTGAAGCGCAATTTAAACGCTTATAACGTTTTAAAGCAAGGTGGGATCTAAAAACCAGATGAATATAGCGATATGAAATTTACAACCAGAATAAAACACCATTCTCATGAAAAAGTTATGGCTAATCATGCGAACAAAAAATCACCAAACGTTGAATGTTTCAACGAGCCCGTCTTAACTGCAAAGAAAATAAGCCAGCATCCGCTGGCTTATGGAAAGTTATACTTACGAAAGGCAATTAATCGCTATTTTTGGCAATTAAACGTTCCGGCAGCACAAAGCTAAATCGCGTTCCTTTGCCAGGCGAACTGTCGATTTCAAGGCGGCTTTCATGGTGATTCAACGCATGTTTCACAATCGCCAATCCCAGGCCGCTGCCGCCCGTTTGCCGCGAACGCGCTTTATCGACACGGTAGAAGCGTTCGGTCAGACGAGGAATATGCTCGGCAGCAATCCCCGGACCGTTATCTTGAATGCAAAACTCAGCGCCATGCGCGACACGTCGCCAGCTCACCGTAATATGCGTTCCCGCCGGCGTATGGTTTACTGCGTTATACACCAGGTTTGAGATCGCGCTACGTAGCTGCTCTTCATTGCCCAGAACGCTAAGACTATCGTCGACCTCAAACGTAAAGGTATGTTTCTGCTGGCTGAGCGTCTGCGCTTCACGCTCCACGACCCGCAGCATCATCGGTACATCCACTTTTTCATTTAATAACAGCGCCGGGGCCGCCTCAATTTTAGACAGCGTAAGCAGTTGTTTTACCAGCCCTTCCATACGATACGTTTGCTCGCGCATCGTATGCAGCGCTTTCTCTCGCGTCGCCCCCTCCAGCGCCTGTTCCTGCATCATTTCCAGATAGCCTTGCAATACCGTCAAGGGCGTACGCAACTCATGGCTGACGTTGGCGAAAAAGTTACGTCTGGCGCCTTCAAGCTGATGCATTTGCGTCACATCGCGCGCCACCATCAGGAGTTGTTTATCGGTATAAGGCATGACGCGGATCTCCAGGTGCCGCCCGGTATTGAGCACCAAATGAAGCGGACGGGTGAAATCACGCGTTTTTAAATACTGGGTAAACTCCGGATAACGCAGTAGATTGAGAATATTCTGCCCGTTGTCATCCGGCCAGCGTAGCCCCAGTATCTGTTGCGCCAAACCGTTACACCAAAAAATACCGCCCTCTTCTGTGGTCAGTACCACGGCATCAGGCAGCGACTCCGCGCCGCTGCGAAAACGTTTAATCAGGTTCCCCAGCTCGCGGCGACGCTTCTTATTTCGCAACTGCATCTGGTGTAAACCGTATAACAGCGGTTCCCAACTTCCCCGTCCCGGCGGCGGCGTCATACTTCTGTCGACCCAAAGCCACCAGGAGAGGCGTAATAAATTCCAGAAATGCCAGACAAGCAGTCCCGTCACCGCCGCCAGTAAAAACCACGGCAGATAACCAAAAAAAGCGCTAAGGATAAGCGCGGGGATGCAACAGAGCACCAGCTCCAGCACCAGCCTTTTCCATGACAGCCGTTCCAGCACGCGTCATACTCCCTCAAGAATGGAAAGCATTCTCCGCCAGAAACCTGTGTTCTACTGGCGGAAAAGGCATTAAAAGCGGGTCGAAAAACGATACCCTGTCCCGCGTACCGTTTGCACCATCCGGTCATGGCCGCTGTGCTCCAGCGCCTTACGCAAACGGCGAATATGCACGTCGACCGTCCGGTCTTCAACGTACACATTGGTGCCCCAGACATGATTGAGTAGCTGTTCGCGGCTGTAAACCCGTTCCGGGTGCGTCATAAAGAAATGGAGTAATTTAAATTCGGTCGGCCCCATATCCAGCGGGCTGTCGCCGGTCATCACGCGGTGAGAGCCAGGATCAAGGCTCAATCCCTGCATCTCGATCACCTCTTCGACCGCCATCGGCGAGATGCGCCGCATAACGGCTTTAATGCGCGCCACCAACTCCTTGGGGGAAAACGGCTTGGTAATGTAATCGTCAGCGCCGGTTTCCAGCCCGCGCACGCGATCTTCTTCCTCACCTCTCGCGGTCAGCATAACCACCGGAATATCCCGGGTCAGGGCTTCACGTTTGAGATGTTTAATAAACTGTAACCCTGACCCGCCGGGCAACATCCAGTCAAGAAGGATGAGATCCGGCCAGGGTTCATTAAGTTTATTCACCGCACTGTCATAATCTTCGGCTTCTACGGGCTGAAAGCCATTTTGTTCGAGCACGAAGCACACCATTTCACGGATCGGCGCCTCATCTTCTACGACCAGAATACGTCTCGCCATAATTTGCCCTGTTAGTCGTTAGTTATCAATGCCGCGCCATTATGCGTCAGATTTATGACAGATTTATGAAAAAAAAAGGCGGCATTGACAGCATGTTGATGATTTATGACACCGGTGAAACCGTGCATTACCGTGTACCGGCGGTAAATTGCGCCCAAAAATGGAGGGGATGACGTGTATAATCCCGTTCACGCTTTTTTTTGCATGGAACAATTATGCGCATCCTCCACACCTCTGACTGGCATCTGGGACAAAACTTCTACAGTAAAAGCCGCGCCGCGGAACATCAGGCTTTTCTGGACTGGCTGCTGGAGACCGCGCAGGCCCATCAGGTGGATGCCATTATTGTCGCTGGCGATATTTTTGATACCGGTTCGCCGCCCAGCTATGCCCGAGAACTTTATAACCGTTTCGTCGTTAATTTACAGCAAATGGGCTGTCATCTGGTGGTGCTGGCCGGTAATCATGATTCCGTCGCCACGCTAAACGAGTCACGCGACATACTGGCGTTTCTCAATACAACCGTGATCGCCAGCGCGGGCTATGCGCCGCGGCTACTTCATCGTCGCGACGGTTCTCCGGGCGCCGTACTGTGCCCCATTCCCTTTTTGCGCCCGCGCGACATTATTACCAGTCAGGCGGGGTTATCCGGCAGCGAGAAACAGCAGCAACTTCTTCATGCGATTGCCGATTATTATCAACAGCAGTATCAGGAAGCGTGCCTGCTACGCGGCGAACGAAAGCTGCCGGTTATCGCGACGGGACATTTAACCACCGTCGGCGCCAGCAAAAGCGATGCGGTTCGCGACATTTATATCGGTACGCTGGATGCCTTTCCGGCGCAGCATTTCCCCCCAGCGGATTATATCGCATTAGGACACATTCACCGCGCGCAATGTGTCGGCGGCACGGAGCATATCCGCTATTGCGGCTCGCCCATCGCCCTCAGCTTTGATGAGTGCGGCAAAAGCAAATGCGTGCATCTGGTGACCTTCGACCAGGGGAAATGGCAAAGCACCGAAAGTCTGGCTGTCCCCGTGACTCAACCGTTGGCGGTTTTAAAAGGCGACCTGGCATCAATTACCGAACAGCTTGAGCAGTGGCGCGGCGTTGAGCAATCGCCCCCCGTCTGGCTGGATATTGAAATCACCACCGATGACTATCTGCACGATATCCAACGCAGAATACAGACATTAACGGAGTCACTCCCCGTAGAGGTATTACTGGTGCGCCGTAGCCGCGAACAGCGTGAGCGCTCGCTGGCGAACGAGCGGCGGGAAACATTAAGCGAGCTTAGCGTGGAAGAGGTTTTTGCGCGGCGTCTGGCGCTGGAAGCGTTAGATACCCCGCAGCGCGAGCGCCTGAATCAGCTCTTTTCCAGCACGCTCTACGCGTTGAATGAGGAGCACGAGGCATGAAAATTCTCAGTTTGCGTCTGAAAAACCTGAACTCGCTGAAAGGAGAATGGAAGGTCGACTTTACCGCCGAACCGTTTGCCAGTAACGGGTTATTCGCCATTACCGGCCCGACCGGCGCGGGAAAAACCACCTTGCTTGACGCCATCTGCCTGGCGCTGTACCACGAAACGCCGCGCCTGAATACGGTATCGCAGTCGCAAAACGATTTGATGACGCGCGATACAGCGGAATGTCTGGCCGAAGTGGAGTTCGAGGTAAAAGGCGAAGCCTGGCGCGCGTTCTGGAGCCAGAACCGAGCCCGAAATCAGCCTGACGGCAATCTCCAGGCCCCACGCGTGGAGCTGGCGCGGTGTTCAGACGGAAAGATCTTTGCCGATAAGGTAAAGGATAAACTGGAGATGATCGCCACGTTGACCGGGCTGGACTACGGGCGCTTCACCCGTTCGATGTTGTTATCACAGGGGCAGTTCGCCGCCTTTCTTAACGCCAAAGCGAAAGAGCGCGCAGAGCTTCTGGAGGAGCTCACCGGCACTGAGATTTACGGGCAGATCTCCGCACAGGTATTTGAAAAACATAAATCAGCCCGTCTCGAACTGGAAAAGTTACAAGCGCAGGCCAGCGGCGTCGCCCTATTGGCGGACGAACAGTTACAGCAACTGGAAGCCAGTTTGCAGGCGCTTACTGACGAAGAGAAACGCCTGCTGGCCGACCAGCAGGTACAGCAGCAGCACCTTCACTGGCTGACCCGAAAAAACGAGCTCCACACTGAATTACACGCCCGGCAGCAGGCGCTGTACGCGGCGCAAGAGGCGCGAGAAAAAGCGCAGCCGCAGCTCGCGGCGCTGACGCTGGCGCAACCTGCTCGCCAGTTGCGCCCGCATTGGGAGCGCATTCAGGAACAAACCCGCGCCGTTGAGCGTGTTCGCCAGCACAGTGATGAAGTGAATGCTCGCTTACAAAGCGCGTATCGCCTGCGCCAGCGTATCCGCGCCTGCGCGCATCGACAATTCACGCAACTGAACGCCACAGGGCAGCGGTTGAAGACATGGCTGGCGGAACACGACGGCATCCGCGTCTGGCGCAGCGAACTGGCGGGGTGGCGAGCATTATTAACACAACAATCCCACGATCGGGCGCAACTGAGCCAATGGCAACAGCAGTTGCTGAGCGATACGCGTCAGCGTGATGCGCTACCGCCGCTCACGCTCGACCTCACGCCACAGGCGCTGGCGGAAGCCAGAGCATTGCATACCCGGCAGCGTCCGCTACGCCATCGTCTCGCCGCGCTTCAGGGGCAAATTCTCCCGAAACAAAAGCGTCAGGCGCAGCTACAGGCAGCTATCGCGCGTCATCATCAGGAGCAGGCGCAATACACCCAACGTCTGGCGGATAAGCGTTTGAGTTATAAAACTAAAGCGCAGGAGCTTGCGGACGTTCGCACTATTTGCGATCAGGAGGCGCGCATCAAAGATCTGGAAAGCCAGCGGGCGCACTTACAGTCCGGCCAGCCGTGTCCGCTTTGCGGCTCGACGACGCACCCCGCCATCGCCGCCTATCAGGCGCTGGAACTGAGCGCGAATCAAACCCGCCGCGACGCGCTGGAAAAAGAGGTCAAAACGCTGGCGGAAGAAGGCGCGGCGCTGCGAGGACAGTTAGATGCCTTAACGCAACAATTACAGCGGGATGAAAGCGAGGCGCAGTCGTTGTTGCAGGAGGAGCAAGCGCTTACTGAGGAATGGCAAACGCTGTGCGCTACGCTGGGCGTTCAGCTCCAGCCGCAAGAAGACCTCGCGGGCTGGCTGACCGCCGCGGAAGAACATGAGCAACAGTTGGATCAGCTCAGCCAGCGTCATGCTCTACAAACGCAAATCGCGGCGCATACTGAACAGGTAGCGCGCTTTACCGCGCAGATTGCGCAGCGTCAGGCGTCGCTGACGGCTGATTTGGCGCAGTATACGCTTTCCCTTCCAGCGCCAGAAGACGAGGCTTCGTGGCTGAATGAGCGCGCCGACGAAGCGAAAATATGGCAACAGCGTCAGACCGAGTTCGCGGATTTGCAAACGCAGATCGACAGGCTTGCCCCGTTGCTGGAAACGCTACCGCAAACGGATACCGCGGATTCCGACGACGACGTGCCGCTGGATAACTGGCGGCAGGCGCATGATGAGTGCGTGTCATTACAAAGCCAGTTGCAAACCCTGCAGGAACAGACGACGCAGGAACAGCAGCGCGCCGCCGAGGCGATAGCGCACTTTGATGCGGCGTTAAAAAATAGCCCGTTTGACAGCCAGGCAACGTTCCTGGCGGCGTTGCTGGATGAAGAGACCGTGACCCGTCTGGAAAAACAACAACAAACGCTGGAAAGTCAGCTACAACAAGCGAAGGCGTTAAGCGCGCAGTCCGCGCAGGCGCTGGCTGACCATCAGCAACAGCCGCCCGCCGGTCTGGACCCAACGTGTACGGCGGAGCAGCTCGCGCAGCGGCTGGCGCAGTTGGCGCAACAACTGCGTGAAAACACGACACGCCAGGGGGAAATCTGCCAGCAAATTAAACAGGATGCAGATAATCGGCAGCGCCAACGCGCGCTGATGGCGGAAATGAAGCAAGCCTCTCAGCAAGTGGAAGACTGGGGCTATCTCAATGCGCTGATCGGCTCTAAAGAAGGTGATAAGTTCCGCAAATTCGCCCAGGGACTGACGCTGGATAATCTGGTCTGGCTGGCGAATCATCAGCTCACCCGCCTGCATGGCCGCTATTTATTGCAGCGCAAAGCCAGCGACGCGCTGGAACTGGAGGTTGTCGATACCTGGCAGGCCGACGCCGTGCGCGATACGCGAACGTTATCAGGCGGCGAAAGTTTCCTGGTCAGCCTGGCGCTGGCGCTGGCGTTATCAGATTTGGTCAGCCATAAAACGCGCATTGATTCTTTGTTCCTCGACGAAGGCTTCGGTACGCTTGATAGCGAAACGCTGGACGCCGCGCTGGATGCGCTCGACGCGCTGAATGCCAGCGGGAAGACCATCGGTGTGATTAGCCATGTGGAAGCCATGAAAGAACGTATCCCCGTGCAGATAAAAGTGAAAAAAATCAATGGACTTGGTTATAGCAAACTGGACAAAGCGTTTGCTGTGGAGTAACGCGAGGTCATCCTGCGCACAGCATACTGTCATGACATAGCATAATAATGAATACACAAAGACGGATAAGGAATGGTATTACCTCGCGCTTATCCGCAAGCTATACGTTGATTGGCTGTGACAATTCACAGCCACAGCGCGCAACATGCGCCTTTATTTTCGGCAGGTGGTATGAAAAAAGTTATTTTTTCTTTGGCGCTGGGTACGTTCGGACTGGGGATGGCCGAGTTTGGCATTATGGGCGTTCTGACGGAGCTGGCACGCGATGTCGGGATAACGATTCCCGCCGCCGGGCATATGATCTCGTTTTACGCCTTCGGCGTCGTGCTGGGCGCGCCTGTTATGGCGCTCTTTTCCAGCCGCTTTTCGCTTAAACATATACTGCTGTTTCTGGTCACGCTGTGCGTGATGGGCAATGCCATATTTACCTTTTCCTCGTCATATCTGATGCTCGCCGTCGGCAGACTGGTTTCCGGCTTTCCGCACGGCGCCTTTTTTGGCGTCGGCGCCATTGTCCTGTCAAAGATTATCCGCCCCGGGAAAGTCACCGCCGCCGTCGCGGGTATGGTTTCAGGAATGACGGTGGCGAATCTGGTGGGCATTCCGGTCGGCACTTACCTGAGCCAGGAATTTAGCTGGCGCTACACCTTTTTATTGATCGCGGTTTTCAACATCGCTGTGCTCACCGCGATTTTCTTCTGGGTGCCGGATATTCGTGACAAAGCCCAAGGCAGCCTGCGCGAGCAGTTCCACTTCTTGCGTAGCCCCGCGCCGTGGCTCATTTTCGCCGCCACGATGTTCGGCAATGCGGGCGTTTTTGCCTGGTTCAGCTATATCAAGCCATTTATGATGTACATCTCCGGTTTTTCGGAGACGAGCATGACGTTTATTATGATGCTGGTCGGGCTGGGGATGGTGTTAGGCAATCTGTTAAGCGGCAAACTCTCCGGCAGATATACTCCGCTGCGCATCGCGGTAGTGACTGACCTCGTTATCGTGCTCTCTCTCATGGCGCTCTTTTTCTTCAGCGGATACAAAACGGCATCGCTGACTTTCGCGTTTATCTGCTGCGCTGGTCTGTTTGCGCTCTCTGCGCCGCTGCAAATCCTGCTACTGCAAAACGCCAAAGGCGGCGAACTGCTGGGCGCGGCGGGAGGGCAAATCGCGTTTAATCTCGGTAGCGCGATTGGCGCCTGGTGCGGCGGGCTGATGCTGACGCTAGGTTTTACCTACCACTACGTGGCGCTTCCCGCCGCCCTGCTCTCGTTTTCCGCCATGTCGTCGTTGCTGGTATACGGACGTCTAAAACACAAGCAGCCATCGGTCACGCCGGTTGCCGGATGACGCGCCATCCGGCTAAAAACGTTACGCCAGCGGCCACAGCCAGGCCGCGCCGCGCACGCCGCTCGAATCGCCATGCCGCGCCTTACGTACCGGCGTCTCGCACTCGCCGCCAAAAACAAACGATTTCATCAGCGACGGAACCGTCTTGTACAGGCGCTCAACATTACTCATACCGCCGCCCAGCACAATGACATCCGGATCCAGAATATTCACGACATGAGATAATGCTTTCGCCAGCCGCAGCTCATAACGGCTTAACGCCAGTTCCGCCACGGCGTCCTGCGCGTCGACCAGACGAATAATCTCATCGCCTTTTAGCGCTTTACCGCTCAAACGCTGGTAATCCGTGGCAAATCCCGTACCGGAAATAAAGGTTTCGATACAGCCTTGTTTACCGCAATAACAGGGAATTTCTTCGCGGTAACGCAACTCATCGTCATCCATCCACGGCAACGGATTGTGACCCCATTCACCTGCCGTACCGTTGCCGCCGATGTGCGCCCGGCCATTTAGCGCTACGCCCGCGCCGCACCCGGTACCGATAATCACCGCAAATACCGTTTGCGCCCCCGCCGCCGCGCCATCTACCGCTTCCGATACCGCCAGGCAATTGGCATCGTTGGCTAACCGCACTTCACGCTTCAGACGACGGCTCACATCGCTATCGAACGGCTGGCCGTTAAGCCACGTAGAATTAGCGTTTTTTACCACGCCGGTGTAAGGCGAGAGAGAACCGGGAATGCCAATGCCAACGCTACCGGTCTGGCCGGTCGCCTGTTCCGCCATGTCGACCAGCGTAGCGATGGTTTCTATCGTTTGCTGATAATCCTCCCGCGGCGTAGGCAGACGATGGCGAAACCGCTGCTCTCCTGCATCATCAAGCGCAATGACTTCCGTTTTTGTGCCGCCTAAATCGATACCAATACGCACATACCGCTCCTCATTTTTTGGGAATATCAACAGGGTAGAATTCACCGTTCTGATTGGCAATGCAAGCCTGCCGACAATTCGTTACTATACCGCCTGGATTTAACGACAAGGCCGTGGAAATTATCATGCTGTGGTTCAAAAATTTAATGGTTTACCGTCTTAGCCGCGATATCACATTACGCGCCGAAGAGATGGAGAAACAGCTCGCCTCAATGACGTTTACCCCATGCGGTAGCCAGGATATGGCCAAAATGGGCTGGGTTCCGCCGATGGGCTCTCACAGCGATGCGTTAACGCACACCGCCAATGGCCAAATTATTATTTGCGCGCGCAAAGAAGAGAAAATCCTGCCATCGCCAGTGATCAAACAGGCACTGGAGGCGAAAATCCAGAAACTGGAAGCCGATCAGGGTCGCAAGCTGAAGAAGACGGAAAAAGATTCCCTGAAGGATGAAGTGTTGCATTCGTTGCTGCCGCGCGCGTTTAGCCGCTTCAGTCAGACAATGATGTGGATTGATACCGTTAACGGCCTGATTATGGTTGACTGCGCCAGCGCGAAAAAAGCGGAAGATACTTTGGCGCTACTGCGTAAAAGTCTTGGCTCGCTGCCGGTCGTCCCGCTGGCGCTGGAAAATCCGATTGAGCTGACGCTCACCGAGTGGGTGCGCTCCGGTACGGTCGCTCAGGGTTTCCAGTTGCTGGACGAAGCCGAATTGAAAGCGATGCTGGAAGATGGCGGCGTGATCCGCGCGAAAAAGCAGGATCTGGTCAGCGACGAGATCGCCGTTCATATTGAAGCGGGTAAAGTGGTCACGAAGCTGGCGCTCGACTGGCAGCAGCGTATTCAATTCGTCATGTGCGACGACGGCTCCATTAAGCGTCTGAAATTCTGCGATGAGCTGCGCGATCAGAACGAAGATATCGACCGGGAAGATTTTGCCCAACGTTTTGACGCGGACTTTATCCTGATGACCGGCGAGCTGGCGGCGCTGATTCAAAGCCTGGTGGAAGGATTAGGCGGCGAAGCGCAGCGCTAACCAGAGGGTCCCTCTCCGCCGGAGAGGGGACTCACCGTTCCGTTACAAATAGCGGCACAGATACGAGGTGGGCTCAGCGACCTGTAGATGAAACTCGCTGTGGCCAGGCACGTTAAACACCTCACCGGCTGTATACACTTTCCATTCGACAGTTCCCGGCAACAGTACCTTCAACGCGCCGCTCACAACCGTCATCTCTTCGGGTTCGGCGGTGCCAAAGGTATACTCCCCTTCCGCCATCACACCAACGCTGGCCCGGCCGATGCTACTGCTGGTAAATCCAATAGACTTCACTTTCCCGGAAAAGTATTCATTGCTTTGTAGCATAATCAGGCCCCGTCTCATTATTAAATTAACACCCAATATAGAGTCCTGACGTTCGGCCTGTCACGTAAAATTAGACAAGCAGTTCTGAAGCTAACCGCGCAATCAAAACATTAGAGAGTAAAACCGGCACATCCAGCGCCTGCTGTAAAATATCCCGATGACGCTGATGAAAACCCAGACAATCCAGCATAATGACGTCCGCGCCTTGATCCAGTAGCGCCTGCCCGGCATCAATTAACTGTTGCTCAGAACCGTGAACCGGATTCGCCAGCGAATACACCGGCGGCATTTGCAATACCTGCCATTTTTTCTCCTGGGCCGCCAGAAGTTCTGCAACAGGCACAATCACGCCCACCTGATGCCCATCCACAATAGAGGCGACAAGCGGTGGAATAATACGCAGCGGTTCAAGCAAAATAGAATTACGGGCTGCCATACTTTTAATCGCCGCGGTGCTCATCAGTATAATGACGTCATAACCCTGGTTATCCAGCACCTCGACAACGCTTTGTAAATCTCGCTCCACTTTCTGGCGGGAAACATGGGCTATCTGGTTATCATTCAGCAACGTCAAAAGCGGATCGTCGCCAGGCTCTACAGCGTAATCCGCCATAACGTCTTCCCGGCTCATTTTTCCCAGCAGGCTATGATGGGTGATGTGTTGTTCGTCGATGTATTCCGTCAGAAGCGGTAACACTTCGCTCATTGGCACAACGCCGATTGTGAGGATTGCCAACGACGCACTCATTTTTATTCCACCTTATTACTTCGTCGTAATTCCCGGGCAAATATTCACACGCTCACCGCGCTACCTGCCCTACAAATCTCAGAAAGCGTAGCAGCAGATGAGCAACGTATTGTGTAAAGATTCCAAATAACTCCAATATTGTATTGTTATCGCTTAATTTACGGTTTTAGTTGCCAGTATAAATGTTTCAAGAATGTGATGGAGATACAATTTAGGGGTACTCAGAATCCCTTCCGAGTGGTTCATGCGTCTATGATTTATCCGGATCTTCGTAACGTTTTTTCGCATCCATCGCTTCTTCTGCGGTCGGATGCTCGCTGATGAGCGAATCAGGTTTCGGATGGTCAGCCCGTAGCTGATACCACGTCACCGTCTGGCCCGGCGTGCCTTTTTCAATGGTGACGATATAAGCCTCCCGCGGATAAGGTGGTCTGGTTGGCATAGCGTTTCCTTTATTCTGGGTGAGCGTTAAGTATAGACATCTCCCTGTAACCGTTGCGTCGACGGCGGCAGCGCCGCGATAATTTCAGAAACGACCTGGGCCGGCGCTTTCGTCGCGTCAATAATGTAATGCGCCGTTTCGCGATACAACGCGTCACGCTGCTCAAGCACTTCCCGAACCTCTTCGCTCAACGGCTTGCCGGTGAGGGTCGGGCGCAGATCCGCTTCAGGTTCAGCCTCAAGCCGGTTAACCAGCGTGGATACCGGCGCGCACAGATAAATCACTACGCCAACACGGTGCATATAACGTCGGTTATACTCCGTGAGAATAATACCGCCTCCCGTCGCCACGACAGTCGAAGGCGCGCTTACCGCCTCCAGGGCCGCGGTTTCCCGAGCGCGGAACCCTCCCCAGCCTTCTTTTTCAACGATATCAGCGACGCTCATCTGCACGTGCGATTGCAGCCAGCGGTCGGTATCTGCAAACCGAAAACCGGTTGCCTGCGCCAGCGCCATACCGATGGTGGTTTTCCCACAGCCCCGCGGGCCAACAAGATAAAGAGGTTGCATCATAGCAGGCGTTCCCCCAGGAACTGCGCATACGCAGGATTTGATATCAGCAATGTTATAATCATATCATCTAACTAGTACAACGCATAAATGTAAATAATAATTTACACAAAGGTACTAAAGTCACAATATTAGTACTATAGCAAGAATCAGAAATGAATAAACTGTAAATTTTTCATTACAGGATTTATTTTTTACGCTGGCTTTCCAGCCACCACTTATCCAGCTCGGCGGCAAAATGCTGACGATCGCGCGGCGAGAGAGTGTTTGGCCCCCCCGTTTGTACGCCGCTGGCGCGTAGCGTGTCCATAAAGTCACGCATCGTCAGACGTTCGCGAATCGTGGCGTCGCTATAGCGTTCTCCCCGGGGATTAAGAGCCGCAGCGCCTTTTTCCAGCACTTCAGCCGCCAGCGGAATATCCGCGGTAATCACCAGATCGCCCGCTTCGCATTGACGCACGATTTCATTGTCCGCCACGTCAAACCCGGCGGCCACGCGGAGCGTGCGGATAAAACGCGAAGGCGGCACGCGCAAGGCCTGATTGGCAACCAGAATAAGCGGCAACTGCATCCGCTCGGCGGCGCGGTACAAAATTTCTTTAATGACATTCGGACACGCATCCGCATCCACCCAGATGGTCATAATGTCTCCCGTACGGTATACAATCTTTTATTGTCTCGCGCTTTTGCCTTTCATCAAAGTGCTGTTTCTCCTTCTGCCCGTTTTCAATCCGCGTTAAGCTAACCATTCCCCATAACACACAAACATAGGGAGTGACGAGATGGAGAAGAAAATCGGTTTTATTGGCTGCGGTAATATGGGCAAGGCTATTCTTGGCGGACTGATTGCCAGCGGTCAGGTACTTCCCGGCCAGATCTGGGTCTACACCCCCTCCCCCGATAAAGTCGCCGCCCTGCATGATCAGTACGGCATTAATGCGGCGCAAAGCGCGCAGGAGGTCGCTCAGGTCGCGGATATCGTTTTCGGCGCGGTAAAACCGGGCATTATGGTGAAAGTGCTCAGTGAAATCTCCTCCAGCCTGAACAAAGACTCGCTGGTGGTCTCTATCGCCGCAGGCGTAACGCTTGATCAGCTTGCGCGCGCGCTGGGGCACGACCGTAAAATCATTCGCGCTATGCCGAATACGCCGTCGCTGGTCAACGCAGGAATGACCTCCGTCACACCCAACGCGCTGGTCACACCGGAAGATACGGCTGATGTGCTGAATATTTTCCGCTGCTTTGGCGAGGCGGAAGTAATTGCTGAGCCGATGATCCATCCGGTGGTTGGCGTGAGCGGATCTTCGCCGGCCTATGTCTTTATGTTTATCGAGGCGATGGCGGACGCTGCCGTTCTGGGCGGTATGCCTCGTGCTCAGGCTTATAAATTCGCCGCGCAGGCCGTTATGGGATCGGCGAAAATGGTACTCGAAACCGGAAAGCATCCCGGCGAACTGAAAGATATGGTGTGCTCGCCTGGCGGAACGACGATTGAAGCCGTACGCGTTCTGGAAGAACGTGGCTTCCGCGCAGCGGTAATAGAAGCGATGACGAAGTGTATGGAAAAATCAGAGGCGCTCAGTAAATCCTGAAGCCCGGCTGGACGTCATGCCGCCACTTCGGTGCGGTTACGTCCGGCATTCTTTGCTTTGTAAAGCGCCATATCCGCAGACTTTAACCATTCCCGATAATGACCGATTTGTGGCGTTAACGGCGCCACGCCCACGCTGATACGTAACATGACCTGCGGCGCGCCCGGCAAGCGTAAGGTATTTAGCCGTTCATGCACTCGCGACATGGCGGTAATCGCGCTGTCTGCCGGCGTTCCGCACATAATCACCGCAAATTCGTCGCCGCCAAAGCGCCCGATAATATCACTCCCGCGTAGCGTTATCTGTAATTGACGCGTCAGGGCGATAATAGCCTCATCCCCAACATCATGTCCCCAAGTGTCGTTAATGCTCTTAAAATGATCGATATCGATAATCAACAATGTCGCCTCCCGATGGTGGCGTCGGCTGTGATCGAATTCATTACGTAATAAAATTTCCCAGTGGCGTCGGTTATAGACGCCGGTCATGCCATCCCGCGAACTCATCGCCTGCAAGCGTCGCTTATGTTCCGCTAATTTAATGGCCGTTTGATAACTTACCCAGGCGAACAGAAGCGGATACAACATAATGACGGGCAAAGAGAGCGTGACTTCCAGCGACGAGCTTCGCATCGCGACGGGTAGCCCGGTAAGCTGCAACGTCACCAGACATGACGCCAGCAAAAGGCCCATTCCGACAGTGAATAGCCGCCGCCCGCCAGCGCCCATCAGATTCATGCTCATCATCATAAACAGCGCGGCGGCAGGCAACATATTGACGCCCATCAACGCGATCCACATGCCGGAGAGGATCGCATCCACTTTCAGGTTGTAAATTTCCTGGCGTAGCGGATCAAGGGCTTTCGCCGCCCACTGCCACGCCAGATGCGGCCAGACAAAAGACCAGCCGACCAGCAATAGCCACCAGCCGCCAAAGACAGGTTGCGACACTAACACGGCGGCCACCGGTAAAAACATCCCCCCTAACCCCACCGCTCGCGGTAGCCTGATGCGCCGGGCGAAGCGCAATCCGGAGCGCTGGCGATCATCAGAAGGGTCAGGCGGCGCTACCGCCTGTTCAACCGCTTTTCGGTAAAAATTTTCATCATTCATTATTTTTGGGAACATTTAGAAACAATTTTCCCAAATTATAGAAACAGAGCGCATGGAGGAAGTATGAAATTTCGGGTGAGTGTTTTTCAGGACTCACCCGATAGCACTACGCCGCTTTTTTCAGGCAGGCGCTCATAAACTTGCTACGGTCATCGCCTTTCAGTGATTGTTCCGTCGCCTGAACATTGCATTCACGCATTTTCTGCTGTTGCGGCGTCAGGCTTTTCTCGCCAGGGGCTGACTGACTGTTTTTTAGACAGTCGCTAAGGTAGGTTTTACGCGCATCGCCTTTCAACGCTTGCGCTGTCGCCTGCTGATTACAGGTCGTCATGCGCTGCTGTTGCGGCGTTAACGGTTTCTCGGTTGCGCCGACGGCGGTTAAAAAGACCAGGCCAAAAAGTAAAGTCACCAGTAATGTTATTTTCATAGCACCATCCTTTTGTCAGTGTACACATTACACGTTGTCCCTTTGGGAAATATCCCAGGGACTTTATATAAGTCTGGCCGTTACTGGCAAAAATACCACCCGGTTGTAAAAGTATTACTTACCGTTAGCAATAGATGTTTTATTGATTGACAAACCGTAGGCTAATGTGCAATTCGATTATCCACAGTCACACTGGCAGGATGCAGAAGAACAGCGCATAGCGTTACACTGTTATTACCATAGCCGCTTCGTTTTTATTTCGCTCTGTATTACCCAGAAGAAAATAAAAACGAAGCGGCTATGTTATTTCATAAAAGTAACGTTATAACAACTGTGTTGTTTTAAAATACGATTAGTGCCGGGGGTGTCTCAGCAACTTTTTTACATATTGGCGCAGCAATTCCGTATCGTGATCAGGAACGCTGGCATCCGGCTTTACGCCTTCAAGTGCCCCCTCTACCTGACGTATCAACATCTCCTGCTCGTTTTGCGCCATGTTACGTAACATTGCTGTGACGATAATCTCTAACGCTTCTACCTGAGCAACCAGTTCTTTCGACTCTTCTTCTTTTTGGGCTAGCTTAAGCAACAACTCTGCTATGAGATTTTTCATGACCATATTTCCTTATTAGTTCCAGGGTGACGTTATCACTATGAAGAACCACTGCCTAGAGGCTGAAAGTACTATTTTTATGATACAGGAAGAACTTTACACAAATAATTATCACTGTCGCCGCAGCGAAACGTTTCTCAGACCGAAAACGAGACGATAATAAACCATCAAAAAACAATAATCACGCTATATCATAATTTAAGGTTATGCCATCTATAGAAAAACTTCACGGATAAAGAATATATCTTTTAATTTAAACCATATCGTAACGGCAGAAGCGCCGTTACGATGCACCGCTATTGGCCTTTCGCTTTTTGCGCGTTACGCCGACGACGTAACGCCAGGGTCAGTTGCCCGATATTGATCAACACGATCGCCGCCGTAGCGATAAAAACCCAGCGGAAACCGGCCATCGCCGATACCGTCGCGCCCATCAACGGCCCAACCACGTTGCCCAGGTACATAAATGACTGGTTGTAGCCAAAAATACGTCCGGTAATTTGGTCACTGGAGTATTTCACCAATAACGTTTGTACGGCGGGTAACATCGCGCCATCGGCAAAGCCTAACAAGAAACGCAACAGCCCCAACTGGAACGGCGTGGTGACCCAGGACATCGCGAAGAAAAGCAGCACTGCGCAGATAAGCGTGGCCATCAGAATTCTTTCCGTGCCGATTCTGTCGCCAAGTTTTCCCAGGCGAGGCGCGGAGATAAGCGCAGAGATACCGGGCACCGAGGCAATTAACCCGCTAAGAAAGGCGATGTTATTACTGTCCGGCATCATTGATTTGATAAACAGCGCCAGGATTGGACTGATGGAACCATTACAGAGTTGAATGACCATCGTGGTAAAAAACAAACTGATCACCAGCGCAGGATAAGGTAACGACGCAAAAACGGCTTTACCGCTCAGGCGTTCGCTTTTCCTGATGACCGGACGCACGCCTTCTTTAATTAAAAATAGCGTGACCAGAAAGCTCACCACCAACAGCATGGCGGTAATCAGAAATACCGCCCGCAGCCCGATATGATCCGCGACAAAGCCGCCCATTAACGGCCCGCCGATAACGCCGCTGATCTGCGCGGTAGAAAGCGTACTGAGCGCCCAGCCGCTACGTTCGCGCGGTACCTGAGAGGCTACCAGCGCCATGGCATTGGGGATATAGCCTGACGTTAACCCCATGATTCCGCGCAGCAGGAAAAGTTGCCAGACATGGGTCGCAAATGCCTGCAGTAGAATAGCTATCGCCATCCCGAGCGACGCGCGCAATAGCATCAGTTTACGCCCTTTACGATCGGCGAGACTGCCCCACATCGGCGACACAATGGCGGAAATAAGAAACGTGATGCTAAACGTTAACCCGGACCACATTGATAACGCTTCATGGGAAGAGACGCCAAGCTGGGAAATATAAAGGGGTAAGAATGGCAGGATTTGGCTGATTGCCAGCCCGGTAAAAAAACATCCAAACCAAACGGAAATTAGATTAACTTTCCAGGATTCCATAAGACTCGTAACAGTAAGTAGCTGAAAATACGCGTTAGCTTAGCAAGTTCTCTTTTTCCTGGTGGTTCCAGAGGTGCGATACGTCACACTTTGCTATTTTGTCTCCCCGTTCATCATTTTTGTGAAACATGTCACATTATATAGCCGCGCAAGGCAGACGTTTATGCTTTAACGACACACGCCGTAGCCCCGCATTCCAAGATGAAAATGGTTAGCATGCGCAGCGTTATAGTCAGGCCCGAGCCCATTGCCATAATAATGGCAACTGGCGTTTAACATAGCGCGTAACCAGGGCCCCGTCTCCTGACGCCCCCAGCCGCGCAGAACAGTGATTTTTCGGCCATCTGATAGCTGAAACCCGCTGACATCCAGCGCTTCTGCGCTGGCATGTTCACTGCGACGCGCATCCGGGCGGTGATAAATATTACGGCAGGCATAGCTGCCCAGATGTTCGATGCGGGTCAGGCGGCGCTTCATCCACGTTTCTGTTAAAGGTTTTGCCTGCTGTTCGACAAACAGCGCGGAGCGCAGCGCCAGCGGGCAGGAGGCTAAAAAACTGCTGCTCAGTTTGACCTGGCCAAAATCTCTGACGCGCACAACATGGGACAAGGGACATTCACCAGCGCTATCCGCAACAGGTTGTGATGAAATTAATCCCTGTTGATTGGCCGCCGTCAACAGCTCCCGGCACTGCGACGGCGTCAGGCGCTGTAGTTTGAAGGTCGTGATCCAGCCTGGCGGATCGGCAAGTTGTAGCGGAGCAAAAGGATTATAATAAGAGGGAAGATAACGATATCCCAGCCCGCCAATACCGCCCAACAGCACAATAATCAGAAAACCCTTACCTCTCACGCGGCCTCCGTTCTCACATCCCATAAACATTATGGCAGAACCCCGCGAAACCCGCGTTTTGTCGTGGTAATGTATACGCTTTGCATTCGATGGAATGGGTTTTTAAGATGGCGAAATTGCGGGTAGGAATAGTATTTGGCGGTAAGTCGGCGGAACATGAAGTGTCTTTGCAATCAGCGAAAAATATCGTTGATGCGATCGATAAAACCCGCTTCGACGTGGTGCTGTTAGGGATAGATAAGGCGGGACAATGGCATGTTAACGATGCGGAAAATTATTTGCAGAATGCAGACGATCCGGCACATATCGCGCTACGTCCTTCGGCAATCAGTCTGGCCCAGGTGCCTGGCAAACACCAACACCAATTGATTAACGCTCAGAACGGGCAGCCGCTACCGACGGTAGATGTTATTTTTCCTATCGTCCACGGTACGCTGGGCGAAGACGGCTCATTGCAGGGGATGCTGCGCGTCGCAAACTTACCGTTTGTCGGTTCAGACGTGCTGAGCTCCGCAGCCTGCATGGATAAAGACGTCGCCAAACGACTGCTACGCGATGCAGGACTGAATATCGCTCCGTTTATTACACTCACCCGAACGAATCGTCACGCGTTTAGTTTTGCCGAGGTTGAATCCCGTCTGGGACTGCCGCTGTTCGTTAAGCCCGCCAATCAGGGCTCTTCGGTCGGCGTCAGTAAAGTCGCTAACGAAGCGCAATATCAGCAGGCGGTCGCGCTGGCTTTCGAATTCGATCATAAAGTGGTGGTGGAGCAAGGGATCAAAGGGCGCGAGATCGAATGCGCCGTATTAGGTAACGATAACCCACAGGCCAGTACCTGCGGCGAAATCGTACTGAATAGCGAATTTTACGCCTACGATACTAAGTATATTGATGATAACGGCGCACAAGTTGTCGTGCCTGCGCAGATCCCTTCCGAGGTGAATGACAAGATCCGCGCGATCGCGATCCAGGCTTATCAGACGCTGGGGTGCGCGGGTATGGCGCGTGTCGATGTCTTTTTAACGGCAGACAATGAGGTCGTGATTAACGAGATCAATACGCTGCCAGGTTTTACCAATATCAGTATGTATCCAAAACTCTGGCAGGCGAGCGGACTGGGCTATACCGATTTGATCAGCCGTCTGATTGAGCTGGCGCTGGAACGCCATACGGCGAATAATGCCTTAAAAACCACGATGTAATAGCGCACGCCCGATAGCGCAACGTTTATCGGGCGTCTTTTACCTCATCATCTTCGCGCCGGCGAATGATGAACCCCGCCAGCCAGAAGCTAATAATCCACGTTACCAGCCCAACACCATAGGTTTGCCATCCTTTCGCCTCAAAACCCAGCAATCCTACGACGCCATTCAAAATAAAGATAAGGCCAATAGAGAAGGCATAGTAGTGCCAGTCACGACGAATTTTTACAGGCAAACGCATAACGACTCCGACGTATTAACAGCAACAAAAACGTATTTTTACATACTTCTGGCGAGCGAGTCTGTGGGGGATACGGAATTTCTTAAATGTTAATTGATTTTGATAAAAGTGATCGTTTTGTGACAACTAACAAAAATTTACGCGATGGATACATTCCGTATGTGAAATTACCATGATTCTGATATTGACAAACACAATGACCTGTCAGACTTCACAGTAAGCCGATGGCATAACGCCAGATCGTAGCCGATCATCCTGGAGGTCTTTATGGCTGATTTCACTCTCTCAAAATCGCTGTTCAGCGGGAAGCATCGAGAAACCTCCTCTACGCCCGGAAATATTGCTTACGCCATATTTGTACTGTTTTGCTTCTGGGCCGGAGCGCAACTCTTAAACCTGCTGGTTCATGCGCCGGGCATCTATGAGCATCTGATGCAGGTACAGGATACAGGTCGACCGCGGGTAGAGATTGGGCTGGGCGTCGGGACGATTTTTGGCCTGGTGCCCTTCCTCACGGGCTGCCTCATTTTCGCCGTTATCGCCGCGTTTTTACGCTGGCGTCACCGTCACCAATAAACCTTAGCGCGCTGGAGAAAATATCCCAGCGCGAAATTTATCGCCCCATACACCGCGCCCGCCGCTCATCAACTCGTTTAGCAAACCAGGCGGTCGTCAGCTTACGCGTGATCTTCGGACTTTCCAGTTGAATACCGGGCAACATTTCCCGCGCAAGCGTCTTGCCCGTTTTGGCCTCGGCCAGTTTATAGACTTTCTTGTAGAGCGCCGTTTTTTCAAACGCCAGGCTATCGCCTTTCTCCAGTTGGCTGCGAATTTCACGCTCACTCATTCCCAACTGCCCTGCCAGTTTGCGCACCGCTAACTCTGTTTTGCCCGGTTCCTTGCTGTTATAACGAATCAGATCGCCATCCAGCGCCAGTTTTACCCCACTGGCTTTACTGACGGCATTCTGGAACGCAGCGTTACGGCTGGCGTACCATCCCGCGTTGAAGTCGGCGAAGCGGAAAACAGGCGCGCTGTAGTTCGCCGGGTAATTCAGCAAATGGTAGGTTCCAAACCACAACCCGCCACGGCGCGTAAAGACCTCCTGACGTACCGTACCCGCCATCTTCCACGGATAACCTTTCGCGTGCTGTTCGGCAAAGGCAATGCTGACCTGCATCGGGCCGCCCGTATGCACCGGGTTATATGAGCCAAATAGCGTCTGCCCCATAGGGACCATATTGATAAAGTCGTCAAAAATAGCGCTAAGCTGTTTTTCGGTTTTTACCGTGTCCAGGCGTTCGCTATAGCTCTTGCCGTTGGGGGAGTTAATTTTCAGCGCGGTGTGCACCAGAAACAGCGGAATGTGTAGTCGTTCAGCGCGGCGATCAATCTCCTGCCAGGCGATTTTACTTAGCCCCGGCACGACAGGATCCGCCTGATAACCGGACTCCTGCTGGGCGACAGCCAGCACCGAACAGATATTTTCTACCGTCGGCGCCAGCCCCTGGCTCTTAAATGTTGTCGTGATATCTTTCGCCCAGGCCTCTCTGTCTTTGACAGTGGCTGGCATTTTCTGACGTACTACGCTTGCCACGTCGACAGGCTTCTCGCCCTTGCTCACCGGCTGCCCGGATTGACTACTACAGCCAGCCAATATGGCGACCGCCAGAAAAGGCAGAGGATAAAGACGGGACGCCGCCGACATAACGTTTCCTTCTGTTAGCTAAAAGAGTGGGTCACTTCCTGAACTGGCTGACCATCCAACTGACGTTCAAAGCTACGTAAACGTTTATAAATAGACATCAGCTCCACCAGCGTCGTCCAGGAGTTAATCAAATACTGGAACGAACCGCGCACCTGGCCAAACACGTTGGTGATTTGCGTCATCAGCCCCAGCGTAATCGTACCGGCAACAATGGAAGGAAACAGCAGGAACAAACCGAAAACGTTATCGACCTGCAAATAGAGAATGCGCGCGATGTTGAAATACATATAGTGAAAGTAGAGACGGAAGTAGTTATGACGCACCGCGCTAAACAGTTCACGGACGGTGGGCGGCGTGGCGCGGCTGGCGTCATCTTCACCGTAGACCAGCTCCTTACGATAAGCGGCTTCCACTCGCTGATTTTTAAATTCCAGCCCCGGCAATTTGATCCCGACGACCGCCAGCAGGCCCGTCCCCATTAATGACCAGACTATAGCGGCAATGACCAGGCCGTAAGGGATATGCCCTACGATGGGTAAATTCGGCACATGCGCTGACAGAGTGACCAACACCGGCAGAAAGGCGATGAGCGTCATGATGGCATTGATAAAACTCACGCCCATATTCTCCAGTGTAGAGGCAAAACGCATGGTGTCTTCCTGCACACGCTGGGCAGCCCCTTCGATATGGCGCAGGTACTGCCAGTGCGCCATATAGTGCTCATTCATTGCGGTACGCCAGCGAAATACATAGTGGCTGACAAAGAAGTTGTTCAGCACACCGATCACCACGGCGATAAGCGCAATACCGAGAAACACCCCCACTTCATGATAAAATTGACCAAGAGTGACCTTGTGCGGCGAGCTGAGCGCCGTTTGAATCAAATCATAGAACGGTGCGTACCAGGCGTTAACCGCGACGCCAACCTCCACCAAAAACCAGGTGACAAAAATAATGAGCGAGGTGCCAAGTATCGACCAGTACTGCCAGCGGTGCGGGCTATAGATGAACCAGAACGTTGCAAATAAACCCACGCAAATCAGGTAATAAGCATAAAAAATCAGATAGTCCAGCGACCAGAAGCGCGCTGCGCTGATAGGCACTTCATCGGATGCCCCCACAAGTCGCGCCACCCAATCTCCTCCTCCCGCCTGCCAGAAAATGACGGCGATCAGCGCCCAAACAAACGCCGACATGAAAAACGGCCCTGGCTTTGGGAAAAAAGATTTAAACATCATGCTCTCCTGCTAACTTCTTCTCTTTATTACGGCTGCTGTGATGACGGCAATATCACGCCATGCCCACGCAAATGAAAGGGCTAAACCAGGCATTGTGACCTACGTTGTGACGCTTAGTTCGCACTTCTGCTCAACAGAATTGTTTCGACGAGTTTCATCCTAAGCAGGCAGGCTGACGCTATCAGGTTATCACAAGCGCTCTATCACAAAAGTAAACATTCTCCATCACGAAAACCCGCCGTTACGTTTTTTCACCCACTTTTTTCTCTTTAACGTTTTGCAATGTGCCGCCGGGTAGTATAAATACGCATAACCACCGTTATTTCACTTATGGACATCACCGTTGAAACGTAGTCTGCTTTTTACTGCCATGCTGTTTGCGGCATCCCTTACTTCTGTCCAGGCGGCTCAGCCGATTGCCGATCCGGTTTTTGCCTCTGATATCGTTGATCGTTATGCCGAGCATATCTTTTATGGTAGCGGCGCCACGGGCATGGCGCTGGTGGTGATCGACGGCAATCAACGCGTATTTCGTAGTTTCGGTGACACCAGACCGGGCAATAATGTTCGTCCACAGCTTGATTCGGTCATTCGTATCGCTTCGCTCACCAAGCTAATGACCAGTGAAATGTTGGTAAAATTGCTCGATCAGGGAACGGTAAAATTAAACGATCCTCTCAGCAAATATGCGCCTCCCGGCGCGCATGTCCCGACGTATCAAGGCACGCCGATTACGTTGGTCAACTTAGCGACCCACACCAGCGCGCTTCCGCGAGAACAGCCCGGCGGCGCGGCGCATCGTCCGGTATTTGTCTGGCCAACCCGCGAACAACGCTGGAACTGGCTCTCCACAGCAACGTTAAAAGTCGCGCCAGGCTCGCAGGCGGCCTATTCCAATCTGGCGTTCGACCTGTTAGCCGACGCGCTGGCGACCGCCTCCGGCAAACCTTATACGCAACTGTTTGAAGAAAAGATTACTCGCCCGCTGGGAATGAAAGACACCACGTTTACCCCTTCTCCCGATCAGTGTAAGCGTCTGATGGTGGCAGAAAAAGGCGCAAGCCCCTGTAATAATACGCTGGCTGCCATTGGCAGCGGCGGGGTCTATTCTACGCCAGGAGATATGATGCGCTGGATGCAACAGTATCTGTCGTCAGATTTCTATCACCGTAGCCAACAGGCCGATCGTATGCAAACGTTGATTTATCAGCGCACACAGTTAAAGAAAATCATTGGGATGGACGTACCGGGTAAAGCCGACGCGCTCGGTCTGGGCTGGGTCTATATGGCGCCAAAAGACGGACGTCCTGGCATTATCCAGAAAACAGGAGGCGGCGGCGGTTTTATTACCTATATGGCGATGATCCCACAATATAATATTGGCGCTTTTGTGGTCGTAACCCGTTCCCCCCTCACGCGTTTTACCAATATGAGCGACGGGATTAACGATTTGGTTACTGAGCTAAGCGGCAATAAACCGATTGCTATTCCTGCATCCTGAGTCGTCGCGCCTCGCGCTATATCAGACGAGGCGCAACATTCTTGTTAATATTCAGAGGGCAAACGGTTAATACTGATCAGTTTGCCTTTATTCATTTCAATGTAATTACCCTTACGCAGGGCCGCGAGAACTTCCGCCACCACCGATCGCGATACGCGCGTTCGTTGATGAATATAATTCATAACACCAATACGTGAGCGAAGTTCTTCATCCCACTCAATCATTGTCATTAACGTCGCACGAATCTGGTCGTAAGAATTATTACCAATGAGCTGCTTGTCACGAAGTTCCAGTACCTGACTTTTCCATACTATCCAACAGAAGGCTTCACGCCACAGTTGGTTCTGCTCAATGATGGCAAGAGTTTGTGATGATGAGAGGCGATAACCGATGCAACCGCTCTCCGCAATTAATTTATATTGTGCCTCTTTTTTCGCCACACCATCGGCTAAACCGAAAATAAAGGGGGCCTGCACAATACCAATAAGAACTTTATCACCTCGAACTAACGAAACAACCCCCTCTAAAATAACAAAGGTATGGGTATTACTTTCATCAGGTGAACAGATAATCTCTTTATCATTAACAAACTCGAAACGCGTACCATGCTTAGAAAGGCATTTATCGAGTCTGTAGAATTCCTGTAGTGGCTTGCTTAAAGATAACATATGCATTCCTTGCAATAATGCCCGTCAAGTCCTTGACGGGCATTTTTCAGTTTAAATTACCTTTATTTCTCCTGAGAGAAAATGATTACCAGGTATATTTAACACCAACGTTTGCAGACCAGTCTTGATCAACATCACCGCCGCCGAGGTAGTTAGCATCGGTGTAGGCGCTGAAGTTCTTCGTGAAGCTGAACTGAGTACCCAGACCAACACGTACCGCAGAACCTTCTACGCCGTTGTCGATAGAGTCGCCGTTTACGTCAGCATCGTTGTTGGAGTCGTCGTAAACGTAAGCCAGTTTGAAGTACGGGGTCAGCGCCTGATCTTCGCTGTAAGTGAAGGTATAACCTGCATCTACACCGAGTTCATAACGCATGCTGTCGTAAGACTGACCGTCAACTTTCATGTCGTTGCTCAGCTGGTAGTCGTCGCCAGACTGGAACAGACCGGATACGCTGCCGTAAGGCGTTACGTAGCCTGCATCACCCAGCTTCAGATCATAACCCAGTTTCAAGCCGAAGCCCCAGGCGTCAGAAGAGGTGTTGCCGTCAACGTAAGTACCGTCGCTCATGTTAGCAGACAAATCGTTGTTGAAGTGAGAGTAGCTCAAGTTACCATCAACAAAGATGTTGTTTGCGAAACGAGCGGAAGAGTAGATGTAGGCAGACTGGCTGTCCTGATCCACCTGACCGGTACGATCGCTCAGATCGCCTTTCGCGAAGCCTGCTGCCGCACCAACGATCCACTTAGCGTTGTTACCATCAACTTTGGTATCAACACCGACCATGATGCCATTAACATCCTGATCGTAGTTAATGGTGCCGTTGTCGCCGTTGAAGTTACCGCCGAAGTAGCTTACCCATGCGCCGCCGTTATCCGCCAGGCCATGACGAGCGTTGGTCAGACGAGTACCAACGGTGTCTTGTTCCAGGTTCCAGATATTGGTGTTCGCAGAAGGAATGCTCAGCGCCATGTTAGCGTAGTCGGTCAGTTCCATCTGTTCCAGCACGACAGTGTTGCCTTCCTGCTTAGCCTGATAGGTGTAAGCACCCAGGTCAGCTTTGTTTGCTGCAGAGAAGGTAGCATCGGTGTTTACGTCATTAACATAAATCAGCTCGTTGCCTTTGTAATCCGCAACAGAACCGGCACCAGTAGCGTTGTCGATGCGCACTTTATAGTTACCGGTAGCCGCTACAACATTGTCAACAGAGCTGTTATCCAGTTCGTCGCCGTTGTTGATATCGCCATTACCGTTGATGGTCAGGTGACCGTCAGAGTTCATCGCGATAGTACCGTAACCATAGTTAGCCTGAGTGGTATCCCAGGTACGGTCGTTCACCAGGTCAGCGTTCAGAACATAATCGCTGCTATGGATATTGAACACGCCAGAAACAACATTACCGTTGTGATCAGCAGTATTGCCGCTGGTCAGTTCCAGTTTATCAGTGCTGAATACACCATTATCAAACTGATCAACGTTAACATCCAACATACCACCATTAGTTACAGTGATAGTATTGGCATACAGTGAATAATCACCATAATGAGTCACATCATCATTCAGCGCAACAGTACTGTAGCTATCGATAGTCAGATGATCAGTTGCTACCTGACCATCTTCACCGATATTCATACTAGAACCGTTGGTCAATCCAATGGTGTCTGATACCAGGGTAGAGTCTGTAACATTTACCTGAGAGCCATTATTTACAGCTAAGGTATCAATAATGGAAGAGTTGACAGTATCCCACTCTGAACCATTGTTTAATGCAACGTTAAATACTCCACTTTGGAATACTTTGTTGTCAATAACACGATCCCAATCGTTAGCTTCAATAGTCGCACCAGGGGTAAGGCTATTATATGCAACGTCGTACATATTAGCTGGAGCAATAGCATCGGCAGTAATCTTAGCCGAACCAATCCATTTACTACCATTATCCAGAGTAATATTTAGCTCATCAACATTCTGACTGTCATCAATCCAGCCGCCGTTGGTATCCTTAACACCATCGCCGTTGCTGTCATAGCCTGTTGAATAGAAGAATTCACCATCATTATTCCAGTGGCTAGAAAACTCTACATCGCCCAATAAGGTAGAATGGTCGAAGTAAACATTGTTCTTCATGGAGTAATTAGAATCAGCGTTGTCAGAGAAAGACAGTGCTACATCATTTACACTACCATCACCATTATAGTCACTAGGTTCAGCAGAGTTACCAAAGAAGTATTTTGCTCCGTCATAGTCATCTTCCAACGGAATTTCTGAACCAGAAGTCACAGTAGAGTTGGAGACGCTAATATTATTGTCCCACTGATGGTACTCGGATGTATACGCAGTATTGGTTGTATCCCCCTGAGACAAAGCAATACCCGCAACACGAGAATTATTAGCAATATTGATATTGCTCTCTACGTTCAGATCTACTGCAACCCCTAAAGCCGTATAGAACGACTCATTAGTCGTTTTAGTTGTAGTACCATCATCACCGCTCAAATAAGTGTCAGTGAAATAAAGCGCTTCATAATCATCATCAATAGTAGAGTTTGAAATATTCAGCGTAAATACATCACCGTCGTACCAATTTGTATCAGTAATGGTAGTACCATTGTCGTATGTATAACCGTTATACATACGAGGGGTAACAGCTCCAGTTACAGGGTCAATAGAAGCTGGTGTAATACTCCAGTAGCCGAAAGGCAGCTTTGAAGTAATTGAACCATGTATATTCGAATTCGTAATGTTCAGAGTGTTATCTGAATCAGTGGCATAGTCATGGTTCAGATAATAGGTAGAAATCGTACCATTAACAGTGTCACCGTTGAACGTCTGATCGAAATCACCATTGGCGTTGTTGTAGTAGACAAAGCCGCTATAGTTTACATAGTTACCATCGACTGTACCTGGATTATCCATATTGGCCCAGTCAAGAGCCGTAGTAGGGTTATTAATGTAAGTAGACTGGCCCCCTGAATCTCCAGACAACCAATATCACTTAAATAAGTGATAGTCTTAATACTAGTTTTTAGACTAGTCATTGGAGAGCAGATGATTGATGTCTTAGGACCGGAGAAACGCAGACGGCGTACTACACAGGAAAAGATCGCTATTGTTCAGCAGAGTTTTGAACCGGGAATGACGGTCTCCCTTGTTGCCCGGCAACACGGTGTGGCAGCCAGCCAGTTATTTCTCTGGCGCAAGCAATACCAGGAGGGAAGTCTTACTGCTGTGGCCGCAGGAGAGCAGGTCGTTCCTGCCTCTGAACTTGCTGCTGCCATGAAGCAGATTAAAGAACTCCAGCGCCTGCTCGGCAAAAAAACGATGGAAAATGAACTCCTTAAAGAAGCCGTTGAATACGGGCGTGCAAAAAAGTGGATAGCGCACGCGCCCTTATTGCCCGGGGATGGGGAGTAAGCTTAGTCAGCCGTTGTCTCCGGGTGTCGCGTGCGCAGTTGCACGTAATTCTCAGACGAACCGATGGCTGGAAAGATGGTCGCCGCAGCCGTCACTCAGATGATACGGATGTGCTTCTCCGTATACACCATGTTATCGGAGAGCTGCCCACGTATGGTTATCGTCGGGTATGGGCGCTGCTTCGCAGACAGGCCGAACTTGATGGTATGCCTGCGATCAATGCCAAACGTGTTTACCGGATCATGCGCCAGAATGCGCTGTTGCTTGAGCGAAAAACCGCTGTACCGCCATCGAAACGGGCACATACTGGCAAAGTGGCCGTGAAAGAAAGCAATCAACGATGGTGCTCTGACGGGTTCGAGTTCCGCTGTGATAACGGAGAAAAACTGCGAGTCACGTTCGCGCTGGACTGCTGTGACCGTGAGGCACTGCACTGGGCAGTCACTACGGGCGGCTTCGACAGTGAAACAGTACAGGACGTAATGCTGGGAGCGGTGGAACGCCGCTTCGGCAACGAGCTTCCGGCGTCTCCAGTAGAGTGGCTGACGGATAATGGTTCATGCTACCGGGCTAATGAAACACGGCAGTTTGCCCGGATGTTGGGGCTTGAACCGAAGAACACGGCGGTGCGGAGTCCGGAGAGTAACGGCATAGCAGAGAGCTTCGTGAAAACGATAAAGCGTGACTACATCAGTATCATGCCTAAACCAGACGGGTTAACGGCAGCAAAGAACCTTGCAGAGGCGTTCGAGCATTATAACGAATGGCATCCGCATAGTGCACTGGGTTATCGCTCGCCACGGGAATATCTGCGGCAGCAGGCCAGTAATGGGTTAAGTGATAACAGGTGTCTGGAAATATAGGGGCAAATCCA
>NZ_JBEUJY010000008.1:0-225533 GCF_043356775.1 Salmonella sp. SJTUF15581 | reverse complement strand
ATCCCTGAAGGTTTAAATATTCGCGCTATCGCCGCGCTTCGTGCCGCCGTACGTAATCAGTGGCTGAAGTCTGATAATTTTGCAGACAAGGTTTACTGGAAGAGCATGCACTCTATTGCCAATGAGATCGTCGAGGCAATGATGAAAAATGAGCCACATCAACCTACCGAAAACCATATCCCATCCCGCGAAGCCATTATTGCTGGTGGCGTTTTGGTCCAATGCCCTCGATGCTATAACGATTCTTACCGTTTGAATGTTAATGGTCTGACTCATTATTGGTGCGACAAGTGTGCAAACTCCATTACTTCGGAGAGCAAATGACACTAATCATCCAATCCGAGGCTTATATCATTGGTATTGAGAAGGCACTAGACGATTCAGAGCGCACCGTTGGGAGCATCATCGAACCGCAGAAAGACGGATCTCTACGTGTTGTGGCTACGTTCAATGAGGCAGTAGCTTCCGTCATAGAGCAGCTGGACAACAAGGTACGCGCCGCCGAACAGCGCGTAAAAGAGATGGAAGCGAAACAGCAGCATATCAGCCTGAAACCGCAGCCGCTAACACTGGCGAACGAGACGATGGACGTTGAGCGCCTGCGTGAAATCGCTGAAGAGGACAATGGTAGCGACGTTAAGTTTGAATGCTCAGTGATGGCGCGCATGCTGCTTTCTGTGGCCCTAAACAGCGATCCAGTGGCCTATACCGACGCGGAGGAGTTGGAGAGCCTGGAAGGAGTTGATGGGCACTCTTACGCGCACCTGTGGCCAAACTCCTACGGTTTCGGCAAAGACATTGCGCTCTATACCGTTCCGCAGATGATGCCGCTGCCGGTGAACATCCTGGACGATGAAACCAATCGGGACGTCTTTGAAGCCTGGGTGGCGGACTATACCGGCCATACCAAAGGCTTTGTGCGCCAGTTCCGAGTAGACGACAAATACCGTAGCGACTCGATGTGGAATAAATACTGGAACACCTGGAACGCCTGCCGCGCCGCCATGCTTCAGGGTAGCCAACCTGTAAGCCAAACTTACAACTTGCCAGAATTAATCGAAGGCATGGAAGTTTCCATTGATGTAAGCACTTGTGATGCTGATTTAGGTAATCGCTATTTCGGTACTGTCACCGAGGTATCAGAACTGGACACAGCCAAGAACGGTTACATCCTTCTGGTTCAGGACGCAAAGCCAAATTTCGATGTGAATGGCAACTCTCCGGTAACTCAGGATGGTTGGATAAGCTGTAGTGAGCGAATGCCGGATAGCAAAACTGGCGTTCTTGTTGCCAGAGAGTTTGGCAGGAAAGGTGACTGGCGAATGAAATGGGCGACTTACATCCCGTGGCATCCTGACACTAATGATGGGTGGCTAATTCCTGGGGCGTCGTGGAAACCATCACACTGGATGCCGCTACCAGAGCCGCCGCAGGAGGAAAAGTAATGCAACCATTTGGGAAATTCTATTCGGTTGATGGTTGTACCTGTTCGTTGTGTCGCTCACGAGGCTACAGAAAAGGAAACGGATATGATGCTGAATTGAGAACCTGTAAACATCGAGCTCGTCAGCAGAGTAAGCGACTGATTGATAAGGAGTTAAGACAGTTCGAAAGCATTCGCGATTATTGATCAAACTGAACTATAGCAGAAGCCGTAAACAATTTGTTTTCAGAGTTAAGTTATTATCTAACCCTTCAAAATTGACCAACATTTGCTTTAATTTATACTGTACAAAAACACAGTATATATGGTGGCTAAAATGGGTGGCAAAGTACCTAACTACCAAATCGTTTATAGAGACGAGACACTCAATTATTTCAAGCCTGGAGGATATGTTTTCTTTCAAAGGCTTAAGGAATATGGCGGTGGTTATTGGTTAGGCAAAATTTACGAGGATGGGTTCGAGTTTGTGCTTGAAAGGCCAACCTCATTAAGTGAGGGAATTAAGCATTTACTTGTTTTAAAATACGTTGAAGATGGGTATTTGGAATTTGTAGATGATATCGACGACTTCAAGCTCCAATGATGCGATAGCTTTTAACATACCTCATGTGAAGATTATACGTTCGCATGTCATTCAGCACGTAACTATCTTATGCTGAAAGATAAAACAAGCGCTCTTCGGGGTGCTTGTTTGCTTATCGGGAGAGTCCACAGATGCTGAAGCGCAGCAGCTCGGCTCTCAGCACCGCAAAAATAACAATCCTCGCACTCGCGGGGATTTTTTTATCTGAACTCGCTACGGCGGGTTTTTTATTGGAGATAGATGATGGCAATGAATAAACGAGAAAAAGAACAACTTGAAAACGCTGTTCGCCTTATGGATATAAACCGATCGCTTAGATGGTCTGACTATGGAGCAGATCGCGATGTAGGCGTACCAGATAGCATCACCCAGTATGTTAACGGTTGGTCTATCAACACATATTCCTGCCGTGTATATAAATCATGGTCATCCACTGTATCTCATGGTGACGGATGGGTTGAAAATGAAGAAAGACCCCGCTCCGCATCACAGAAAGGGATTGCGCAATACAGCACCAAAGAAAAGGCACTTAAAGCATTAAGGCATTGCATGGAAATGAAGTTTGCAGAAGCACTATACGAGATAGACCAGCAAATTCTCGCCACCGACGCGGAGTAACCATAGAATCACACAGCCTCACACTCGATGAGGCCTGTGCATTTCTCAAGATATCCAATAACCAGCCTTGCGCTGGTTTTTTCTTGCGTGAATTTGCAGAGGTAATGAGATGTACTTAACGCTTCCAGAGTGGAACCAGCGACAGCCAAGGCCAAGAAGCCTTGAGACAGTTCGACGCTGGGTTAGAGAGTGTCGGATCTCCCCTCCTCCGCTTAAGGATGGAAGGGAGTATCTGTTTCATGAGAACGCAGTAAAAATCGACGTTAAAAATAAGCCAACAGGCAGACTTTTGAAGAGGATTAGAGATGGGAAGAAGGCGAAGCCATGAACGCCGTGATTTGCCTCCAAACTTGTATATCAGGAACAACGGTTATTATTGCTATCGAGACCCAAGGACGGGTAAGGAGTTTGGGTTAGGTCGCGACCGGAGAATCGCAGTAACAGAAGCAGTTCAGGCGAACATTGAGTTATTTTCCAGCGCTGAACGAAAAAGTCTTACGTCGCGGATCAATAATGAAGATGCAATGACCATGCACGCATGGCTGGAAAAATATGACAGTATCATATCAGTCAGAGGACTCAGGCCTAAAACACTTGCTGATTACAGAAGCAAAATAAGAGCCATAAAGGAGCGGTTTCAGGACATTCCATTGTCAGATATAACAACCAGGGATATTGCCACCATACTCAATGATTATGTTTCAGAAGGAAAGTCGGCCACATCAAAGTTAATCAGATCGACGTTGAGTGACATTTTCAGAGAAGCTATAGCTGAAGGCTTCATACACTCAAACCCAGTCACTGCCACAAGGGCCGCTAAATCTGAAGTTAAAAGGGTCAGATTAACCACCGATGAATTCATGAAAATATATGATGCTGCCGGGAAGCAGCCGCCATGGGTGAAACTGTCTATGGAGATAGCATTACTTACCGGGCAGCGTGTTAGTGATATCTGTGCAATGAAATGGGTTGACATTTCAGAAGGATTTCTACACGTACAACAACAAAAGACAGGAGCAAAACTGGCGATACCGGTAACGATTAAGCTTGATGCAGCTAACCTTTCGCTTTCAGATACGCTGAAGAGATGTAAATCACTTTCGCAAGGAGAAACAATAATTTCCTCTACACGAAGCGAAGCGCTTTCATCAGGGACGGTATCAAGGTATTTTATGCGCGCACGCAAGGAATCTGGACTTTCTTTCAGCGGAGAACCGCCAACATTTCATGAGATACGCAGCCTGTCTGCAAGGCTCTATGAGAAACAGTATGGCGAAAGATTTGCGCAGCACCTTCTAGGACATAAGTCTGATAGCATGGCTGCGCAATATAGGAACGATCGCGGGAGAGAGTGGGAGAGAATAGAAATCAGCTAGTGATTTTATTTTGACTAATAGTGACCTTCGTTGCGTAACACTTTGAACGGAAATACTTTTTTATACGTTCAACTTAGTATAAAAAAGCAGGCTTCAATGGATGTCATTTAACTTTTTCAAGCCCGGAGCAACCTGTGAATACATTATCGGTTTCCCGTCTGGCGCTGGCACTGGCTTTTGGCGTGACGCTGAGCGCCTGTAGCTCTACGCCACCCGATCAGATCCCTTCCGATCAAACCGCGCCTGGCACCGCCTCGCGCCCCATTCTGTCGGCAAATGAAGCGAAAAACTTCGTTGCGGCGCGCTATTTTGCCTCCCTGACGCCGAATACCGCCCCGTGGTCGCCGTCGCCGATTACCCTGCCCGCACAGCCTGACTTTGTGGTGGGGCCGGCAGGTACGCCAGGCGTTACGCACACCTCGATTCAGGCCGCGGTCGATGCGGCAATGGTTAAACGCACGAACAAACGCCAGTACATTGCTATTATGCCGGGCGACTATCAGGGGACCGTGTATGTTCCCGCCGCGCCGGGAAGTCTGACCCTGTACGGGACCGGTGAAAAACCGATCGATGTGAAAATTGGGATGGCGATTGATGGTGAAATGAGCGTCGCTGACTGGCGCCGCGCGGTGAATCCCGGCGGGAAATATATGCCTGGTAAACCCGCCTGGTATATGTTCGATAACTGCCAAAGCAAACACGCCGCAACGATCGGTGTGATGTGTTCTGCCGCGTTCTGGTCGCAGAATAACGGTCTGCAGCTACAAAATCTGACCATCGAGAACACGCTGGGCGACAGTGTCGATGCCGGAAACCATCCGGCGGTGGCGTTGCGTACCGATGGCGACAAAGTCCAGATTAACAAGGTCAATATCCTTGGCCGCCAGAACACCTTCTTTGTGACCAACAGCGGCGTGCAGAACCGTCTGCAGACCGATCGTCAGCCGCGTACGCTGGTGACGAACAGCTATATTGAAGGCGATGTGGATATGGTTTCCGGACGCGGCGCCGTGGTGTTCGATAACACCAACTTCCAGGTCGTCAACTCCCGCACACAGCAGGAAGCCTACATCTTCGCCCCGGCGACGCTGTCCAATATTTACTATGGCTTTTTGGCGATCAACAGCCGCTTTAACGCCTCCGGCGATGGCGTTGCGCAGCTTGGCCGCTCGCTGGATGTCGACGCCAACACCAACGGTCAGGTCGTGATCCGCGACAGCGTGATTAACGAGGGCTTCAACGTTGCCAAACCGTGGGCCGACGCGGTCATCTCGAAACGTCCGTTTGCCGGAAATACGGGAACCGTGGATGACAAAGACGAGGTGCAGCGTAATCTGAACGACACTAACTACAACCGCATGTGGGAATACAACAACCGCGGTGTAGGCAGTAAAGTGGTGGCGGAACCTAAGCAGTAATCGCCGTTCCGGTTCAGGCTTATAAACGGGCCGCCGCAGCAGATGTGGCGGCCCGTGGTTTTACTGCAAGCGATGTTTATCGAAATTAATCAGGCATCCTGCCCTGGTGAGCTCCAGCCCGCCGCCCTCCGGCACACAGCGCTTTAGTACGCGTTCACCACAACCCACATTGGCCCCTGGCCGACGGCATAACGACCTTTTTCCGTCAGCAACCCCTGAGTGCCCGTAATTTCATAGACCGCGATATGATGTGATTTTTGACCCGCAGCAATCAGGTATTTTCCGCTATTGTCGATATTAAAGCCGCGCGGTTGGGCTTCCGTCGGCTGGAAGCCTTCAACGCTCAGTACGCTGCCGTCTTCGGAGACACTAAAGACGGTAATCAGACTGGCGGTGCGGTCACAGGCATACAGATGCCGTCCATCCGGCGTAATATGAATATCCGCCGCCCAACGGGTATCGGAAAAATCGGCGGGCATCATATCCAGGGTTTGTACGCACTCTATCTCGCCATGCGGATTTTTAAGCTGCCAGACATCCACCGAACTGTTCAGTTCATTGACGCAATACGCATATTGTCGATTCGGGTGGAAGACCATATGACGCGGGCCTGCCCCTTCGACTGTATTTACTTCCGCCGGCTCCTGGGCCACCAGATGGCCGTCATCGCTTAGCGTAAACAGACAAATGCGATCCTGTTTTAGCGCAGGCACCCACAGGGTACGGTTATCAGACGTAATATTTGCCGAGTGGCAGCCGTCCAGCCCTTCCACCACATCCACCAGCTCAACCGGCAGACCATCCTGTAAGCGCGTCACGCTGACATTACCGGCGTTATACGATCCGACAAAGACAAAACGACCATGATGATCGGTAGAAATATGGGTCGGGCTACCCGGCAGGGCGGATTCGGCGGCAAACGTCAGCGCGCCATCATCCGGCGCAATACGATACGCCAGGACACGAAACTCCGGGCGCACGCCGACATAGAGGTAGCGTTTATCCGGACTGACCACCATTGGCTGAACCTGACCGGGCACATCCACGACCTGCACCAGCGTCAGCGTCCCTTCGTGGTTCAGGCTCCAGACGTGAATTTGCTGACTCTCAGGGCTGGCGGTATAGACTGTTTGTTTCATGAATACTCCTTTGCATATGGCATGTAGCTGCAATAACAGGACACAGCTTAACGTAGTCGCTTTTGACGGCGAATGCTGAATTCAGACGCAGAATTTTGTCTGCTTACCGTCCCGGTGTACCATGCCGACAGACGGAATTATTACTCTTAATCTGGAAAAAATTATGACTGCACGCGTGATTGCCCTCGATTTAGACGGAACATTATTAACCCCGCATAAAACCTTACTCCCCTCCTCGCTTGAAGCGCTATCACGCGCCAAAGAGGCGGGCTTTCAACTTATCATTGTCACTGGTCGCCATCACGTTGCTATTCATCCTTTTTATCAGGCGCTGGCGCTGGAAACACCTGCTATTTGCTGCAACGGCACCTATTTGTATGATTATCAAGCTAAAACTGTCCTGGATGCCGATCCTATGCCCGTGGATAAGGCGTTGCAGTTGATTGATTTACTGGATGAGCATCAGATTCACGGCCTGATGTATGTTGATGACGCTATGCTTTACGAACACCCAACCGGTCACGTCGTGCGTACCTCCCGGTGGGCGCAGACCTTGCCGCCGGAGCAACGTCCGACCTTTACACAGGTCTCTTCGTTGGCGCAGGCGGCGCGCGACGTGAATGCCGTGTGGAAGTTTGCGCTTACCAATGAAGATATTCCCAGGCTACAGCGGTTCGGTCAGCATGTTGAACAGGCGCTTGGCCTGGAGTGCGAATGGTCATGGCACGATCAGGTGGATATCGCGCGCAAAGGCAACAGTAAAGGCAAGCGCCTTACCCAGTGGATAGAAGCGCAGGGAGGGTCAATGAAAAATGTGATCGCTTTCGGCGATAACTACAACGACATCAGTATGCTGGAGGCGGCAGGCACCGGCGTTGCGATGGGCAACGCCGATGAGGCGGTGAAAGCGCGCGCTGACGTCGTGATCGGCGATAACACTACCGATAGCATCGCCAAATTTATTTACACCCACCTGCTATAGTCAGGCGGTGATAGAAACGCTTTTCACCTGCGCGTAAAGCCACAGGCCAGGCTTGATACTCAGCTCATCCCTGGCCCACGGGCTGATTCGCGCCCACAGAGTTCTTCCGCCTATCTCAAGCTGGACTTCCACCTGCCCGTTATCGTCATAACAATTCGCCACTTTTGCCCGCAATACGTTGCGGATACTGGTCTGCTGCGGCGGCTGTAGTACCAGCGAGACATCCGACGCCTGTATACGAATACGCAGTGTGGATTGCAGCGGCTGATTGAGTTTATTTACCCACAGGTGCTGGTCGCCAAGCGCCAAAGCGGTCATGGCATAATGTGGGTGATGCTCCAGCACGCTAACTTTCAGAATACTGCTCTGTTGCTCTTTCGGCAGCCACGGGTGCATAACGCTGCTTCCCCAGACCTCCTCCAGCGGGCCAAACGCTTTAACCTGTCCATCCTCCAGCACCATGACTTTATCCGCCAGGTGGAGAATTTCATCGAGAGAATGGCTGACATACAGCATGGGAATATTGATTTCTCGCGCCAGCCGTTGCAGGTACGGCAGTAATTCGCGTTTACGCGGGATATCCAGCGAGGCCAACGGTTCGTCCAACAGCAGCAACTCCGGGGCGGTGAGCAATGCCCGGCCTATCGCTACGCGCTGTTTTTCTCCGCCGGACAGGCTCCCCGGCAGGCGATCAAGCAACGCTTCAATTCCCAGCAGCGACACCAGCTTATCAAACTGGCCGGTCATGCTTTTCGCCATGCCGTAGCGCAAATTGCCGCGTACTTTGTAATGGGGGAACAGGCGCGCATCCTGGAAAACATAACCGATGCGGCGCTTTTCCGGCGTTAAACAGATACCGTTTTCCGCGTCATGCAACACCCGGCCATTCAGCGCGATGCGTCCTTTTTGCGGGCGAGTCAAACCGCTGATGGCATTAATCAGCGAGGTTTTTCCCGCGCCGGAGACGCCAAAGATAGCCGTGATCCCACTGGCTGGCAGCGTTTCGTTGAGGGTTAAACAGTGCGTTCCCAGCGTCTGGGAAAAATTAAGCTCCAGCATGGTTAGCGCCCCGTCCGTTCACGGCTAATCCGCGCCAGCCATTCAGAAATTAATAGCGAAATCAGCGCTAATACAATCGAAATCACGCACAGCCTCGCCGCCGCGCTCTCCCCGCCCGGCGTCTGGATCAAGGTATACATGGCGGAAGGTATGGTGCGGGTTTCGCCCGGAATATTGGAAACAAAGGTAATGGTCGCGCCAAATTCGCCAAGCGAACGGGCAAACGCCAGCACCGTACCGACAATAATGCCCGGCAGGGTAAGCGGTAAGGTGATAGTCAGAAAAACGCGCCAGCGCCCGGCACCCAGCGTTCTGGCGGCCTGTTCAAGCTTGATATCCACCCCCTCCAGCGCCAGCCGAATGGCCCGCACCATCAGCGGGAAGGACATCACCGCCGACGCCAGCACGGCGCCGCGCCAGCTAAAGGCAAACGTGAGACCGAACCAGTCATACAGCCACTGGCCAATAAACCCGCGTCGCCCCATCGACACCAGCAGCAGATAGCCGACCACCACCGGCGGCAGCACCAGCGGCAGATGCAGGACGCTATCAAGTAAGGCTTTGCCCGGAAACCGGCATCGCACCAGTAACCAGGCAAAAAAGATCCCAAACGGCAGGCTAAACAGCACGGCCAGGGAAGACACTTTCAGGCTAAGAAGGACAGCCTGCCATTCTGGATCGGTCAGTATCATTACTTCGTCGTAAATCCATAACGTTTAAAGATTGCCGAGGCCTGCGGTCCTTTCAGGTAATCATAGAACGCGCTGACGGTCGCATTTTTATGCCCCTCCACGATAGCGATGGGGTATTCCACTTTTTTATGTGAATCTTCCGGGAACGTCGCCACCACGTTGACCCCCTTGCTGGCGACCGCATCAGAACCGTATACAATGCCCAAAGGCGCTTCGTTACGTTCGACCAGCGCCAACGCGCCGCGCACATCCTCGCCCGGCGCCAGTTTCGGTTCAAGCGTTTGCCATGCGCCCAACTTTTGCAGCGCTTCTTTGGCATAAATTCCCGCCGGTACGTGTTGCGGATCGCCCACCGCCAGACGCCCGCCGTACAGCAGACGAATCCAGTCCGTTTTGTTGTCGATGGTAAACGGTTTCTGCCCGCTGGCTTTCGGCGCTACCACCACCAGGCTATTGCCAAGCAATGTTTCGCGCGTCGTGGTATCCACCGCTTTTTTATCGGCTGCGTAATCCATCCATTTCTGGTCAGCAGAGATGAACAGATCCGCCGGCGCGCCCGCTTCTATCTGGCGCGCCAGCGTTGAAGAGGAGGCGAATGAGGAAACCACATCCACATTTTTCTCTTTTTTATATTCTGCCGCAATGTCTTGCATCGCGTTCGTTAGCGACGCGGCGGCGAATACGGTGATCTTGCCTTCATCCGCCAGCGCATGACCAGCGATGACGAAAGATAATGTCGCCCCTGCGACCAGGCGTAACCAGGAATGCGCCATCTGTAACTCCTTGTGCGTTTCGTTATGTAAACGATAATATAACGATAATCTCAGGGGTTTCCCAGCGGTTATTCATACCCATTAACGATTAAACACAGAAAATATCGGCAGGAAAAGCAGGATCTTGAGTAACAAAAACGCCCGACTGAGCGGGCGTTTGGGGAAATCAGCGGTTCTGTCTGGACTGGTCTTTCTGACCGATACCGGAAAAAATGTTGAACACCTCACCCAGACCGTAAATCAGACCGAGGATGATGGCCATCACTACCGGTACCATGATGACGGCGAATACCAGACTTTTTAATAACTCTAACATGGGCAACTCCAGATATAGTCCTTTTTGTATTTTAACCGCATCACACAGAAAAGCACTCCCCTTTTGTGCGGTCGGCTTTGCGCTGACGCGCTTTTCAGTCACAATAGTCTTTTTACCAGGAGCTGGTTATGCAGGCCGAAATCCTTCTTACCCTGAAACTTCAGCAAAAGCTTTTTGCCGATCCCCGACGTATCTCTCTGCTGAAACACATTGCGCTTTCCGGCTCGATTAGTCAGGGCGCGAAAGACGCGGGAATCAGCTATAAGAGCGCCTGGGATGCGATAAACGACATGAACCAGCTTAGCGAACATATGCTGGTTGAACGCGCAACGGGCGGCAAAGGCGGCGGCGGCGCGGTATTAACCCGCTATGGCCAGCGTCTGATCCAGCTTTACGATTTGCTGGGCCAAATTCAGCAAAAAGCGTTCGATGTGTTAAGCGACGATGACGCCCTGCCGCTTGACAGTCTGCTGGCCGCTATCTCCCGCTTTTCACTGCAAACCAGCGCCCGAAATCAGTGGTTCGGCACCATTACCGCCCGCGATCGCGATCAGGTGCAACAGCATGTCGACGTGCTGCTGGCCGACGGCAAAACGCGGCTCAAAGTCGCGCTGACGGCGCAAAGCGGCGAGCGTCTCGGCCTGGAGGAAGGTAAAGAAGTGCTGATCCTGCTAAAAGCGCCGTGGGTTGGCATTACCCGGGATGCAGCCGTTGCGCGCGCCGCTGACAATCAGTTGTCGGGAACGATCAGCCATATCGAGCGCGGCGCGGAACAGTGTGAAGTGTTGATGGCGCTGCCGGACGGCCAGACGCTGTGCGCCACGATACCGACTGCGGATGCCGCCACGTTAAAGGAAGGCGATGACGTGATTGCCTGGTTTAATGCGGACAGAGTGATTATTGCAACGTTGTGCTAAGCACATTGACATCCGTTGCCGAAAGACGTATCCCTGTCATTCATCGCTGCAAAAAATGGGATGCAAAATGTCATCGTTGCAAATTTCGCAAGGCACGTTTCGTCTGAGCGATACAAAAACACTTCATCTGGATTCGCTGACGCTCAATGCGGGCGATAGCTGGGCATTCGTTGGGGCTAACGGGAGCGGGAAGTCGGCGCTCGCCCGCGCGCTGGCGGGTGAACTGCCATTATTAACAGGCGAGCGCCAGTGTCGGTTTACCCGCATTACTCGTCTGTCCTTTGAACAATTGCAAAAGCTGGTCAGCGATGAGTGGCAACGTAATAACACCGATATGCTCAGTCCTGGCGAAGACGATACCGGGCGCACTACCGCGGAAATTATTCAGGATGATGTTCACCATCCTGCCCGCTGTGCGATGCTGGCGCAGCAGTTCGGCATTTTCGCTTTACTCGACAGGCGTTTTAAATACCTTTCTACCGGCGAGACGCGAAAAGCGCTGCTGTGTCAGGCGCTGATGTCTGAGCCGGAGTTATTAATCCTTGATGAACCGTTCGACGGACTTGACGTGACCGCCCGTCAACAACTGGCGCAACGCCTGACGGCGTTGAACCAGGCGGGTATGACCCTGGCGCTGGTACTCAACCGTTTTGATGAAATCCCGGACTTCGTGCAGTTTGCCGGCGTGCTTGCCGACTGTACGCTGGCGGAGACCGGAACGACGGCAGAGTTACTGCAACGGGCGTTGGTCGCTCAACTCGCGCACAGCGAGCGTCTGACCGACGTACAATTACCCGAACCGGACGAACCTTCCGCCCGCCATGCGTTACCCGATGGCGAACCACGGATCGTACTTAACGATGGCGTAGTCTCGTATAACGATCGCCCTATCCTCCACCACCTAAGCTGGCGAGTCAATCCGGGCGAACACTGGCAGATCGTCGGTCCTAACGGAGCGGGTAAGTCTACGCTGCTTAGCCTTATTACTGGCGATCATCCGCAAGGCTACAGCAACGATCTTACGCTGTTCGGGCGGCGGCGAGGAAGCGGCGAAACAATCTGGGATATCAAAAAACATATCGGCTACGTCAGCAGCAGTTTACATCTGGATTACCGCGTCAGTACCACGGTACGCAATGTCATTCTCTCCGGCTATTTCGATTCTATCGGCATTTACCAGGCTGTTTCAGACAGGCAACGAAAACTGGCGCAACAGTGGCTGGATATTCTGGGAATCGATAAGCGTACGGCGGATGCCCCCTTCCACAGTCTCTCCTGGGGACAGCAGCGGCTGGCGCTAATCGTGCGCGCGCTGGTTAAACATCCGACAGTGTTGATTCTGGATGAGCCGCTGCAAGGGTTGGATCCGCTGAACCGCCAACTGGTACGCCGTTTTGTAGATGTATTAATTCGCCAGGGAGAGACCCAACTGCTGTTCGTTTCCCATCATGCAGAGGATGCGCCTGCCTGTATTACCCACCGGCTGGAATTTGTACCAAATGGCGAACGTTATAAGTACGTTTCCGGACGATGCAATAATTAAATGTATTATCAGAATGGCGCCGCGCGCCATTCTGGAACCACTCTCCTTTTATTAAGAATAATAATAACGGTCGATAAGCTTACTATCTCTTGAATCGCTGACCGCCTCATTGTCATAATAATCCTGAAATTTTCGACAATGATGTCGTATGTGAATATAAGGGATTCATTATGGCTTTTCGTTTTCCACAAATAATACTATTTTTACTGGCAGCCATGTTATTTTGCCCCGGCAGTTATGCTGAGCAAAAGCCGACCGCTGCGCAGGAAGCGCGTAAAACCGCCGTTGAGGTCGCTGTTGAAGGCATGAGTCGCGCCGCCGTTGCGGGTCCGACAAAAATTAGTTTAGGTGATAAAGCCACGCTTAATCTACCGGAAGGATTTACCTGGATACCCGCAAAAGAAGCGGCGGTATTTATGCGTGAAATTGGTAACTATGTTGACGATGAATATTTTTACGGCCTCGTATTTAAAAAGGAAATGAATGGATTTATTTCTATCGAATATGATGATTCTGGTTATGTAAAAGATGATGATGCAAAAAATTGGGATGCCGATGAATTAATGGATAACCTGCGCAAAGGCACAAAAGAAGCGAATAAAGATCGTATTGCAAAAGGCATTGAGCCGATAGAAATTATTGGCTGGATCGAGAAGCCTACCTACGATGCAACCAATCATCGTCTGATCTGGTCCGCCGCCATCCATGATATCGGCACCAACGAACCACTGAATGAACAAGGCGTGAACTACAACACCTATCTGCTGGGACGTGAAGGCTATTTTTCTTTAAATCTGGTGACCGACAGAGGTTCTGTTGACCACGAAATCCCTCTGGCGAAAAGAATTCTCAGTTCCGTCAAGTTCAACGCTGGACAACGCTACGCTGACTTCAACGAATCAACGGACAAAATAGCGGAGTATGGGCTCGCCGCGCTGATTGGCGGTATCGCGGCCAAAAAAGTAGGTCTGCTTGCTATGCTCGGTATCGCGCTGCTTAAGTTCTGGAAAGTGACCGCCATCGGCGTCGTCGCTGTCGGGGCGCTCGCCAGGAAGCTACTCTCGCGTAAAAAAGACTGACAGCTCCTGCCCCGTCCGTTTCATTCCCAGGCGCGTAACGCGCCTTTTTTTCGGATAAAAAGCAGAAGCATTCTCAAGCCAGATGATTTGTAATCATTTAATTGATATAAATGCGTAAAATCACCAGTGTGTAAACGATTCCACTAATTTATTACATGTCACACTTTTCGCATCTTTGTTATGCTATGGTTATTCCATACCATAGGCTTAACGGAGCGAATTATGAGAGTATTGGTTACAGGTGGTAGCGGTTACATTGGAAGTCATACCTGCGTACAATTGCTGCAAAATGGTCATGACGTCGTCATCCTCGATAACCTCTGCAACAGCAAGCGCAGCGTGCTGCCCGTTATTGAACGTCTGGGCGGTAAGCACCCGACCTTTGTCGAAGGCGATATTCGCAACGAAGCGCTTATAACCGAAATTCTGCACGATCACGCGATTGATACCGTGATTCACTTTGCCGGCCTGAAAGCCGTCGGCGAATCGGTCGCCAGGCCGCTGGAGTACTATGACAACAACGTCAACGGTACGCTGCGGTTGGTCAGCGCCATGCGTGCGGCCAACGTTAAAAACCTTATTTTTAGCTCCTCCGCCACCGTTTATGGCGATCAGCCCAAAATTCCTTACGTCGAAAGTTTTCCTACCGGCACGCCGCAAAGCCCCTACGGCAAAAGTAAATTGATGGTAGAACAGATCCTCACCGATCTGCAAAAAGCCCAGCCGGAGTGGAGTATTGCGCTGCTGCGTTATTTCAACCCGGTCGGCGCGCACCCGTCGGGCGACATGGGAGAAGATCCGCAAGGTATTCCGAATAACCTGATGCCCTATATCGCCCAGGTCGCCGTGGGTCGTCGCGAATCGCTCGCCGTTTTCGGCAATGATTACCCGACCGAGGATGGCACCGGCGTACGCGATTACATTCACGTTATGGACTTAGCCGACGGGCACGTCGTGGCGATGGAAAAACTGGCGGACAAATCCGGCGTACATATTTATAACCTCGGCGCGGGTGTCGGCAGTAGCGTCCTGGATGTGGTCAACGCCTTTAGTAAAGCCTGCGGTAAACCCATTAATTACCACTTCGCGCCGCGTCGCGACGGCGATCTCCCGGCGTATTGGGCGGATGCCAGCAAAGCCGATCGCGAGCTGAACTGGCGCGTCACCCGCACGCTTGACGAAATGGCGCAGGACACCTGGCACTGGCAGTCACGCCATCCGCAGGGATACCCAGATTAAGGACGTTGTTATGACCCCATTTAATCCCATCGATCATCCGCATCGCCGTTATAACCCGCTTACCGGCCAGTGGGTTCTGGTTTCGCCGCATCGCGCAAAACGCCCCTGGCAGGGGGCGCAGGAAACGCCGTCTCAGCAAATGCTGCCGGCCCACGATCCGGACTGCTTCCTGTGTGCGGGCAATACGCGTGTCACCGGCGATAAAAATCCCGATTACAAAGGGACTTACGTCTTTACTAACGATTTCGCGGCGCTGATGGCCGATACGCCGGATGCGCCGGACAGCCACGATCCGCTGATGCGCTGTCAGAGCGCGCGCGGCACCAGCCGCGTGATCTGCTTTTCTCCCGATCACAGTAAAACGCTGCCGGAGTTGAGCCTGCCCGCGCTGACGGAAATCGTCAGAACCTGGCAAACGCAGACCGCCGAGTTAGGCAAAACCTATCCGTGGGTGCAGGTCTTTGAAAATAAAGGCGCGGCGATGGGCTGTTCGAACCCGCATCCGCATGGACAGGTCTGGGCCAACAGCTTCCTGCCGAATGAGGCCGAACGCGAAGATCGTTTACAAAAAGCCTATTTCGCCGAACAGCGTTCGCCAATGCTGGTGGATTATGTCCAGCGGGAACTGGCGGACGGCAGCCGCACCGTGGTCGAAACCGAACACTGGCTGGCGGTGGTGCCTTACTGGGCGGCGTGGCCGTTCGAAACGCTACTGTTACCCAAAACGCATGTCCTGCGCATTACCGATTTAAGCGACGAGCAGCGCGACTCTCTGGCGCTGGCGTTGAAAAAGCTGACCAGTCGTTATGACAACCTGTTTCAGTGTTCCTTCCCCTACTCAATGGGCTGGCACGGCGCGCCGTTTAACGGTGAAGAAAACGCACACTGGCAGTTGCACGCGCACTTTTATCCGCCGCTGCTGCGCTCTGCGACCGTCCGTAAATTTATGGTCGGCTATGAAATGCTGGCGGAAACCCAGCGTGATTTAACCGCAGAACAAGCGGCTGAACGCCTGCGCGCGGTCAGCGACATCCATTTTCGCGAATCCGGAGTATAAAAATGAATCTGAAAGAGAAAACGCGCGCGCTGTTTGCTGAAATTTTCGGCTACCCTGCCACCCACACGATTCAGGCGCCAGGCCGCGTCAACCTGATCGGCGAGCACACTGATTACAATGATGGTTTCGTTCTGCCCTGCGCTATCGATTACCAGACCGTAATTAGCTGTGCGCCGCGCGACGATCGTACCGTACGGGTGATTGCCGCCGATTACGACAATCAGGTGGACGAATTTTCACTGGATGCGCCGATCGTGACCCACGATAGCCAGCAGTGGTCTAACTATGTGCGCGGCGTAGTGAAACACCTGCAACAGCGTAACAACGCGTTTGGCGGCGTGGATATGGTCATCAGCGGCAATGTGCCGCAGGGCGCCGGGTTAAGCTCCTCCGCCTCGCTGGAAGTGGCGGTGGGCACCGTCTTCCAGCAGCTTTATCACCTGCCGCTGGACGGCGCGCAAATTGCGCTCAACGGACAAGAGGCCGAGAACCAGTTTGTCGGCTGTAACTGCGGCATTATGGATCAGCTCATCTCTGCGCTCGGCAAAAAAGATCATGCGTTGCTGATTGATTGCCGTACGCTCGGCGCCAAAGCGGTTTCCATGCCGAAAGGTGTCGCCGTGGTGATCATCAACAGTAACTTTAAGCGCACGCTGGTGGGCAGCGAGTATAATACCCGCCGTGAACAGTGCGAAACCGGCGCCCGTTTCTTCCAGCAGCCGGCCCTGCGCGATGTCAGCCTTGAGGCGTTCAATGCCGTTGCCAGCGAACTGGACCCGGTAGTCGCAAAACGCGTTCGCCATGTATTGAGCGAAAATGCGCGCACCGTTGAAGCGGCAAGCGCGCTGGAGAAAGGTGATTTGCAACGTATGGGCCAACTGATGGCGGAGTCCCATGCCTCAATGCGCGATGATTTCGAAATTACCGTCCCGCAGATAGACACGCTGGTAGACATTGTCAAAGCGACCATCGGCGATCAAGGCGGCGTGCGCATGACCGGCGGCGGCTTCGGCGGCTGTGTTGTCGCGCTGATCCCGGAAGATCTGGTTCCCGCTGTTCGGCAGGCCGTTGCGCAACAGTACGAAGCGAAAACCGGAATCAAAGAAACCTTTTATGTATGCAAACCGTCACAAGGAGCAGGACAGTGCTAAATGAAACGCCCGCACTGGCCCCCGATGGTCAACCGTACCGCCTGCTAACCCTGCGCAACAGCGCAGGGATGGTGGTAACGCTGATGGACTGGGGAGCCACTCTTCTTTCCGCCCGTATTCCGCTGTCTGACGGCAGCGTTCGGGAAGCATTGCTGGGCTGCGCCAGCCCGGAACACTACCCTGAACAGACGTCATTCCTCGGCGCCTCTATTGGCCGTTACGCGAACCGTATCGCCAATAGCCGCTATACGTTTGCCGGCGAAACCGTACAGTTAAGCCCAAGCCAGGGCGAGAACCAGCTACACGGCGGACCGGAAGGCTTTGACAAGCGCCGCTGGCAAATTGTGAACCAGAACGATCGCCAGGTATTATTCGCGCTCACCTCTGATGACGGCGACCAGGGTTTTCCCGGCCATCTTTGCGCCACGGCGCAATATCGTCTGACCGATGACAATAGAATCTCCATCACCTACCGGGCAACGGTCGATAAACCCTGTCCGGTGAATTTGACCAACCACGTCTATTTTAATCTGGACGGCGATCGGACCGACGTGCGCCAACATAAGCTGCAAATTCTGGCGGATGAGTATCTGCCGGTAGATGAATCCGGTATTCCACGCCAGGGGCTAAAATCGGTAGCCAATACCTCGTTTGACTTCCGGATGCCAAAAGTCATTGCCAGCGAGTTTCTCGCCGATGACGATCAGCGCAAGGTTAAAGGCTACGATCATGCTTTCCTGCTACAGACGCAGGGTGATGGCAAAAAGCCGGCGGCCCGTCTGTGGTCACAGGATGGAAAGCTACAAATGATGGTTTACACCACCGCCCCGGCGCTACAGTTTTATTCCGGCAATTATCTGGCGGGTACACCTTCCCGCGGACCGGAACCTTATGCCGACTGGCAAGGGCTGGCGCTGGAAAGCGAACTGCTGCCGGACAGCCCGAATCATCCTGAATGGCCGCAGCCTGACTGTATCCTTCGCCCTGGCGAGGAGTACGCCAGCCTGACCGAGTATCAGTTTATTCCGTTCTAACGATATGCCGCTACATGCCCGATGACGCAAGCTTATCGGGCCTACGCGCCATTGCCCTGCTCAAACCTCCACCACTTAAAGACAAAATCGCAACTCTGAGTTCACAAGAACCTTACACTGCGCCACTATTTTCGCTATGGTTATGCGTAAGCATTGCCGCCAACACCTCGCGGCAATATAATGAGAATTATTATCATTACATATGATTTATAGGAGTGAGAGTATGGCTGTAACTAAGCTGGTTCTGGTACGTCACGGTGAAAGTCAATGGAACAAAGAGAACCGTTTCACCGGCTGGTATGATGTTGACCTGTCTGAAAAAGGCGTAAGCGAAGCAAAAGCAGCGGGTAAACTGCTAAAAGAAGAAGGTTTCAGCTTTGATTTTGCCTACACTTCCGTACTGAAACGCGCTATCCATACGCTGTGGAACGTACTGGATGAACTGGATCAGGCGTGGCTGCCGGTGGAAAAATCCTGGAAACTCAATGAACGTCACTATGGCGCGTTGCAGGGGCTGAATAAAGCGGAAACGGCCGAAAAATATGGTGACGAGCAGGTTAAACAGTGGCGCCGCGGTTTTGCCGTGACGCCGCCGGAACTGACCAAAGATGATGAGCGTTATCCGGGTCACGATCCACGTTATGCCAAACTGAGCGAGAAAGAGCTGCCGTTGACCGAAAGTCTGGCGCTGACCATCGACCGCGTTATTCCTTACTGGAACGACACCATCCTGCCGCGTATGAAGAGCGGTGAGCGCGTGATCATCGCCGCTCACGGTAACTCATTGCGTGCGCTGGTGAAATACCTGGATAACATGAGTGAAGATGAGATTCTTGAGTTAAACATCCCGACCGGCGTGCCGCTGGTGTATGAGTTCGACGAAAACTTCAAGCCGATCAAACATTACTATCTGGGCAACGCTGACGAGATCGCTGCGAAAGCGGCTGCCGTGGCGAATCAGGGTAAAGCGAAGTAATCACCTTTGCCGGATGGCGGTATAACTGCCTTATCCGGCCTACGAGCAATGGGTAGGCCGGATAAGCGCAGCGCCATCAGGCAATACGTCTTAAACAGCGATCACGCCGTCCAGCACCACCTGCAATTTACCCTGCGAACAGCGCTCCACGCGTCCTCGTACCCGGTACACTTCAGCCAGACGCTCCGCAGTAATCACCGTCTCCGGCGCGCCGCTGGCGACCAGCCTGCCGTCTTTTAGCATCAGGACATGGTCACCATGACGCAGTGCAACATTAATGTCATGCGCCACGACTATCGTTACCCTATTTTGCGCCTGGGTATCCCGACGCACGAGATCCATTACGTGAAACTGATAGTTTAAATCCAGCGCGCTGAGCGGCTCATCCAGCAACAGAAGTTCAGGGCGACGAATCAGCGATTGCGCCAGACCCACTAACTGCCGCTGACCGCCGGAAAGCTGGTCGAGATACTGCAACGCCAGATGCGTTATGCCCAATTGCTCAAGGATAGCCAGTATCTGCGCTCTGCCCTGCGCATTGTCTCTGCCGCCTGATGCCCGCAGTACCACGATAATCGACTCCAGTACATGCAGATGTACGCCCTGCGGTAATGACTGCGGCAAAAACACAACTTTCTGCGCCCGCTCGGCAAACGATAACGACATGAGATCTTCGCCATCAAGCAGCGCCTCGCCGTCGGCGTTATTCAGCCCGGCCAGCGAACGTAGTAACGTCGATTTACCACAGCCGTTCGGCCCCAGCAAAATGGTAATTTTCCCGCGCGGCAGTAAGGGAACGTTGAGATCTGCAATAACCGGCTGAGTGGAATAGCCGGCGCTAAATGAGCGGAGCATTAACCCGCGCATCAGAGACTCCCCCGATGTCGCAATACAATGCTTAAAAAGAACGGAACCCCGACCAGCGAGGTGACAATCCCCACCGGCACCATGACGCCCGGAATACTATTTTTCGCCGCAATAGAGGCCAGCGATAACACCAGCCCGCCTATCAGCACGCTGCCCGGAAGGTAGAAACGGTGATCTTCCCCCAAAAGTATTCGCGCAATGTGCGGCGCAACGAGACCAATAAAACCAATCGGCCCGACGAAAGCTACCGCCAGCGCTGATAACAAGCTGATACGCAACAATGACAGCAGGCGTAAACGGCGGACATGAACCCCAAAGCTCATCGCCCTCTCTTCGCCCAGACGTAATGCCGTGAGTTGCCAGGCGCTTCGTAACGCGCAAAAAAGCACAGCAATAAACACCACGGCCAGTACGCCCAATTTTTCCCACGACGCACGGACCAGGCTCCCCATCGTCCAGAATACCAGCCCCTGCAGCGTATCTTCATCAGCCACAAACTGCATAATGGCGACCAACGCGTTAAAGGTGAATACCAGCGCAATACCGAACAACACCACTCCGGATGCGGCGACGCCTGTCCAACGGGTAATACCGTCCAGGAGTAACGCGGATAAAAGCGCAAAGATGAACGCATTGGCCGGGATAAACCAGGCGGCAGGAATACCGGGAATACCGATCCCCAACACAATCGCCAGCGCAGCGCCAAAAGCCGCCGCGGACGATACGCCGAGGGTAAACGGCGTCGCCAGCGGATTATTTAAAATGGTTTGCATTTCGGCGCCCGCTAACCCTAACGCCATGCCTACCAGCAGCGCCATCAGGGCATAGGGTAAACGAATATCCCAGACAATAACGTGTATGCCCGCATTCACCTTTTCCGGTTGAAAAAGCGCCTGCCATAGCGCACTGAGCGGTAAACCCGAAGACCCACAGGTTACATCCACCATCAGTGAAGCCATCATCGCCAACGCAATAGCTAACATGAGCACAGCCCGTTTGCGTATGATCTGGCGATAGCGCGGAATGACGGGCGTGGAAGCGAGAGCGGGGGCTAAAAGTGATTTGTCCTGACAGGTCATGGCTCGGGCTACGTTATTAATCAGAGGAGAATTATAGCGCCGAATTATTTCGTTATATATTTATTTATATTTCGATTGATGACACGGTGGCCCATCTCACCGGTTTCCAATAAACATCCTCCGGCATAGCCCTGTCTCTTGATCAGATCTCCTGATCAAGACACAGGGCCTGGCTGGGGGTTTTCCATAGACAAAAAAAGCGTGGAGCCATCCACGCTTGAGGCTGCTGACAACGTGTAACCAGGTGGCAATGTTCCAACCACGGACCTACAAAAAGTACGTAATCTGTTGATATTCTCGTTTCGTAAGTCAGGCAAAGCGCTAACTGCCTCTCGCAGAAATACCAACACAACAGATAATTGTCAGCAGTCCTCATTTTTCAGTCAGCAAATATCGGTCCGGCAGGGAATTTCGCCAGAAACCCGGTGACGGCCAGCAGCGACCACAGCCCGGGCCACTCAATCTGGCGCTCTCGCAGTTCATCATCCAGCGTCATAAGCGCAAACTCACCTTTATCGCCCAGCACGCCGCCCTGCCAGAGCAGCCGCTGCGCCTGCTGCCGCGCCCAGGGGGAATCGCTCTTCCAGGCCAGCAGGTGCAGCAGAGCCTGCTGCAGGCAGACACCGTGAGAATGTTGATCCCGCAACAGCCGCCGGTAAACCGGCAGCGATATGCTGCGCACGGTATAAAAACCGCTGCGGGTTTCGCTGTCAACATCTGCCATGCCAGCACAGAACTGACTGGCCAGGTCACATAAACGATTGTGCGTCAGCGGCTGGCGCAGGGCATCCAGACGACCTGCTGCGGCACACAGCAGCCCGCTCCTTTGCCGTTCTTGTGGCAGCGAATCAGGCAAAACCGCTACCGTTTCAGCCGCCCCGGCCTGCGCATGCTGTACGCCCGCGTCATAACAACGGACAAAGAAATCATGGCTGCCACGGACGATTGACGGGTGCGCCAGCAGATTCAGCGCCGGGTGCAGTTGTTCAAGCTCGTCCAGCGACGCCAGCGTGTAATTGACAACCACATCTTTTATCGATGCCCGGCCTTCAGGACGAAATGCTATGGTTTCATTCATCAAAGTCTCCTTATGGGACATTCCCGGAGGCGATGCTGCGCATCTGTCCGGGCTACAGATCCATACAATCCGGTAGCCCGGACAGGCGCAACGCGCCGCCTCCGGGAAAGGAACAGATTTACATCGCCAGCACGTACTTCAGCATCACCCCGGCGGCTATCGCCGAGCCAATCACCCCCGCCACGTTCGGGCCCATCGCGTGCATCAGCAGGAAGTTCTGTGCGTCCGACTCCAGCCCCACTTTGTTCGATACGCGTGCCGCCATCGGCACCGCCGACACCCCCGCCGAACCGATAAGCGGGTTGATTTTGTTTTTACTGCACAGGTTCAGCAGCTTCGCCATCAGCACCCCGGCCGCCGTCCCGATACCGAACGCAATCACACCCAGCAGCAGAATGCCCAGCGTCTGCGGCTGCAGGAACTTGTCCGCCACCAGCTTCGCGCCCACCGACAGCCCGAGGAAAATGGTCACGATATTAATCAGCCCGTTCTGCACCGTGTCGCTCAGACGCTCCACCACGCCGCTTTCGCGCATCAGATTGCCAAAGCAGAACATCCCCAGCAGCGGCGCGGCGTCCGGCAGCAGCAGCGCCACCAGCATGAGCAGCACCACCGGAAAGAGGATTTTTTCCCGCTTACTCACCGTGCGCAGCTGCACCATGCGGATTTTGCGCTCTTTCTCGCTGGTCAGCGCGCGCATAATCGGCGGCTGGATCAGCGGCACCAGCGCCATATACGAGTACGCCGCCACCGCGATGGCCCCCAGCAGCTCCGGTGCCAGCTTGCCCGACAGGTAAATCGCCGTCGGGCCGTCCGCGCCGCCGATAATGCCGATGGCCGCCGCCTGCGGCAGGGTGAAGGAAATCAGGCCGAAGTAGTTCAGCGTCAGCGCCCCCAGCACCGTGGCGAAGATGCCGAACTGCGCCGCCGCCCCCAGCAGCAGGGTGCGCGGGTTGGCCAGCAGCGGGCCGAAGTCGGTCATCGCGCCGACGCCCATGAAGATGACCAGCGGCGCGACACCGGAGCCAATCGCCACTTTATAGAACAGCGCCAGCACCCCCGGCGTGTAGCCCATGTCCACCGCCAGGTTCTCCATCTGGCTCTGCACCGACGGCAGCGCCAGCGCTAATGCCTCTTTAATGGCGTGCACGTCCGGCGCGCAGTTAAGCTTCGCGGCAATCACCGCCAGCTGCCCGGCGTCGTGATGCGCCAGCAGGCTTTCCAGCGCGGTCAGCGCCATGCCCGCTTCCGGGATGTTGGAGAGCAGACCGCCGAAGCCAATCGGCAGCAGCAGTAACGGCTCGAACTTCTTCGCTATCGCCAGCCACAGCAGCAGCAGGCTGACCAGCAGCATGATGGCCTGGCCTGCGCCAAGGTGCATCAGCCCCATGCCCTGAAGCAGGGCGTTCAGACTTTCCATTTCCGCTCCTCGTCCTTACGCCAGCGTCATCAGGGTGTCGCCGACGGAGACCGCGTCCCCGGACTTCACCGCGATACCGCGTACCGTCCCGGCCTGCGCGGCGCGGATTTCGGTTTCCATCTTCATGGCTTCCAGAATCAGCAGCACATCGCCTTCGGCCACGCTCTGGCCTTCAGTGGCAATCACCTTCCAGATGTTGCCCGCCAGCGGCGCGGTGACCGGGGTGCCGGCGCCTGCCGGAGCGGCAGCCTGAACCGGTGCGGAAGAGGCCGCCGGAACAGCCGTAGTAAGCTGGCTGATATCGCCGCCGTCGCTGACCTTCACCACAAAGGCTTTGCCTTCCACTTCCACGGTATAGACGCCGGAGGCGGCAGGCTTCTCTGCTTTTGCCACCGGCTGAGCGGCTTCCGCCTGCGGCAGTGGCTCAAACGCCGCCGGGTTGTGGCGGTTTTCGAGGAATTTGAGGCCGATTTGCGGGAACAGCGCCACGGTGAGCACGTCGTCGATGGCGTTTCCCGCCAGAGTGATGCCCTTCTCCTGCGCCTGGCGCCTGACGTCCGCTTCCAGTTCAGCCAGCTCCGGCTTCAGCAGGTCTGCCGGGCGGCAGGTCACCGGGGCAGCCCCTTCCAGCACGCGGGCCTGCAGTGCCGCGTTCACCGGCACCGGCGTGTGGCCGTACTCGCCCTTCAGTATCCCGGCGGTTTCCTTCGCGATGGTCTTGTAGCGCTCGCCGGTCAGGACGTTGAGCACCGCCTGGGTGCCGACAATCTGTGAGGTGGGGGTCACCAGCGGGATAAAGCCGAGGTCCTCGCGCACGCGGGGGATTTCCGCCAGCACCTGGTCCAGCCTGTCCGCCGCGTTCTGCTGCTTCAGCTGGCTTTCCAGGTTGGTGAGCATTCCGCCCGGCACCTGGGCCACCAGAATACGGCTGTCGTAGCCCTTCAGCTGGCCTTCAAAGGCATGGTATTTTTTGCGCACCTCGCGGAAGTACGCGGCGATATTTTCCAGCTTCAGGATATCCAGCCCGGTGTCATGCTCAGTACCTGCCAACGTCGCCACCAGCGCTTCGGTGGCCGGGTGGCCGTAGGTGGCGCTCATGGACGAAATCGCCGTGTCGACGCCGTCAACGCCCGCCTCGATGGCCTTCAGCAGGGCCATCTCCGCCATCCCGGTGGTGGCATGACAGTGCAGGTGCAGGCGCACCTCAAAACGTTTTTTGATTTCGCTGACCAGCTCATACGCCGCCATCGGTGTAAGAATGCCGGACATATCCTTGATGGCAATCGAGTCAACGCCGGTTTCCAGCAGTTGCTCCGTTAAATCCAGCCAGATCTGCAGCGTGTGCGCCGGGCTGGTGGTATAGCTCAGTGTGCCCTGGGCGTGCGCGCCGTGGCTGCGCACCGCCTGCAGTGCGGCTTTCATATTGCGCGGGTCGTTCATGGCGTCGAAGACGCGGAACACGTCCATGCCGTTTTTCACCGCGCGTTCGACGAAGCGCTCCACCACGTCATCGGCGTAGTGGCGGTAGCCGAGCAGGTTCTGGCCGCGCAGCAGCATCTGCAGCGGGGTCTTCGGCATGGCCTTTTTCAGCTCGCGCAGGCGGACCCACGGGTCTTCGCCGAGAAAGCGGATGCAGGCGTCAAAGGTGGCGCCGCCCCAGCACTCCAGCGAGCCGTAGCCCACGTCGTCGAGCTGAGCGGCAATCGGCAGCATATCGTCAAGACGCAGGCGGGTGGCGAACAGAGACTGGTGGGCGTCGCGCAGGACAACATCGGTAATGGCAATGGTCATGGATTCCTCCGTAAATTAAGGGTTAAGGCGGCGATGGTGGTGGATAGCGGCGGCAATCACCGGCTTGAGGCGGGCAAAGTCGTCAGCGGGCGCGGCGGCGGCAGGTGCCGCCTTCGGCACCGGAGCCGGTTCAGGGAAGAAACGGTTGACGGCGGCGGACATGCCGCGGATGGCGAAAATCAGCAGGAACAGAAACGCCAGCACGAACCCCATGCCGAGGAACATCAGAGTGAAGCCTTCACCTAATAGCACCGAACTATTCATAATAAAGTCTCAAATTTAATAATCTAAAATAGAAAAGTAATATCAGGCATTAATAGAAGGGATAAAATATCGGTAGTAAAATCATACTAACGATAAAACAAACCAAACTAATCGCCAGTCCGGGTTTTAAAAAATCTTTAAATTTAACATTCCCCGGGCCAATAATCATTGAGTTTGCTGGAATAGCCATTGGGGTACAAACAGCAACACTACTCGCAATAAAAACAGCAATAACAACTGCACGAGGGTCTGCGCCAATAGACTGTGCGATAGTCCATCCTACCGGGCATAACAACGTACATGCTGCAGTGTTACTCATAACTTGAGTCAAAGCCCATGTAAGTATCCACAATGATGCCATAATAATCATAACGCCAGAATCTCCGGTTACTGAAATAACGGCATTAGCAATCATTTCTCCAGCACCAGTAGAATTAAGCGCGGCTCCTAAAGGCATCATAAACGCAAGCATGAAAACAGTTAGTGTTTCAAAAGAATTAAAAGTTTCCTTTTGTGTCAAAACGCCAGCAAATACAAGAACAATAGCCGCACAACACGCAATAATATGCATTGGAGGCAGAAACTTAATATAATCAGTTGCCACCATCCCAGCGATAGACAGAATAAAAACGGCTAAAGTTAAATTTCTATGCCAGGCCGGAATTTGGCTATAATCCATTTGAGAATCAGATTGTGTATTTCCATCACGATCTGCGATGAGTTTTGAACCGAAGAAATAGAGAAATATAGAGCATGCAATCAGCAAAGGAATACCAATTTTAGCGTATTCGAAAAATGGCACCGACAGACTTCCCTTACTAAAAGTTTCAATAGTATTTTTAGCAATCAGATTTCCTGGCGAACCGATAATAGAAATATCAGCACCGATTGTTGCCCCAAAAACCAGAGGCATAAGAAGTTTAATAGGCTTAATCTGACTACTGGCGGCAATACCTAAAACAATAGGAATTAGCACAGCAACTGTTCCGCTATTAGAAACAAAGGCAGACATAACTCCACCAATAAGAAAAATCAATACACTAAGGCTTCTTTCTGTTTTAGCATATTTTAGTAAAATTTTACTTGATTGCCATGCCAAACCTGTTTTAAAAAATGCCGCACCGAGTACACACATGGCGACGATAAGAATAACATTCGCATTTACGATTGAAGCAAAAATATCCTTAGCATCGATAACACCGGTAAAATAAAGTGCCATTGGGACCATAAATGCAACTAATCCCATAGGAAGACGATCGCTAACAAAGATAATTATTGCAACCACTAAAACCAACAAAGTAATAATCGCTGGTGACATGTATACGTCCTTATATTATTAGGGTACAAAAACAACTCATTACAGTCATGAATACAACTGCAACAAGCATAAATCACATGTTATACTAAAATTACATCTAATTAATTTCTATTGAGAAAGAATACACTCACATAAATAACAACACTTACCCGACAAAGGCATAACATATTCTTACTGCTTTTGTTTCTGTTTAATCAAATAATTTCCTCTTAAAATCTGTCTGTGTATAATGCTACTTATATAAATGAAACTCATCCAATGCTAATAAGGTTGCAGCTTATGCAATATCGGCATCACCTCGAACTAACATGGCTCGAAGACTGTCTGGCTCTAAAAGAAACGTTGAATTTCTCAAAAGCGTCTGCCTCAAGATATGTGACTCAACCCGCATTTAGTCGTCGGATACAATCTCTCGAAGAATGGGTGGGTACGCCCCTTTTTGAAAGAAGTAAACGGGGAGTCACCCTTACCAAGGCCGGAGAAGTATTTACAGACCAGCTTCCCGAACTGATCCACTCCTTGTACACATTGAAAAGTGATACCCTTGAGGCCGCAGGTAATAAACAACCTAGTCTTGTTTTTTCAGCAACGCATGCTTTGTCTTTCTCTTTTGTACCGCATTTGTTAAAACAGAGTGATAAAATTGCAAAATTTGGTTCATTTCGTCTTTTATCTGACTCATTGAATGCGTGCGAAAAAATGATGCGGCAGGGAGATTCACAATTTTTGCTGTGTCACCATCACCCACATATGCATCTAAATTTAAATAAAAATAACTTTATGAGCATTCGTCTTGGGTTTGATACATTAATTCCATTCAGTAAACCAGACTCAGAAACGTTAAAACCGTTGTGGAATATAAATAATAAGATTCAATTCCCTTACCTTTCTTTTTCATCACAATCAGGTCTGGGAAGAATAATAGCAAATACAGCTTCTATTAACAGAATTACCCATAATATAAATGTTGCCTTTGTGGCCGATCTGGCAGCAACACTATTGGCAATGGTCAGATCTGGCGATGGTGTTGCCTGGATACCTCAAAGCCTTGCCAGGCAAGATATAGAGGCTAAAACTATTGTTACTGCAGCGGAAAAAGAAAGCAATTTATGGGTACCCATAGAAATAAGACTTTATAGACCAGCCAAGAGAATGCCTCCAGATGCCGAAGAGCTATGGGAAATTTTTGTTGAAGAACAAATATAATTATTTAATTGTAAAATGTTCTTTAATATAATCCTCAATGAATTTAATTAACGCTCTGGTTGCATATGATAAATATTTATCTTTCTTCCAGGCCAAACCAATCGTAACATAAGTCGGCTCAGTCATGGCCTTGGTTATTACTTTTTCGGCTTTAAGATCGACAGCGTCCAAAATGAAAGAAATTCCTTCATTTTTAGCAACCAGATCTATGTTGGTTTGAATCCTGTTTGATGATAGAAAAATATGTGTATGAATTCCTCGCTTTGTACATTCTTCAATAATCGTTTTTCTATGCCAGGAATCTTTTTTCATTAGTATCAATGGCTCATATTGTAGATCTTCCCAATCGATACTATCCTTTTTTGCCAGAGGATGTTTATCTGACATACATACCACGTGCTGCTGAGTCATTAATGGTACCGTAACTAATTCTTTTGGACAGTCATTAATAATAACAATAGCAAGATCCAGCTCTCCAGCAGAAAGTTTATCATGTAAACCAAAAGTCCCCTCTTCAACAAGAGAGAGTTCCATCTCTGGATAAATCTCTCGGAAATGCTTGAAGAGCGGTGAAAAAAGAAACAAACTTATCATCGGTGGGATCCCCAAAGTTACTATGCCACCATTTTCATTACGATAATCTTTCATTTCCGCTACGCTATTTTTTAACGCAATAAGGATAGGTTCAATTTTTTGTAAGAAAAACATGCCCTCCTCAGTAAGGACAAGTTTATTTTTCTTTCTATCAAATAATGTCACCCCTAATTCAGTCTCTAACTTCTTAATAGCAATAGTGATATTAGGTTGAGAAACAAAATGCCGCTCAGCAACTCTGGTTAAGTTACCTAACAAAGAAGCGCTTACAAAATATTCTAATTGTCTAATTTCCATCTATTTTCCACTACTATAAATAAAATTTATCATTTAATAAAAATAACATATTTCCTTCCTACAATGAATACGAATATCATGAAAATGTGATCAATGGATAAAACAATGCAACATAGCACTGGAGGGAGTATGAGTCGTATATTAAATACAGAAATTATCATTCCGGTTATCGAAAAACTTGTAAAAAAAGCTTGTTATGAACTGGATGATAATCTCATGTGTTCTTTTCGTAAAGCATATGATAAAGAAGAGTCAAAGATCGGCAAGGAAACCATTAAGATATTAATTGATAATGGAGAGTATGCAAAAAAAGAACAACTTGCATGCTGCCATGATACCGGTACTTGTATCGTTATAATGGAAATTGGACAACATGTATGCTGGGAAGGTAAGCCGCTTAAAGATCAGGTGAACCAGGGTGTTCGCCAGGGCTATGAAAATGGATACTTAAGAAAATCCATGGTTGCAGATCCATTAGAACGTATTAATACTAATGATAATACTCCTGCAATTTTACATACTGAAATTGTTGATGGTGACCGAGTGACAATTACCGTTATGCCAAAGGGCGGCGGTAGCGAAAATATGGGAACTTTTAAAACATTGCTTCCCGGCGATGGTATTGATGGTATAAAAGATTTTGTTCTGGAAACTGTCCGTCGTGTAGGAGGCAATCCATGCCCTCCTTATATTATTGGTATCGGCGTTGGCGGTACAATGGATCACTGTTCGTGGATGGCTAAGAAAGCATTATTACGCCCTCTTGGTGAGTTCAATGCTAAACCACTTTATGCCCAGCTCGAAGCTGAATTATTAGAGGCCGTGAATAATACAGGGATCGGCCCTTTAGGTATGGGCGGGCGTATTACGGCGTTAGGCGTGCATGTCGATTACTATCCTTGCCATATCACTGCACTGCCAGTCGCAATCAATTTCCAATGTAATGCAAGCCGCCACGCTAGTGAAATCATTTAATACCTGGAGAAGCTATGATGGAATTAACATTACCATTGACTAAAGAGAAAGCGAAAACTCTTAAGGTCGGCGATATATTATTTCTCACTGGATTTGCTTACACCTGCCGTGACGCCGCGCATAAAAAAATCGAAGTAGCGCTTAGTAACGGAGAAAAATCACCAGTCGATTTTCAAAACCAAACGATTTACTATGCTGGCCCCTGCCCTGCCAGACCTGGTTTACCTATTGGCTCCAACGGTCCTACAACGGCCGCGCGTATGGACCCATTTGTAGAAATGATGTTTCAACAAGGGGCAACTGCGTTTCTTGGCAAAGGCGATCGTGCTGATTATGTCGCTGAGCTTTGTAAAAAATACGGTGGGGTTTCGCTACTCGGGATTGGAGGAGCGTCTGCAATTAATACAAAACATGTTAAATCAGTAGAAATTGTTGCCTACGAAGAATTAGGAACAGAATCCATTAAGAAGTTATATTTTGACCGCTATAGAGTCATTGTAGGAATTGATTCGGAAGGAAATACTCTCCAGAAGCAGGAAGTACCTAAGTACGCCAAAGAATAATACATTAATATTGGCAATATCGGTCCGGTAGGCTGTTACCGGACCGATATGTTTTCTATCCTGCACTTCACCACAGGATAGAAACTAAACTTAGCCGCGACGGGCTTTTACCGCTGCCGACAACTGACGAAGCAGCGCATCGGTATCTTCCCAGCCAATACAGGCGTCAGTAATGCTTTTACCGTAGGTCAGCGGCTGACCGCTTTCCAGACTCTGGTTTCCTTCCACCAGATGACTCTCTACCATCACGCCAATAATCGCTTTTTCACCGCCTGCTATCTGCTGACAGACATCGGCGCAAACCTCCATCTGCTTTTGAAATTGCTTACAGGAGTTGGCATGGCTGAAATCGATCATGACCTGCGGCGTCAGTCCCGCTTTGATGAGGCCTTCTTTCACCTCAGCAACATGTTGCGCGCTATAGTTTGGCGCTTTACCGCCGCGCAGAATGATATGGCAGTCGCCGTTGCCGCTGGTATTCACAATCGCCGAATGACCCCATTTAGTGACGGAGAGGAAGCAATGCGGCGCGCCGGCGGCGTTGATGGCGTCAATGGCGACTTTAATCGTGCCATCAGTACCATTTTTAAAACCGACCGGACAAGAGAGGCCAGACGCCAGTTCGCGATGAACCTGGGATTCAGTAGTCCGCGCGCCAATGGCGCCCCAGCTCATCAGATCGGCCAGATATTGCGGCGTGATCATATCGAGGAATTCGCCGGCGGCAGGCAGGCCGCTGTCGTTAATATCCAGCAGCAGTTTGCGCGCAATACGCAGACCGTCGTTAATCTGGAAGCTGTTATCCATATGCGGATCGTTAATCAGCCCTTTCCAGCCGACGGTGGTACGCGGTTTCTCAAAATAGACACGCATGACAATTTCAAGCTCGCCTTGAAGCTCATCACGTAGCGCCAGCAAACGGGCGGCATACTCTTTCGCCGCTGCCGGATCATGAATTGAACAAGGACCGATCACCACCAGCAGACGATCGTCATTGCCTTTGAGAATTTTATGGATGGCTTTGCGCGCGTGAGCAACGGTATTCGCTGCATTTTCCGTAGCGGGAAACTTTTCCAGCAGCGCGACCGGAGGTAATAACTCGTTGATTTCTTTAATGCGTAAATCGTCGTTCTGATAATTCATGTTTATTCCAGTGTTGCCGTACTTATCCCAATGAATGCAATCCCTCCAATCTATCTCTTCAATTAAATAGTGTAAACGGGCTTTTACACTTTGAACGGAATAATCCTGGAATTCAGGAAAAAAACGCACAAATGTAGCGAAAAATGGGATCTAACCTACACTTTTTAACTGTAACCACTCTGTTTATGAATTATTGCAAGATTCTCTGCTGCGTTAACCCGCGGCGGCGAACGTTTTTTATCCCTTATTTGAGGATTTGACTGACACGTGCACTGTTGGAAGAGGTTATCCGACATATCCACCATAACAGGAGCATCTTATGAAAATGACAAAACTGACTACGCTTTTACTCACCGCTACCCTCGGCCTTGCCAGCGGCGCAGCGTTAGCTGCTGAATCTAACGCGCAATCCAGTAATGGCCAGGCGAACTCGGCGGCAAATGCCGGTCAGGTTGCCCCGGACGCCCGCCAGAATGTAGCGCCGAATGATGTGAATAACAACGACATCAATACCAACGGCAATACTAACAGCACGATGCAGCATCCAGACGGTTCAACCATGAATCATGACGGAATGACCAAGGATGAAGAGCATAAAAATACCATGTGTAAAGACGGTCGCTGCCCGGATATTAATAAAAAAGTGGAAACCGGTAATGGCGTCAATAATGACGTGAATACCAAAACCGACGGTACCACACAGTAATGCAGAAAAAAGTCTGATAACGGGAGAGCTTTCGCTCTCCTTTTTATTTTGTCAGCGAAAAATCAGTATGATGTCTACAGTATTGATGAGAATAACAAAGGAATGACGTTATGGCGCACTCACACTCTCATGCCGATTCACACCTGCCGAAAGATAATAATGCTCGTCGCCTGCTTTTCGCCTTTATCGTCACTGCCGGATTTATGCTCCTTGAGGTGGTGGGCGGGATACTCTCCGGCTCTCTGGCGTTGTTGGCGGATGCGGGACATATGCTCACCGACGCGGCGGCCCTTCTCTTTGCGCTGCTGGCGGTTCAATTTTCCCGTCGTCCCCCGACTGTTCGCCACACTTTTGGCTGGCTAAGACTCACCACACTGGCGGCTTTTGTGAATGCCATTGCGTTGGTGGTCATTACCCTTCTCATTGTCTGGGAAGCGATAGAGCGCTTTTACACGCCACGTCCGGTGGCGGGCAATCTGATGATGGTGATTGCGGTCGCGGGTCTGCTGGCGAACCTGTTTGCGTTCTGGATTCTCCATCGGGGAAGCGATGAAAAAAACCTGAACGTGCGCGCTGCCGCGCTACATGTGATGGGCGATTTGCTGGGTTCCGTCGGCGCAATAATCGCCGCGCTGATCATTATCTGGACGGGCTGGACGCCAGCGGACCCGATTCTCTCTATTCTGGTTTCGGTACTGGTGCTACGCAGCGCCTGGCGTTTGTTAAAAGATAGCGTCAACGAATTGCTGGAAGGCGCGCCGGTTTCGCTGGATATTAATGCCTTACAGCGCCATTTAAGCCGGGAAATCCCCGAAGTCCGCAACGTACACCATGTGCATGTCTGGATGGTCGGCGAAAAACCGATCATGACATTGCACGCTCAGGTCATTCCGCCACACGACCATGATGCGCTGCTGGAACGTATCCAGGATTTCCTGATGCACGAATACCATATTGCGCACGCCACGATTCAGATGGAATATCAAGTGTGTCACGGCCCGGACTGTCATCTGAATCAGACGCCATCCGGGCATGTTCATCACCATTAACGGGAAAGCGCGCGCGATCCTCGCTCCCGCGCGCTGTTTATCCACAGGCGGCTACCGTTCACGGCGATAAATGTCAGGATCAGATATTCCAGCGACATCGCATAGACGCCCTGCAAAGCAAAAATCACCACACTGATCACGTTGATTACCACCCACAGGAGCCAGTTTTCGACATATTTGCGTGTCATCAGAATCATCGCCGCGATAGACAGCACCATCATGCAAGAGTCCCAGAACGGGAAAGCGTCCGGTTGCAGTACAGGCATTGTCACCTGTAACCCCAGCATCTGCATAATGGCGACGGCCACGCGCGTCAGGACGGCGAATACGGGATCGATATATCGCGTCATCAAACCGATAACTATCACACATATCGCCAGCCATGCCATTGCTTTTGGCAACGGCAGCCAGCGGATTTTAAGCTCGGCTTGATTATCCTTTGTTTGCCGCGACCACGCATACCAGCCATAAATATTGGCGGCAAAGAAAAAGAGTTGCAGCAACAGGCTGGCATAAAGCTGGATCTGAAAGAAAATAATCGCAAACAGGGTGACGTTAACCAGTCCAAAAAAGTAGTTGCTGATCTTCTCCAGACTGGCAAGCCAAATACAGAGCAGGCCGGCGATGGTTCCTACCGCTTCGATCCACGAGAGATCGTACCCGCCAGCGCCAATCGGAATATGAATCAGTATATTGTGCGTACTAAAAAAATCCATTCTCTCCCCCAAAGATTTCCGTCTTTACGCCCGAAGTGTAGCCGCAAAATCCAGCATCCGGTTGAGCGGCAGTAATGCGCCTTCGCGTAGCGCCGCATCAACCTGTATTTCATGCGCCGCGCCTCCCTGCTCCAGCCCTTCAGCAATGGCTTTCAGGCCATTCATCGCCATCCACGGACAGTGCGCGCAGCTACGGCAGGTCGCCCCCTCGCCAGCCGTGGGCGCTTCAAGCAGCTCTTTTTCAGGCACCGCCTGCTGCATTTTGTAGAAGATGCCGCGATCGGTCGCCACAATAAGCTGTCTGTGCGGCAGCGTTTTTGCCGCCTTAATAAGCTGACTGGTGGAGCCCACCGCATCGGCCATCTCGACAATGGACTGCGGCGATTCAGGGTGAACCAGAAGAGCGGCATCGGGATAGATTTTTTTTAAACGGGTCAACGCCTGGGTTTTAAACTCGTCATGCACGATACACGCCCCTTGCCAACACAGTACATCGGCCCCGGTCTGTTTTTGCACGTAATTCCCCAGGTGTCTGTCCGGCGCCCAGATAATTTTTTCCCCCAAACTATCCAGATGCTCAATCAGTTCTACGGCGATACTGGAGGTCACAACCCAGTCCGCACGCGCTTTAACAGCAGCCGAGGTGTTAGCATAGACCACTACGGTTCTGTCAGGATGCGCATCACAAAAAGCGCTAAATTCGTCTATTGGGCAGCCTAAATCCAGCGAACATTCCGCCACTAGGGTAGGCATAAGAATGGTTTTTTCCGGGCTGAGGATTTTGGCGGTTTCCCCCATAAACCGTACGCCCGCTACCAGTAGCGTGGATGCGGCGTGCTTCGCGCCGAAACGAGCCATTTCCAGCGAGTCGGAAATACAGCCGCCGGTTTCTTCTGCCAACTGTTGAATTTCCGGATCGGTGTAGTAGTGCGCCACCATGACGGCATTGCGCTCTTTGAGCAACCGCTTGATTTTCTCACGATAAAATTGCTTTTCATCGTCGTTCAACGGCGTTGGTTTCGGCGGGAACGGGTAGATTGCGGCTTGTGGGTCAAACATTACGCTCATCGTGGCTTCTCGTTTTACTGACTTAACGAAACAACCGAATGAAAGCGTAATAAACGCCACAATCGGTTAATTTGTTTTATATGCTAAACAAGATAGCTGATTCAATAAGGAAAGTCACAATAATTACGTAGCCCCGTATCTGATGGCGGCGTAACGTCTTATCTGGCCTACGTGAGCGGTGCCGTCTGTAGGCCTGATAAGCGCAGCGCATCAGGCAAGACCCGAACCTGCGACAGGTTCGAATCTTCCATATTGCAGATAGCAAAAAGGCGCCGCCAGCGCCCTCTTTTACATTGGTGGGTCGTGCAGGATGACTCGCTTCGCTCGCCCTTCGGGCCGTCGCCGTAAACGGCTCCGTTGTCTCACTGCGTGAGACCCGGACCTGCGGCAGGTTCGAATCTTCCATATCGCAGATAGCAAAAAAGCGCCTTTAGGGCGCTTTTTTACATTGGTGGGTCGTGCAGGATTCGAACCTGCGACCAATTGATTAAAAGTCAACTGCTCTACCAACTGAGCTAACGACCCCCTGGATAAGGGTTACTGCTTCAATCATTCAGGATGGTGGGTCGTGCAGGATGACTCGGCTTCGCCTCGCCCTTCGGGCCGTTGCTAAAGCAACATTATCCTTCACGTTCTCTACCAGTTACCACCTTGTATATTGGTGGGTCGTGCAGGATTCGAACCTGCGACCAATTGATTAAAAGTCAACTGCTCTACCAACTGAGCTAACGACCCATACGGGTGCTGCCTGAAAGATTTTACTCGGACCATCTAAAGATGGTGGGTCGTGCAGGATGACTCGGCTTCGCCCTGCCCTACGGGCCGTTGCTGACGCAACGTTATCCTTCACGTTCAACATCTGAGTTTGATGTTAAATTGGTGGGTCGTGCAGGATTCGAACCTGCGACCAATTGATTAAAAGTCAACTGCTCTACCAACTGAGCTAACGACCCAAGTGGTGGGTGATGACGGGATCGAACCGCCGACCCCCTCCTTGTAAGGGAGGTGCTCTCCCAGCTGAGCTAATCACCCGATACTACGCTGGATATTACTGACTAACCGAAGTTAGTGGTGGGTTGTGCAGGATGACTCGGCTTTGCCTCGCCCTACGGGCCGTTGCTGACGCAACGTTATCCTTCACGCTTTATTCTCGTTTCCACCGAACGATTGGTGGGTCGTGCAGGATTCGAACCTGCGACCAATTGATTAAAAGTCAACTGCTCTACCAACTGAGCTAACGACCCACTTTTACGTTGCTTTCGAGTTGTTTAATATCCCGTGGCAACGGCGGCATATATTACTGATTTCAGATTTGAGCGCAACAAAAATTTCGACGCAGAGGGCTCAACTGCTTAGGAATCGCACGACGCGACCAGAAAAAAGGCGTTTTCTGGTCGCATGGTACGCATTACATCGCGTTAAGACGCTTTTGCGCCTGTTTCGCGCCATCAGTGCCAGGATATTTGTTAATCACCTGCTGATAAACCGCTTTCGCTTTTGCCGTATCACCTTTGTCCTGCATGATAACGCCAACTTTGTACATCGCGTCCGCAGCCTTCGGCGACTTAGGATAGTTTTTTACTACCGAGGCGAAATAATAGGCGGCATCATCTTTTTTACCCTTGTTGTAATTCAACTGGCCCAGCCAGTAATTGGCGTTCGGCTGATAAGTAGAATCAGGGTATTTCTTGATGAAGTTCTGAAACGCCACAATCGCATCATCCTGGCGAGACTTATCCTGCACCAGCGCAATTGCCGCATTGTAATCGGTATTCGCATCGCCACTTTGTACCGGCGCCCCTGAGGTTGCCGTACCGGCATCCGGGGCGGGGGTCGCAGTGGTTGCCGTCCCGCTCTGGTCGCCAGCCGCTGGCTGCGCTGCGCCGCCATTATTTAAGCTCCCCAGCTGCAGCATAATTTGCTTCTGGCGCTCCATCACCTGATTCAGTTGATACTGATTTTCCTGGATTTGGCCGCGCAAAGAATCGATATCGGACTGATTATCGGAGAGCTGCTGCTGAAGTTGGGTTAAAAGCTGGCTGTGAGCGTTAGAGATACGCTCAAGTTGAGTGACGCGGTCTTCGACCGAGCCTGAGCCGACACTACTGATTGGCGCCTGAGCAAAAGCGGCCCAGGGGGCCGCTATGCCAACCAGTAACGACAGACTCAACAGGTGATGTCTGAAGTTACTGCTCATGCAATTCTCTTAGTAAACCAGTACAGCGCGACGGTTCTTAGCGTAAGCCGCTTCGTCGTGGCCCAGTACGGCAGGTTTTTCTTTACCGTAAGAAACGATGGAGATCTGGTCAGCGGAAACGCCTTTACCCTGCAGATACATCTTAACAGCGTTCGCACGACGCTCACCCAGGGAGATGTTGTACTCCGGAGTACCACGTTCGTCCGCGTGACCTTCTACGGTGACTTTGTAAGACGGGTTGCTACGCAGGAAGTTAGCGTGCGCATCCAGCATTGCCGCGAAGTCAGAACGGATATCGTACTTGTCGAGATCGAAGTAAACGATGTTGTTCTGCTGCAGCTGCTGCATCTGCAGACGCGCTTGCTCTTCAGACGACATATTGCCGCTACCGTTCGAATCCATACCCGTGCCGGCGCCGTTCAGCATGCCGCCTTCGCTACCGTCATTGCTGGCGTTCTTGTTGGAAGAACATGCCGCGATTGCCATAACAGGCAGGGCAATCATCAGGCCCTTCAGCACTTTGTTCAGTTGCATTTCTTTAATTCCTTTAGTAATCAATTAATTATTATCACAGATACGGCGACCAGGCAGGCGATTTCACCTGACCATCAGTTGCCGGAAGACGCGCTTTGAAACGCCCATCTGTAGAAACCAAATTCAGCACAGATCCCATCCCCTGAGAAGAGCTGTAGATTACCATCGTGCCGTTAGGTGCCAGACTTGGCGTTTCATCCAGGAACGTTGACGACAGAACCTGTACGCCACCCGTCACCAGATCTTGTTTGGCAATGTGCTGCTGCCCGTTATTTGAGCTTACCATTACCATAAATTTACCGTCGCTGCTGACATCCGCATCCTGGTTTTGCGAACCTTCCCAGGTAATACGCTGCGCCGCACCGCCGTTAATGTTCATTTTATACACTTGCGGACGTCCAGCCTGGTCAGAGGTAAAGGCCAGAGTCTGGCTGTCCGGGAACCAGGTCGGCTCCGTATTGTTGCTACGCCCGTCCGTTATCTGACGAATCTGGCCGGAGGCGAGATCCATGACGTACAGGTTCAGACTTCCGGTTTTCGATAACGCGAACGCCAGTTTCGTCCCATCCGGCGAGAAGGCCGGCGCGCCGTTGTGACGCGGGAAGGACGCAACCTGACGCACTGCGCCGTTTGCCAGCGTCTGGATAACCAGCGCGGAGCGACCGCTTTCAAATGTCACGTAAGCCAGTTTTGAGCCGTCCGGAGACCACGCCGGAGACATCAACGGCTGCGGAGAACGGTGCACCACAAACTGATTGTAACCATCGTAATCCGACACACGCAGTTCATACGGGAACTGACCGCCATTAGTCTGTACCACATAGGCGATACGAGTACGGAACGCGCCCTTAATGCCCGTCAGTTTTTCAAAGACTTCGTCACTGGCGGTATGACCTGCATAACGCAGCCACTGCTTGTTCACTTTATAAGAGTTTTGCGCCAGTACAGTCCCCGGCGCGCCGCCAGTGTCAACCAGCTGATAAGCAACATTGTAGGAACCGTCCGGATTCGGCGTTACCTGCCCAACGACGACGGCATCAATACCCAGCGCAGACCATGCGGTAGGCTGAACTTCCTGAGCGGTGGCCGGCTGCTGCGGCAGTCGGGACCGGTCTAGCGGATTAAATTTACCGCTATTGCGTAAATCTGCCGCCACGATGCCGCCGATATCTTCAGGCGCAGCGCCCGGCCCGGCCCATTTAAAAGGCACAACGCCAATCGGTCGCGCCGAGTCCACCCCCTGGGTGATCTCGATACGGACTTCTGCGTGCAGCACTGCCGCCCACAGCATCAGAAAACCAAATGCTACTCGTAATGCCTGCTTCATCATATCTCCCATACCTGGGCCTGCGACCCACGATAATTTAGCAGAATGTTAACAAACTCAAATACACAAAACCACCAGGACCAGTAACAACTCAACCGCTCCAACTTCCATAAAGAAAAGTATCTACAGTTTAAAGTCTAGTTTGGCATCCTTTATTTTCTCATAAACAGCCTGGCTTGGCGGTTTAGGAATTTTCGCGGTTTTTGCCGCCATTAACGCCGCCTGACAAAGCGCCGGATCGCCGCCCTCAGACGTAATGCTTTTTAATGAGCCATCCGGCGCCAGGCTAATATGCAAGACACATTGTTTGCCCTGATACAGGCTCGCATCATACAGACGGCTCTGAATGGCGACCTGAATCTGTTTCGCGTAGGCGCTGATATCAGCGCCTGTCGCCCCACCGTTAGCGCCCGATGTACCGCTATCTTTCGATGGCTGGCCATTCCCTTTCGCGCCGCCGCCGGTTTTCGGCGCATTCTTACCCGAGCTGAGATCGCCAAGCAGATCGTCGACGCCTTCTGCGGCGGCCGCTTTTTCGGCAGCCGCTTTCTTCTTAGCGTCCGCCGCTGCTTTCGCCGCCGCGGCATCCGCTTTCTTCTTCGCCTCCGCCGCTGCTTTCGCCGCCTCGGCATCCGCTTTCTTCTTCGCCTCCGCCGCTGCTTTCGCCGCCTCGGCATCCGCTTTCTTCTTAGCGTCCGCCGCTGCTTTCGCCGCTTCGGCCTCCGCTTTCTTCTTCGCCTCCGCCGCTGCTTTCGCCGCTTCGGCTTCCGCTTTCTTCTTCGCGTCCGCTGCCGCTTTTACCGCCTCGGCCTCTGCTTTCTTCTTCGCGTCCGCCGCCGCTTTCGCCGCCTCGGCCTCCGCTTTCTTCTTCGCGTCCGCCGCCGCTTTCGCCGCTTCTTCGGCCTGTTGCTGCTGCTGTTGCGCCAGTTTTGCCGCTTCTTCAGCCTGCTTTTGCTGCTCCTGAGCCGCTAAACGTTCTTTCTCAAGTTGTTTCAACCGCTCCTGTTCGGCAGCCTGCTTCTGCTGCAGCTCCTCTGCTTGCTGCTGTTGCAGCTTTTTACGCTCTTCTTCCGCGCGTCTGGCGCTGGCCTGTTGATCCTGCTGACGGTTGTACTGCTGCACAACGGCGCCAGGATCGACCATCACCGCGTCGATAGCGGAACCACCGCCGCCGCCGGCAGAAGCCTCTATATGCTCATCAAACGAACTCCAGATCAGCACTGCAAATAAGATGATATGCAGCACGGCTGAAATAATTATCGCCCGTTTGAGCTTGTCGTTTTGTTCGGTTGCCTTTGACACTCTCGGTTCCCAAAAAACTGTTCGCCTGTTACTCGCCGTCTTTCAAGCCAACGGGACGCAGACTTCAGATTGGCTGCGTCATTAAGCCAACCGATTTTACGCCCGCGCTGTGTAACAAGTTCAGCGCTTTAATTATTTCATCGTACGGCACCTCTTTCGCGCCGCCGATTAAAAAGACTGTTTTCGGATTAGCCTGCAGATGACGCTTTACTTCTGCGATCACCTGTTCAGACGGCAGTTGATCCATTCGATCTTTATCAACCACTACGCTGTATTGCCCTACTCCGGAAACCTCAATAATGACCGGTGGATCGTCGTTACTACTGACCGCCTGCGACTGATTCGCCTCCGGCAAGTCGACCTCCACGCTCTGGGTAATGATCGGCGCGGTTGCCATAAAGATCAGCAGCAACACCAACAGTACGTCGAGTAGCGGTACAATATTGATTTCGGACTTAAGTTCGCGACGACCTCGTCCACGCGTTCTGGCCATGGCTTACCCCTTGTTGCTTTCGCTTACGGTAAACGCCTGGCGGTGCAGAATCGCGGTGAACTCTTCCATAAAGTTGTCGTAATTCAGTTCCAGCTTGTTCACGCGCTGATTCAGTCGGTTGTAAGCCATAACCGCAGGGATAGCGGCAAACAGACCAATCGCCGTGGCAATCAATGCTTCGGCAATACCCGGCGCAACCATTTGCAGAGTCGCCTGTTTCACCGCGCCCAGGGCGATAAACGCATGCATAATCCCCCATACGGTGCCAAACAGGCCGATATAAGGACTGATAGAGCCTACCGTGCCAAGAAACGGGATATGCGTTTCCAGCGTTTCCAGCTCTCGGTTCATGGAGATGCGCATCGCACGCGACGCCCCCTCTACCACTGCCTCCGGCGCATGGCTGTTGGCGCGATGGAGCCGGACAAACTCTTTGAACCCGCTATAAAAAATTTGTTCCGAGCCCGACAGGCTATCGCGTCTCCCCTGGCTTTCCTGGTACAGACGCGATAGTTCGATTCCGGACCAGAATTTATCTTCAAACGCTTCCGCCTCACGCGCAGCGGCGTTCAGGATACGCGTTCGCTGGATAATGATGGCCCAGGATGCTATTGAAAAACCAATCAAAATCAACATGATAAGTTTAACCAGAAGGCTTGCCTTCAGGAACAAATCAAGGATATTCATGTCAGTCACTGCTTAAACTCCGCGACAATAGACTTAGGAAGCGCACGAGGCTTCATTTTGAGTGGATCAACGCAAACAATCAGAACCTCTGCTTCATTTAGCAGCGTGTTCTCTGCGTTGACAATGCGTTGCGTGAAAACCAAAGCGGTGCCACGCATTGACGTAATTTCTGTTTGAACTTCAAGCATATCGTCGAGCCGCGCAGGCGCATAGTATTCCAGCGTCATCTTGCGCACCACAAAGGCGACCCGCTCCGCCAGCAGCACCTGTTGGCTGAAGTGATGGTGACGCAGCATCTCCGTGCGCGCTCTTTCATAAAAAGCGACATAGCTGGCGTGATAAACCACACCGCCGGCGTCCGTGTCTTCGTAATAAACTCGAATTGGCCATCGAAACATATACTTATTCATCCCTGCAGCCTCTTTGTTGGCGTCATCCGCTTGCCGCCGTAATGCCTCAAGAATGCCGTTGTATATCGCCTTGTATTCACTTTACATCCCGGTAATGCAACAAAAGTAGAGCTTTTAAACGTTGCTACTATACGCGTGGGAATGAGGCTTGGGAATGGGGGGAAGTTAAGGGAGAGTAAAAATATATGGGCTTATGCAAGCCCCTATATTTTTAAGGAGGTTTCTTATTCACAAGAAGAAGAAAATCAGGCCGACGATAAGGACGATATCCGCAAGGAGCGGACAAAAAATCCCTTGCCAGTGTACGGATTCAGGGCGAAAACCCACACCGTGGATTATGCCTGCGCAAACCGCCCACATCAGCAATAATCCGTGCCAGATTTCAAGCGTGCTGGTCCTGGCGGCAAACCGTGACGGGTCCCAGAACATACATCCTGCCAGCACTATCGCCATCACGAAGGAAAGCGCCCTTAAGGGGCGCTTGTCCATTACCGCATAAATATACTTCATCCTCTAAGCTGCCTCTTTGTTGGCTGCGGCTGCTCACCCCAGTCACTTACTGATGTAAGCTCCTGGGGATTCGCAGCCTTGCCGCCGCGATGCAACTTAAATGATTTTGTATATTGCATAGCGACAATATGAATCATTAGCTTTCTTCTTGACCGGTTTTACCCGCTTCAACATGCTCAAGCGCCAGGGCGGTAATGATCCCGAATGCACAGGCAAGAAGCGTTCCCAGAATCCATGCGAAATACCACATTTTAAGCTCCTTACTTAGTACAGAGAGTGGGTGTTGCTTTCAATATGTTCTTTAGTGATACGACCGAACATTTTCCAGTAACACCAGCAGGTGTAGATCAGAATGATCGGTACGAACACCGCCGCAACCCAGGTCATCAGGTTCAGCGTCATCTGGCTGGATGTCGCATCCCACATGGTCAGGCTGGCATTCATCATCGTGCTGGACGGCATCACAAATGGGAACATAGCGATACCCGCCGTCAGAATAATGCAGGCCAGGGTCAGCGAAGAGAACAGGAATGCCCACGCGCCTTTCTCCATACGGGAAGTCAGGATAGTCAGCAGCGGCAGAACCACACCCAGAGCCGGAACTAACCACAGGATCGGAGCATTATTAAAGTTCACCAGCCAGGCGCCAGCTTCACGCGCCACTTCTTTAGTCAGCGGGTTAGAGGCGGCATGATGATCAATCGCGGATGTCACGACATAACCATCAATACCATACATTACCCAAACGCCCGCCAGCGCAAAGCACACTAATGTCACCAACGCCGCAATCTGCGAGGTGGCGCGCGCGCGCAGGTGCAGTTCGCCAACGGTACGCATTTGCAGGTAAGTCGCCCCCTGCGTGATGATCATCCCTACGCTTACGATACCCGCCAGCAGACCAAACGGGTTCAGCAACTGGAAGAAGTTACCGGTGTAGTACAGACGCAGATACTCATCCACGTGGAACGGTACGCCCTGCAACAGGTTGCCAAAGGCCACGCCAATCACCAGCGGCGGCACAAAGCTACCGATGAACACGCCCCAGTCCCACATGTTGCGCCAGCGCGGGTCTTCAATCTTGGAACGGTAATCAAAACCGACCGGACGGAAGAACAAAGACGCCAGCACCAGGATCATCGCTACATAGAAACCGGAGAACGCCGCGGCGTAAACCATCGGCCAGGCAGCAAACAACGCACCGCCCGCGGTGATCAACCACACCTGGTTACCGTCCCAGTGCGGGGCGATAGAGTTAATCATAATTCGACGTTCGGTGTCGTTACGACCGAGGAAACGGGTGAGCATCCCCACCCCCATGTCGAACCCATCGGTGACAGCGAAACCAATTAGCAAAATGCCAACCAGCAGCCACCAGATAAAACGTAGTACTTCATAATCGATCATTTGACGACTCCTGTCTTAGCGTGCCGGCTGAGAAGTCACGGTGGACTGCTCAAAGTGATAGCGACCGGTTTTCAGGCTGCTTGGGCCAAGGCGTGCAAATTTGAACATCAGGAACAATTCTGCCACCAGGAACAGGGTATACAGGCCGCAAATCAGGAACATGGAGAACAGCAGATCGCCCACGGTCAGCGATGAGTTCGCCACGGCTGTCGGCAACACTTCGCCGATCGCCCACGGCTGACGACCATACTCGGCGACGAACCAACCTGCTTCAACCGCAATCCACGGCAGTGGAATACCGTACAGCGCCGCGCGCAACAGCCATTTTTTCTCACCGATGCGGTTACGAATCACGCTCCAGAAGGAAAGTGCGATGATCGCCAGCAGCAGGAAGCCGCACGCCACCATGATACGGAAAGCGAAGTACAGCGGCGCAACGCGAGGAATGGAATCTTTCGTCGCTTGCTGGATCTGCGCTTCGGTCGCGTCAGTCACATTAGGCGTATAGCGTTTCAGCAGCAGGCCGTAACCGAGATCTTTCTTCATGCTGTTAAACTGGTCGCGAACGGCCTGGTCGGTAGAACCGGCGCGCAGCTGCTCCAGCAGTTCATAGGCTTTCATCCCGTTACGGATACGCTCTTCATGCTGAACCATGAGATCTTTCAGACCAATAACCGGCGTGTCCACGGAACGCGTAGCGATAATGCCGAGCGCATAAGGGATCTGAATCGCCAGATGGTTTTCCTGTTTGTCCTGGTCAGGAATGCCGAACAGGGTAAAAGAGGCCGGAGCAGGTTGCGTTTCCCATTCTGCTTCAATCGCAGCGAGCTTGGTTTTCTGCACGTCGCCCATTTCGTAACCGGATTCGTCACCGAGTACGATAACGGACAGTACGGCAGCCATACCGAAGCTGGCAGCAATAGCAAAGGAGCGTTTAGCAAAGGCGAAGTCACGACCTTTCAGCATGTAGTAAGCGCTGATACCGAGGATGAACATCGCGCCGGTGACATAGCCGGACGCCACAGTGTGAACAAATTTCACCTGTGCTACCGGGTTCAGCACCAGTTCAGAGAAGCTCACCATTTCCATACGCATGGTTTCGAAATTGAAATCCGCAGCGATTGGGTTTTGCATCCAGCCGTTCGCTACCAGAATCCACAACGCGGAGAGGTTGGACCCCAGAGCCACCAGCCAGGTGACGCACATATGCTGAACTTTACTCAGACGATCCCAGCCGAAGAAGAACAGACCTACAAAGGTGGATTCGAGGAAGAAGGCCATCAAACCTTCGATGGCCAGCGGCGCACCGAAGATGTCCCCAACATAGTGGGAGTAGTACGACCAGTTTGTCCCGAACTGGAACTCCATGGTCAAACCGGTAGCCACACCCAGAGCAAAGTTGATACCAAACAACTTGCCCCAGAACTTGGTCATATCTTTATAAATCTGTTTGCCGGAAAGGACGTATACCGTTTCCATAATGGCCAGCAGGAACGCCATACCGAGCGTTAGCGGCACAAACAGGAAGTGGTACATCGCGGTCAAGGCAAACTGTAAGCGCGACAGTTCGACTATATCTAACATCATGACTCCTTGCTCATCGCATGAAGACTCCGAGAGTGAACCCCGTTAGAAAGGGTCACACGCATGCCCCAATACAAATTTATTTGCGGCCTTCCATCGTACTATCCCCTCGGGAAGGAAACAGTAATGATGAAAAGTTACAAACATGTTAATAAAAAACCCAAATTGATCCCGCAAATATATTACGCCGTAAAACCCTTACAATAAACAGGTTTTTAGTGGGTCAGATTTGCTTTTTTCGACAGCGATCAATTTATGGCTAATCTATCGCTTTTCAGGGAATTTGATCACGGACAATTTAACCAGTTTTGATGCTCTTTTCCAACATTTAAATATTGATTAAAATCAATTTTTGAAGTTAATGTTAATAATGTTTATTCATTGAATGCATGGTGAATTTTTTGTTAACTTTTTGTTTTTGCAAAGAGTAATTTCAAACCCCCTGTAAAAAGAGGCTTATTCGATAAGGCTAAACATTTTGTGCGTTTTTTACTGCCCCGCATCCAGTAAAAAACATTCCACATTGATGTTCAATTATTGCTAAATAGCTCACAGATTTTTTCTGCAGATTATCAACACTTATTATTTTATACATTTAGTCTATTTTTATTTTACTTATAATTAACACCGCAAAGAAACTATCTCATTGCACACGCGCCATCATCCCACCGGGATTACCCTGCCCCAACTTCCCTTTCCCGACGACTAATGGCCAGGCTCATCTTGCCAGGTTATCGCCTTAATTATCGCTAATAAGCCTTCCAGATAGCCAGGATCAAACAAACATTTTATTCGCTACTTTTTCTTTATTTCAACAACACCGTATTTACCTCTCTATAATTATTATAGCGAAGATTCTGTTATCACCTTCACTGATTTACCCTCAATTTCTACGTCACTCATAGTGATAATTCTGTTTATTCGCAGCCATAAATACCCTTTAGACATGATTAATCACGAACGAATAGTGTCAATAAGTTCTTAATAATTTTTAAAGTTAACCTCTTTTAACCAGAAAAAGTTCATATGATTTATTAAACGATATCTTTAATACTTCAGGGAAATAATGCTGGTACTCTTATGATTAAAATAGCTGTTTTATTCTGCCATTAAACAAGCAGTCTGTGTAAGCGCGATACATCTGAGGAGACGTGTAGTTCGCGCTCAGGCAAACATGCGCGGCCACAGAGTCAAGCGTCAATTTACTATAGAGGTTAGCGTCAACATAGTGTAATGCTGCAATGCGTTTTTTTCATGGCGGAAAGCGCATAATCCGTCTCCGATGAGGTCGGCAGGTCTTTCACTAAGACAGCATCTGTATTTGCTGCAAAAGAGTTAACCGGCAAACTGAGTAAATTTACTGCCGCTGCCAGACGGTTATTATCAATTATTTTTAGACTCCACCATGTTTTTTTAATGAGTCATCACTTTCCTATAGTTCAATATTTACAAAGCCAATAATTTTATATCCCGGATGCTTCACCCGTACTTTGCCACAAACAATAAAGCCATAAAAAAGGCCACCGTAAAGGTGGCCAACCATGTCGAAAACGGACATTTATCTGTTCCCGCAGGAACAGCAAGTTTTATTTTATAATTGCTTTCAGCGCTTCGCCGATATCGGCCAGGCTGCGAACGGTTTTCACGCCTGCGGCTTCCAGCGCGGCGAATTTTTCATCCGCAGTACCTTTACCACCGGCAATGATGGCGCCAGCGTGGCCCATACGCTTGCCTTTCGGCGCGGTAACACCCGCGATATAGCCAACAACCGGCTTGGTCACGTGGTCTTTAATGTAAGCCGCCGCTTCTTCTTCCGCGCTGCCGCCGATCTCACCGATCATCACGATCGCTTCAGTCTGCGGATCTTCCTGGAACAGTTTCAGGATGTCGATGAAGTTAGAGCCCGGGATCGGGTCGCCGCCGATACCGACACAGGTAGACTGGCCGAAACCGTAGTCGGTGGTCTGCTTAACCGCTTCATAGGTCAGGGTACCGGAACGGGAAACGATACCCACTTTACCCGGCTTATGAATGTGACCCGGCATGATGCCGATTTTGCATTCGCCCGGGGTGATCACACCTGGGCAGTTCGGGCCGATCATGCGTACGCCTGCTTCGTCCAGCTTCACTTTCACGGTCAGCATATCCAGAGTCGGAATACCTTCGGTGATGGTGATAATCAGTTTGATGCCTGCATCGATCGCTTCCAGGATGGAGTCTTTGCAGAACGGCGCCGGGACGTAGATAACGGATGCGGTCGCACCGGTAGCTTCTACTGCTTCGCGCACGGTGTTGAACACCGGCAGACCCAGATGCGTGGTGCCGCCTTTGCCCGGCGTTACGCCGCCGACCATTTGCGTACCGTAAGCAATCGCCTGTTCGGAGTGGAAAGTCCCCTGGCTACCGGTGAAGCCCTGACAGATAACCTTGGTATCTTTATTAATTAAAACGGACATTATTTCCCCTCCACTGCGGCAACAACCTGCTGAGCTGCATCCGTCAGACTTTTCGCTGCAATAATATTCAGGCCACTGTCAGCCAGTTTCTTCGCGCCGAGTTCGGCGTTGTTGCCTTCCAGACGCACCACCACCGGAACGTTCACGCCCACTTCTTCCACCGCGCCGATGATACCGTCGGCAATCAGGTCACAACGGACGATACCGCCGAAGATGTTAACCAGAACCGCTTTCACGTTGTCATCCGAGAGGATAATTTTAAACGCTTCGGTGACGCGCTCTTTGGTTGCGCCGCCGCCCACGTCAAGGAAGTTAGCCGGTTCGCCGCCATGCAGCTTAACGATGTCCATAGTGCCCATCGCCAGGCCCGCGCCGTTCACCATGCAACCGATGTTGCCGTCCAGCGCGACGTAGTTCAGTTCCCACTGCGCCGCCTGCGCTTCACGCGGATCTTCCTGAGACTGGTCACGCATTTCGCGCAGATCCGGCTGGCGGAACAGCGCGTTGCCGTCAGCGCCCAGCTTGCCGTCGAGGCAAATCAGATCGCCCTGCTTAGTGATCACCAGCGGGTTGATTTCGATCAGCGCCAGGTCGCGCTCAAGGAAAATGGTTGCCAGGCCCATAAAGATTTTGGTGAACTGCTGCACCAGTTTACCTTCCAGACCCAATTTGAACGCTAGCTCCCGCCCCTGATACGGCATCGGGCCGGTCAGCGGATCGAGCGCGACTTTATGGATCAGATGCGGGGTTTCCTCCGCGACTTTTTCGATCTCTACGCCGCCTTCGGTAGACGCCATAAAGACCACGCGACGAGAACTACGGTCAACCACCGCGCCGAGGTACAGTTCTTTGCCGATGTCGGTCGCCGCTTCAACCAGAATCTGGTTTACCGGTTGGCCATTAGCGTCTGTTTGATAGGTCACCAGACGTTTGCCCAGCCAGTTTTCCGCGAAGGCGCGAATCTCTTCTTTGCTTTTTACTACCTTCACACCGCCCGCTTTGCCGCGGCCGCCAGCGTGAACCTGACATTTCACTACCCACGGGCCGGCACCGATTTTAGACGCGGCTTCTTCGGCTTCACGCGGAGTAGTACAGGCATAACCCACCGGCGCCGGTAAGCCATAGCGGGCAAAAAGTTGTTTTGCCTGATATTCATGTAAGTTCATGTGTTCTGTCCATCCTTCAGGTAATCGTTATCTTTAGACCTGTAGGCCTGAAAGCTGCGCGCCATCAGGCATTACACCATCGCCGGATGGCGGCGTGAACGCCTTATCCGGCCTACAGGTAGCAGGTGATGCTCTTGCTGACTACACGTCCAACAGCAGACGGGTCGGATCTTCCAGCAACTCTTTGATGGTGACCAGGAAGCCCACGGATTCACGACCATCGATCAGGCGATGATCGTAAGAGAGCGCCAGGTACATCATCGGCAGGATTTCCACCTTGCCATCCACCGCCATCGGCCTGTCTTTAATAGCATGCATTCCCAGAATCGCGCTCTGCGGCGGGTTGATGATCGGGGTAGACATCAGCGAACCGAATACGCCGCCGTTGGTAATGGTAAAGTTACCACCGGTCAGGTCTTCTACGGTCAGCTTGCCGTCGCGGCCTTTGACAGCCAGTTCTTTAATTTTTTTCTCGATGTCAGCCATGCCCAGCGTATCCACGTCACGCAGAACCGGCGTGACCAGGCCGCGCGGCGTAGACACCGCCATGCTCACATCAAAGTAGTTGTGATACACCACGTCATCGCCGTCGATAGAGGCGTTCACTTCCGGATAACGCTTCAGCGCTTCCACTACCGCTTTCACGTAGAAGGACATAAAGCCCAGGCGGATACCATGACGTTTTTCAAACACTTCGCCATACTGCTTACGCAAATCCATAATCGGCTTCATGTTGACTTCATTGAAGGTCGTCAGCATGGCGGTGGAATTTTTCGCTTCCAGCAGACGCTCGGCCACGCGCTTACGCAGGCGGGTCATTGGCACGCGTTTTTCGCCGCGCGCGCCCAGAGCGGGTTGTGCTGCAGGTTCAACAGCGGGTGCTTTAGACTCGCCTTTCGCCAGATGTTTTTCCACATCTTCACGGGTCAGACGCCCACCCACACCAGTGCCTTTAATGGCGCTGGCTTCCAGATTGTGTTCAGCCAGCAGGCGACGGATCGCCGGGCTGAGCGCATCGTTGTTTTGTTCTTCCAGCGACGCCTGCTGGCGCTGTGCCGGCGTAGACGCTTTCTCTTCAGATTTGGCGCTGGTCTCTTTACCCGCGCTGTTGCCTTCACGCAGGCGACCCAGGATCTGGCGAGAGGTGACAGTCGTCCCCTCCTCTTCCAGAACCGCATCCAGAATGCCGTCCGCTGATGCCGGTACTTCCAGTACCACTTTGTCAGTTTCGATTTCTACCAGCACTTCGTCACGAACAACCGCATCGCCCGGTTTTTTATGCCAGGTGGCGACGGTCGCGTCCGCTACGGACTCAGGCAGGTCGGGAACAAGAATATCTACGCTACTCATTATTTATCCTTTATTTAATCGACGTTCAGCGCGTCATTAACCAGATCTTGTTGCTGTTTCTGGTGAACGGACATATACCCTACCGCCGGAGAGGCGGAGGCCGGGCGACCTGCGTAACGCAGAGCGGCCCCAAACGGAATCACTTCACGGAAATGATGCTGGCTGCAGTACCATGCGCCCTGGTTGAGCGGCTCTTCCTGGCACCAGACAAAATCATGGACGTGAGCGTATGGTTGCAGCGCTTCCTGCACCGCTTTATGCGGGAACGGATAGAGCTGTTCGATGCGCACGATAGCGACATCTTTCTGGTCGTTTTTGCGACGTTGTTCCAGCAGGTCGTAATAAACCTTACCAGAACACATTACCACGCGTTTTACGGCTTTAGGGTCCAGCTCGTCAATTTCGCCAATGGCCGGCTGGAAGGAACCGTTCGCCAGTTCATCAAGCGTGGAAACCGCCAGCGGGTGACGCAGCAGCGATTTCGGCGACATCACCACCAGCGGACGACGCATCCCGCGCAGCGCCTGACGGCGCAGCATATGGTAGACCTGCGCCGGGGTGGACGGCACGCAAACCTGCATATTCTGCTCGGCGCAAAGTTGCAGATAACGTTCCAGACGCGCGGAAGAGTGCTCCGGGCCCTGCCCTTCATAGCCATGCGGCAACAGCATCACCAGACCGCACATCCGGCCCCATTTCTGCTCGCCGGAGGAGATGAACTGGTCAATCACTACCTGCGCGCCGTTGGCAAAATCGCCAAACTGCGCTTCCCAGATAGTCAGGGTACGTGGTTCCGCCGTGGCATAACCGTATTCAAAAGCCAGTACCGCTTCTTCAGACAGCACGGAGTCCCAGACTTTAAACTGTCCCTGACCGCTGTGAATATGCTGCAACGGCGTATACGTTGAGCCGTTCGTCTGGTTGTGGATCACCGCATGACGATGGAAGAAGGTGCCGCGACCGGAGTCTTCCCCGGACAGGCGCACCGGAATGCCTTCATCGACCAGCGTGGCGTAAGCCAGATTTTCCGCGCCGCCCCAGTCAAACAATTTCTCGCCTGCCGCCATTGCCTGACGGTCGCCATAAATTTTCGCCACGCGAGACTGCATTTCAATGGCTTCCGGCACGGTGCTGATACGTTTTGCCAGCTCCTGCAGACGCTTCATTTCTACCTTGTTCGGGTATGCTTCATCCCATTCGTGGTTTAGATACGGCGACCAGGTGAACGAGTGCATATTCATCGGACGCCACTCTTTCACCACGCATTCGCCTGCATCCAGCGCATCGCGATAGAGGTTGACCATTTCGGTGGCATCTTCCAGCGTTGCGACCTTATCAGCTTCCAGTTTGTCGGCGTAGATTTTACGCGGCGTCGGATGCTTTTTGATTTTCTGGTACATCAGCGGCTGGGTTGCGCTTGGCTCGTCGGCTTCGTTGTGGCCGTGACGGCGGTAGCACACCAGATCGATGAACACATCGCGTTTAAAGGTATTACGGAAGTCCAGCGCCAGACGGGTCACAAAAGCGACGGCTTCCGGATCGTCCGCATTGACGTGGAAAATCGGCGCCTGGACCATTTTACCGATATCGGTGCAGTAAGGCGTTGAACGCGCATCCAGTGGGTTAGAGGTGGTGAAGCCCACCTGGTTGTTGATAACGATACGTACCGTACCGCCCACTTCGTAACCGCGCGCTTTCGACATGTTCAGAGTTTCCTGAACCACGCCCTGGCCGGTCACCGCGGCGTCGCCGTGAATAGTGATCGGCAACACTTTGTTGCTGCTCGGTTCGTCCAGTCTGTCCAGACGGGCGCGCACGGAGCCCATCACCACCGGGCTCACAATTTCCAGATGCGATGGGTTAAACGCCAGCGCCAGGTGAACCAGACCGCCTTCGGTTTCGATATCTGACGAGAAGCCCATGTGATACTTCACGTCGCCAGTACCCAGATGTTCTTTATGCTTACCGGCAAATTCGTCGAACAGATCCTGCGGTTTTTTACCCAGTACGTTGATCAGCACGTTCAGGCGACCGCGGTGCGCCATCCCCAGCACCACTTCGCGAGTGCCACTGTTACCCGCATGGCGAACCATCTCTTTCAGCATGGGTATCAGCGCATCTCCCCCCTCGAGCGAGAAACGTTTCGCACCCGGGAATTTGGCGCCCAGATAACGTTCCAGCCCTTCAGCGGCGGTCAGTTCGTTCAGGAAGCGTTTTTTCTCGTCAGCGCTAAAGGCCGCACGACCGGATTCGATGCGCTGTTGGATCCAGCGTTTCTCTTCGGTGCTGGTGATGTGCATATACTCAGCGCCAATCGGGCCGCAGTAGGTCTGTTTGAGCGCGTCGAGCAGCTCGCCCAGCTTCATCGTCTCTTTGCCGCTGGCAAAGGAGCCGACATTGAAGGTTTCCTGGAAATCGGCCTCGGTCAAATCATGGAAAGAAGGATCGAGATCCGCCACGCGTTCTTGTTTCCACAGTCCCAGCGGATCGAGGTTTGCATGCTGATGGCCACGGAAACGATAAGCGTTGATAAGCTGCAGGACTTTAACCTGCTTCACATTGGTGTCAGGGTCGGAAATCGTAGAAGAGTGACGTAAGCCAGCCAACGCCTGCCGCCGGAAATATTCACGTGTTTTTGAATGGAGTTGATCCGGTTTGACTCCGGTACCAGGTAACTGCTGGAACGTCAAACGCCAGTTAGCGTCTACCGAGTCAGGATCGGTTAAGAAGTCTTCATAGAGCTGTTCTATCCAGCTCTGATTCGAACCAGAGAGGTAAGAAGAGTCCAACCAGGCTTTCAAAGCGCTGTTCTGCATCGTGATCCCTTAAGCATCTTTTCTGCTTATTTAATACTCTAAATAGGTCACGTTTCAGGAAGGCGGCAAGCTTGCGAATCCCTGGGAGCTTACATCCAGTAAGTGACCGGGGTGAGCAAGTGCAGCCAACGCACATGCAACGTGAACTATGACGAGTATTTCGCCGTGGATACTAACCACGCATACGCTGTATGCGTGCCGGGGTTCACTTGTTGCGGACTGTCGTGTCATCTGCGTCCGCTAAGGAACCTTTAAAAACTGTCTAATAATCTTCGCTGTTCAGGCTACGACTGCGTTGCGACCTTCGCTTACTCCGGTCACATAGTTAACTATGCTCCCGAAGATTCGTTCAGACCGCGCCTTGTCTCGCTCTGAACATCTCGATTATTACTAATCATATGGCAGTTTTTAGAGGTTTCCTGCACTTCTATTGCCCGATGGCGCCTGGCTTATCAGGCCTACAGAATACGTAACCCGTAGGCCGGATAAGACGGTACGTCGCCATCCGGCAACCACTACAACTACTTACGCGCTACGCTGCAACAGCATCGACTTAATATGGCCGATAGCGCGCGTCGGGTTTAGTCCCTTAGGACATACACTGACGCAGTTCATAATGCTGTGACAGCGGAATACGCTGAATGCATCGCTCATCCCTTCCAGACGACTATCGGTCTCGGTATCACGGCTATCGATCAGGAATCGATACGCCGCGAGCAGCCCCGCCGGACCGATAAACTTATCCGGGTTCCACCAGAATGACGGGCAGGATGTTGAGCAACAGGCGCAAAGAATACATTCATACAGCCCATCGAGTTTTTCACGCTGCTCCGGCATCTGCAGATGCTCACGAGCCGGTGGATTTTGCCCATTATTCAATAAGTAAGGCTTAATCTTCTCATATTGTGCGTAGAATTGCCCCATGTCTACCACCAAATCGCGGATCACCGGCAAACCGGGCAGCGGGCGAATCACAATCTTCTTACCCGGCTGAGTCAGCGCCGAAATAGGGGTAATACAGGCCAGACCATTCTTACCGTTCATATTCAAACCATCAGAACCACACACGCCTTCGCGGCAGGAACGGCGGAAAGAAAGGCTGGGATCTTTTTCTTTAAGCTGGATTAACGCATCCAGCAGCATCATGTCGCGCCCTTCTTCGCCTTCCAGGGTGTAATCCTGCATACGCGGAGCGTTATCGACATCCGGGTTATAACGATAAATCGAAAATTCGAGTTTCATCATCCTGTCTCCGCAATTAATAAGTACGAATCTTCGGCGGGAACGCCGGACGCAGTTTCGGTTCCATATTGACGCTTCGGCGCGTCATGGATTCCGTTTGCGGTTGATACAGGGTATGACACAACCAGTTGGCATCATCACGCTCCGGGAAATCGAAGCGGCTATGCGCGCCGCGGCTTTCCGTCCGGAAGTTGGCTGATACGGCAGTGGCGTAGGCGGTTTCCATCAGGTTATCCAGCTCCAGACACTCAACACGCTGGGTATTAAACTCGCTGGACGTGTCATCCAGACGGGCGTTTTTCAGACGCTCGCGGATCACTTTCAACTGCTCAAGCCCTTTCGCCATCGCGTCGCCTTCACGGAATACGGAGAAGTTATGCTGCATACACTCCTGCAACGCTTTGCGGATAGCCACCGGATCTTCGCCATTGCGGTTATTGTTCCAGCGATTCAGGCGCTCCAGAGAACCTTCAACGTCAGACTCGCTGGCGTCGCGCAGCACGCCCTGCTCGGCGATGGATTCCTGTAAATGCAGCCCCGCCGCACGGCCAAAGACCACCAGATCCAGCAGTGAGTTACCGCCCAGACGGTTGGCGCCGTGAACCGATACACAGGCGATTTCGCCTACCGCAAACAGCCCCGGAATGACCACGTCTTCGCCCTGCTCGTTCACGGTCAGCGCCTGACCGGTCACTTTAGTCGGAATACCGCCCATCATGTAGTGGCAGGTCGGGATAACCGGAATCGGCTCTTTCACCGGATCGACGTGAGCGAAAGTGCGGGACAGCTCCAGGATACCCGGCAGGCGAGATTCCAGCACCTCTTTACCCAGATGATCCAGTTTCAGTTTAGCGTGCGGCCCCCACGGACCATCGCAGCCGCGGCCTTCACGGATTTCGATCATGATGGAACGCGCCACCACGTCACGACCCGCCAGGTCTTTGGCGTTCGGCGCATAACGCTCCATAAAGCGCTCGCCGTGTTTGTTCAGCAGGTAACCGCCTTCGCCGCGGCAGCCTTCTGTCACCAGCACGCCCGCCCCGGCGATGCCGGTCGGGTGGAACTGCCACATTTCCATGTCCTGCACCGGGACACCGGCACGCAGCGCCATACCGACACCGTCACCGGTGTTGATGTGAGCGTTGGTGGTGGACTGGTAGATACGGCCTGCGCCGCCGGTCGCCAGCACCGTCGCGCGGGCTTTGAAGTACACCACTTCACCGGTTTCGATGCACAGTGCGGTACACCCCACCACCGCGCCATCCTGGTTTTTCACCAGATCCAGCGCATACCATTCGGAGAAAATCGTGGTGTGGTTTTTCAAATTCTGTTGATACAGCGTGTGCAGCAAGGCGTGACCGGTACGGTCAGCCGCCGCCGCGGTACGTGCCGCCTGCTCGCCGCCAAAGTTTTTCGACTGGCCGCCGAACGGGCGCTGATAGATACGTCCATCATCAAGACGGGAGAACGGTAGCCCCATGTGCTCCAGTTCCAGAATCGCTTCCGGTCCGGTCTTACACATATATTCGATGGCATCCTGGTCACCAATGTAGTCCGACCCCTTAACGGTGTCGTACATGTGCCATTCCCAGTTATCTTCATGGGTATTGCCGAGCGCCACGGTGATACCGCCCTGCGCGGAAACGGTATGGGAACGGGTCGGGAAGACTTTCGAGAGCAGCGCACAGGTTTGGCCGCTTTGGGAAATTTGCAGCGCCGCGCGCATACCTGCGCCACCGGCACCAATCACAACAGCATCAAATTCTCTGACTGGCAGTTTCATTACACACCCCACACCACAACAAATCCATAGATGACGTAAACCACCAGCGCAACAACAATAACGAGTTGCAGTATCAGACGCACTGCCAGTGGTTTAACGTAGTCGGTTAACACCTGCCACATGCCGATCCAGGCATGAATCAAGATGGAAAAAAGCGCCAGCAGGGTGAAGACTTTGGTGAAGGCCGATGAGAAGAAACCGGTCCAGGCTTCAAAGGTCAGTTCGCCGCTCGTGGCGAAAAAACCCACCATGTAGATGATGTATAACGTCAGAACGATAGCGGTAGCACGGACCAGGATGAAGTCATGTACGCCATTGCGTCCTAATGCGGAGGCGTTGCTTACCATACGAGGACTCCTGCGAGAAGTGAAAGCACGACAGTGATAACAAAAGAGATTTTGGCAGAGCGTTGACCCGCTTCGAATGTTTCTTCCAGATAGCCAAAATCCATTAACATGTGACGAATTCCCACGATGACGTGATACGCCAGCGCGGTAAGGATGCCCCACATGATAAATTTAACGATGAAGCCGTCCATGATGTCGGCGGCCTGCTGGAATCCTTCCGGAGAAGAGAGGCTGGTGCCCAGTAGCCACAGTAGTATGCCGACGGCGATGAAAGTAATCACACCGGATACGCGATGGAGAATGGACGCTATCGCTGTGATGGGGAACCGGATCGTTTGTAGATCCAGATTGACAGGTCTTTGTTTTTTCACATTTCTTATCATGAATAACGCCCACATGCTGTTCTTATTATTCCCTTAAGACTTCGGTTACAGAGGTGAATCTACCTGTAGCCAGAAAGACGACGGGATTTCCTTCCTCCGGTCTGCGTGCGGGTCAGACAGCGTCCTTTCTATAACTGCGCGTCATGTAAAACACTGCTTCCAGTAGCTAAAACGACACGTTACAACGCTGGGTGGCTCGGGATTGCAGGGTATTCCGGAGACCTGGCGGCAGTATAGGACGTTCACAAAATCATTACAATTAACCTACATATAGTTTGTCAGGTTTTATCCTGAACAGTGACACAGGTCACGATAACAACATTTTTTTAATTTTCAATCATCTGATTTGACAAACATTAAACAAAATTGTTACAAACGACACCAGAAAAAGCATATAATGCGTAAAAGTTATGGGGTCACTCTTTCACCTGTTAATAAGTTATGCAACAGTACAATGATATTGACCCATTCTTTCAGGACAGTTATTAGTGATAGACAGGTTACATTACTCGGATTGCTACGTTCCTGATTTGCTGCTAATTCGAAATTAATCAAGCCGTTACCTGCAAGCGCCCATTGCTCTGTACCCAGGTCATCCCCTCTTTCACAGAGCGGCGAGCCAAATAACAAACTGGTAACGGTTGATTGATGCATACACAGAATTTTCCCTGCACTAACGACGAGGAAGATGACGTGGAGAAGGCAAGTCTGAGTTCCGGCAGTCTTAAGCAATAAGGCGCTAAGGAGACCGTAAATGGCTGATACAAAGGCAAAAATCACCCTTACTGGTGACACTGCTATTGAACTGGATGTGCTAAAAGGTACACTCGGTCAAGATGTTATTGATATTCGTAGTCTCGGTTCAAAAGGAGTTTTTACTTTTGACCCTGGTTTCACCTCTACCGCATCCTGCGAATCTAAAATCACCTTCATCGACGGCGACGAAGGCATTTTGTTGCATCGCGGTTTCCCGATTGACCAGCTTGCTACCGATTCCAACTATCTGGAAGTCTGTTACATCCTGCTGTACGGCGAAAAACCGACGCAGGAAGAGTATGACGAGTTCAGAACGACAGTCACCCGCCATACGATGATCCATGAGCAAATCACTCGCCTGTTCCATGCTTTCCGTCGCGACTCACATCCGATGGCGGTAATGTGCGGGATCACTGGCGCGCTGGCAGCGTTCTACCACGACTCGCTGGATGTGAACAATCCGCGCCACCGTGAAATCGCGGCGTTCCGCCTGCTGTCCAAAATGCCGACCATGGCGGCGATGTGTTACAAATATTCCATCGGTCAGCCGTTTGTTTATCCGCGCAACGACCTTTCCTACGCCGGTAACTTCCTGAACATGATGTTCTCCACGCCGTGTGAAACCTATGAAGTGAATCCGGTACTGGAGCGCGCGATGGACCGTATTCTGATCCTGCACGCTGACCATGAGCAGAACGCCTCAACGTCAACGGTACGTACCGCAGGTTCAAGCGGCGCCAACCCGTTCGCCTGCATTGCCGCCGGGATCGCCTCCCTGTGGGGACCCGCGCACGGCGGCGCCAACGAAGCCGCGCTGAAAATGCTGGAAGAAATCAGCTCTGTTAAACACATTCCGGAATTTGTTCGCCGTGCGAAAGACAAGAATGATTCTTTCCGCCTGATGGGCTTCGGTCACCGTGTTTACAAAAACTACGATCCGCGCGCCACCGTGATGCGTGAAACCTGCCACGAAGTGCTGAAAGAGCTGGGCACCAAAGACGATCTGCTGGAAGTGGCGATGGAGCTTGAGCACATTGCGCTCAACGACCCGTACTTCATCGAGAAGAAACTGTACCCGAACGTAGACTTCTACTCCGGCATCATTCTGAAAGCGATGGGCATTCCGTCCTCCATGTTCACCGTGATCTTCGCCATGGCGCGTACCGTTGGCTGGATTGCACACTGGAATGAAATGCACACTGACGGCATGAAAATCGCCCGTCCTCGTCAGCTGTATACCGGCTACGATAAACGCGATTTTAAATCGGCGCTGAAGCGTTAATTGACAACCGGATGGCGACGCAACCCTCGCCATCCGGTACATTTTCCCTTTTTTCTTATCCTCATTATTTTATTCTTACCCCGTTACTCTCTATGATTAATTAAGGTTTCGCTAAATATCATTCAGGGAGCATGGAATGCCGATTCTGCAGTGGTTTTTGTTGTTCCTGTTATCGCTGCTCATTTCCCTTATTTTTCTCTATCTGCACCTTCCGGCGGCGATGCTGCTCGGTCCAATGATTGCGGGTATCGTGTTGAGTTTGCGAGGTAGTACGCTACAACTTCCGCGCGGTATTTTTCTCGCCGCGCAGGCGATTCTCGGCTGTATGATCGCCCAAAATCTAACCGGTTCGATATTGACCACCCTCGCCCTCTACTGGCCGGTCGTGCTTTTAGTGTTGCTGGTGACGCTGCTTTCCAGCGCGATAGTCGGCTGGCTGCTGGTACGTTACAGCTCGCTGCCCGGCAACACCGGCGCATGGGGGTCATCGCCGGGCGGCGCGGCGGCAATGGTAGCGATGGCGCAAGATTACGGGGCGGATATCCGCCTGGTGGCGTTTATGCAGTATCTACGGGTACTGTTTGTGGCTGGCGCGGCGGTGCTGGTGACACGCCTGATACTCGGCGACAGCGCGGCAGCGGTCAGCCAACAGGTGATCTGGTTTCCGCCGCTTAGCGGTAATTTATTGACGACGCTGTTATTAGCGATCGTGGCGGGCATTGCCGGTCGCCTGATGCGTATCCCTTCCGGCACGATGCTGCTCCCCATGTTGGCAGGCGCGCTTCTCCATTCGCAAGGCATCATTGAGATTGAATTACCCGAATGGCTGCTGGCCGTGGCGTATATGGCGATAGGCTGGCGTATTGGGCTGGGTTTTGACAGACAGGTGTTTTTTATGGCGCTGCGGCCATTGCCGCAAATCTTATTGTCAATTTTCGCGCTGATGGCGATTTGCGCCGCGATGGCGTGGGGAATGGCTTACTACATGCAGATTGATTTTATGACGGCTTATCTCGCCACCAGTCCCGGTGGTCTGGATACGGTTGCCGCGATCGCGGCAGGAAGCAGTGCCGATATGGCGCTCATCATGGCAATGCAAACCCTACGGCTGTTCAGCATTCTGTTAACTGGGCCAGCAGTGGCCCGTTTTATATCAACCTATGCGCCCAAACAACCTTTGTAGGGCTGATAAGCGTCGCGCCATCAGGCAATAGCCGCTCGCCGATGGCGGTTCCGGCTATTTCTGGCAATGCGGGCACCAGTAAAACGGGCGTGAGGACAGTGTTGTCTTTTCAATAATGCCGCCACACCGCTCGCACGCTTCGCCGTCACGGTGGAAAACCTTAAAGCGAAACAGTGCGCCATGATGCTTGTTCTCATCCGCCTGACCGCGAGTAGTGTAGGAAAGGCGCGGAATATCCAACAGCGCGTGAGAAAGCGCATTCAGTTGCGCCTCGTTGAGATCTTTCGCTTTATGCTGTCCGGTTAATCCTACCTGCCAGAGGATTTCAACGCGCAGATAATTCCCCAGTCCCGCCAGAAAGGACTGATCCAGCAACAGCCCGGAAAATTGTCGGTTGCGAAAACGCGGCGACAGCAATCGAGCTTTAACCTCTTCCGGAGTGAGACGCGCGTCCAGCACATCCGGACCGACTCGCTGTAAAAAGGGGTGCGTCGTGAGCTGCTCTGCTGTCAGCATTTCGATATCAGACGCGCTATAAAGCAGAATAGTTTTATCCGCCGTTTGTAGCCTGACGCGCAATATACGCGTGGTCTGCGGTATTTCACCAGTATCGATCACCCGCCATACGCCATAGAGTTGATTGTGGCTGTAGAGCGTCAGGCCATTTGAAAAGTGGGTCAATAACGCTTTTCCCCGCGTCTCTATCCGGGTAACAATTTGACCGGTAAGCTGCGATTCATACGGTTTTAACTGTGCAAAGGCAAACCAGACATCGGTTAAGGGTTTGCCTTTGATTGCCGCCTCCAGATTATCCGCCGCACGACGAATTTCCGGGCCTTCAGGCATGATAATATCCTTTGTTAACAGTTGATTAATGGACTACACCGCCTCTGACTGTCTGGAATGCACATCGAACGCCATAATGAACATCCACAGCCGTAATATAATAGCTTCAATCGTCGGGCTCTCAGGCAATAACGTGTATATTACGCGCATTGAACGCGGCGCGTAGCCTGCGTGCGAATGCTAGCGCATACTCGCCGTCGCCATGAATGCACACCGTTTGCGCCGTGACAGTCGTCCACACGCCAGTAACGCTTTTCACTCTCCCGGCTTGTACCATATCCAGCGTTTGCGCCAGCGCCTGCTCTTCGTCGTGAATCAGCGCGCCAGGTTGCATGCGCGGCACCAGGCTACCGTCGGCCTGATAGCCGCGATCGGCAAACACCTCCTGCCGCGTCACCAGGCGATGGCGCTCACCGGCCCGGATCAGCTCACTTCCCGCCAGTCCAACCAGTATCAGTGACGGATCATAGTCGTGTACCGCTTTCGCAATCGCCTGTGCCAGATGAGGATCTTTCGCCGCCTGGTTATAGAGCATACCGTGCGGTTTGACATGGCGCATCACGCCGCCTTGCGCCTGGACAATCGCCCCCAGCGCGCCGATTTGGTACAGCGTCTGGGCGTATACCGTTTCCGGCGGCAAAACCATCGCCGTCCGCCCAAAATTATCCCGATCCGGAAAGCTGGGATGCGCGCCGATCGCCACGCCGTTTTTCAGCGCCTCGCGCACACAGGTCAGCATGGTTTGCGCATCACCGGCGTGAAAACCACAGGCGATATTGGCGGAGGAGACCAGCGTTAATAATTCGCTGTCGCTGGCGAAACCTTCGCCCACATCCGCATTTAAATCAATGTTCATGCTGAAGCCGCCAGGTAAGCTGTTCCAGATAGCGCTGACGCTCATGGCGCGCGTTGAGCGCCTCTTCCAGCGAACATTGCACAAAATGGATCGGTTGCCCTAGCGGGATCTGCGCCAGATGGTACATATCTGCCTCGATGATGCAGGCAATGCGCGGATAGCCGCCAGTTGTCTGGGCATCATTCATTAGCACAATAGGTTGGCCGTTGTAAGGCACCTGCACGACACCGGGCAGCAAACCGTGCGACAGCAGTTCGCGATCCGTTGTCCGCGTTAACGATTGTCCCTGCAAACGATAGCCCATGCGATTACTTTGCGGACTGAGCTGCCATGGCGAACGCCAGAACGCTTCTTGCGAGGCGCGATCGAATTCACGGTATTCCGGCCCCGGCAGCGCACGGATGCGATTCCCCCACAGTAACTGCTTCACGCCCTGCGGCCCGCTAAACTGTCGCGATGGTTTACCCGTCGCCAACCGATCGCCATCTTTTAGCAGCCGTCCTTCCAGCCCACCGATACCGGACTTCAGATCGGTACTACACGATCCCATCACCTCCGGCACAGCAATACCGCCAGCCACCGCCAGATAGCTACGCATCCCGTGAAGCGGTCGATGCAGCGTAAGACGTTGACCCGCTTTTACCGGCAATCGCCAGCCTGTCCAGACCGGTTGATCATCCAACTGCGCTTCGCAGCCTGCGCCGGTAAGAGCGAACCAGGTCTCATTTTCAAATTCGACAACCAGTTGACCGAGAGTGATTTCCAGCGCTGGGGCATTCGCATCGTTCCCGACCAGGAGATTAGCGGTCTGAAAGGCGGGTTTATCCAGCGCACCGCAGTGACTCAGCCCCGACTGACGAAAGCCGTGACGCCCGCTATCCTGCACGGAGGTGTAAATCCCCGCGCGAATAATATTCAGCATATTCCCTCCTTTTGCGGCACAAAGCGTACGCTATCGCCAGGGCGTAGCAGAACCGGAGGCTCCCGCATCGGATCGAATAACTTCAACGGCGTGAGGCCGATCAGCTGCCAGCCGCCCGGCGTGGATAATGGATAAATACCCGTCTGCGCGCCGCCGATGCCGACAGAACCGGCCGGAACCTGCAGGCGCGGCTCCGCACGTCTGGGCATATGGAGCGGTTCTGGTAAATTCCCAAGATAGGGAAAGCCAGGCTGAAAGCCTAAAAACCAGACGACATACTCAACGGAGGCATGTAGCTCCACGACCTGCTTTTCACTCAAACCGCTGTGCCGTGCCACCGCCGCCAGATCCGGCCCGCCTGCGCCGCCATAGATCACCGGGATCTCAACCGAACGCGAGTCCGGCTCCAGCGCCTCGCTCTCTTCCCACCAGCGCTGCAGACGCTCAATCGCATCCAGCGCCAGGGTTTGCGGTTCCCGCAAGATCACGGTGATATTGTTCATCCCGGGAATGGCTTCCACCACGTTCGGCATATCGACCAGACGCTGCGTCAGACGCCAGATGCGTTTCTGGCTCGCCAGCGTAATCGGCGGTTCAAGTTCCAGGACGACCGCTGTTTCGCCTAACAGATAACAACGCGCTCGCTGCACTTTATTACCTCTCAGTTATGCCGGGTTAGGGATATCAATAAACGTCACATCCAACGCCGTGTTTTCGTTCAACCATTCGCTCAGGGCGCGAATACCGCCGCGTTCAGTGGCATGGTGACCGGCGGCATAAAAATGCAGTCCCTGTTCGCGCGCGGAATGAATGGTCTGTTCGGAAACCTCGCCGGTAATAAAAGCATCCACGCCGAAGCGGGCGGCGCTATCAATAAAACTTTGCCCGCCGCCGGTACACCAGGCGACACGCTGAACATTCTCTGGCCCGGTATCGCCGCACCATAGCGGTTTACGCCCCAGACGCGCTTCAATCCATGAGGCCAGTTCCAGCCCTGGCACCGGCATTGAGAGCTCTCCCCACGGCACCAGCGGCTCAATTTCTCCTTTCACGGTAATGCCCAATAGCGCCGCCAACTGCGCATTGTTGCCCAGCTCAGGGTGCGCATCCAGCGGCAGATGCCAACCGTAAAGGTTAATATCATTTGCCAGTAACGTTTTTAAGCGACGGCGTTTCATACCGCGAATAACCGGAGACTCGCCTTTCCAGAAGTAACCATGATGAACAATAACCGCATCGGCCTGCAAACGCACCGCTTCATCGAGCAGCGCCTGACTTGCGGTCACGCCGGTAACGATTTTCTGTACCGTCTCTTTTCCTTCGACCTGTAAACCATTCGGCGCATAATCGCTTATTGCCGCACTGTTCAGCTTGTCGTTAATCAGTTGTTCCAGCTCGGTGTTTTTCATCATCGCTCCCTTTAACCCACGTTCTACTTTCCCGTTACGGGTTCAGCCTCCGTTAACATAGCCTCCCGTTAGCCGTTCGTCGATAAACATTTGTTTGACACATCAAGAAACAATCACCCCCGGGTTTGGCGCAAATTACTTAGCAAAACACGATCGATTTCATGTATATTTATGCAATAAGAACGCATATTGCAGAAAAAATCAGTTCTGTATCATGTTGGTAACTTTAAGGAAACACGGCGATGCGGCAGGCTTAATAAGCCCACAAAGAAAGGCATTATCTGAGAATACCGCTTTCTTGCCGCAGCGCCTCTATCCCGGAAATACGATGAATAAACAAGCATCTCAACCCCGCGCTATTTACTACGTTGTCGCCCTGCAAATTTGGGAGTACTTCAGCTTTTATGGTATGCGCGCCCTACTGATTCTTTATCTCACCAATCAGCTAAAATACGACGATAACCACGCCTATGAGTTATTCAGCGCTTATTGTTCGCTGGTCTACGTAACGCCGATTCTTGGCGGCTATCTGGCGGATAAGGTGCTTGGCAACCGAATGGCAGTCATGCTGGGCGCATTTTTAATGGCTATAGGTCATTTAGTGCTGGGCGCCAGTGAGATCGCGCCGACATTCCTTTATCTGTCGCTGGCGATCATTGTCTGCGGCTACGGCCTGTTTAAATCGAATATTAGCTGCCTGCTGGGCGAACTGTACCAGCCGGAAGATCCGCGCCGCGACGGCGGGTTCTCGCTGCTTTACGCAGCGGGTAATATTGGTTCGATCGTGGCGCCTATCGCCTGCGGCTATGTGCAAGAGGAGTACAGTTGGGCGATGGGCTTTGCGCTCGCCGCCATTGGTATGCTGGCAGGGTTAGTGATCTTCCTGTGTGGAAATCGTCATTTCACCCACACTACCGGCGTGAATAAAGCCGTGTTGTGCGCCAGAAACTACCTGCTGCCGAACTGGGGCTGGCTGTTAATTTTGCTGGTAGCGGCGCCGTTGCTGATTACCGTTCTGTTCTGGAAAGAATGGTCTGTCTATGCCTTAATCGTGGCGACCGCGATCGGCCTGGTCGTGCTGGCAAAAATTTATCGTCAGGCGCAAACGGCCAAACAGCGCAAAGAACTGGGGCTGATTGTCACCCTGACCCTGTTCAGTATGCTGTTCTGGGCGTTTGCCCAGCAGGGCGGCAGTTCTATCAGCCTGTATATCGACCGCTTTGTGAACCGCGATATTCTGGGCTATTCCGTTCCTACCGCCATGTTCCAGTCGGTGAACGCCTTTGCCGTGATGCTGTGTGGGGTCGTCCTGGCCTGGCTGGTTAAAGAGAGCGTAAGCGGTAATCGCACCGTGCGTATCTGGGGCAAATTCGCGCTGGGTCTCGGTCTGATGAGCGCCGGATTCTGTATTCTGACCCTGAGCGCACGCTGGTCCGCCGCTTACGGACACTCTTCAATGCCGCTAATGGTGCTGGGACTGGCGGTGATGGGCTTTGCCGAGCTATTTATCGACCCGGTCGCCATGTCGCAAATTACGCGCATTGATATCCCCGGCGTCACCGGCGTATTAACCGGAATTTATATGCTGCTGTCCGGCGCGATAGCTAACTATCTGGCAGGCGTCATCGCTGACCAGACCTCGCAAAGCGCCTTCGACGCCAGCGGCGCGGTTAATTACGCCATCAACGCCTATGTGGATGTTTTTGAACAGATCACCTGGGGCGCGTTAGCCTGCGTAGGGGTTGTCCTGCTGATTTGGCTGTATCAGTCCTTCAAATTCAAAAGCCGCGCGCTGGCCGTCGAATCCTGATAGCAGAATGCCCGGTAGTTTGCGCTACCGGGCCTGTATCACGCCCCTTTTCTCGCCGCCTCATAGGCGGAAAGCGTTGCGATTCTCGCCTGTTTGTGCTCCACAATAGGCCGAGGATAATCAAGCACGACTCCCGCTTTTTCCGCCCACCGCCACGGCTCGTGAATCGCTTTTCCAGGGATATCGCGTAATGCCGGTAGCCACTGGCGGATAAATTCGCCGTCGCGATCGAACCTCTCTCCCTGAGTCGTGGGATTAAAAATACGAAAATAAGGCGCGGCATCGGTACCGGTTGAAGCGGCCCACTGCCAGCCGCCATTATTGGCGGCAAGATCGCCGTCAATAAGCTGCGACATGAAATAGCGCTCCCCCAACCGCCAGTCAATCAGCAGATCTTTTACCAGAAAGCTGGCGGTAATCATGCGTAAACGGTTATGCATCCAGCCCGTCGCGTTGAGCTGGCGCATCGCCGCATCGACAATGGGATAACCGGTTTCGCCTTTCTGCCATGCCTGAAAATAGTGCGGGTTCTCCTGCCACGCGACGCGTTTTGTCCAGCGGATAAACGGCTGGTGTTTGCATAATGCCGGATACCAGGTCATTAAATGACGGTAAAATTCCCGCCAGATGAGCTCATTCAACCAGACGCTTCCCGGTCCGCCGTCCAGCGCCTGCGGCTGCTCCGCCAGTAATCGGTGCAGGCACTGTCGCGGCGACAGGCCGCCCGTCGCCAGGCTGGCGGAAAGCCGACTGGTGCCTTCAACCGCAGGGAAATCCCGCTGTGACTCATACCCGTCTGCGCCCTGCGCGCAAAACTGACGTAGCTGCGCGATAACCGCGTTTTCTTCCACCGGGAAAAGCGCGGCGTCAAACGCCTGTTGCGGGTAGTTAAGCGAGATTGGTGTTAAGGGTGTAGAAAGCGCGCCGCTCACCCGGATCTTCGGGGCCGGAACGCACGGCGGGATATCCTCTTTTAGCCGTTTCAACCAGGCGTTTTTAAACGGCGTAAAAACTTTATACATTTCATGATTGCCGGTCATCACCGCGCCGGGCGCCAGAATCACGCTATCGTCAAAGCCTTCGCAGATGACAGAGGGCAGCGTTTTTTCCACCGCCGCATCACGCTGACGCTCGTTAAACTCATACTGATAGTTATAAAACAGATGGCTGACGTCATGCTGCCGACAAACGTTTTTAACCGTCTCAATACTGGCGTTAAAATCCGCCACTTCATGAAACAGCAGCGGAATCCCTTTCTCTGCAAGGGCCGTCTGTAGCGCATTGAGCTGCGCGCTGATGAATGCCGCCTGCCGCGGCGCCATATCATGGGCCTGCCACTGGGCGGGGGTGGAAATATAAAGCGCCAGCACCCGCGCGGATGCATCGCGGCAGGCGGCGGCCAGCGCAAGGTTATCCTGTAAACGCAGATCGCGCCTGAACCAGACTAAATGGGTGGGCATACAACTCCTGAAAGATGAAACGTCACGGCGAATAGCGTTAAACAGTGTAGACCCTGGCGCATAAAAAAACCGCCAGCGTGGCGGCTGACGGTTTTTTCAGGCTGGTCGCGATTAATAAAAGTCGCAGGTGGCTTTTTCAGCCTGCGCCATCCATACCGGCTTATCACTGGTTTTCGACCAGACACGGTGCAGATAACTATAAAAACGCGCGCGGTCTTTCCAGAAGAGCATCACCGGCAGCGCCAGCACGCCTGCGATCACCGCGAAAGCACGACGGGCAAAAATGACATGCGCCGGATAGTCTTTATAGTGTTCCATACGTTTCCCCCCTTTATACCGACGCTACCCGCCCCGGTATAGATTGAATCGGTGAATAGCACCGAAAAATTGAACCTCGTTACCTGATTAAAATAGTACCGCTTTCGGTGTAATTTTACTACTCATCCGACCACTTATTTTCACGCTTTTCCAGCAGATTTACATTCAAAGCGTAAATTAGTTACAAAAAGGTTAAATTAATACTAATCATTAGTTAAATAATGGTCTTTGCCATTTTTATACTTTTTTTACACTCCGCCCGCCAATTTTTGCGAAATCTTTGCAGCCAAAAAATTACCTTTCTCAGGAGTAAAACAATGCCACTGGAGGTGCTCTGTGAGTGCAGGCGTGATAACCGGCATCGTGCTGGTTTTCTTACTTTTAGGTTATCTGGTCTATGCCCTGATTAATGCGGAGGCGTTCTGATGGCCGCGCAAGGATTTTTACTGATCGCCAGTTTTTTACTGATTTTATTGGTACTGGCGAAACCGTTGGGTTCGGGCCTGGCAAGGCTCATCGCCGCCGTTCCGTTGCCGGGCGTGGCTGGCGTTGAGCGTATCCTCTGGCGGACTCTTGGCATTACCGACCACGAAATGAACTGGCGTCAGTATTTACTGGCGCTACTGACGCTCAATCTGCTGGGACTGGGCATCCTGTTTTGCCTGCTATTCTGGCAGGAGTGGCTGCCCTTAAATCCGCAGCGGCTACCGGGGCTGTCCTGGGATCTGGCGCTGAATACCGCCGTCAGCTTTGTCACCAATACCAACTGGCAAGCCTACAGCGGCGAAAGCACGCTGAGCTACTTTAGCCAGATGGCGGGGCTGACGGTGCAAAATTTCCTGTCGGCGGCGACCGGGATTGCGGTGGTTTTTGCACTTATCCGCGCCTTTACGCGCCAGAATGTGCACACGCTGGGTAATGCCTGGCAAGATCTGGTACGCATTACGCTATGGATATTATTTCCTGTCGCGTTAATTATCGCGCTGTTTTTTATCCAACAGGGCGTACCGCAAAACCTGTCGGCTTATCAGCCCATCACCACTCTTGAAGGCGCTAAACAACTCTTGCCGATGGGTCCGGTTGCTTCGCAGGAGGCGATCAAAATGCTTGGCACCAACGGCGGCGGTTTCTTTAACGCCAACTCTTCGCATCCGTTCGAAAACCCCACCGCGCTCACTAATCTGGCGCAGATGTTGGCGATATTTTTGATTCCAGCCGCGCTCTGTTTCGCCTTTGGCGAAGCGGCGGGCGATCGCCGTCAGGGACGCGCGCTACTGTGGGCAATGTCATTCATTTTTGTGGTCTGCGTAGCGGTAGTGATGTGGGCGGAAGTTCAGGGAAATCCACATCTGTTGGCGGCAGGCGCGGACAGTAGCGTCAACATGGAAGGTAAAGAAACACGCTTTGGCGTGCTGGCCAGCAGCCTGTTTGCCGTCGTCACGACCGCGGCGTCCTGCGGGGCGGTAAATGCCATGCACGACTCGTTTACCGCTCTGGGCGGTATGGTGCCGATGTGGCTGATGCAAATTGGCGAAGTGGTCTTTGGCGGCGTCGGTTCAGGCCTGTACGGCATGTTGCTGTTTGTCCTGCTGGCGGTGTTTATCGCGGGGCTGATGATCGGTCGCACGCCGGAGTATCTGGGGAAAAAAATCGACGTGCGCGAAATGAAAATGACCGCGCTGGCGATTCTGGTCACGCCGATGCTGGTCTTGTTGGGTTCGGCGCTGGCGATGATGACGGATGCCGGACGCAGCGCAATGCTGAACCCTGGCCCGCACGGTTTTAGCGAAGTGCTATATGCCGTCTCCTCTGCCGCCAACAACAACGGTAGCGCCTTTGCGGGTCTGAGCGCTAACTCGCCTTTCTGGAACTGTTTGTTGGCGTTCTGCATGTTCGTCGGCCGTTTCGGCGTGATTATTCCTGTCATGGCCATCGCCGGATCGCTGGTCAGTAAAAAAGTACAGCCGGCCAGTCAGGGAACGCTGGCGACCCACGGCGCGCTATTTATTGGACTGCTCATCGGCACGGTACTGCTGGTCGGCGCGCTGACGTTTATTCCTGCCCTGGCGCTTGGCCCGGTAGCGGAACATTTCTCTTTACCTTGAGCGATGTGGAGTACATTGATATGAGTCGCAAGCAACTGGCGCTGTTTGAACCTGTTTTACTCGTACAGGCGCTAACGGATGCCGTAAAAAAATTAAGCCCACGCGCCCAGTGGCGTAACCCGGTGATGTTTGTGGTCTGGGCCGGCAGCGTGCTAACCACTCTGTTAACGCTCGCTATGGTAACAGGACAAATAGCGGGAAGCGCCTTGTTTACAGGGGTGATCAGTCTGTGGTTATGGTTCACCGTACTGTTCGCCAATTTTGCCGAAGCGCTGGCGGAAGGCCGCAGCAAAGCCCAGGCAAACAGTCTGAAAGGGGTGAAAAAGACCGCGTTCGCTCGCCGCCTGCGCGCCCCGCGTCATGATGCGCAGGCCGATAACGTGCCCGCCGCTGAACTGCGGAAAGGCGACATTGTCCTGGTCAAAGCGGGCGATATTATTCCCTGCGACGGCGAGGTCATCGAAGGCGGCGCCTCGGTGGATGAAAGTGCGATTACCGGCGAATCCGCGCCCGTGATCCGCGAGTCCGGCGGCGATTTCGCCTCTGTCACCGGCGGCACGCGAATTCTTTCCGACTGGCTGGTGATTGCCTGTAGCGTCAATCCTGGCGAAACCTTTCTTGATCGGATGATCGCGATGGTGGAAGGTGCACAGCGGCGGAAAACGCCTAACGAGATTGCCCTGACGATTTTGCTCATTGCCCTGACCATTGTCTTTTTGCTGGCGACCGCCACCTTGTGGCCCTTCTCCGCCTGGGGCGGTAACGCGGTCAGCGTCACCGTGTTGGTGGCGTTGCTGGTGTGCCTGATCCCCACCACCATCGGCGGGCTACTCTCCGCCATTGGCGTAGCCGGAATGAGCCGAATGTTGGGCGCGAACGTCATCGCCACCAGCGGCCGCGCCGTAGAAGCCGCGGGCGATGTCGACGTGTTACTGCTGGATAAAACCGGCACTATCACGCTCGGCAACCGCCAGGCGTCCGATTTTATACCCGCCCGAGGGGTGGACGAACGCACGCTGGCTGACGCCGCGCAGCTCGCTTCGCTGGCCGACGAAACGCCGGAAGGTCGCAGCATTGTGATCCTCGCCAAACAGCGCTTTAACCTGCGTGAACGCGATGTGCAGTCGCTTCATGCCACCTTTGTTCCGTTTACCGCACAAAGCCGCATGAGCGGGATTAATATCGATAACCGGATGATCCGTAAAGGCTCGGTGGACGCGATTCGGCGTCATGTCGAGAGCAATGGCGGTCATTTTCCCGCCGATGTCGAGCAAAACGTCGAGAACGTGGCGCGTCTGGGCGCGACGCCGCTGGTGGTCGTGGAAGGCGCGCGCGTACTGGGTGTTATCGCCCTCAAGGATATCGTTAAAGGCGGCATTAAAGAACGTTTCGCCCAGCTACGAAAGATGGGCATTAAAACGGTGATGATCACTGGCGATAACCGCCTGACGGCGGCAGCGATTGCCGCCGAAGCCGGTGTGGACGATTTTCTTGCCGAAGCCACGCCGGAAGCCAAGCTGGCGCTGATCCGTCAATATCAGGCGGAAGGACGGCTGGTCGCCATGACCGGCGACGGCACTAACGATGCCCCGGCGCTGGCGCAGGCTGACGTCGCGGTGGCGATGAACTCCGGCACCCAGGCGGCAAAAGAAGCCGGTAATATGGTGGATCTGGACTCTAACCCGACCAAGTTGATTGAAGTGGTGCATATCGGTAAGCAGATGCTGATGACACGCGGCTCGCTCACCACTTTCAGTATCGCGAATGATGTAGCGAAATATTTCGCCATTATTCCCGCCGCGTTTGCCGCTACCTATCCGCAGCTAAACGCGCTCAACGTGATGGGGCTGCATTCGCCGAACTCCGCCATTCTGAGCGCGGTGATATTTAACGCCCTGATTATCATTTTTCTGATCCCGCTGGCATTAAAAGGTGTGAGTTATAAGCCGCTTTCCGCATCGGCCATGCTGCGCCGTAATTTATGGATCTATGGTCTGGGTGGTCTGGTGGTGCCGTTTATTGGTATCAAAGTGATTGATGTGCTGCTGACCCTGCTGGGTCTGGCGTGAGGTGTATGATGATCGGTTTACGTCCTGCTTTTTCGACAATGTTATTTCTGCTGTTATTGACCGGCGGCGTGTATCCGCTTCTGACCACGGCGCTGGGGCAGTGGTGGTTTCCCTGGCAGGCTAATGGCTCGCTGATTCATAAAGACAATGTGATACGCGGCTCAGCGCTTATCGGACAATCGTTTACCGCCGCGGGCTATTTTCATGGCCGGCCCTCCGCCACCGCCGATACGCCTTATAATCCACTGGCGTCGGGCGGAAGCAACCTGGCCGCCAGCAATCCCGAACTGGATGCGCAAATACAGGCCCGCGTCGCCGCGCTACGCGCCGCTAACCCCCAGGCGAGTTCCGCGGTTCCGGTTGAGCTGGCGACGGCGTCGGCAAGCGGGCTGGATAATAATCTGACACCCGGCGCCGCGGCATGGCAAATCCCCCGCGTGGCGGCGGCTCGCCAGCTTCCCGTTGAACAGGTCGCGCAACTGGTTGCAGAATATACGCACAGGCCGCTGGCGCGCTTTCTTGGGCAACCGGTGGTGAATATTGTTGAGCTTAATCTGGCGCTGGATGCGCTACAGGGACACAGAGCGAAATGAACGACGAACCCTTGCGTCCTGATCCGGATCGCTTGTTGGAACAAACGCCCCCGCCCCACCGGGGGAAGTTGAAAATTTTCTTCGGCGCCTGCGCAGGCGTCGGAAAAACCTGGGCGATGCTGGCGCAAGCGCAGCGGCTGCGAGCGCAGGGGCTGGATGTGGTGATCGGCGTGGTAGAGACGCACGGCCGTGAAGAGACCGCCGCGCTACTTGACGGGCTGACCATTCTGCCGCCAAAACGTCACTCGCACCGGGGGCGGCAAATTCGCGAATTTGACCTGGATGCCGCCCTCGCCCGGCGTCCGGCGCTGATTTTAATGGATGAGCTGGCGCACAGTAACGCGCCTGGCTCACGCCATCCTAAGCGCTGGCAGGATATTGAAGAGCTGCTGGAAGCGGGAATCGACGTTTTCACCACCGTGAACGTACAACATCTGGAAAGTCTGAATGATGTGGTGAGCGGCGTCACGGGGATTCAGGTGCGCGAAACCGTCCCCGATCCCTTTTTTGATGCCGCTGATGAAGTCGTACTGGTCGATCTGCCGCCCGACGATCTGCGCCAACGGCTCAACGAAGGTAAAGTGTATATCGCCGGTCAGGCGGAACGCGCTATTGAACATTTTTTCCGCAAGGGCAATCTGATCGCCCTCCGCGAGCTGGCGCTACGCCGGACAGCCGATCGCGTGGACGATCAGATGCGCGCCTGGCGCGCGCATCCGGGCGAAGAAAAAGTATGGCATACCCGCGATGCGATTTTACTGTGTATCGGGCATAACACCGGCAGCGAAAAACTGGTGCGTACCGCGGCGCGTCTGGCCTCCCGGCTCGGCAGCGTCTGGCACGCCGTCTATGTCGAAACGCCAACGTTACACCGCTTACCGGAAAAACAACGGCGGGCTATTTTAAGCGCGCTGCGCCTGGCGCAGGAGCTTGGCGCGGAAACCGCCACCCTGTCCGATCCCGCCGAAGAGAAAGCGGTCGTGCGCTATGCCCGCGAGCATAATCTGGGGAAAATCGTCATGGGCCGCCCGGCGTCGCGACGCTGGTGGCGACGTGACGCTTTCGCCGACCGTCTTGCCAGGCGCGCGCCGGATCTCGATCAGGTGATCGTCGCCCTGGAAGAGCCGCCAGCCCGCGCATTGGCGCAAACGCCTGATAACCGACCTTTTAAAGAGAAATGGCGTGGGCAGATTCAGGGCTGTCTGGTCGCCGTGGCGCTTTGCGCCATCACCACGCTTATCGCTATGCAGTGGCTTGTCACCTTCGACGCCGCCAATCTGGTGATGCTCTATTTGCTGGGCGTAGTGGTGATTGCGCTGCTTTACGGACGCTGGCCGTCGGTGGTGGCGACGGTGATTAACGTGGCGAGTTTCGATCTCTTTTTTATCGCGCCACGCGGTACGCTCGCCGTTTCGGACGTGCAGTATTTGCTGACCTTTGCTGTGATGCTGACGGTTGGTCTGGTAATTGGTAATCTTACTGCCGGGGTGCGCTATCAGGCGCGCGTCGCCCGTTATCGGGAACAACGTACCCGCCATTTATATGAAATGTCTAAAGCACTGGCCGTCGGGCGTAGCGAACATGATATCGCCGCGACCAGCGAGCGGTTTATCGCCTCGACGTTTCAGGCGCGCAGCCAAATTTTATTACCTGATGCTAACGGTAAGTTGCGGCCTCTCACCCACCAGCAAGGCATGACGCCGTGGGACGACGCAATTGCGCGCTGGAGTTTTGATAAAGGCCAGCCTGCCGGCGCAGGCACCGATACCCTCCCAGGCGTGCCTTATCAAATCCTGCCGCTGAAAAGCGCCGATAAAACGTACGGTCTGGCTATCGTCGAACCGGGTAATTTGCGTCAGTTAATGGTGCCGGAGCAGCAACGCCTGCTGGAAACATTCACTCTGCTTGTCGCCAACGCGCTGGAACGACTGACGCTGACCGCCAGCGAAGAACAGGCGCGTCTCGCCAGCGAGCGAGAAAGTATTCGCAACGCTCTGCTGGCGGCGCTGTCGCATGATTTACGCACGCCGCTGACGGTATTGTTCGGCCAGGCGGAAATTTTGACGCTGGATTTAGCCAGCGCAGGATCGCCCCACGCGCGTCAGGCCAGTGAAATCCGCCAGCATATTCTCAACACCACCCGGCTGGTGAATAATTTGCTGGATATGGCGCGTATTCAGTCCGGCGGGTTTAATCTTAAAAAAGAGTGGCTGACGCTGGAAGAGGTCGTCGGTAGCGCGTTACAGATGTTAGAGCCGGGTTTATTGCATCCGATTACATTGTCGCTGCCGCAACAGTTAACGCTTATCCATGTCGATGGCCCCTTATTTGAGCGCGTCCTGATCAACTTGCTGGAAAACGCCGTTAAGTACGCCGGGCCGCAGGCCAGTATCGGCATTGATGCTGCGGTTAAGGATGATCGTTTACAACTGGATGTCTGGGATAACGGGCCGGGTATTCCTGCGGGGCAAGAACAGAAGATTTTCGATAAGTTCGCCCGCGGCAACAAAGAGTCCGCCGTCCCTGGCGTGGGGCTGGGGCTGGCGATTTGCCATGCTATCGTAGAGGTACACGGCGGCACGCTTACCGCCTATAATCGACCGCAGGGCGGCGCCTGTTTCCGTGTGACGCTGCCGCAAGGAAAGCCACCTGAACTTGATGATTTTCATGAGGATATGTGACAAACGTTCTGATTGTTGAAGATGAACAGGCCATCCGCCGCTTTCTGCGCGCTGCGCTGGAAGGCGACGGCCTGCGCGTGTATGAAGCTGAAACATTACAACGTGGTTTACTGGAAGCCGCCACGCGAAAGCCCGATCTGATTATTCTCGATCTCGGCCTGCCGGACGGCGACGGAATCGATTTCATTCGCGACCTGCGTCAGTGGAGCGCAATACCGGTGATTGTCCTTTCCGCCCGCAGCGAAGAAAGCGATAAGATTGCCGCGCTTGACGCCGGAGCTGATGATTACCTGAGCAAGCCATTCGGCATTGGCGAGTTGCAGGCGCGTTTGCGTGTCGCGCTGCGACGGCACGCCGCCAGCCCTTGCGCCGATCCGATCGTCCGCTTTTCCGGCGTGACGGTCGATCTCGCCGCACGGTTGATCCACCGTGGCGACGAAGAAATTCATCTGACGCCGATTGAGTTCCGCCTGCTGGCGGTATTACTCAATAATACCGGCAAAGTATTAACCCAACGGCAGTTATTAAACCAGGTCTGGGGCCCTAACGCCGTGGAGCATAGCCACTATTTGCGCATCTATATGGGACATTTACGCCAGAAACTGGAACAAGATCCCACCCGCCCACGCCATTTTATTACCGAAACCGGAATTGGCTATCGCTTTATGCCGTGAATAGCTATTCATTATTTTTAAATAACTTCTAATTTTTATGTCATTTATTTTCGGCGTCGCGAATAATTATTTTCGCGGCGATATTATATTTTATGGAGAATATAAAAAACATATAATTAACATTTAAGAAACAATCCGTTATTTCACAGCACGATATGCATAATCGCCGACTAATTATTTTTCAAATGATCGTTTTTTGTTGATCTGGTTCACAGATTGCTGGCGCTTCCTGGATAAAATATCCATGCTTTCAATAAATCAATGAAAGGACCTCAAAATGGAAAATAATAATCGTTTTATGCCCCATATAAGGCGGACAACGCATATTATGATGTTTGCCCACCGTAATAGTTTCGACTTTCATTTCTTTAATGCCCGGTAGTTTTTCTGCTACGGGTACTTCAGCATACAGGTCTTTCCGACCCTTATGTCATTCAGGTCTATTGCCTAAATAACTCGAATTGTTAAAAGCGACAGTATGGTAATTCCTTTACGCCAAGCCAGCTAACTATGTGGTTTGACAGAAGAAATTCCGACTCAGCGCAATTTTAGTTATCGCGGTTTCTGCCTGTATATCGTAGTACTCAACTCCTTAAATCCTGAATTTCCTGCAACCGGACGGGTTGGGATTTATTACATCTAAAATAAAGCTAATTTACTGATTTTTTTATCAGCGGGATAGCTTTGATTTTTTCCGGAAGAATCAGTTTCTCATGCGAGAAATTGAGGGCCTGCTATTACCTGAAATAAAGAGATGAAAAATGTCAGAATTAAAAATTGCCGTTAGCCGTCATTGCCCGGATTGTTTTTCTACACACCGTAATATTGTAAATGTTGATGAGAGTCGTTTCATCGACGTGGCTGCCATCGTGTTATCCATCGACGACATTGAACACGGAAAACTCGATGAAATCGACGCAACGGGTTACGGTATTCCCGTGTTTGTCGCGACTCATGACGAAGGGCGCGTACCGCCTGAGTATTTGCCGCGTATCTCTGGTGTATTCGAATATAATGAATCCCGTACTGCCTTCTATGGTCGCCAGTTGGAAACCGCAGCAAGCCACTACGAAACGCAGTTACGTCCGCCGTTTTTCCGCGCGCTGGTGGATTATGTCAACCAGGGCAACAGCGCATTTGACTGCCCGGGGCATCAGGGCGGCGAATTCTTCCGCCGTCATCCTGCCGGTAATCAGTTCGTGGAATACTTTGGCGAAACGCTCTTCCGCTCCGACCTATGCAACGCGGACGTGGCGATGGGCGATCTGCTGATTCACGAAGGCGCGCCTTGCATTGCGCAGCAACATGCGGCGAAAGTCTTTAACGCCGATAAGACCTACTTTGTGCTGAACGGGACCTCCTCCTCTAACAAAGTCGTACTCAACGCGCTGTTAACGCCGGGCGATCTGGTTCTGTTTGACCGTAACAACCACAAATCTAACCACCACGGCGCATTATTGCAGGCGGGCGCAACGCCAGTTTATCTGGAAACCGCGCGTAACCCGTATGGTTTTATCGGCGGGATCGACGCTCACTGCTTCGAAGAAGATTACCTGCGCGAGCTGATTAGCGAAGTCGCGCCGCAGCGCGCCCGCGAAGCACGTCCATTCCGTCTGGCCGTCATCCAGTTAGGCACCTACGACGGTACCATTTATAACGCCCGTCAGGTCGTCGATAAAATTGGTCATCTGTGCGACTACATCCTGTTTGACTCCGCTTGGGTCGGCTATGAACAATTTATTCCGATGATGGCCGATTGTTCGCCGCTGCTGCTGGAACTGAACGAAAACGATCCGGGTATTCTGGTGACGCAGTCCGTTCATAAACAACAAGCCGGTTTCTCCCAGACCTCGCAGATCCATAAAAAAGATAGCCATATCAAAGGGCAATCGCGCTACGTTCCGCATAAGCGCATGAACAACGCCTTTATGATGCACGCCTCCACCAGCCCGTTCTATCCGCTGTTCGCCGCGCTGGACGTTAACGCCAAAATGCACGAAGGCGTCAGCGGTCGCAATATGTGGATGGATTGCGTGGTTAACGGCATCGATGCCCGTAAATTGATCCTCGAAAACTGTCACCACATCCGTCCGTTCGTACCGGAACTGATTGATGGTAAGCCGTGGCAGTCATACCCGACGTCAGAGATCGCCAGCGATCTGCGCTTCTTCCACTTCGTTCCGGGAGAACACTGGCATGCGTTTGAAGGCTATGCCGAACATCAGTACTTTGTCGACCCTTGCAAACTGCTGCTCACCACACCGGGCATTAATGCAGCGAGCGGCGAATATGAAGACTTTGGCGTTCCTGCCACGATCCTCGCCAACTTCCTGCGCGAGAACGGCGTTGTGCCGGAAAAATGCGACCTCAACTCCATTCTGTTCCTGCTGACGCCGGCAGAAGACATGGCGAAGTTACAACAGCTTGTCGCCCTGCTGGCTCGTTTCGAAAAACTGCTGGAAGCTGATGCGCCGTTAGCGGAAGTATTACCGTCCATCTACAAACAGCATGAAGCGCGTTATGCCGGCTATACCCTGCGTCAGCTTTGCCAGGAGATGCACGATCTCTATGCGCGGCACAACGTGAAACAGCTGCAAAAAGAGATGTTCCGTAAATCGCATTTCCCGAAAGTCAGTATGAATCCGCAAGAGGCCAACTATGCCTATCTGCGCGGCGAGGTCGAACTGGTTCGCCTGCCGGAAGCGGAAGGTCGTATCGCGGCTGAAGGCGCTCTGCCTTACCCGCCGGGAGTGCTGTGTGTAGTTCCGGGTGAAATCTGGGGCGGTTCTGTCCTGCGTTACTTCAGCGCCCTGGAAGAAGGGATCAACCTGCTGCCGGGCTTTGCGCCTGAACTGCAGGGCGTTTATATCGAAGAACACGACGGCCGTAAGCAGGTCTGGTGCTACGTCATTAAACCTCGTGACGCGCAGCGCTCCCTGCTGAAGGAGGAAAAATTATGAGTAAACCTAAATCCAATAAAATGGGTGTCGTGCAGCTCACAATTCTGACTATGGTCAACATGATGGGCTCCGGGATCATCATGCTACCGACCAAACTGTCTGAAGTCGGCACGATATCCATTATCTCCTGGTTGGTCACCGCCGTCGGCTCGATGGCGCTGGCCTGGGCGTTTGCGAAATGCGGTATGTTTAGCCGTAAATCCGGCGGTATGGGCGGTTACGCCGAATATGCCTTCGGTAAATCCGGCAACTTTATGGCGAACTATACCTACGGCGTCTCGCTGCTGATCGCCAACGTGGCTATCGCCATCTCTGCTGTCGGCTATGGCACCGAACTGTTCGGCGCCGCGCTGACGCCGCTCCAGATCGGTCTGGCGACTATCGCCGTATTGTGGGTTTGTACCATCGCAAACTTTGGCGGCGCGCGTATTACCGGACAGATCAGTAGCGTTACCGTTTGGGGCGTCATCATTCCGGTTGTCGGCCTGTGCATCATTGGCTGGTTCTGGTTTAGCCCCAGCATGTACGTAGCGTCATGGAACCCGCACCATGTTCCGTTCTTTAGCGCGGTCGGTTCTTCCATCGCCATGACGTTGTGGGCATTTCTTGGACTGGAATCCGCCTGCGCCAACGCAGACGTGGTCGAGAATCCGGAAAAGAACGTCCCCATCGCGGTACTGGGCGGTACGCTGGGCGCGGCGGTCATCTATATCGTTTCGACTAACGTGATTGCCGGGATTGTGCCGAACATGGATCTGGCGAACTCCACGGCGCCGTTTGGTCTGGCGTTTGCCCAGATGTTCACGCCTGCGGTAGGTAAAGTGATCATGGCGCTGATGGTAATGTCCTGCTGCGGCTCGCTGCTGGGCTGGCAGTTCACTATCGCTCAGGTCTTTAAATCCTCCGCTGACGAAGGCTATTTCCCGAAAGTCTTCTCTCGTGTAACGAAAGTCGACGCGCCGGTTCAGGGGATGTTGATTATTGTGATTATTCAGACTGGCCTGTCGCTGATGACCATTAGCCCGTCGCTGAATAGTCAGTTTAACGTCCTGGTTAACCTGGCGGTGGTGACGAACATTATTCCGTATATTCTGTCGATGGCCGCGCTGGTTATCATTCAGAAAATGGCGAATGTGCCGTCATCAAAAGCGAAAGTCGCTAACTTCGTGGCCTTCGTTGGCGCCATGTATAGCTTCTACGCGCTATATTCCTCCGGTGAAGAAGCCATGCTGTACGGCTCAATTGTGACCTTCCTCGGCTGGACGTTATACGGCCTGGTCTCACCGCGTTTTGAATTGAAAAATAAACACGGCTGATGGCGCGCCCGGGCTGCAGTAACGGTAGTCCGGGCATTTTCACTCTTTGAATAAGATAATAGAAATGAGTAATCCAGAACGGGAAGTCACTGATATAGCAGAAATACTGGCTATTCTCAGTAAACACGAAGTGTGTCGGATAGGGTTTAACGACAATCTCTGTCCGTATGTTGTCCCCGTAAATTTTGGCTACGAGTATCAGAACGGACGCTGGATATTTTATTTTCACGGCGCACGCACCGGGAAAAAGATGCGTCTGTTACGTAAGAACCCGGCAGTATGCATTGAAATGGACGGCGACCATGCATTACTACGTGCCGATGACCCCTGTGATTATAGCTACGCCTACACCAGCGTTTTCGCCACCGGACTGGCATCGATATTGCAAACGCGCGAGGAGATGCGCCACGGCCTGGACGTCATTATGCGCCAGACCGATCCGGGAAAAACCTTCAATTATCGGGAAGATATGATGAAAGCGGTTTGCGTGGTGCGTATCGAATGCGACGCCCTCACCTGCCGCCGACATCTGGCGACTCAGAGCGAATAAGTCAGATAGCACAAGCGCCTTATCCGGCCTGGAGGCGATTTACAGGCCTGATAAGCGCAGCGCCGTTAATACAAAAAAGGAGCCGTAAGGCTCCTTTTTCTTCCATATCGCCCATCAGGCGTTTTTCAATACTTCGCTAACGATTTCAACGGCTTCTTTCTCAATCTGCTTGCGATGTTCTTCCCCCAGGAAGCTTTCGCAATAGATCTTGTAAGCGTCTTCCGTACCGGATGGACGCGCGGCGAACCAGCCGTTATCGGTCATTACCTTCAGGCCGCCAATCGATGCGCCATTACCCGGCGCTGCGGTAAGACGCGCGGTGATCGGGTCGCCTGCCAGCGTGCTGGCGCTGACCATTTCCGGAGACAGTTTAGACAATGCCGCTTTCTGCGCGGAGGTCGCGCTCGCCTGCAGACGGTTATAGCTCGGCGCGCCAAAACGCGCTGCCAGTTCATTGTAATGCTCTTGCGGGTTTTTCCCGGTAACGGCGGTGATTTCCGCCGCCAGCAGGCACATGATGATACCGTCTTTATCGGTAGACCACGGCGTACCGTCGAAACGCAGGAACGAAGCGCCCGCGCTCTCTTCCCCGCCGAAACCAAAGCTGCCGTCGAACAAACCGTCAACAAACCATTTGAAGCCAACCGGCACTTCTACCAGCTTGCGTCCCAAGTCATTCACCACGCGGTCAATCATCGCGGAAGAGACCAGCGTTTTACCGACAGCCACGTCTTTGCCCCACAGCGGACGATGCTGGAACAGATAGTTAATGGCGACCGCCAGATAATGGTTCGGGTTCATCAGCCCTGCAGGCGTCACGATGCCATGACGGTCGTAGTCCGGGTCGTTGGCGAAGGCCAGGTCAAACTTGTCACGCAGCGCCAGCAAACCCGCCATCGCGCATTCGGAGGAGCAATCCATACGGATCGCGCCATCTTTATCAAGGTGCATAAAGCGGAAGGTTTGATCAACCTGATCGTTGACTAACGTCAGGTTAAGTTTGTAATGCTCAGCGATACGTTTCCAGTATTCAATACCGGAGCCGCCCAGCGGATCGACACCCAGCGTCAGACCGGCTTTCTGAATCGCCGCCATATCAACGATATCCGCCAGCCCTTCGACAAATGGCTGTACCAGATCTACCGCTTTAACGTGGCCCGAGGCCATTGCCGCATCCAGAGAGATGCGCTTAACGCCTTGCAGGCCATCCGCCAGCAGCGCATTGGCGCGATCTTCTACCACTTTAGTGACGTTGGTGTCCGCCGGGCCGCCATTGGGCGGATTATATTTAATACCGCCATCTTCCGGCGGGTTGTGCGACGGCGTAATGACAATACCATCAGCCAGCGGGCCGCCTTTTTTGTTATGGACCAGGATAGCATTTGACACGGCAGGCGTTGGCGTGAAGCCATTATTTTCCTGCACGATAACGTCTACGCCGTTTGCCGCCAGCACTTCCAGCACGGAAATGAAGGCCGGTTCCGAGAGCGCATGGGTGTCTTTCCCCACATAGCAGGGGCCGGTAATGCCATTTTTCGCCCGCTCTTCAGCAATCGCCTGGGCGATCGCCAGAATATGCGGTTCGTTGAAACTGTGACGACCTGCGCTGCCGCGATGGCCGGAAGTGCCAAATTTCACGGCATGTTCTGCATTCCCTGCCTCCGGTTTCAGTACATAATACTGCGCCGTCAGTTGGGCGACGTTAATCAAATCACTCTGTTGCGCGGGTTGTCCTGCGCGGTTGTGGATTGCCATTGCCTGGTCCTTCTAATGCAAGGATTAAATTGTTCCGCAAACCTTTTCAATCAATTCCGCCGGGAATTGCATTGACTGCATGATGTGTTCGATCATGCTGCATTTACGGCCGGTGTTGGTGTTGGTGATCACCCAGTACGGCGTGCCGGGAACGTGCTTAGGTTTAGTTTGATTCCCATTTTTCAGCAGCGTTTGTTCATCCGCCGCAAAATAGACGCGCGTGCGGCCATGCAACGACTCCGTCGCCTCCGCAAACGCGTGGTGATCCAGTGAATAGAGTGTAGTCAGAATCAGCATAAAGCGGTTGACCGCTTTTTTCTGCTCGGCATATTCGTCAGACAACAACAGCTCACGCATCGCGCGAACTTTGTCTTTTACCGGGTTAACCGGTTTCGCTTCGGCAACGGGTTGCGCCGCAGGCGTCCCCTTCACCGCTGAAGCCGTTGGCTGTGTCGTGGCGGAAAACTTCAACATACGCCGTAAAATGTCGGATGCGCTCTCGCCGATATGCTTGGTGTGGCTGGCAATATAGCTATAGAGTTCATCATCAACTTCAATCGTTTTCATCTTAATCCAGTGCGATGTCTTTGCTGAATACAAGTCATTGGGATTATAGGAACAAATCCCAACAGCGGATAGCGTTAAGCCCGGCTGACAAAAAAACTCGGAGTAAACCTTAGAGGTTGCAGCCCAGTGGCAGAATGGTCAACATAATACCCTAACCCGACAGAGCGAAAAAAAGAACTTTGCCATGAAATTAAACATCCGAGCGCAATCTGCACAAAACCTGCACAATAATTCCCCCATCGTTCTCGTTCATGGCCTGTTTGGCAGCCTGGACAACCTCGGCGTACTGGCGCGGGATCTGGTGACCGATCACGACATTATTCAGGTCGATATGCGCAATCATGGTTTATCGCCGCGCGATCCGGTCATGGATTATCCGGCAATGGCCCAGGATCTTCTGGATACGCTTGACGCGCAGCAGATTGAAAAAGCGACGTTTATTGGTCATTCCATGGGCGGAAAAGCGGTAATGGCGCTGACGGCGCTGGCGCCCGATCGCATCGATCGTCTGGTCGCGATTGATATCGCACCCGTGGATTATCACGTTCGCCGCCACGATCGCATTTTCGCGGCCATTAACGCCGTCAGCGAATCCGACGCGACATCCCGCCAACAGGCGGCAGGGATTATGCGCCAGCACCTCAACGAAGAAGGCGTGATCCAGTTTCTGTTAAAATCCTGGGCTGAAGGCGAATGGCGTTTTAATGTTCCGGTATTATGGGAGCAGTATCCGCATATCGTCGGCTGGGAAACCATTCCGCCCTGGGAATATCCGGCGCTGTTTATTCCAGGCGGTAACTCGCCGTACGTGACCGAAGCGTACCGCGACGCGCTGCTGGCGCAATTCCCTCTGGCGCGCGCGCATGTGATCGCCGGCGCGGGCCACTGGGTACATGCCGAAAAACCAGAGGCGGTTCTGCGCGCCATCCGCCGTTATCTGCACGATAAACGCTAACTGATTAAAAACTCATCGCCTGTGCGCGATTACGCGCGCGGGCGTTGGCGTCGCTTCCTCGCTGATGTATGATGGCGCGCTATCCATCCGGGCATAAGCCTGGCTGATTGTTTCCCCCGAAGTCACCAAAATCATGGCCAAAGAACAAACGGACCGTACGACATTAGATCTGTTCGCGCACGAGCGTCGCCCGGGACGACCTAAAACGAATCCGCTTTCGCGCGATGAACAGTTACGCATCAACAAGCGCAACCAGTTAAAACGCGACAAAGTTCGTGGCCTCAAGCGTGTCGAATTAAAACTCAACGCACAAGCGGTTGACGCGCTGAATGAGCTGGCCGAAGCGCGCAACATTAGCCGCAGCGAGCTCATTGAAGAAATATTAATGAAGCAGCTTATGGCGCTGCGCGGCCAGGGTTTAGTCTGAAAATAAGTTTTGTTTCATATTTCGTGTAGCAGAGCGTGCAGTCCCGCGTGATTGCTGTTTCCGCATATCTGCCTGTTCTGCTATGATTGCCCTTATCCGTGGGCAATTCGCCACCACCATTTCAATAAGTTTCAAGAGGTTATTTTACTCATGGCAATCACTGGCATCTTTTTCGGCAGCGACACCGGTAATACCGAAAATATCGCAAAAATGATTCAAAAACAGCTTGGTAAAGACGTTGCCGATGTGCATGACATTGCAAAAAGCAGTAAAGAAGACCTGGAAGGGTATGACATTCTGCTGCTGGGCATCCCAACCTGGTACTATGGCGAAGCGCAATGTGACTGGGATGACTTCTTCCCGACTCTCGAAGAGATTGACTTTAACGGTAAGCTGGTGGCGCTGTTTGGCTGTGGCGATCAGGAAGACTACGCGGAATACTTCTGTGATGCGCTGGGCACGATTCGCGACATTATTGAGCCGCGCGGCGCCACAATTGTGGGTCACTGGCCAACCGCAGGCTATCATTTTGAAGCCTCTAAAGGTCTGGCTGACGACGATCATTTTGTCGGTCTGGCGATTGACGAAGACCGTCAGCCTGAACTGACCGCCGAGCGTGTTGAAAAATGGGTTAAGCAAGTTTCGGCTGAATTGCACCTCGACGACATCCTCAACGCCTAATCTTATGCGGCGCAGCGTTATATCTGCGCCGCATCAATAGACAAGACCAATCAAAATAATTGCTACAAATTTGTAACTTTCGCACCCATCCCTGTACAATGTCCGGGTGTAATCAGGTGGCGCCAAAATTTGCAGGCAAAACCACAGTTTTATTAATATCTGCGAGAGACTTGCGGTTTTCATTTCGGCATGGCAGTCCTATAATGATACGCATTATCTTGAGTGCAATTTCTGTCACTTCTCTAATGAAGTGAATCGTTTAGCAACAGGACAGATTCCGCATGACTGACAACAATACCGCATTAAAGAAGGCTGGCCTGAAAGTAACGCTTCCTCGTTTAAAAATTCTGGAAGTTCTTCAGGAACCAGATAACCATCACGTCAGTGCGGAAGATTTATACAAACGCCTGATCGACATGGGTGAAGAAATCGGTCTGGCAACCGTATACCGTGTGCTGAACCAGTTTGACGATGCCGGTATCGTGACCCGCCATAATTTTGAAGGCGGTAAATCCGTTTTTGAACTGACGCAACAGCATCATCACGACCATCTTATCTGCCTTGACTGCGGAAAAGTGATTGAATTTAGTGATGACTCTATTGAAGCGCGCCAGCGTGAAATTGCGGCGAAACACGGTATTCGTTTAACTAATCACAGCCTCTATCTTTACGGCCACTGCGCTGAAGGCGACTGCCGCGAAGACGAGCACGCGCACGATGACGCGACTAAATAAGTGTAAATCTTTCGAAGAGCCAACCGCCCGGTTGGCTTTTTTATATCCTCCTCTTTCCTGCCGCTTGATGTTGATTTAATGTAAAAAACGCTATCGCATCTCAGGAGAGCAGGAATGGAGCTTCGCCAGTTACGCTATTTCGTGCGTATTATTGAAACCGGCAGTATGGGCAGCGCCGCACAGGATCTTGATATTGGCGTTTCAGCCTTAAGTCAACAGATGTCCCGTCTGGAAAACGAGCTTGCTATCCGTCTGCTGCAGCGCACCTCGCGCGGCGTAACGCCAACCAACGCCGGGCTGGCCTTTTATTCACAGGCACAACTCGCCCTGCGTCATGCCGACGACGCGATTCTCGCCGCCAGAGAAGCGCGCCTTTCCGGTCATGTGAGCGTAGGAATGGCCCCCAGTACCGCCTCCATACTGGGTATACCGTTTATCCATGCCATGCAGGAAAACTATGCCGATGTCCGACTGCATGTGGTGGAAAGCTTGTCCGGTAATCTGGAAAGAATGATCAATACCCGCCAGATTGATTTAGCCGTTGTCTTTCAAAAAGATAAAATCCTGCGCTGGAGCGCCAGACCGATCCTTGAAGAACAGCTTTTTCTGATTGGCTCCCATGCCCTGCTGGCGGCGCTTCCTGATAACCCGATCACACCTGAACACCTGGCAGGCATTCCGCTCATTATGCCAAGCCAGGGACATGGGCTGCGCGGCAGGCTGGACGCTGTCTGCCAGGAACATGCGCTTAACGTTGAAATCGTCGCGGAAATTGACGGCCTGGCGTTGTTGATGCGCGCCGTGCGCGACGGTCTTGGCGCCACGTTGCAGCCCGGCGCGGCGATTTCTCATCTGGATAACGACGCGCTACGCGTGATCGGCGTCCATAATCCGGTACTCAGCCGCCCCAATTTTTTAGTCAGCCTGTCGGATGATGAACTGACGCCCGCCGGCCTTGCCGCCAGAGTAGTCCTTACCAAAGTTATGCGTCAGTTAGTCGACGCCGGTGAATGGCCAGGCGCAACCCTTTACGCTTACTAAACCCCTGTTTAGCGCTACCTGATAGCGCGCCGCTTATTTATCCGTATACATTTCAATTACAAATTTAACAAATAGTTAAATGGTACGGGAGTATAAGATGGTTGATGTACTGGTGATAGGCGGAGGCAATGCCGCATTATGCGCCGCCCTGACCGCACGGGAAGCGGGCGCATCGGTTCTGCTGCTGGAGGCTGCCCCGCGGGAATGGCGCGGCGGAAATTCTCAGCACACACGAAACCTGCGCTGTATGCATGATGCGCCGCAGGATGTGCTGGTAGAAAGCTATCCTGAAGAGGAATTCTGGCAGGATCTGTGGCGAGTCACCGACGGCAACACCAACGAGGCGCTGGCGCGGCTGGTCATTCGCACCTCTTCGCAATGCCGCGACTGGATGCGCAAACATGGCGTTAACTTTCAACCGCCACTATCTGGGGCGCTCCACGTTGCGCGCACCAATGCGTTTTTTATGGGCGGCGGGAAAGCGCTCGTCAATGCCTATTACCGTAGCGCCGAACGGCTGGGCGTACAGATTCGCTATAACACGCCGGTTCACGCGCTTGAACTTCATGACGGCGAATTCGTGGCAGCGCTGGCAGGTAGCGAACGTATTACCGCCAAAGCCTGCGTATTAGCGGCTGGCGGTTTCGAATCAAACCGTGGATGGCTGCGGGAGGCCTGGGGAGAAAACGCCCGCGGCGAATGGCCCGCGGATAATTTCCTGATTCGCGGCACGCGTTTTAACCAGGGCGTATTACTCAAATTTATGATGGATGCCGGCGCGGATATCATTGGCGATCCGTCCCAGTCGCACTGCGTAGCGATTGATGCCAGGGCGCCGCTGTACGACGGCGGTATTTGTACTCGCGTGGATTGCGTATCGCTGGGTATTGTCGTGAATCGCGACGCCGAACGTTTTTATGATGAAGGCGAAGATTTCTGGCCGAAGCGTTACGCCATTTGGGGGCGGCTGGTGGCTCAACAGCCAGGACAAATTGGCTATTCGATTATTGACAGCAAAGCCATCGGCCACTTTATGCCGCCGGTTTTTCCTGGCGCGCAGGCCAATACGCTGGCTGAGCTGGCCTGCCAGTTGGGGCTGGACGCGGAAAAATTTACCCATACCGTCACGCAGTATAACCAGGCCTGCCAACCCGGTCATTTTGATCATACCTTGCTTGATGACTGCGCTACTAAAAACCTGACGCCGGCGAAAACCCACTGGGCGCGCCCGCTTGATGCGCCGCCCTACTACGGTTATGCGCTGCGACCCGGCATCACGTTTACCTACCTGGGTCTGAAAGTCAATGAACGTGCCGCGGTGCATTTTGCCGGTCATCCAAGCCGCAACCTGTTTGTTGCCGGCGAGATGATGGCAGGAAATGTTCTGGGCAAGGGGTATACCGCAGGCGTAGGCATGTCTATCGGCACAACCTTTGGCCGCATTGCGGGAATAGAAGCCGCCCGCGCGGCGCACAAGGAGGCGCAGCATGAAACAGCTTGAAAAATTAATCATTGAGGCCACCGTGCTTACCGAACCGGAAGCCGAGGTCGAACGCGTCATGCAAGTGTGTAACGCGTGTCGCTACTGCGAAGGTTTTTGCGCGGTATTTCCGGCGATGACCCAGCGGCTCGAATTCGGTAAAGCCGATATTCATTATCTGGCGAATTTATGTCATAACTGCGGCGCCTGCCTGCACGCGTGCCAGTACGCGCCGCCCCATGAATTTGCCATTAACGTGCCGAAAGCGATGGCGCAAGCCCGCCTGGAGACATATCAACAGTATGCCCAGCCCGCCGCTTTTGGCGCGTTATACCGTCGGGCGGGGATCACCGTCGCGCTGGCGCTGATAGTCGGTCTGACGCTCTTTTTATTACTGGCGATGGCGCTGAAAGGGTCGCTGATTCATCCGCCGCTGGCCGGTGACTTCTATCAAATTTTTCCGCATAGCCTGCTGGCATGGATGTTTGGCTCAGTTTTTGTGCTGGCAATCGGTTTGCTTATGGCGGGCGTAATCCGCTTCTGGCGTGAGATCTCGCCGGGTGTACCGCGTTCGGCGGAGATTGCGGAAGCGTCGCACAATGCGTTAACGCTGAAATATCTCGACGGCGGTCACGGCAAAGGCTGTAACGAAGCGGACGATGCATTCACGCTGCTGCGCCGTCGCTTTCATCACTTTACCTTTTACGGTTTTATGCTCTGTTTTGCCGCCACGGTCGTGGCGACGGGCTATCACTACGTCGCCGGTTGGGAAGCGCCCTACCCGTTTTTTAGCCTGCCGGTCATGCTCGGCACGCTGGGCGGTATCGGTCTGCTTATCGGCCCGGCCGGGCTACTGTGGCTCAATCTGCGGCGGTCGCCGTTACATGGCGATGCGCGCCAGAAACCCATGGATCGCGGCTTTATTCTGCTGCTGTTCTTAACCAGCCTTACCGGGCTGGCGCTGCTGGCAGGCAGAGACACCAGCGGAATGGGCATACTGCTGGCGCTCCATTTAGGCGTGGTGATGGCGCTCTTTCTCACCCTTCCCTACGGAAAATTCGCCCACGGATTTTTCCGCTGCGCGGCCTTACTCAAATGGGCAGTTGAGAAGCGACGCGGAAAACATGCGGGGGATACAGGCAACTGACCCGCAACATCTTACCCATAAAACAATAAAGACAGTGGAGAGCAAACCCTATGGCACAACACACACCTGCAACATCGCGCGCCGGCACGTTCGGCGCAATACTGCGCGTGACAAGCGGCAATTTTCTTGAACAGTTTGATTTTTTCTTGTTCGGATTTTACGCCACCTATATCGCCAGAACGTTTTTTCCGGCGGAAAGCGAATTTGCCTCATTAATGTTGACCTTTGCCGTCTTTGGCTCCGGTTTTTTAATGCGCCCCGTCGGCGCGATTGTGCTTGGCGCCTATATTGACAGAATCGGACGTCGTAAAGGGCTGATGGTGACGCTGGCGATTATGGGCTGCGGTACGTTGCTCATCGCCCTCGTCCCCGGCTACCAAACGATCGGCCTGGCAGCGCCTGCGTTGGTGCTGCTGGGCCGGTTATTACAAGGATTTTCTGCGGGCGTTGAGTTAGGCGGCGTCTCGGTCTATCTGTCCGAAATCGCAACGCCAGGCAATAAAGGGTTTTATACCAGCTGGCAATCCGCCAGTCAGCAGGTCGCGATCGTTGTCGCCGCGTTGATTGGTTATAGCCTGAATATCACGCTGGGACACGACGCGATATCGGAGTGGGGCTGGCGAATTCCGTTCTTTATCGGCTGTATGATCATTCCGCTGATTTTTGTTTTACGTCGTTCATTACAAGAAACAGAAGCGTTTTTACAACGCAAGCATCGCCCCGACACCAGGGAAATTTTTGCAACTATCGCCAAAAACTGGCGCATTATTACAGCCGGAACGCTGCTGGTGGCGATGACCACCATAACGTTTTATTTTATCACCGTTTATACGCCGACCTATGGCAGAACCGTGCTTAATCTCAGCGCGCGGGACAGTTTGATCGTCACCATGTTAGTGGGGGTGTCCAATTTTATCTGGTTACCCATTGGCGGCGCGATTTCCGACCGGATTGGCCGTCGCGCCGTGTTAATGGGCATTACGTTGCTGGCGCTGATCACCACCTGGCCCGTCATGCAGTGGCTGACCGCCGCGCCCGACTTTACCCGCATGACGCTGGTACTGCTGTGGTTCTCTTTCTTTTTTGGCATGTATAACGGCGCAATGGTCGCGGCGTTAACCGAAGTGATGCCAGTCTATGTGCGTACCGTTGGTTTCTCGCTGGCCTTTAGCCTGGCGACGGCGATTTTTGGCGGCCTGACGCCGGCCATCTCTACCGCGCTGGTAAAGTTAACCGGCGATAAAAGCTCGCCCGGCTGGTGGCTGATGTGCGCGGCGTTATGTGGACTTGCCGCGACGGCGATGCTGTTTGTACGTCTGAGTCGCGGCTATATCGCGGCAGAAAATAAAGCCTGAAAAAACCACGGGCGGAAAACATTCGCCCGTGGGTGGCAAGGCAGGGTTTTATTGCACGTTATTATGGCTGCGAATTTCCTGCCAGACCTTATCGCAGTCAGCCTTGACCGCCTGATCGTTACCCGTGCGCGTCGCCTGAATGCACTGCTGATAGTCCAGTACCCGCACGCTTTCTTCGTTAGCAAATTGCTGATGTTTGCGCTCTTTTTTAAGGACATTCAGCACGCTTTGGCAGGCCTCTATCTTCTCAGGCGAGCCCTGTGCGGTATTGATACAGGCGCTGTACGCCTCTTTCAGCCGGCTATCTTCTTCCGGCGCGGGTGATGACGCGCAAGCCGTCAAACCGGCGGTCATGCTGGCGATGAGTAAAATTTTTTTCATAGGTCGTTCCTCAACAGCGCGGCAGACCGGCAGCCTGCCGCATCTGACATCAGAAAATAGTGAATGGCGCAATAACGATAAATTTCACGTCACGTTCATCCTGGAAGATGTTGCCGTAACCACCGCCCCAGCTTGGAATATTGGAGTGGTTGTCATATTCGGTGAAGTGCAGTTTGAACATGGTGCCTTTGGCACGCCCCTCCTGCAGGGTATAGACCGCATCCAGACTGTATGAGGACTCTTCGATAGTGCGGTTTTTGTCGTAGTAAGCATCCGGGTTACTTTGCCAGGTTGCCGGTTTAGCATCCCAGGCGTAAACGTAAGACGCGCCCACAGCCCAGCCCGGCAGATTCCAGTTTTTCAGGTCATACATCGCGCCGAAGAAAACCGCCTTTTCACCGTTAGCGTTAAAGTCGGAGCGGTTATCCCACCAGATATCCAGACGACCGTTTGAAGAGGCGTAGGTTGGCGTCATACGTTGCAGAAAATAGCCCTGCTGACCGTCCGCTTTCACCCAGGTGCCTTCCAGACGCAGGTCAACCACTTCCGCGACTTTGTAGCCGAAGGTCAACGCCTGCAGCCAGGCCGTACCGTCGTAAATATCATTCACGCTGCGATCGTCTACTTTGTCGCGCGCGCCGTAGAACTGGTAACTGGTAGTGAACGGATTGCCGCCTAAATCAAATTTATAGCTGGCCTTCGCGAAATATTGATCGACATAGCCTTCGGACTGACCAAACGCCGCTTCCAGCACCAGATCATTTTTGAAGTCGTACTTCGCGCCGATGGAGTGGAGATAATCTACATTGGTTTTTTTATCCGCCTGATAAAACTTATCCATTTCGGTATGCCACGGCGCTTTATATTCGTTAGTCCACATGTAGGAAAAACTTAACGCGCCCGCATCGCCATAGTCAAAACTAGCGCCGGCTTCCGCACCCTGATAAGTACCCGGCATAAAACTCCAGTGCGGCGCTAACAGCGTCTGACCGGTAGGCTGAATATAACCGGCGCGCGCCCAGACCGGGCCATATTTAAATTTCGCTGCGGCTTTATAAAGACTGATACCGCTCTTATCGCCGGAATAGTCTTCGTCGTAGCCTTTATTCTTTTTCGAGAAAGCAATTTCGTTTGGATGACCGCTGTCGCCGTTTTCTGCCATTTCAATCGCGGTAAACGCCGCGATATCCAGACCGAACATATCCGCAGCGTAGCCAGACTGAAAATCCAGGTTAGCGTTCCAGGTCGCATGAGAAAGGTTAGTTTTATATTTGTCGCCGTCGGTCACATCTTTGCGATCGCGTTCACGCTGCCAATAATAGATGCCGCCCGTTAACGTGGAGTCGTCGAAAAAGCCGGAGGCTTGCGCCTGCGGAACAACGATCCACCCCGACATTGCTGTGATACCGGCGATAGCCAGAGCCAGCGTACTACGTTTGCCACTAAACGTACGCATAAGTTAATCCTCTTTGACGTATAAATTGCTGCCGACAAAAGCGAACAGCGAAAAAATAAAAATAAAAAGTAGCGCTGAGAAACCTCATTTACTACGTTAAATAGACTATTTTTCGCGATGCGAATTATCAATCTCTTTCTGTAACCAGTATGTAATAATATGAGCAACCGCACATATTTAATTGCTTTCTGTTACATTCGACTGCTGGTGGGGGAAGCAGACCGCCAGAAAGAAAATTGACTTGTTTTCCATAGGCATGAAAATAATTGTCTCCTGTTGACCTGACGCTTATAACATTTAGATTAATAATCATTTATCAGATCAATAATTTTCAGAAAATAATTAATTCGCCTCGCAAAAAAGAGAATCGACTTAGAGCCTATCCCACCAGGCGTTATTGGCGCAGCCAGTTTGGACACGGACAGCGCGCAAAAACCGGAGCGTACACGTAGTACGTGAGGATTGACTCGCTACGCTCGCCCTTCGGGCCGCCGCTAGCGGCGTTCAAAACGCTAACGCGTTTTGGCGAGCACTGCCCAGGTCCAAAATGGCAAGTAAAATAGCCCTAATGGGATAGGCTCTTGGAAATGCAGAGAAAAAACGCCGCAAAACGCGGCGTTGACAAGGTATTTTTACAGCATTCGCCTGTTGGCGCAGTGCTTATTCGCCCGCTTTCGCCCAGGTATCACGCAGGCCCACGGTGCGGTTAAAGACCAGCTTATCGGCCGTTGCATAGCGGCTGTCAAGGCAGAAGTAACCTTCACGTTCAAACTGGAAAGCTTTCCCTGCTACCGCCGCTTTCAGCGACGGCTCGCCATACCCCAGCTTAATCACTAATGATTCGGGGTTGATAACAGACAGGAAGTCCTCCGCGGCGCCCGGATTCGGCACGCTGAACAGACGGTCGTAGAGACGAATTTCAATCGGCAGCGCATGTGCTGCGCTAACCCAGTGGATTACGCCTTTCACTTTACGCCCGTCAGCCGGATCTTTACTCAGCGTATCGGCATCATAGGTACAGAAGATGGTGGTGATATTCCCTTCGGCATCCTTCTCTACGCGCTCCGCTTTAATGACGTAGGCATTACGCAGACGCACTTCTTTGCCCATCACCAGACGCTTGTACTGTTTGTTCGCTTCTTCGCGGAAATCTGCGCGATCGATCCAGATCTCACCGCTAAACGGCACTTCACGGCTGCCCATCTCCGGTTTATTCGGATGGTTAGGCATGGTAACCATTTCGCTCTCACCCTGCGGGTAGTTTTCGATAACCAGTTTTACCGGATCGATTACCGCCATTGCGCGCGGCGCGTTTTCGTTCAGATCTTCGCGAATGCAGGATTCCAGCGACGCCATCTCAATGGTGTTGTCCTGCTTGGTGACGCCGATGCGTTTGCAGAACTCACGAATAGAAGCTGCGGTATAGCCGCGACGGCGCAGACCGGAAATAGTCGGCATACGCGGATCATCCCAACCTTCGACGTGTTTGTCGGTCACCAGCAGGTTCAGCTTACGCTTGGACATCACGGTGTATTCCAGATTCAGGCGCGAGAATTCGTACTGGCGCGGGTGAACCGGAATGGTGATGTTGTCCAGTACCCAGTCGTACAGACGACGGTTGTCCTGGAACTCCAGCGTACACAGAGAATGAGTAATGCCTTCCAGCGCATCGCTGATGCAGTGAGTAAAGTCGTACATCGGGTAGATGCACCACTTGTTGCCGGTCTGGTGGTGTTCAGCAAATTTAATGCGATACAGCACCGGATCGCGCATCACGATAAACGGCGACGCCATGTCGATTTTAGCGCGCAGACAGGCTTTACCCTCTTCAAAACCGCCGGTACGCATTTTTTCAAATAGCGCGAGGTTTTCTTCCACGCTGCGATCGCGGAACGGGCTGTTTTTACCCGGCGCGGTCAGCGTACCGCGGTATTCGCGGATCTGCTCCGGCGTCAGCTCATCAACGTAGGCCAGGCCTTTATTGATCAGCTCGACCGCATAGGCGTGCAGTTGGTCAAAGTAATCGGAAGAGTAGCGAATATCGCCAGACCAGTGAAAGCCTAACCACTCGACGTCGTTTTTGATCGAATCAACGTACTCGATATCTTCTTTTACCGGGTTGGTGTCATCGAAACGCAGGTTGCACTGGCCCTGATAATCTTGCGCGATGCCAAAGTTCAGGCAGATAGATTTCGCGTGGCCGATGTGCAGATAGCCATTCGGCTCCGGCGGAAAACGGGTATGGACAGTGGTATGTTTACCACTCGCCAGATCTTCATCAATAATCTGACGAATAAAGTTAGTCGGGCGGGCTTCAGCCTCACTCATCGTGGATTCCTCAAAGCGTAAACAACGTATAACGGCATATGATCTTATAAGCCGGACAGACTGACAACCTTTAGTTACTTAAAAAGTGGCTTTGCAGAAAATATTGGGGCTAATTGCGGTAAAAAAAAGCGGCGAAGGTTTCCCTCTGCCGCTTATGTTTTCTGTGATATCGCCGGATGGCGTCTTACGCCTTATCCGGCCAGGAAGCGATTATTTGCTCTTAATCTCGTACAGTGGCGTTTGACCCGCTACCACGTGACCATCCGCTTTGATGACCAGAGCGCTGAAGTCATCGCTGTTGCTGCAAACAACCGGGCTTATCATGGAGCGCGCGTTGGCATTCAGGAAGTCCAGATCCAGTTCCAGAACCGGCTGACCCGCCGTGACTTCCGCACCCTCTTCTACCAGACGCTTGAAGCCCTGACCGTTCAGCGCGACGGTATCGATACCCATATGGACAACGATCTCCGCGCCTTTTTCGGTTTCCAGACAGAACGCGTGGTTAGTGTTGAAGATTTTCACGATAGTACCCGCCGCCGGAGAAACCACGGTTTTATCGGTGGGTTTCACCGCCACGCCATCGCCGACCGCTTTGCTGGCAAACGCTTCATCCGGTACCTGATCCAGCGCCACTACCTCACCGGTAATCGGAGAGACCAGTTCAGCGATAGTCACCGCATTCGGCACCGCCTGGGGTTTGGCCGCCGGAGCAGGTGTCGCAACGTGAGCCGCATCAGCAGACGCTGCCGCGACCGGTCCCCGCGCCACCACTTTCTTCATTTCATCGCCAATCGATTCCGCTTTCGCGCCGACAATAACCTGAATGGTCTGTTTGTTCAGTTTCACCACGCCGGAAGCGCCGAGGCGTTTGCAGGCCGCATCGTTAACGCGAGCAGAGTCATTCACGGTCAGGCGCAGACGGGTAATACACGCATCGATCGCTTTCAGGTTGTCCGTACCGCCAACCGCAGCAATATAGCTGGTCGCCAGTTGCGTTAACCCTTCTTCGGTGTTGCTGTTGGCTTCTTCCGTTACCATCTCATCAACTTTATCTTCGCGGCCCGGCGTTTTCAGGTTAAACATACGAATAACCGCGCTGAACAGCAGGAAGTAGATGATAAAGAATACAACGCCCATCACCAGCAACATCCAGACGTTATTGCTGGCCGCAGGCAGGTTATACATCAGAACATAGTCGATCGCGCCTGCCGAGAAAGAGAAGCCCGCATGGATACCCAGCAACGTCGCGACGAACAGGCTGATACCGGTCAAAATGGCGTGCAGGAGGTACAGCAGCGGCGCCAGGAACATAAACAGGAATTCCAGCGGCTCGGTTACGCCGGTCAGAAACGCGGTGATCGCGACAGACAGCAGCATACCGCCCACCATCGGACGACGTTCTTTCGGCGCGGCGAAATACATCGCCAGAGCGGCGCCCGGCAGACCAAACATCATGATCGGGAAGAAGCCGGACATAAACATCCCCGCCGTGCCGTCGCCAGCATAGAAGCGGTTGATATCGCCGTGGAATACAGTGCCTGCGGCATTGGTGAATTCGCCAATCTGGAACCAGGCGATGGTGTTCAGTACCTGATGCAGACCGGTGGGGATCAGCAGACGGTTGATGAAGCCAAAGATACCGGAACCCAGCGCGCCTGCGGAAACGATCCATTCACCGCCCGCATGGATGCCATGCTGTACCGGCGGCCAGACGTAACCGAAAATAGCGGCCAGCACCAGACAGAAAAAGCCCGTTGCGATCGGTACAAAACGTTTTCCACCGAAGAAACTGAGAAAATCAGGCAGTTTGATACCAGACCAGCGATTATAAACCGCGCCGCCGACCAGACCGGTAATAATCCCCGCCAGCACGCCCATGTTGATTTCCGGGTTAATCGTCACCATCGCTTTGGTCATGACGAAGTAACCCACGGCTCCCGCCAGCGCTGCCGCGCCCGCGCTATCTTTAGACCAACTGGAGGCCACGCCGATAGCGAAAACCAGCGCCAGGTTATCGAAAATAGACCCGCCCGCTTGCGCGATAAACGGCATATTCAGCAAATCTGGTTGGCCGAATCGCAGCAACAACGCTGCCACCGGCAACACGGCGATAGGGAGCTGCAACGCCCTACCCAGCCGCTGGAAAAAACCTAAAATATTCATCTTATTCCCCCTACGAGACGCCGATATGGCTTCTTTGAAGCCGTTTTTTATTGTGCTGCAAACGTTAAAAACGTGATGTTCTGTAATCGAACGGTGAGATCATCTTCTGCAGAGTGTGTGGAAAATTAATTCGCCTCGCAAATTAAACGGGTGTTTTTTGTGATTATAATCACTAAATATCGTAATTACCCCTACCATCCACTGGCTAACACGGAAAACTTATTTTATGATTCAAAAAATCAGGACGGATTGAACACGAACCCTGGATATCCAGGTTACGCTTAATACGATCCGCCAAATTTTGACATTGATTATTGAGGTGAAGAATGAGACTGATCCCCCTGAGTACCGCAGAACAGGTTGGCAAATGGGCCGCTCGCCATATCGTTAACCGTATTAATGCGTTCAAACCGACAGCCGATCGTCCGTTTGTCCTTGGACTGCCTACCGGCGGCACGCCGCTAACGGCGTACAAAGCGCTGGTTGAGATGCACAAAGCGGGCGAGGTCAGCTTTAAGCATGTGGTCACCTTTAATATGGACGAATATGTTGGCCTGCCGAAAGAGCACCCGGAAAGCTACCACAGCTTTATGCATCGTAACTTTTTCGATCACGTTGATATTCCGGCAGAAAACATCAATCTTCTCAACGGTAACGCACCGGATATCGATGCAGAATGCCGTCAATATGAAGAAAAAATTCGTTCTTACGGTAAAATCCATCTGTTTATGGGCGGCGTCGGCAACGACGGTCACATCGCCTTTAACGAACCGGCGTCTTCCCTGGCTTCCCGTACCCGTATCAAAACGTTAACCCATGATACTCGCGTAGCGAACTCCCGCTTCTTTGACGGCGACGTAAACCAGGTGCCGAAATACGCGCTGACGGTAGGCGTAGGCACGCTGCTGGATGCGGAAGAAGTGATGATTCTGGTGCTGGGCCATCAGAAAGCCCAGGCGCTGCAGGCGGCGGTTGAAGGCAACGTCAACCACATGTGGACCATTAGCTGCCTGCAACTCCATCCGAAAGCGGTTGTGGTATGCGATGAGCCTTCCACAATGGAACTTAAAGTTAAAACATTGAAATATTTCAATGAATTAGAAGCAGAAAATATTAAAGGTCTGTAATGTTGTCTCCGCCCCGCCAGTCAATGCGGGGCGGTAAATTTTTGATATCGGGGGTCAGAATGTATGCTTTAACCCAGGGCCGGATCTTTACCGGTCACGAAATTCTTGATGACCATGCGCTTGTTGTCGCTAATGGCCTGATTGACCGCGTTTGTCCGATGGCCGAACTGCCACCGGGAATAGAACAACGCTCATTGAATGGGGCCATTCTCTCCCCCGGTTTTATTGATGTGCAGTTAAACGGCTGCGGCGGCGTGCAGTTTAACGATACCGCAGAAGCCGTCAGCGTTGAAACGCTGGAAATTATGCAGAAAGCCAATGAAAAATCGGGCTGTACTAACTTTCTGCCAACGCTTATCACTACCAGCGACGAATTGATGAAACAGGGCATTCGCGTCATGCGCGAATACCTGGAAAAACATCCGCACCAGGCGCTGGGTCTTCACCTGGAAGGCCCCTGGCTTAATCTGGTAAAAAAAGGCACCCATAATCCTGATTTCGTGCGTAAACCAGACGCTGCGCTGGTCGATTTCTTGTGCGATAATGCCGACGTCATCACCAAAGTCACACTCGCGCCGGAAATGGTGCCTGCCGACGTAATCGCTAAACTGGCGAATGCGGGCATTGTGGTTTCCGCAGGTCACTCCAACGCGACGTTAAAAGAGGCAAAAGCGGGCTTCCGCGCCGGGATTACCTTTGCGACTCACCTGTTTAATGCGATGCCGTACATTACAGGGCGTGAGCCGGGCCTTGCTGGCGCTGTTCTGGACGAAGCGGATATTTATTGCGGCGTTATCGCCGATGGTCTGCATGTCGACTACGCCAACATTCGCAATGCCAAACGCCTGAAAGGCGACAAACTTTGTCTGGTGACAGACGCCACCGCACCGGCGGGGGCCAATATTGAGCAGTTCATTTTCGCAGGTAAAACAATATACTACCGCAATGGACTGTGTGTGGATGAAAACGGTACGTTGAGCGGTTCGTCCTTAACCATGATTGAAGGCGTACGCAACCTGGTCGCGCATTGCGGCATCGCGCTGGATGAAGTGCTGCGCATGGCAACGCTCTATCCGGCACGCGCTATCGGCGTTGATAAACATCTCGGTAGCATTGCGCCGGGTAAAGTCGCCAACCTGACCGCGTTCACCCACGATTTTAAAATTATCAAGACCATCGTTAATGGTGACGAGGTCGTTGACTTGAGTAAGTGAGAATATGACACCAGGCGGACAAGCTCAGATAGGTAACGTTGATCTCGTAAAACAGCTTAACAGCGCGGCCGTTTACCGCCTGATTGACCAGCATGGTCCTATCTCGCGCATACAAATTGCCGAGCAAAGCCAGCTTGCTCCCGCCAGCGTAACGAAAATTACGCGTCAACTCATTGAACGCGGGCTGATCAAAGAAGTCGATCAGCAGGCCTCTACCGGAGGCCGCCGCGCTATCTCTATCGTCACGGAAACCCGTAACTTCCATGCCATTGGCGTTCGCCTGGGCCGTCATGACACCACTTTAACGCTCTACGATCTGAGCAGTAAAGTGGTCGCTGAGGAGCATTATCCGCTACCGGAGCGCACCCAGGAGACGCTGGAACATGCGCTGCTCAACACCATCGCCGTCTTTATTGATAGCTGTCAGCGTAAAATTCGTGAATTGATCGCTATCTCGGTGATCCTGCCAGGGCTTGTCGATCCGGAAAGCGGCGTGATTCGTTACATGCCGCACATTCAGGTTGAAAACTGGGGACTGGTCGAAGCGCTGGAAAAACGGTTTCACGTTACCTGTTTCGTGGGACACGATATCCGTAGCCTGGCGCTGGCGGAACACTACTTCGGCGCCAGTCAGGATTGCGAGGACTCGATTCTGGTGCGCGTTCATCGTGGTACAGGCGCCGGGATTATCTCCAACGGACGCATCTTCATTGGCCGTAACGGCAACGTCGGCGAAATTGGGCATATTCAGGTGGAGCCGTTGGGCGAGCGCTGCCACTGCGGTAATTTCGGCTGTCTGGAAACCATTGCCGCCAATGCGGCGATTGAACAACGGGTGCTGAATTTGCTTAAACAAGGGTATCAAAGCCGTGTTCCGCTTGACGACTGCACGATTAAAACCATCTGTAAGGCGGCAAACCGGGGCGACAGCCTGGCCTCGGAAGTCATTGAGCATGTTGGTCGCCATTTGGGCAAAACGATCGCCATTGCTATCAACCTGTTTAATCCGCAAAAAATCGTCATTGCCGGCGAGATCATTGAAGCCGATAAAGTCCTGTTGCCCGCTATCGAAAGCTGTATCAATACGCAGGCGTTAAAGGCATTTCGCAAAAATTTGCCGGTGGTACGCTCCACGCTGGATCACCGTTCTGCTATCGGCGCATTTGCCTTAGTTAAACGCGCCATGCTCAACGGAACATTGCTGCAACGTTTGCTGGAAAGTTGATGCGCTCTTATAGTATCGGATTATTCACAAATTCCCTGGGTAGTTCATGACCATCAAGAATGTAATCTGCGATATCGACGGCGTGCTGATGCACGACAACGTAGCCGTACCCGGTGCGGCGGAATTTCTGACGGGGATTCTGGAAAAAGGTCTGCCGCTGGTGCTGCTGACCAATTACCCGTCGCAAACCGGCCAGGATCTGGCGAACCGTTTTGCTACCGCTGGCGTTAACGTGCCGGACAGCGTGTTTTATACGTCAGCAATGGCGACAGCCGATTTTCTGCGCCGTCAGGAAGGTAAGAAAGCGTATGTCGTGGGCGAAGGCGCGCTCATTCACGAGCTCTATAAAGCGGGGTTTACCATTACCGATGTGAACCCTGATTTTGTCATCGTTGGAGAAACCCGCTCCTACAACTGGGACATGATGCATAAAGCAGCATTTTTCGTCGCCAATGGCGCGCGCTTTATCGCCACCAACCCGGATACCCACGGTCGCGGCTTTTATCCGGCCTGCGGCGCGCTGTGCGCAGGCATTGAAAAAATTTCCGGCCGGAAGCCGTTTTATGTCGGCAAACCCAGCCCGTGGATCATCCGCGCGGCATTAAACAAAATGCAGGCGCACTCGGAAGAGACCGTTATCGTCGGCGACAACCTGCGCACCGACATTCTGGCGGGGTTCCAGGCCGGTCTGGAGACCATTCTGGTGCTTTCTGGCGTATCAACAATCAATGATATTGACAGTATGCCATTCCGCCCAAGCTGGATTTACCCTTCCGTCGCTGAGATCGACGTTATCTAAACCTGTCCCCTGCCTGATGACGCATAGCTTTCAGGCCTACGGTTCGAACAACATTGTAGGTCTGATAAGCGAAACGTCATCAGGAAAAACATAATTCAATTAATCCACGATAAAACTGAAGATCCATCAATAAATCCGCGCAATATGTAATCATTTTTCACTAATCAACAATGACGATTGCATTTTTCATTTTTCAGACCGTAATCCCCTTGCGCCTTCCACGCCTTTGCGGCATTTTTTAGTCAAGCAAACACAAAAAGTACGACGCAACAGATTAACGGAGAAGGCTATGTGTTCTATTTTCGGCGTATTCGATATCAAAACAGATGCAGCGGAACTGCGTAAAAAAGCCCTTGAACTGTCACGCCTGATGCGCCATCGCGGCCCGGACTGGTCCGGCATCTACGCTTGCGATAACGCGATTCTCGCACATGAACGTTTGTCGATTGTTGATGTTAACGCCGGCGCCCAGCCCCTGTATAACGCCAGAAAAACCCACGTGCTGGCGGTGAACGGTGAAATTTATAACCATCAAACGTTACGCGCGGAGTATGGCGATCGTTACGCGTTCCAGACAGGCTCCGACTGCGAAGTTATTCTCGCGCTATATCAGGAAAAAGGGCCGGATTTCCTTGACGATTTACAGGGGATGTTCGCCTTCGCCCTGTATGACAGCGAAAAAGACGCTTATCTGATTGGTCGTGACCATATCGGTATTATTCCGCTCTATATGGGCTATGACGAATTCGGCAACTTCTACGTAGCGTCAGAAATGAAAGCGCTGACCCCGGTCTGCCGCACCATTAAAGAGTTCCCGGCGGGCAGCTACCTGTGGAGCAAAGACGGCGAAATTCGTCAGTACTATCAGCGCGACTGGTTTGAGTTCGATGCGGTAAAAGACAACGTCACCGACAAAAACGCGCTGCGTCAGGCGCTGGAAGAATCCGTGAAAAGCCACCTGATGTCCGACGTGCCCTATGGCGTGCTGCTCTCCGGCGGTCTGGACTCGTCGGTTATTTCGGCAATCACCAAAAAATTCGCCGCCCGTCGCGTCGAAGATCAGGAGCGCTCCGAAGCCTGGTGGCCACAGTTGCACTCTTTTGCGGTCGGTCTGGAAGGTTCGCCTGACCTGAAGGCGGCCCAGGAAGTGGCTAACCACCTCGGCACCGTGCACCATGAAATTCACTTCACCGTGCAGGAAGGCCTTGATGCCATTCGTGATGTTATCTATCACATTGAAACCTATGACGTGACCACTATCCGCGCCTCAACGCCGATGTATCTGATGTCGCGTAAGATCAAAGCGATGGGCATCAAAATGGTGCTCTCCGGCGAAGGTTCCGATGAGGTGTTTGGCGGCTACCTGTACTTCCATAAAGCGCCGAACGCCAAAGAGTTACATGAAGAGACGGTCCGTAAGCTACAGGCGCTGCATATGTATGACTGCGCCCGCGCCAACAAAGCGATGTCCGCCTGGGGCGTGGAAGCGCGCGTACCGTTCCTGGATAAAAAATTCCTCGACGTGGCGATGCGTATCAACCCACAGGATAAAATGTGCGGTAACGGCAAGATGGAAAAACACGTGCTGCGCGAGTGCTTCGAGTCTTATCTGCCAGCAAGCGTCGCGTGGCGTCAGAAAGAGCAATTCTCTGACGGCGTAGGTTACAGCTGGATTGATACGCTGAAAGAGGTGGCGGCGAAACAGATTTCCGATCAACAACTGGAAACCGCCCGCTTCCGCTTTCCATACAACACGCCATCGTCTAAAGAGGCGTACTTGTACCGGGAAATTTTTGAAGAATTGTTCCCGGTGCCGAGCGCGGCGGAATGCGTACCCGGCGGCCCGTCCGTGGCCTGTTCTTCCGCCAAAGCCATTGAGTGGGATGAAGCATTCAAAACGATGGATGACCCGTCAGGCCGCGCGGTCGGCGTGCATCAGTCGGCGTACCAGTAAATTAACGATGACGAAAGAGCCCTTAGGGGCTCTTTTTTTATAGCAAACCACTTTCGGAAAAACGATTAATAACCAATAATTGCCGAATATTGCGCCACGCTGTTCGCAACCTAACCAAACAGACACTTTCCGACGTTTTTCGATGAAAAAGAGGTTGACGCTTCAAGGCTCAATACGCATAATGCGCCCCGCAACGCCGATAAGGTAACGCGAAAAAAGATGGCTACGTAGCTCAGTTGGTTAGAGCACATCACTCATAATGATGGGGTCACAGGTTCGAATCCCGTCGTAGCCACCATCTTTTTTGCGGGAGTGGCGAAATTGGTAGACGCACCAGATTTAGGTTCTGGCGCCGCAAGGTGTGCGAGTTCAAGTCTCGCCTCCCGCACCATTCACCGATAAGCGTTGTACGGATGGGGTATCGCCAAGCGGTAAGGCACCGGTTTTTGATACCGGCATTCCCTGGTTCGAATCCAGGTACCCCAGCCATATTTCTTCGAGTTTGCGGTTCACCGCGACGGTATTGGGGTATCGCCAAGCGGTAAGGCACCGGTTTTTGATACCGGCATTCCCTGGTTCGAATCCAGGTACCCCAGCCATCGAAGAAATCATCTGGCTACGTAGCTCAGTTGGTTAGAGCACATCACTCATAATGATGGGGTCACAGGTTCGAATCCCGTCGTAGCCACCATATTCAGAACGCGTCGAGGTATTCGACCGGTTCGAAAATAATTTTTTGGGGTATCGCCAAGCGGTAAGGCACCGGATTCTGATTCCGGCATTCCGAGGTTCGAATCCTCGTACCCCAGCCAGTTTTAAAGACGCTCTGCTAATGAGCGCAAGAAGTACGACAATTGGGGTATCGCCAAGCGGTAAGGCACCGGATTCTGATTCCGGCATTCCGAGGTTCGAATCCTCGTACCCCAGCCACCTTTAAAAAGCTCGCTTCGGCGAGCTTTTTGCTTTTCTGCGTTTATAAATTCCGAAAGAGGTTTCCCCCTCAATGCCCTGCTATCAGTAAAACGCTATGATAAAGCCTTACAGGGATCGTTCGGTAACCTCACAATGAATTACCAGTTTTGTTGGTATCTCTTTTTGCGGCCATTAACATTTTTTATGGTCGTCTTGCTCTGCGCTTTCACCTTCATTGATATCACGGCCAGCGCCGCCTGGTTGATTATTTTGGGTCTGGTTTACCCCGTGGCAGTGTCAATGAGGCTACATATACTGCACCAGAAAAAGGCGGTCATGCTACGCCAGAATAGTGCGGAATGGATAGTGTATCTGCCAGGGATCCCTGTGCAAGAAAAACAAAGCACGCTGATTAATGTCGCGTTTTCCTCGAAAACGGCGCTGCGTGGATTCTATATTCGCGCCCTGTCCAGCAAAGTCATTCTTCACATCATCACTTTTTATATTCTGTGGTTTGATGTCCAACATGCAACACTGACGTGGTATCGGATTCTCGCCGCATTAATCACCCTGGCGATTCTTGTAAAATCAATGAGTTCCACATTACTGATGTTACATAAAGTAGTACGTTGCCAATACAACGTATACACAATTGAAATGGCATCACCTTGGTATGAAATTGATTTCAAAGGGAAATTAGGTTTATGTGCTTTATTTGCAGTAAAGTAAGATGTCAATACGCTTACCCGACCTGCAATTGAGCGTTTTTACAAACCGGGTAAGGCATTCAACGGGTTACAACCCCAACGCATACTTCAGCGCCTGACGTTTTAGCACGCCTGCGCGCTGCGCCGCCATCAGCCCCATATTGCGTAAAATACGCAGCGGCGGCAGTTCATTGCTGAACCCTGCATAAAACAGATCCATTCCACTTTGCATCATAAAATTATCTGCCATGCGCCGCGTCTGATAGCGTTTCAACACCGAATGGCTGGCCCAGGACTCGCCATAGCTACGGGCACTCGCCAGCACATCAATCAACGCATCAACATCCCGATACCCCAGGTTGACGCCCTGACCGGCCAGCGGATGAATGGTATGCGCCGCGTCGCCTACCAGCGCCAGCCCCGGTTGCGCATACTGCAACGCGTGACGACGGGTTAGCGGAAACGCGCCCGCCGCGACAGGCATCACCGCCCCCAGACGCGCCGGAAAGTGCTGGTTAATTTCCACCTGCAATTGCGTCATCGATAAACTCTGTAGCTGGCGAATACGCGCCGGAGCGTCATACCACACCAGCGACGCCCAATCGTCGAACAGCGGCAAAAAGGCGCGCGGCCCCGTTGGCGTAAACTGCTGCCAGGTGCTGTCGCCTGGCGCATTTTCACACTTGACGGTGATAAGCATACACGACTGCGCATATTGCCAGGCATGAATGCCAATTCCCGCCATTTGCCGAACCTGCGAATTCGCGCCGTCGGCGCCAATCACTAACTTCGGCGTTACCCATTCGCCGTCGGCCAGTTCCAGCGCATAACCATCGCGGCGGCGGTGCAATGCCGCCAGTGAAGCCGGAACGCGCAGCGTCACGCCGGGGTGCGCTTCCAGCGCCTGCCACAGCGCCTGTTGCAGGACGTTGTTCTCTACCATATAGCCTAACAGCGGCAGCTTGAGTTCAGCGGCGTCGAACACCACATGGGCGTTTTCCCACTCCCAGGTCTCCAGTCGCCGATAAGGATGGCTACGCATCCCCTGCACCGCCTCCCAAACGCCCAGCCCCTTGAGCAGCGCCACGGATGCCGCGCTAATGGCCGAAATCCGCACGTCAGGCTGGCTGTCAGCCACAAACGGCGCAGGCGCGGCATGTTCTATTACCATCACCGTAAACCCTTGCTGCGCCATACCCAGCGCCAGCGCGCCGCCGACCATTCCCCCGCCGACAATGGCAATTTCCGTTGGTTGATTTGTCATGGTCATTCATCCTGTTACGTTTTAGACAAGTTTACAGGATTTTTTACCCATTAGGGCTGACGTCAGTCATACTGGTCACAACCGCGCCAAAGCATTACACTATGCGCCCTGCTTTTCAGCCACTATTTCGCAAGAGCAAGTCGATGACTAAAAAACTCCATATTAAAACCTGGGGCTGTCAGATGAACGAGTACGATTCATCGAAGATGGCCGATCTGCTGGACGCCACCCACGGCTATCAACTGACCGACGTGGCGGAAGAGGCGGATGTGCTGCTGTTGAATACCTGCTCAATCCGCGAGAAGGCTCAGGAAAAAGTCTTCCATCAATTAGGTCGCTGGAGACTGTTAAAAGAGAAAAATCCCGATCTGATTATCGGCGTCGGCGGCTGCGTGGCTTCCCAGGAAGGCGAGCACATTCGTCAACGCGCCCATTACGTCGACATTATTTTTGGCCCGCAAACCTTACACCGCCTGCCGGAGATGATTAACTCCGTGCGTGGCGACCGCAGCCCGGTGGTCGATATCAGCTTCCCGGAAATCGAAAAGTTCGACCGTTTGCCGGAACCGCGCGCAGAAGGCCCGACCGCTTTCGTTTCTATCATGGAAGGCTGCAATAAATATTGTACTTACTGCGTGGTACCGTATACCCGCGGTGAAGAAGTCAGCCGTCCCTCAGACGATATCCTGTTCGAAATCGCCCAGCTAGCGGCGCAGGGCGTGCGTGAGGTCAACCTGCTGGGCCAGAACGTTAACGCCTGGCGCGGAGAAAACTACGACGGCACCACCGGCACCTTTGCCGATCTGCTGCGTCTGGTTGCCGCCATCGACGGCATTGACCGTATTCGCTTTACCACCAGCCATCCGATTGAGTTCACCGACGATATTATCGAGGTGTACCGCGATACGCCGGAGCTGGTCAGTTTCCTGCATCTGCCGGTACAGAGCGGTTCCGATCGCGTGTTGAATCTGATGGGGCGCACCCACACTGCGCTGGAATATAAAGCAATCATCCGTAAACTGCGCGCGGCGCGGCCGGACATTCAGATAAGCTCTGACTTTATCGTCGGTTTCCCAGGCGAAACTACCGATGATTTCGAAAAAACCATGAAGCTTATCGCCGACGTCAACTTTGATATGAGCTACAGCTTTATCTTCTCTGCGCGTCCGGGAACGCCGGCTGCCGATATGGTTGATGACGTACCGGAAGAAGAGAAAAAGCAGCGTCTGTATATTCTGCAAGAGCGTATCAATCAGCAGGCGATGGCATGGAGCCGCCGTATGCTCGGCACGACACAGCGCATTCTGGTGGAAGGCACGTCACGTAAAAACATTATGGAACTGTCTGGCCGTACCGAAAACAATCGGGTGGTGAACTTTGAAGGCACGCCGGAGATGATTGGTAAGTTTGTCGATGTGGAAATTACTGACGTCTATCCGAACTCCCTGCGCGGAAAAGTGGTGCGTACCGAAGATGAAATGGGGCTGCGCGTCGCCGAAACGCCGGAGTCCGTCATTGCCCGTACCCGTAAAGAAAATGAGCTGGGCGTAGGATTCTACCAGCCTTAATCCTGCACAGGAAAGGCAATAATGCCCGATGGCGCTACGCCTGTCGGGCTTCCTGGTCATGGCCTGTCGCCCGACGGGCCTTGCAATTTTCTCTCTTCATCCCCATCTTCATTGCAATGCTTGCGCCTTTTCCCTATGGCGTGAATAATTTCCTTAGATGCCGGTAAATGTTCAGCGTCCGGCGATACAGACACAAGAGGAACAGTTTGAATATAGACACTCGCGAAATTACCCTTGAGCCCGCAGACAACGCCCGTCTGTTGAGCCTTTGCGGGCCGTTTGATGACAATATTAAACAGCTCGAACGTCGTCTCGGTATTGAAATCAACCGCCGTGACAATCACTTTAAACTGACCGGTCGTCCGATTTGCGTGACCGCGGCGACAGATATTTTGCGAAGTCTGTATGTCGATACCGCACCGATGCGCGGCCAGACTCAGGATATCGAACCGGAACAAATTCATCTGGCGATCAAAGAAGCGCGGGTGCTGGAACAGAGCGCGGAAAGCGTGCCTGACTATGGCAAAGCTATTAATATCAAAACCAAGCGCGGCGTGATTAAACCGCGTACCCCGAACCAGGCGCAGTACATCGCCAATATTCTCGATCATGATATTACCTTTGGCGTCGGCCCGGCGGGTACCGGTAAAACTTATCTTGCGGTCGCCGCTGCGGTAGACGCCCTGGAGCGCCAGGAGATTCGCCGTATTCTACTGACCCGTCCGGCGGTGGAAGCGGGCGAAAAACTCGGCTTTCTGCCAGGCGATTTAAGTCAGAAGGTGGACCCGTACCTGCGTCCGCTGTATGACGCGCTGTTCGAAATGCTCGGCTTTGAAAAAGTCGAGAAGCTGATTGAGCGCAATGTGATTGAAGTCGCGCCGCTGGCCTATATGCGCGGACGCACGTTAAACGACGCCTTTATCATTCTGGATGAAAGCCAGAACACCACTATCGAACAGATGAAGATGTTCCTGACGCGTATCGGCTTTAACTCGAAAGCGGTGATCACCGGCGACGTGACGCAGATTGACCTGCCACGCAACACCAAATCCGGCTTGCGTCATGCCATTGAAGTGCTGGCGGAAGTCGATGAAATCAGCTTTAACTTCTTCCACAGCGAAGACGTGGTGCGCCATCCGGTCGTTGCCCGCATTGTTAACGCCTATGAAGCCTGGGAAGAGGCCGAACAAAAACGCAAAGCGGCGTTGGCGGCAGAGCGTAAGCGTGAAGCCCAGGAGCAGGAACAGAAATGAGCCAGGTGATCCTCGATTTACAGTTGGCCTGTGAAAACCACGCGGGCCTGCCGGATGAAGCTCAGTTTCAACGCTGGCTGGACGGCGTTATTCCGCAGTTTCAGGAAGAGGCGGAAGTCACAATCCGTCTGGTGGATGAGGCCGAAAGCCACGACCTTAATTTGACGTACCGCGGGAAAGATAAACCCACTAATGTTCTCTCCTTCCCGTTTGAAGCGCCCCCCGGCATTGAAATGCCGCTACTGGGCGATCTGATTATTTGCCGTCAGGTCGTGGAGCAGGAAGCGCAGGAACAGAGCAAGCCGCTGGAGGCGCACTGGGCGCACATGGTCGTGCACGGTAGCCTGCATTTGCTGGGTTACGATCATATCGACGATGACGAAGCGGAAGAGATGGAGTCTCTCGAAACGGAGATTATGCTTGCTATGGGCTATGAGGATCCGTACATTGCCGAGAAGATTGCAGAATAGTAGCTTGCCGGATGGCGGCGCTTGCGCCTTATCCGGCCTACATTCATGCCTTTTGTAGGCCTGATAAGCGTAGCGCCATCAGGCAAAACATGCCGTCACAGCTGAGTATACGCATGACGAGCTTTGTATTAACTAACATGAGAACCCATACGACGCCATGAGCGACGACAATTCACACAGTAGTGACACAGTAAACAGTAAAAAGGGATTTTTTTCCCTGCTACTCAGCCAGCTTTTCCACGGTGAACCTAAAAACCGCGATGAGTTGCTGGCGCTGATCCGTGATTCCGGGCAGAACGAGCTTATCGATGAAGATACGCGCGATATGCTCGAAGGCGTAATGGACATCGCCGACCAGCGCGTTCGCGATATTATGATCCCGCGCTCCCAGATGATTACCCTGAAACGCAACCAGACGCTGGACGAATGTCTCGATGTTATCATCGAGTCCGCCCACTCGCGTTTTCCGGTGATCAGCGAAGATAAAGATCACATTGAAGGGATTCTGATGGCCAAAGATTTGCTGCCGTTTATGCGCAGCGATGCCGAAGCCTTCAGCATGGACAAAGTGTTACGCACCGCGGTTGTCGTACCGGAAAGCAAACGGGTTGACCGTATGCTCAAGGAGTTCCGCTCCCAGCGTTACCATATGGCGATCGTGATCGATGAGTTTGGCGGCGTTTCCGGCCTTGTGACTATCGAAGACATCCTCGAACTGATTGTCGGTGAAATTGAAGATGAGTATGACGAAGAAGACGATATCGACTTCCGTCAGCTTAGCCGCCATACCTGGACGATTCGCGCGCTGGCGTCGATTGAAGACTTCAACGACGCTTTCGGCACCCACTTCAGCGATGAAGAAGTCGATACCATCGGCGGGCTGGTGATGCAGGCGTTCGGCCATTTACCGGCCCGCGGCGAAACCATTGACATTGATGGTTACCAGTTCAAAGTGGCGATGGCCGATAGTCGTCGTATTATTCAGGTGCATGTCAGGATCCCGGATGACTCGCCCCAGCCAAAACTGGACGAATAACAGCAATAGTGGACTAAAAATGGCATTTGCCTCGTTAATTGAACGCCAGCGTATTCGCCTGCTGCTGGCGTTATTATTCGGCGCCTGCGGAACACTGGCTTTCTCTCCGTATGACGTCTGGCCCGCAGCGATAGTGTCGCTTATCGGGCTGCAGGCCTTAACGTTTAATCGCCGCCCGCTCCAGTCTGCCGCCATCGGCTATTGCTGGGGACTCGGACTTTTCGGTAGCGGGATTAACTGGGTTTATGTCAGTATCGCGCAGTTTGGCGGCATGCCGGGCCCGGTTAACGTTTTTCTGGTGGTGCTGCTTGCAGCTTATCTCTCGCTGTATACCGGACTGTTTGCCGGGATTTTGTCGCGCCTGTGGCCAAAAACCAACTGGCTGCGCGTCGCTATCGCCGCGCCTGCAATATGGCAAATCACCGAATTTTTACGCGGCTGGGTGCTGACCGGCTTCCCCTGGCTGCAATTTGGCTATAGTCAGGTCGACGGCCCGCTAAAAGGCCTGGCGCCGGTAATGGGCGTCGAAGCGATCAACTTCCTGCTGATGATGGTCAGCGGCCTGTTAGCGCTGGCACTGGCGACGCGGAACTGGCGTCCGCTGGCTGTCGCCGTGATTCTGTTTGCTTTGCCCTTTCCGCTACGTTATATCCAGTGGTTTACGCTGGAACCGGCCAAAGCGACCCAGGTATCGCTGGTGCAGGGCGATATTCCGCAGTCGCTGAAGTGGGACGAAAACCAGCTACTGAATACGCTAAAAATTTATCTCAACGAAACCCGCCCAGAGTTAGGCAAATCACAGATTATTATCTGGCCTGAGTCGGCGATTCCGGATCTCGAAATCAATCAGCAGCCTTTCCTTCGTTCGCTGGACGAGATGTTACGCGAAAAAAATAGCACGCTGATCACCGGTATTGTCGATGCGCGTCTCAATAAACAGAATCGATACGACACCTACAATACGATTATTACGTTGGGCAAGGATAATCCATACAGTTATGACTCGCCCAATCGCTACAATAAAAATCACCTTGTACCCTTTGGCGAGTTCGTTCCGCTGGAGTCTATCCTGCGTCCGCTGGCGCCGTTCTTCGATCTGCCCATGTCCTCCTTTAGCCGCGGCCCTTATATCCAGCCGCAGTTACATGCGCACGACTATAAGCTGACGGCGGCAATCTGTTATGAAATTATTCTTGGCGAACAGGTGCGGGATAACTTCCGCCCGGACACCGACTATCTGCTGACGATTTCTAACGACGCCTGGTTTGGTAAGTCCATTGGCCCGTGGCAACATTTCCAGATGGCGCGGATGCGTTCGCTGGAGCTGGCGCGTCCGTTGCTGCGCAGTACCAATAACGGTATTACGGCGGTGATTGGCCCGCAGGGCGAAATCCAGGCGATGATCCCGCAGTTCACACGCCAGGTACTGACCACCCACGTCACGCCAACCACGGGGTTAACTCCCTATGCCCGTACCGGCAACTGGCCGCTATGGGTACTGACCGCGCTGTTTGCTTTTGGCGCGGTAGTGATGAGTCTGCGACAACGACGGAAATAATCTCTCCCCAGGCCGGATAGCACTTCATTTATCCGGCCTGAAAATCCTCCTTTTTCCCTCATTCTGGCACGTCTATTGCTTTGTTAAACATGGCAAACCTGTTCTGGCTGCTTGTGCAACCTGGTCGCACCAAAATCGATCATCGGTAGCACCTGAACGGTGCAATGTAGGATTTTTGCCTCTGAACGGTGCGGCGCACTTCGCAAAAATAAACAATATCGCAGCAAAATATTTACAACAAGCCACACTAAATGTTAACAAACACACATAACACTGCACGCGCAAGTTGCAGGCAATAACAACATCACAATAGCTATCAATGCGTCGACGGCGCAGATGATAAAGGAGTTGGATATGCAATTACGTAAGCTAACCACAGCAATGCTGGTCATGGGACTGTCTGCGGGCCTCGCGCACGCAGAAGATGGCGCGCCTGCCGCTGGTAGCACCCTGGACAAGATCGCTAAAAATGGCGTGATCGTCGTCGGGCATCGCGAATCTTCTGTGCCCTTTTCTTATTACGACAACCAGCAGAAAGTGGTCGGCTATTCCCAGGACTACTCCAACGCCATTGTAGAAGCGGTAAAAAAGAAACTTAACAAGCCCGATCTGCAGGTGAAGCTGATCCCGATCACCTCGCAAAACCGTATTCCGCTGTTGCAAAACGGAACCTTCGATTTTGAATGTGGTTCAACGACTAACAACCTTGAGCGCCAAAAACAGGCCGCCTTCTCCGATACGATTTTCGTCGTCGGGACGCGACTGCTGACTAAAAAAGGCGGCGATATTAAAGATTTCCCGGATCTGAAAGGCAAAGCGGTCGTCGTCACCTCCGGGACGACCTCTGAAATTCTGCTGCATAAGCTTAACGAAGAGCAAAAGATGGGGATGCGTATTATTAGCGCGAAAGACCACGGTGACTCGTTCCGCACCCTGGAAAGCGGTCGCGCCGTCGCCTTTATGATGGATGACGCGCTGCTGGCCGGCGAGCGCGCCAAAGCCAAGAAACCGGATAACTGGGAGATTGTCGGTAAACCGCAGTCCCAGGAAGCCTACGGCTGTATGCTGCGTAAAAACGACCCTGAGTTTAAAAAGCTGATGGACGATACCATCGCCCAGGCGCAAACCTCCGGCGAAGCGGAAAAGTGGTTTGATAAGTGGTTTAAAAATCCGATCCCACCGAAAAACCTGAACATGAATTTCGAGTTGTCTGACGAGATGAAAGCCCTGTTCAAAGCACCGAATGATAAAGCGCTTAACTAACTAAAACTAAATGGGACGGGACTCCTGTCCTCTCGATTGTCGCTCAGCACGGACAGACTATAAGCCTGATGGTCGTTCCCCATCGGGCCTGAAGCCGCAAATCGCCGGGCAACAATCTTCGAGGGTAGCGCTGCTACCCTTTTTTTTCGGAGTAGATGTATGTCAATAGACTGGAACTGGGGTATTTTTTTACAGGAAGCCCCCTTCGGCAATACCACCTATCTCGGCTGGCTATGGAGTGGTTTTCAGGTCACCGTAGCCCTTTCGATTACCGCCTGGATTATCGCTTTCCTGGTAGGATCTATTTTCGGCATTTTACGTACCGTTCCCAACCGTTTCCTCTCCGGACTGGGCACATTGTACGTAGAACTGTTCCGTAACGTGCCGCTGATCGTGCAATTCTTCACCTGGTACCTGGTGGTGCCTGAACTGTTGCCGGAAGATCTTGGCATGTGGTTTAAGGCAGAACTCGATCCCAATATTCAGTTTTTCCTCTCCTCAATGATCTGTCTGGGACTGTTTACCGCCGCCCGCGTTTGCGAACAGGTGCGCGCCGCGATTCAGTCTCTGCCTCGCGGGCAGAAGAACGCGGCGCTGGCGATGGGGCTAACGCTGCCGCAGGCTTATCGCTATGTCCTGCTGCCGAATGCCTATCGCGTTATCGTACCGCCAATGACGTCAGAGATGATGAACCTGGTGAAAAACTCGGCTATTGCCTCAACCATCGGCCTGGTGGATATGGCGGCGCAGGCAGGCAAACTGTTGGATTACTCGGCGCACGCCTGGGAATCCTTCACCGCCATTACGCTGGCCTATGTGCTGATTAACGCCGTTATCATGCTGGTCATGAGCCTGGTTGAACGCAAAGTCCGCCTGCCGGGCAACGTGGGGAGCAAATAATGTACGAATTTGACTGGAGTTCGATTATCCCCTCACTGCCTTACCTGCTGGCCGGGTTGGTCATCACGCTGAAGATCACCGTCACCGCCGTTGTCGTGGGGATAGTCTGGGGAACCATTCTGGCCGTCATGCGCCTCTCAAGCTTTGCCCCTATCGCCTGGTTTGCTAAAGCGTATGTTAACGTTTTCCGTTCCATCCCGTTGGTGATGGTCTTGCTGTGGTTCTATCTGATTGTACCCGGCTTTCTGCAAAACGTGCTGGGACTATCGCCGAAAACCGATATCCGCCTGATCTCCGCGATGGTGGCATTCTCTATGTTTGAAGCGGCCTACTATTCCGAGATTATTCGCGCCGGTATTCAAAGTATTTCCCGCGGGCAGTCCAGCGCCGCGCTGGCGCTGGGGATGACCCACTGGCAGTCGATGAAGCTCATTATTCTGCCGCAGGCGTTTCGGGCGATGGTGCCGCTGTTGCTTACGCAGGGCATCGTGCTATTTCAGGACACCTCTTTAGTTTATGTACTCAGCCTGGCGGACTTCTTCCGCACCGCGTCGACTATCGGCGAGCGTGACGGTACTCAGGTCGAAATGATTCTGTTCGCCGGCGCCGTTTATTTTGTTATCAGCCTGAGCGCGTCGTTGCTGGTCAGCTATTTGAAGAAAAGGACAGTTTAATGATTACCCTGAAAAATGTTTCAAAATGGTATGGTCACTTTCAGGTGCTGACCGATTGTTCAACAGAAGTAAAAAAAGGTGAGGTGGTGGTAGTCTGCGGGCCATCGGGTTCCGGTAAATCCACGCTAATTAAGACCGTCAACGGTCTGGAACCGGTGCAAAAAGGCGAAATTACCGTTAACGGCATTATTGTGAACGACAAAAAAACCGATCTGGCGAAACTGCGTTCCCGCGTGGGCATGGTATTCCAGCACTTCGAGCTGTTTCCCCACCTGTCGATCATCGAAAACCTGACGCTGGCGCAGGTGAAAGTGCTGAAACGCGATAAGGCCGCCGCCCGCGATAAAGGCCTGAAGCTGCTGGAGCGCGTTGGCCTGTCTGCACATGCCAACAAGTTCCCGGCGCAGCTTTCCGGCGGTCAGCAACAACGCGTGGCGATCGCCCGCGCGCTATGTATGGACCCCATTGCCATGTTATTCGATGAACCGACTTCAGCGCTCGATCCGGAAATGATCAACGAGGTACTGGACGTAATGGTCGAGCTGGCGAACGAAGGGATGACCATGATGGTGGTGACGCACGAAATGGGCTTTGCCCGTAAAGTGGCTAACCGGGTGATCTTTATGGATGAAGGTAAAATCGTCGAAGATTCGCCAAAAGAGGAGTTCTTCGCTAACCCCAGTTCCGATCGCGCAAAAGACTTCCTTGCGAAAATCCTGCACTAATCTTCCCGGCGCGCACGTCAGAGTGCGCGCTATCTCACGCTTTACCGCTTCGCTTCTCGAAACGTATCCAGCCGGGCGTTAACCTTGTCACAAAGTACCGCTTACAAGGAGCCACAATGGCACTGCCCATTATTATTGATTGCGATCCGGGTCATGATGACGCGATCGCCCTCGTTCTCGCCCTCGCCTCCCCTGAACTGGAAGTGAAAGCGATCACCTCTTCCGCCGGTAACCAGACGCCGGAGAAGACCCTGCGCAACGTGCTGCGGATGCTGACACTGCTCAAACGCCCGGATATTCCGGTGGCGGGCGGCGCGGTGAAACCTCTCATGCGCGAACTGATTATCGCCGATAACGTTCACGGCGAAAGCGGCCTCGACGGCCCGGCGCTGCCCGAGCCGTCATTCGCCCCGCAAAGCGGCACTGCCGTTGAGCTGATGGCAAAAACACTGCGCGAGAGCTCACAGCCGGTCACCATCGTCTCTACTGGCCCACAGACCAACGTGGCGCTGCTGCTGAATAGCCATCCGGAACTGCATACGAAAATCGCCCGCATTGTGATCATGGGCGGCGCAATGGGATTGGGTAACTGGACGCCCGCTGCGGAATTTAATATTTACGTCGACCCGGAAGCGGCAGAAATTGTCTTCCAGTCAGGCATTCCGGTGGTGATGGCCGGGCTGGACGTCACCCATAAGGCGCAGATTCACGCCGCCGATATCGAGCGTTTCCGCGACATCGGCAATCCAATTTCGACGATCGTGGCTGAACTACTCGACTTCTTCTTTGAATATCACAAAGACGAAAAATGGGGATTTATCGGCGCGCCGCTGCACGACCCGTGCACCATCGCCTGGCTGCTGAAACCCGAGATTTTCACTACCGTTGAGCGTTGGGTTGGCGTGGAAACCCAGGGGAAATACACCCAGGGGATGACGGTGGTGGATTATTATTTCCTGACGGGGAATAAGCCGAATGCGACGGTGATGGTGGATGTAGACCGCCAGGGATTTGTCGATTTGCTGGCGGAGCGGCTGCAATACTACGCATAAAGCGCAAAGTAGAATCCAGGGATGAACAGCGATGTTTTGGCGTAACAATAGACCTGAAATCAGCCTGCTACAGCACGACGTAGCCCATATTACGTTTTCAGTACGTAACGGAAAAGCATTGCTTCGTCCCTGCGTTATCCACGATCCCGACTCTTACGCCGGTATTCATACGCTCTCCTGGCATGGCTCGCCGCTGATTCGTTTTTACACTGAAGCCTGGTGCCCAACCTGCGCAGAATTTGTTTATGCCGGTTTTAGCAATGATGATGAAGGCGCCGCGCAGTTTTTATCCTCACTTGCCGAGTGGAATCAGCCAGGAGTCGGGTTGAACGAAGCATTTACCGCCCTGACGCCGCTGTTTTCACTCTTTGCCGATGGCTATTACCGGCTGGAAGAACGCGAACTTTATCCCACAGATGGCAACGGGCATTTTTTCTGGGCGGTGGGTAACGAAAAACAACCGAATCCCGCGACCACAGGGCGGTGGATTGCTGACGTGGACTATCACTACCAGTCCGGCGAACCCTGTTTTTTACTGCCAGGCCAGCCCCCATCGCGATTTAACCCACAACGCGCCGGGTATTACCGCGATAAGCCAGAGAGCCACGCGCTGGCCTGGCATATGAATGACAGCTGGCTTTGCGTCCTGCTTGATGGTCACCATAAAGCTACCGCCGCGGCGCTGGAAGGCCGGCCCGTGAAGACCTGGGTCATCAGCCAGCCGGTGGCGATGACATGCTACGAGACGCGGCAGCAATACCTGCGATTTTATGACGGCGCGCGCCTGGAAGAAGCCCAGTTTCAGCGCCGCATCCCCCTGAAAATACAGTACGAAAAACTACCGCCATCCCTTTGGGAGGATTACTTTACTCGCCATGACGGACGTTATACCCGCGTCAACTGGCCGAACGCATTGGCTAACTGCGCAACGCATTATCCCGATCTTGCGGCCTGCGCAGATATTATTGCCGCAGGCGATCTGAGCGAGGCCGGCCTCAACAAAATCATGGCGCAAGGGATCACCGAAGAGGGATTTCCCGCCATACTGTTACGCGCGCTGTTTTATACCCATTCTCCCTTGTTGATTGATTTTGTCCGTTTTCTGACTCGCGCACCCGGTTATGCCTGCCACTACCCGCTGGCGTTTCGTTTACTGGCCCAGAAACGCACGCCACAGGCCGATGCTTTTTTCCTCGATTTCGCCATCAATGATGACGGCGAGCGCCCGGAGTTGACGAATATTATGGATGAATACTTTCGCCAGGCGTGACATTGATAAAGATCACCACGCCAGAGGGTGGTGTTCTTTATTCTATAAACTCTCTTTCCCGATAAATTAAACGCAATGGATAATGCAACGTTAGCGATTGGTATCGATCTCGGCACTACTAATAGTTTAATCGCCGTCTGGCAAGACGGCGCCGCACAATTAATACCTAATAAATTTGGTGAATATTTAACACCATCCATAATTAGTATGGATGAAAATAAACAAATTCTGGTGGGAAAACCTGCCGCAGCGCGTAAAACATCTCATCCAGATAAAACCGCTGCCTTATTTAAACGCGCAATGGGCAGTAATACTCACTGGCATTTGGGTGAAGAGTCGTTTAATGCGCCGGAATTATCTTCGCTGGTTTTACGCTCGCTGAAAGAAGATGCGGAAGACTACCTTCAGCAGCCAATCAAGGACGTCGTGATCTCGGTTCCGGCTTATTTCAGCGATGAGCAGCGGAAGCATACACGCCTTGCCGCTGAGCTTGCGGGGTTAAACGCCGTGCGCTTGATCAATGAACCCACGGCGGCGGCAATGGCTTATGGCCTGCATACGCAGCAAAACAGCCGTTCGCTGGTTTTCGATCTGGGGGGCGGAACCTTTGATGTGACCGTTCTGGAATACGCTACGCCGATTATCGAAGTTCACGCCTCCGCTGGCGATAACTACCTCGGCGGCGAAGATTTCACGCATTTGTTGCTTGATGAAGTGCTAAAACGCTGGAATCTCGATAAATCAGCGTTGACGGATAGCGATCTGGCTGCGCTGTATGCCTGTGTTGAAGCCGCAAAATGCGCCAGCGGCTCCCCGCTGCGCATGAGCTGGCTTTATCAGGAGCGCGTGCTGGAAAGCACGTTTTATGACGATGAGCTGGAAGCCCTGTGGCTACCGTTGCTCAACCGGCTGCGCACGCCCATTGAGCAGGCGCTGCGCGATTCCCGACTCAAACCGGAGCAAATTGACAGCCTGGTGCTGGTCGGCGGCGCGTCACAGATGCCGCTGGTGCAACGCATCGCGGTGCGCTTATTCGGTAAATTGCCCTATCAAAGTTACGATCCCAGCACCATCGTGGCGCTTGGCGCCGCGACTCAGGCCGCCTGTCGCCTGCGCCATGAAGACGTTGAAGAGGTGATCCTCACGGATATCTGCCCCTACTCACTGGGCGTGGAAGTCAACCGACAGGGCGTGCCAGGTATTTTCTCGCCCATCATTGAACGCAATACCACCGTTCCGGTGTCAAAAGTGGAAACGTACTCCACCATGCACCCTGAGCAGGACTCTATCTGCGTCAGGGTATACCAGGGCGAAAGCCACAAGGTGAAAAATAATATCCTGATCGATTCTTTTGACGTCATGCTGAAGCCGAACGGGCACATTCAGGCCATTGATATTCGTTTTAGCTACGATATTAATGGCCTGCTGGAAGTTGACGTGCTGCTGGAAGACGGCAAGAGTGAATCCAGAATCATCAGCCATAATGCCACCTCACTGACGACGCAGCAAATCGACGCCAGCCGCGAGCGCCTGCAGGCGCTGAAAATTTATCCCCGCGATATGCTGATTAACCGGACGTTTAAAGCACAGTTAGAGGAGCAGTGGTCACGCGCGTTAGGCGATGAGCGCGAAATGCTGGGGGAGATTATTACCGATTTCGACGCGGCCCTGCTGTCTAATGATATGCAGCGCGTCGATGACGTGCGCCGTCGCGCCTGCGAATATCTGGGTATTGACGAGCCGAAAGCGCCGTAACGGCGCTTTCACTGCCCCTGTTCAGAAAAAATGGAAGAATCGATTTAACGCGCAGACAATCAACGCGATCAAACCGACAATCTTCATGATTTTCATCACCCCGCCAGATTCCGCCTGACGGGGTGCTTCGGTTTTCGCTTCAGAAGACAATTTTTTCTCAGCCGCCAGCCTGAGCTCTTCCGCCAGCTCCTTTTTGTCGCGAATATCGCCTGGCTTCATGGCGATTTTAGATGACAACGCCTGGGTTATCAGCGCCTCCAGCGGACAGGCTTGCCCCTCCTCCAGCCGGATCAGCAGGCGAAAAAAGGGCTTTTCTTTGGGAAACGCTTCCAGCACCACCTGCTCCGCCGTCCGGTACAGATCCAACAGCGGCGTTTCGGGTTCCCCCTGGGTACTCAGCCGTGAATTTGCCCACGCCATCGCTTTTCGCTTATAAAACAGGGAGTCAACGAATGAACGCCCCAGCGGTGATAACCTACCGCTGTGCAAAATGTCGGCCCACAGTAAACGCGTGCGCGCACTTTCACCGGGGACATATTCGGCATCCGCCATACAGCGCGCTTCGACCGCCATCACCGCCAGCGGGAAGAAATCAGGCCGGTGCTGGCGGCACCAGCCCAGCAACAAGTCGTCCGCCTGCGTGGAGGGATAACGCTGCCAGAAATCGCAAAGATCGGCCAACAGGCTTTCCCCCTCGCCGCAGAGCAAACGCTGTTTGCAAAGGTAATAGTGCGCATCTTCGTTATCCGGCTCCACGGCCTGCCAGCGACGAGCAATATCGACCAGTTCGGCCATGCTCCACTGCTCGGCGCTAAACCAGTGTAATAGTTTACGATGCAGCTGTTTATCATCGGGAATTATCCAGGCGCCCTGAACCTGTAGAGCGTCGGCAAAATGTTCGGGATAAAAGCGCCAGATACGCTCAAGCTTAAAAAAGTAGGCGTCAGTTTGGTCTTGAACAACAAGAGGCAATTTGGCCAGACTTAGCAGATCAAACGCATCGCCCCGCTTTACGGTCTCCAGAAATGCTTCCAGCTCTTCTCCATCAGCATCATCTTCTGCTTCCTGCGGCTGCCAGTTCAGACGCTGCGCCAACAATGCCAGGCAAGACAGCGAGATCGTTTCCGTTTTCATGGCGATGTCGCACAACTGCCAGCGCAGCTTATCTATCTCATCCATTGAACACTGGTTCAATTGCTGAATAAATTTCTGCCATGCCGAGGGCTGAAAGCGATCGCGCTCTGATGCCAGCAATTCCCTGAACGCCACCAGTATTTCATGTTCGTCGCCCACCTCTTCCGTTTTTACATCTTCCGCAGGCGAGGCGGCCCAGTGCTGCGCTTCTTCATAGGCCTGGCGCAATCGCTTAAAACCCTGCGGATCGCTCTCAGGGTGGAATGAGGGCAACAGGGCAAGATAAGCCTGACGGATACATTCCAGATCGGTGGTGGGTTCAATGCCCAGGATTTCCCAACAGATATTCATAAATCGCTCACTCCTTTAAGCGTTTCCGGGCATGTCGGTTGTTCGTTGAGCGGACGCCACGGTAGCTGCGCATAATAACTCTCTGTCGTAGAGGCCAGTTCATTAAACATCCGCGCGCCTGAAGCGTCGTACTTTAGGTGGGCGAAATATGCCTGCATGGCGTCCCCTTCGGCCTGCCAGTACAGCCGCCCCAACGAATAGGCGGTAAAATATTGCGTCCAGCCGTCGTAAAAATAGTGCGCCCGCGCATAGATACGCGATTGCAGCCACAGGCTTTCCTCTTCCGTCAGCCATTGATTCAACACCCCCATCCGGCATAAAAACCCCATACGCACATAGTCCCAGGCTTTGATACCGCCGCGACCGCAGCATAGTGCGGTTTCGGCAACAAATCGCGCATAAATCTGGCCCTGCTCGCCAAACTGCGCGGTAAATTCGCGCCATTGGCGAGGAGATAGCGTAAACCAGCGGATATAAAAGGGAGCCAAATCTGCCGCATGACCATCGTCCGTCATCCGATAGATGGTTTGAATAAGATCTTCACGGTTATCAATCCCCCATGAATCGGAGAGATCAAAGTGTGTTTTCCCGGTATACATTGCCGGGGAGAAGTGCGAAGGTTTCGCGCCAATGGCACGACTGTTTAGCACCTCCATCGGCGTGGAGAGCGCAAAAAGTAAATATTGTTCTTCCTTGTCCATATTCGATATCCCTAATGCATAAACTGGCGTAATACATGGCCGACAACGCCAATAAATAAAATGATTTTAATCACCTGCCAGAGGCCAAAGCCGCCGCCAGATTCCTCCGTACTCGGCGAAGTCACCGTTGTCACCGGTTCTTCATCTGCGACTACAGCTTCACACGGTGTGTCGATAGCCGCAGCCCGCCCCAGCAACCCGCGAATAATCAGCGCTTCCAACGGGCAGATATCAGGCGCATCAAGCTTCGTTACCAGCCTCTGTAACAATGCCGCTGACGGATCCTCGGCGCACGCCAGGCTATCCGCCACCTGATACAACAGCCAGTATGGATGCTGGCTATGCGCCTCACTCATCGCTGGCGCGCCATAATTCAAACGCCGCGCAATAAAACTTTCGCTTAGCGGCGATAATGCGCCACTGTGCAGCGCCTCGGCCCACAGCAAGCAGGAACGGGCGCTGGAGCCGGGAATATACAGCAGCGGTTCGCCATCGATATCGACCTGCTCACGCCCCTCAACCTCCATCACCAGCAGCGGGAAAAAGTCCGGTCGATGCTGACGGCACCAGCGCAGCAACAGATCGTCAAGCTGGGTAGAAGGATGCGCCCACCACTGCGCGTAAAGTTCTGGCAGCAGGCTATCGCCTTCACCGCAGAATACGCGCTGGGCTAAGTAGTAATAACCCGGCGTTGCGTTATCGGGTTCGGCTTCCTGCCATGCCAGGGCGACAGGCAGCAGCTCCGCAATACCCCAGTGCAGGGTGCTGAACCAGCGTAACAGACGTCGTTGAAAGCGTAGATTGTCCGGGATAATCCAGGCGCCGTGCTGCGCCATAAGTTGGGCGAAATAGAGAGGATGCTCGAAAAAGGTGTTGTCCAGGGCATCATAAAAAGCAATGGTCTGGTTTTGTACCGCCACTGGCAAATGCAGCAATAGCGAATAATCAAACAGGTCGCCACGGCGGATTTCAAACAAAAGATCCTCCACCTCCTCGGCATCGACATCTCGATTATCACTCCCCTGTTCCCAGGCCAGGCGATCTGACAGCAGTTTCAGACACGAGTACGAAACAGGAAAGGTCTTCATCGCGATAGCGCACAGCCACCAGCGCGATTTTTCGACCTGTGAAATCGATAATTTATTGATCTGTTGGATAAACTCCTGCCATGCCTGCGGCTGAAAGCGCCGTTCGCCATCCGCCAGCAAATCACCGAATATCTCCCTGAGATAATTCACCCACGGGGTATCGGGATCCTCATCAACCACCGTAATGGCGGGCGATGTTGTCCCCTGCAATGCATTCTCATAGGCTTCTCGCAATTGCTTAAAACCCTGCGGATCGGTTTCCGGATGAAATGACGGCAGCAGCGCCAGATAAGCCTGACGAATGGCGTCGGTATCCGTGGTGGCCTCAATGCCAAGGACTTGCCAACAGGTTTTCATAGATCGCTCACCTCCTGAAGCGTGTCCGGGCATTCAGGATAATGGGGCAGGTAGCGCCACGGCAGCGTGGCGTAAAAACTGTCTTTCCCGGCGATCAGCTTATTCATCATACGTCGCCCCGCGTCGTCAAACTCCTTACGGGCGAATGTCTCGCGTAGCAGCGGTAGGTTATCACCATTCCGTAACTGCCAGTACAAACGCCCGGTGTAATAGGCGCTGAAATATTGCAACCAGCCGGAATAATAGCTGAGCGCACGAAGCTGTATCCGCGACTGCAGCCACAGGCTCTCCTCTTCCGTCAGCCATTCATTGAGCACGCCCATGCGGCAGAGAAACCCCATCCGCACATAATCCCAGCTACGAATACCACCTTCGCCGCAACACACGGCGGTATCAGCGACGAATCGGGCATAAATGCGATCTCCCTCATCCAGCGCGTCGGTATACTCCTGCCACTCCTGCGGCGCATACCTAAACCAGCGGCGATATAGCCATTCCAGTTGTGTGGCATGACCGTCATCCGTCATGCGGGAAATGGTCTGAAGCAGCTCATCACGATTTTCAATACCCCACGACGATTCAAGATCGAAACGTTTTATCCCTAAATACATTTTCGGTGACGAATGTGACGGTAAACAGTCCTCGTTCAATACTTCCATCGGCGAGGAAAGTGCAAAGAGTAAATATTGTGATTCTTTATCCATAATAAATCGCCAAAATATATTCACGCTACAAATAAAAACGCAATTGAAAACTAAAATAGAGTACAACAAAGCCAAATCGCAATATATTATTAATCTAAAAAACAATGGCGGGATAAATTAAAAAATGAATCATTCCATAACCAGTCATCCCTGCGACAACGTATCTTTAGCACAATTAACCGAACTGGCGCAGTCAGGAAATAGTGAAGCTCAATATATATTAGGCCGTTTATATAATGACGAACGTATAGATGGCAGCGAAGAGGATAAGCTCTCTTTTTATTGGCTACAGCAGGCGGCCGAGCAAGAGCATTGCGAGGCGCAATATTGGCTCGGCTTACGATACAAAGACACGCCTACCGACATGAAAGATAATACGCTGGCTTTATTCTGGTCAGAAAAAGCCGCACAGCAAGGACACCGACACGCTTTCAACACATTAGGCTGGGTTCAGGAAGGAGAAACCGGGATGGCTCCAGATTATGCCCAGGCCGTTGCCTGGTATCGCAAAGGAGCAGAACAGAGCCACAACCTTGCGCAATATAATCTCGGGAGAATGTATCATTCAGGAACTGGCGTAGAGCAAAATGATACACAGGCACTCTACTGGTTTAAACAGGCAGCATTACAAGGCCATTGCGCCAGCCAGGAAAGACTGGCGTATATGTATGGCAATGGGAAAGGATGTCGAAAAAATTTATCCCTTGCCGCCCTTTGGTACAAGAAGAGCGCGCTACAAGAGAGCAGCTACTCGCAATATCAGATGGGCTATTGTTATTACATCGGAAAAGGTATCAAACAAGATTACCAGCAGGCAATATACTGGTTTCGAAAAGCGGCAGACCAGGGTGACGATGATGCCTATAACAGTATCGGCTGGATGTACAAATGCGGTCATGGCGTCGAGCAAAATTATTCGCTAGCACTGGAATGGTTCCACAAATCAGCAGAATGTAACAATTCATCGGGCTGGTACAACCTCGGATGCATGTACAGAGATGGATACGGTACCGCACAAGACCTACAACAAGCGCTTTACTGGTTCAAAAAAGCACAGCCCACGGGCAAATGGAACGTCGACGAAGAGATCCGCAAACTGGAAGCCCAACTGCACGCTTAACATGGCGGACGGCAACCGTCCGCTCACGATAATGAACCTTACGGCTCAAACGGCCTGCGCTGGAACTGATCGTGGCCACACTTCGGACAGAGCGGCAACACATCCGGCGTGTAAACCGCCAGATGATAGTGACACTTCTCGCACACCAGATTCCCCAATCCCACCACTTCGCCACTGTGATACACGCCGTGGTGATTCAAATCCTGGAAGACTTCACGCCATTCCAGCTGGGTTTTGTCGGTAATGTCCGCCAGTTCCTGCCAGAGACTCTCTTTAATCACCCGCAAGAAGACGCTATCTTCCTGGCTCTCTTCGTAGCTCATGGCGAACTCTTCCAGATCGCGTCTGACAGCGCGCGTCAGTTCGTCCACCTCGGTTCGCGTTAACTCCCCTGTTTGCATCACGCGCTGGCGCGCCTGCTCCACCAGCGCATCAATGTCGCGCTCGCCATTGCGTAAACGCTCGCTTAATGAGGCCACCAGTTCACGGTAATATTGAGCAACCTTGTTCATCACTTCACCTCTTGGATCGTTAACTGCCTATAATAATAGACGTTATTTGCGTTACGCTTTGCAAGGCTGCCCACAGAGTCTGTAAATTCTTGTCAGGCCGACTCACGTATCCAGCGCGTCAGCGAGGTACGATCGACATTTAATCGTTTCGCCACTAACGATTTATTATCCCTTTCCGCCTCTAATAATTTTCTCAAAATACGCAGGCGAATCGTTTTATAATCGCCAGCCAGCATCTGGCAGTCGTGGCAGGTACTTGGCTCGCGTCGGCTCCCCTCTTCCAGATCGTCCAGCAAGAGGCGGCCCTCATCCAGCGTTGCCGGGGAGTGATCAATAGAGAGCACCAGCCGTTCGATAATATTGCTTAACTGCCTGACGTTTCCGGGCCAGGCGAAGCGCTGAAGCTCTTGCCACAGCGCCGGGGTTAACGTTAGTGCCGGGCGTTTATAATGCTGGCTGAAACTGGTAAGCAGCGACAGGCCGATGGCTTTGATATCCTCCGGACGTTTGCGTAGCGGGATGGTGGTCACTTTTAATACGTTAAGCCGATAGTAAAGATCTTCGCGAAATGTCCCGTCCGCAATGAGCTTCGTTAACGTCTGATTGGTCGCCGCAATCACGCGAATATCAACAGGTATCATCTGGTCTGAGCCCAGCCGCATAATCTGCCGCTCCTGCAACACCCGTAATAAGCGCGTCTGTAGCGGTTTATCCAGCTCGCTAATCTCATCCAGAAAAATGGTACCGTGGTGCGCTAATTCAAACAGGCCTATTTTGCCTTTCGGCGACGCGCCGGTAAATGCGCCAGCGACATAGCCAAAGAGTTCGCTCTCCAGAATCTGAGGGGCCATCGCGCCGCAGTTAATGGCGACAAACGGGCCGTTGACGCGTTGGCTGGCATTATGAATACTTTGCGCCAGCACCTCTTTTCCCGTCCCGCTTTCGCCATTAATTAAGATAGTCGCGTCCGTACCGGCATAATTTTTAATGATCGCCAGACGACGCAACATTTCCGGGTTTTCGGTAAGCAGATCGTCGAAATGATAGCGGGCGCTCAAGCCGCGGCGAGACAGTTCCTGGCGGCGAACATGATGTTCCGCCCCCTGTAAACTGGAGACGGTTTGCATCGTCAACACTACCCGGCTTAACTGTCTGGCCGCAAATACCGGATACAGATTAACCACCATCGCGCCTTGCGGCGTATCGACGACTTTCGCGCTGACGGTTTTTCCCTCACGTAATGTATGCCGCTCCTGGTGCAATACCTGTTTCAGGAAAGATGCGTCATAAATCTCACCGGAGGCGTTAATTTTAAAAAGTTGGCTCGCATATTTATTGTAATGCAGTAACGCGCCGGTATCATCAAGCGTGATAACAGCTTTATCAAACTGATCGAGAATCAGCTGCAGATGATGTCGCTCGAGTAATTGGCTGCGAAAAGCCAGATATAATGAGCGGGCTTCTTCCAGAGCTTCGGTTATTGAGGCGGGGCTGGAATCAAGTAAACGGAATTGCGAGCCCAGCGGTGAAAAATAATCCTGACAAACGGTATCGCCAACAATGCAATCTAATGGCGTGGACGCTAATTGCCGCTTCAGGCAAGAAATCGTTTCTTTATCATTTCCCTGTAAGGTAAAAATTTTATAGTTAATATTTAACTGTTCCGCTACGCGCGCGCATCCTTTGATCACACTGGAAAAGCCGACAATACCGACAGTGCCTTTTTGTCCTTTAAAAGGGATAAGCGCATCAAGAATGTCGTAGCCGGACATTTTAATTTCGACTACCGGTAATTTACTGTGCTTTTTTAATATTTCCGCACAGCCGCCACGACTAATCAGTACCTGGTGCCCACGGGACTCTAATAAAGGTAGCTCATCCAGGATACGATTAAGCGTCGTTTGATGAATAGTGACGGCGTAATCCAACTGCGCGACCAGCGCCTCGGCAGCCTTTGCCAGTTGAGGGTAAGGAGAGACAAAACAGAGAGGAGATGCGGCTATATCTTTCGTCTTATTCATCACTCACCATCCTGTTGGTTTATGAACGGGCGAGACCGCCCGTCGTGATTTATTTTCCGCCGAAACGCTAACCGCCTGCGGCGGCTGGGTTCAGTTTACGATCGTAGCGTTTTTTTATCCATACGGTCAGGAAGGGGGCGCACAGAGCGGTAATAATCGTCGAGGCCGCCACCTGCGCCGCCGCCGTCGACGCCAGGTCGGTAAAATGCGGATCGAGCAGCGCGATTGCCGCTGGCGTCGCGACGGCGTTGCCAGAGGTGGTGGATACCGCCGCGCCTGCCACGCCGCTGCCTCCCGTCACACGATCGGCGAAAATATTAAAAAATCCGCCAATCGCCACCGTCATGAGCCCCAGTAAAATGCCTGAAGAACCTGCCGTGATAAGTCTTGCGAAATCAATACCGTATCCTAACCCAAAGGCAAAAAAGGGAATCGTTACCACGCTGCCCTGTTTAAGAAACTTGCGCATGTCCTCATCCAGATTGCCCAAAATCATGCCAATGATAATGGGAATAATAACCGCCACCAGATTCATAAAGGGTATCGACACCATGCCTGCCGACCCTAACGCCAGCATGGTGAAAAAGGGACCATCGTTCAACGATATTACCGCAATCGCGCCGCCGTCGGTTTCATCGCCGTACTCCCCCACCAACGCGGCATATAACCCACTGTTTGAGTTGGTCATCGCCGAAATAATCGCTAAAGCCGACAGACCTAATAACCCATCCGGGCCGCAAAATTTTCCGACCAGAATGCCAATAATCACGCCGCTGGCAAATTTCGCAAAGGTGATCGCAGCGCCTTTTTTCAGCGCTTTCGGCGCGGCTTTAAACTGGATATCCGCGCCCATACAGACTAAAAACATGCCTAAAATCGCCATTGCGCCATGCGAAATAGAGGTGACAAAACCGCCTATTTCCAGCGCCTCCGGCGCAAAAGTTTTAAACAATGCGCCGATGATTAGCGGTACAACCATCATACCACCAGGAAAACGTTCCAGTGTTTTTTTAATTTTCATAGCTTATTCCCAGGAGATAACCGGACAGCTTGTGCTGCCCGATTTGGTATCAGAACGTCGGCGCGATCTTATAAATAGAGAATTCGTTATGACCTAAATCTTCTGATTTAGTCGTTTTCCCATTCGCGACGCGTAAAATTTCCTGATAAATTTCCTCGCCCATTTGCGTAATAGAAGCCTCGCCAGACATAATGGCGGACACATCAATATCAATATTGTCCTGCATCATTTCCCACGTTGCTTTATTACCCGTAATTTTTATTACCGGCGCTATTGGGTTACCGGCAGGCGTTCCGCGACCGGTAGTAAAAATAACGATCTGCGCTCCACCCGCCACCATGCCGGAAATAGATTCAATATCCTGCCCCGGGGTATCCATAATCCACAGGCCAGGATGCGTTGGGCTATCGGCATATTCCAGTACGCCCTGTAGCGGCGCATGACCCGCTTTATGCATACAGCCTAACGATTTTTCTTCAATGGTAGTCAGCCCGCCTTTAATATTGCCCGGCGTCGGCTGTCCCCCGCGAATATCCTCGCCCAGCGCTTTTGCTCGCGCCTCGCAGCCGACCACTAAATCAATGAGCTGTTGACCAACCTCCGGCGTCACCGCGCGTTTCGCCATCACATGCTCGGCGCCAATAAATTCCGTCGTTTCAGAAAGAATTGAGCTTCCGCCGCAGCGTATCAGCTTATCCGAGGCGACCCCGCAGGAAGGGTTAGACGCCAGCCCCGATGTCGTATCTGACCCGCCGCACTCCATCGCCAGCAGCAGCTCGCTAACCGGTGCTTGCTGCGGTTTTTGCATGGAGAGTTGTTGCGCATAATCGCGGGCCAGCGAAATCCCCCGAGCCTGACATTTAAGCGTGCCGCCCTCTTCCTGAATGGTAATGCAGGAGGTCGGTTTGCCAAATGCGGTAATCTCTTCTGCGATGCGCAGCGGTTCCGCGCCTTCACAGCCTAAGCCCACAACCACAATAGCGCCGACGTTGGGATTATTCGCCACATTAATCAATGTCTTTTCCGTCAGACGCGCATCGCCTGCCACCTGGCAGCAGCCAAAATCGTTATTCACCCATGTCGCGCCTTTTACCTGCCGGGCAATATCCTGGGCGACTTTATTCGCACAAACGCTGGTAGGTAAAATCAGTACATAATTACGGATGCCAAAACGGCCGTCAGGGCGGCGGAAACCCAAAAAAGTCTCATTGCTCATAATCATTTTCCCTTGTTTTATATTATTTCCAGTCACCACGTCCGCGTTCGCTTTCCACATTGTGGACGTGCACATAGTCGCCACTTTTTATTTCCTGAGTGGCGCGGCCAATGGATTCGCCATATTTATAAACTTCGCCATGAAAAGGCACATCGCAGATGGCGAATTTGTGGCCAAATGGCACATCCTGATGTAACACAACGCTTATCTCGCGTTCGCCAATGAACATTGTGGCGGTTTCGCCGGCCTTGAGCGCCGTAATAGCCGTCGCGACGCAATCCTGAGGGTGAATCACCACTGCATTTTTTTTCACGATTAACTCCTTTGCTTTAGTCCTGTCCTCCCTAATCAAAAGGCGTGCCATTTTTTAACTGCATGGTTTATATGACTTTATTTTTATGGGCCAATCTGGCGGTGACAGGAACTGCGGTAATTTGCCTCAGTCGTGTCGCATTTTGCGTCACCTCCTCACGGACGCCTGGCGCGACAAATGTTCTACCCCCTGTTTTGACGTGCGTGTTTGGGCTATGCTATGCGGATCTAAACACCACCTCTAAAGCTACATTTGTAGCTGTATCGAAAACAGGACTACTGGCTGCCATGCAAGAGCAATACCGCCCGGAAGAGATAGAATCCAAAGTACAGCTTCACTGGGATGAGAAGCGCACATTTGAAGTGACCGAAGACGAGAGCAAAGAGAAGTATTACTGCCTGTCGATGCTTCCCTATCCTTCTGGCCGACTACACATGGGCCACGTACGTAACTACACCATCGGCGACGTGGTTGCCCGCTACCAGCGTATGCTGGGCAAAAACGTGCTGCAGCCAATCGGCTGGGACGCCTTCGGCCTGCCGGCGGAAGGCGCGGCGGTGAAGAACAACACCGCGCCGGCGCCGTGGACGTACGACAACATCGCGTACATGAAAAACCAGCTCAAAACGCTGGGTTTTGGCTATGACTGGAGCCGTGAAATCGCGACCTGCACCCCGGAATACTACCGTTGGGAACAGAAATTCTTCACCGAGCTGTATAAAAAAGGCCTGGTGTACAAGAAGACTTCTGCCGTTAACTGGTGCCCGAACGATCAGACCGTTCTTGCCAACGAACAGGTGATCGACGGCTGCTGCTGGCGTTGCGACACCAAAGTTGAGCGTAAAGAGATCCCACAGTGGTTTATCAAAATCACCGCTTACGCAGACGAACTGTTGCGCGATCTGGATAAGCTGGACCACTGGCCTGATACCGTAAAAACGATGCAGCGCAACTGGATTGGCCGCTCTGAAGGCGTGGAAATCACCTTCGATGTGAAGGGTTACGATAACACCCTGACCGTCTATACCACCCGTCCGGATACCTTTATGGGCGCCACTTACCTGGCGGTGGCCGCCGGTCATCCGCTGGCGCAAAAAGCGGCGGCGAATAACGCCGAGCTGGCGGCGTTCATCGACGAATGCCGTAACACCAAAGTGGCCGAAGCCGAAATGGCGACCATGGAGAAAAAAGGCGTCGACACCGGCTATAAAGCGATTCATCCGTTAACTGGCGAAGAGATCCCGGTCTGGGCGGCAAACTTTGTCCTGATGGAGTACGGCACTGGCGCGGTGATGGCCGTTCCGGGTCACGATCAGCGCGACTACGAATTTGCCTCCAAATACGGTTTGACCATCAAGCCGGTGATTCTGGCCGCCGACGGTTCCGAGCCGGATCTTTCCGAACAGGCGCTGACCGAAAAAGGCGTGCTGTTTAACTCCGGCGAGTTCGACGGTCTGGCCTTTGAAGCGGCGTTTAACGCCATTGCCGATAAACTGGCGGAAAAAGGCGTCGGCGAACGTAAAGTGAACTACCGTCTGCGTGACTGGGGCGTTTCCCGTCAGCGTTACTGGGGCGCGCCGATCCCGATGGTCACCCTGGAAGACGGCACCGTGCTGCCGACGCCGGAAGATCAACTGCCGGTTATTTTGCCGGAAGACGTCGTCATGGACGGCATCACCAGCCCGATCAAGGCCGATCCTGAGTGGGCGAAAACCACCGTTAACGGTATGCCGGCGCTGCGTGAAACCGACACCTTCGACACCTTTATGGAATCGTCATGGTACTACGCGCGTTACACCTGCCCGCAGTATCAGGAAGGAATGCTGGATTCGAAAGCGGCAAACTACTGGCTGCCGGTCGACATCTACATCGGCGGTATTGAACATGCCATCATGCACCTGCTCTACTTCCGCTTCTTCCATAAGCTGATGCGCGATGCGGGCATGGTCACCTCTGACGAGCCGGCTAAGCAGTTGCTGTGTCAGGGCATGGTGCTGGCGGATGCGTTCTATTATGTCGGCGAGAACGGCGAACGTAACTGGGTTTCGCCAGTTGACGCTATCGTCGAGCGCGATGAAAAAGGCCGCATCGTCAAAGCAAAAGACGCAGCGGGTCATGAGCTGGTCTACACTGGCATGAGTAAAATGTCCAAGTCGAAAAATAACGGTATCGACCCGCAGGTAATGGTTGAACGTTATGGCGCGGACACGGTACGCCTGTTTATGATGTTCGCTTCTCCGGCGGATATGACTCTGGAATGGCAGGAGTCCGGCGTAGAAGGCGCAAACCGCTTTATTAAACGCGTCTGGAAGCTGGTTTACGAACACACCGCTAAAGGTCCTGTCGCGGCGCTGAACGTCGATGCGCTGAGCGAAGATCAAAAAGCGCTGCGTCGCGATGTGCATAAAACCATTGCCAAAGTGACCGATGATATCGGCCGCCGTCAGACGTTCAACACCGCCATTGCGGCGATCATGGAGTTGATGAACAAACTGGCGAAAGCCCCGCAGGAAGGCGAACAAGACCGCGCACTGCTTCAGGAAGCGCTGCAGGCCGTCGTGCGTATGCTTAACCCGTTCACCCCGCACGTCTGCTTTACCTTGTGGCAGGAACTGGGCGGCGAAGGTGATATCGACAACGCGCCGTGGCCGGTTGCCGACGAGCAGGCAATGGTGGAAAACACCACGCTGGTTGTCGTGCAGGTTAACGGTAAAGTTCGCGGTAAGATCACCGTTGCGGTGGATGCCACCGAAGAACAGGTGCGTGAACGTGCAGGCCAGGAACATCTGGTGGCAAAATATCTTGATGGCGTTACCGTGCGTAAAGTGATTTACGTTCCGGGTAAACTCCTCAATCTGGTTGTTGGCTAAGCGCGGGAGGAAGCGTGCGATATCTGGTAACACTGTTGTTATCTCTGGCGGTGCTGGTCACCGCCGGATGCGGCTGGCATCTGCGTAGCACTACGCAGGTTCCGGCTTCAATGAAAACGATGATCCTCGATTCCGGCGATCCGAACGGTCCGCTAAGTCGTGCGGTACGTAATCAGTTACGGCTGAATAACGTAAACCTGCTTGATAAAGACACAACGCGCAAAGACGTTCCGTCTCTGCGGCTTGGAACGGTGACTATTTCGCAGGATACGGCGTCAGTGTTCCAGGACGGCCAGACGGCGGAATATCAGATGGTGATGACCGTCAATGCCTCGGTATTGATTCCGGGCCATGACATCTATCCTATCAGCACGAAAGTGTACCGTTCGTTCTTCGATAACCCGCAGATGGCGTTGGCGAAGGATAACGAGCAGGCCATGATCGTTCAGGAGATGTACGACAAAGCCGCTGAACAGCTGATTCGCAAGCTGACCAGCGTCCGCGCGGCGGATATTCAGGCGACGAAAGAGGAGGCTACCGCCGACAATGAGACGGCGGCGCCCGCCTCTACGCCAGCACGCGTCTCCACTACGCTGAGTAACTAATGATCAGGTTGTATCCTGAACAACTCCGCGCGCAGCTCAACGAAGGGCTGCGTGCGGCATATCTGCTATTGGGCAACGATCCGCTGCTGCTGCAGGAAAGTCAGGACGCTATTCGTCTGGCGGCTGCGTCGCAAGGCTTCGAAGAGCACCACGCTTTTACTCTCGATCCCAGTACCGACTGGGGAGCGCTTTTCTCACTTTGCCAGGCGATGAGCCTGTTCGCCAGCCGTCAAACGCTGGTGCTGCAACTGCCGGAAAACGGGCCTAACGCGGCAATGAATGAGCAACTCGCCACGCTGAGCGAGCTGCTGCATGACGACCTGTTATTAATAGTACGCGGAAACAAGCTCACCAAAGCGCAGGAAAACGCCGCCTGGTATACCGCACTGGCAGACCGTAGCGTTCAGGTCAGTTGTCAGACGCCGGAGCAGGCGCAGCTTCCCCGCTGGGTGGCCGCCAGAGCGAAAGCACAGAATTTGCAACTGGATGACGCCGCGAACCAACTGCTGTGCTATTGCTATGAGGGCAATCTGTTGGCGCTGGCGCAGGCGCTGGAACGACTGTCGCTGCTTTGGCCTGACGGTAAGTTAACGCTTCCTCGCGTGGAGCAGGCCGTCAATGACGCCGCCCACTTTACCCCTTTCCACTGGGTGGATGCGTTACTGATGGGGAAAAGCAAACGCGCGCTGCATATCCTGCAACAGCTACGCCTTGAAGGCAGCGAACCGGTTATTCTGCTGCGCACCCTCCAGCGAGAGCTGCTGCTACTGGTAAATCTCAAACGTCAGTCCGCGCATACGCCGTTACGCGCGCTGTTTGATAAACACCGGGTCTGGCAAAACCGTCGCCCCATGATCGGCGACGCGTTGCAGCGTCTCCATCCTGCACAGCTTCGCCAGGCCGTGCAGTTACTGACGCGTACAGAAATTACGCTCAAACAGGATTATGGTCAGTCGGTATGGGCAGATCTTGAAGGGCTATCGCTCCTGCTCTGCCATAAGGCGCTGGCAGACGTATTTATTGATGGGTGATATGAAATCGTTACAGGCTTTATTCGGCGGCACCTTTGATCCGGTGCATTATGGACATCTTAAACCTGTTGAAACGCTGGCGAATCTGATCGGCTTATCGCGGGTGATTATTATGCCTAACAATGTGCCGCCGCATCGCCCCCAGCCGGAAGCCTCCAGCGCGCAGCGTAAATATATGCTGGAGCTGGCTATCGCCGATAAGCCGCTTTTTACGCTGGATGAACGCGAGCTACAGCGAAACGCGCCCTCTTACACTGCGCAAACGCTGAAAGCATGGCGCGAAGAACAGGGTCCCGAAGCGCCGCTGGCGTTTATTATCGGCCAGGACTCGCTGCTTAACTTCCCCACCTGGCATGATTACGACACCATCCTTGATAACACTCACCTGATCGTTTGTCGTCGTCCCGGCTACCCCCTTGAAATGACGCAGGCGCAACACCAGCAGTGGCTGGAACAGCATCTGACCCATACGCCGGACGATCTGCACCAGTTGCCAGCCGGTAAAATTTACCTGGCGGAAACGCCCTGGCTTAATATCTCCGCAACCCTCATCCGCGAACGGCTGGAAAAAGGCGAATCCTGCGACGATCTGTTGCCGGAAAACGTGCTGAACTACATCAATCAGCAGGGGTTATACCGGTAAGCACATTGCGCAGCGCCGACAGCAGACGCTCGTTTTGCGCAGCGCTGCGTATCGCCACACGATAATAGCGGCTGTCCAGCCCCGGGTAGTTAGCGCAGCTACGAATTAAAATCCGCTGCGTCAGCAACCGCCGCTGCAGGTCAATATCCTCTCGCTCACAGCGTAACAACAGATAGTTTGCCCGCCCGGGATAGACCGTCAGCAGGGGGAGCTGACAAAGCGCCTGATAAAACCGGGCGCCCTCCTCCCGTAACCAATGCCAGGTCGCCTGTTGCCAGGCGCTATCCTGTAACGCTACCTCACCGGCCAGCGCCGCCAGCGCGTTAACCGACCACGGCATTTGTTGGCGACGCATCCGCGCCACCGCCGCGTCATTGCTGTTGACGAGATATCCCAACCGCAGGCCGGGAATGGCATAAAATTTGGTCAGCGAACGCAGCACCCAGATATGCGGATTATCTTTAAGAGCAGGAATAAAGCCCGTCTCATGCGGAATAAAATCGATAAACGCTTCATCCAGGATCAGGTTAATGTTCAGCGATTTGCAGCGTACGGCAATGGCCTGTAATAACTGCCGCTCCGGCAGCAGGCCGGTAGGATTATTGGGCGTACACAGAAACAGGCAGTCCAGATCGGGCGTCAACGCCTCAAGAATGGCATCGGTAAGCTGCCAGCCATCCGCTTCGCGTAGAGACCAGCGACGAATTTCGCAGCCACTTTGCGCCAGCGCCCGGCCATACTCCGCGAAACCTGGCGTGACAATCATTGCACGACGCGGTTTAAGACCGCTCGCCACGGTAAAGATTGACTCCGTCTCGCCATTTCCCGCCAGTATCCACGATGCCGGCACCTGATGGTGACGCGCCAGCGCCTGGTGCAAATGAAAATAATCGGCGTCCGGGTAGCGCTCAATGCAGTCCAGATTGTCGATAAGCGCGCGTTTCACGCTGACAGGCATACCCAGCGGATTAATGTTTGCGCTAAAATCCAGTAACTGGTCAGGCGAGATGCCCAACACCGTCGCGGCTTCCCGAATATTACCGCCATGCGCGCTGTTGAATAACGCCATTATGCCTCCGGCCAAAAAACGCTATTTTAGTGAAAAAAAGTTGCGCAATCAGGGGCATTATCATGTTTTGCGCATTTAACCTCATGAGGAATACCATGCGATTGTGGCTGGTGCGTCATGGCGAAACCGAGGCCAATGTCGCCGGGTTGTATAGCGGACATGCTCCCACGCCGTTAACGGAAAAAGGGATTGGCCAGGCGAAAACGCTACATACTTTATTGCGCCACGCGCCATTTGACCGGGTGTTATGCAGCGAGCTGGAGCGTGCGCGCCATACCGCCCGGCTCGTACTGGAGGGCCGGGATGTGCCGCAACACATCTTACCTGAGCTTAATGAGATGTACTTTGGCGACTGGGAAATGCGCCATCACCGCGACCTCACCCATGAAGATGCCGAAAGCTATGCCGCCTGGTGTACGGACTGGCAGAATGCGGTTCCGACCAATGGCGAGGGTTTTCAGGCTTTTACCCGGCGCGTAGAGCGCTTTATCTCGCGACTCGACGCGTTTAGCGATTGCCAGAACCTGCTGATCGTCAGCCATCAGGGCGTACTCAGCCTGTTGATTGCCCGTCTGCTCGCAATGCCCGCCGCCTCGCTATGGCATTTCCGGGTAGAACAGGGATGCTGGAGCGCAATCGACATATGCGAAGGGTTCGCCACCCTGAAAGTATTAAATAGTCGTGCCGTCTGGCGGCCTGAGTGATGAATTTTCCGTTTTTTCTCGCCGCAGCGGTTTCGCCCATTGACAGCCCCCGACAGGCTGTTATTCTCCGCAGCCAGGCTTTTTTCACCTTGCAGAGCTTTGCAGAAATTGTTTTACAAAAATGGCGATGCTTTCTGTGACGTGGGATGGGATGATAATCTGGTTTTAAACGCCGATCCGGCGACATAAGTCCCGGTATCGCCGCTGATTCAGGTATACTACACGGCGTCCCGCCGGAAGGTTAGCGTTAACTCGCAACGCCTTACCGGTCCAGCCTGTTGGCCTTTTTCTATCGTTATAACGCAATTATTCACCCAGGGGGAAAACTTGCAGGGTAAAGCACTCCAGGATTTTGTTATCGACAAAATTGATGACCTGAAAGGTCAGGACATCATCGCCTTAGATGTTCAGGGTAAATCCAGTATCACCGACTGTATGATTATTTGTACCGGCACCTCCAGCCGTCACGTTATGTCTATTGCCGACCACGTGGTGCAGTCGTCGCGCGCGGCCGGTATGCTGCCGTTGGGCGTCGAAGGCGAGAATGCGGCTGACTGGATTGTCGTCGATCTGGGCGATGTGATTGTGCATGTCATGCAGGAAGAAAGTCGCCGCCTGTATGAACTGGAAAAACTCTGGAGTTAATGCGTGAAGCTGCAACTTGTCGCTGTCGGCACGAAGATGCCCGACTGGGTTCAAACGGGATTTACGGAATATCTGCGTCGTTTTCCGAAAGATATGCCCTTTGAGCTGATTGAAATCCCTGCGGGCAAACGCGGCAAGAACGCGGATATCAAACGCATTCTCGACAAAGAGGGCGAGCAGATGCTGGCCGCCGCCGGTAAGAATCGCATTGTTACCCTGGATATTCCAGGCAAGCCGTGGGATACGCCGCAGTTAGCCAATGAGCTGGAGCGCTGGAAACAGGACGGGCGCGACGTCAGTTTGCTGATTGGCGGCCCGGAAGGATTATCTCCCGCCTGCAAAGCGGCAGCGGAACAGAGCTGGTCGCTCTCGGCGTTAACGCTCCCTCACCCGCTGGTTCGGGTTCTGGTCGCGGAGAGTTTGTACCGGGCGTGGAGCATCACAACCAACCACCCTTATCACCGTGAGTGATCGTGAAGTCTTGAGAAGATTAAGCAGCGGATGAAACGACAAAATTCTTTTCGTGACTATACGGCTGAGTCCGCACTGTTTGTGCGTCGGGCGCTGGTCGCCTTTTTGGGTATTTTGCTGCTGACCGGCGTACTGATCGCCAATTTGTATAATCTGCAAATTCTCCGTTTTACCGATTACCAGACCCGCTCGAACGAAAACCGTATCAAGCTGGTGCCAATTGCGCCAAGCCGCGGGATAATCTACGACCGTAACGGCATTCCCCTTGCGCTGAACCGCACTATCTATCAGATTGAAATGATGCCGGAAAAGGTGGATAACGTTCAGCAAACGCTGGATGCGCTACGCAGTGTGGTCGATTTAAACGACGACGATATCGCCGCCTTTAAAAAAGAGCGCGCCCGATCCCATCGCTTTACTTCTATTCCGGTGAAAACAAACCTGACGGAAGTTCAGGTCGCGCGCTTTGCTGTCAACCAGTACCGTTTTCCGGGCGTCGAAGTCAAAGGCTATAAACGCCGCTATTATCCATACGGATCGGCGCTGACCCACGTTATCGGCTACGTATCGAAAATCAATGATAAAGACGTCGAGCGTCTCGACAGAGAAAACAAACTGGCGAACTACGCCGCCACTCATGACATCGGCAAGCTGGGCATTGAGCGCTACTATGAAGATATTCTGCATGGGCAAACCGGTTATGAAGAGGTTGAAGTCAACAACCGCGGCCGCGTTATTCGCCAGCTTAAAGAGGTGCCGCCGCAGGCCGGACACGATATCTACCTGACGCTGGATCTCAAGCTCCAGCAGTATATTGAAACGCTGCTGGCAGGCAGTCGCGCGGCGGTGATTGTCACCGATCCGCGTACCGGCGGCGTGCTATCGCTGGTCTCCATGCCAAGTTACGACCCTAACCTTTTCGTGGATGGCATCTCCAGCAAAGATTACTCCGGGCTGCTTAACGACCCGAACACGCCATTAGTGAACCGCGCGACTCAGGGTGTCTACCCACCCGCTTCTACCGTTAAGCCTTACGTCGCCGTATCGGCGTTAAGCGCTGGCGTCATCACCCGTAACACCAGTCTTTTCGACCCTGGCTGGTGGCAGTTGCCGGGGTCTGAGAAACGCTACCGTGACTGGAAAAAATGGGGCCACGGGCATCTGAATATCACCAAATCCCTTGAAGAGTCGGCAGATACCTTCTTCTATCAGGTGGCTTATGACATGGGGATCGATCGCCTGTCAGAATGGATGGGTAAGTTCGGCTATGGTCACTATACCGGAATTGATCTCGCAGAAGAGCGCTCTGGTAATATGCCGACCCGCGAGTGGAAACAGAAACGCTTTAAAAAACCGTGGTATCAGGGCGATACGATTCCGGTGGGCATCGGCCAGGGTTACTGGACGGCGACGCCGATTCAGATGAGTAAGGCACTGATGATCCTTATTAACGACGGTGTAGTTAAAGTCCCGCACCTGTTAATGAGCACCGCGGAAAACGGTAAACAGGTGCCGTGGGTACAGCCGCATGAGCCGCCGGTGGGCGATATTCACTCCGGCTACTGGGAAATTGCGAAAGATGGCATGTATGGCGTCGCCAACCGCCCTAACGGCACGGCGCATAAATATTTTGCCAGCGCGCCCTATAAAATCGCGGCGAAATCGGGCACCGCGCAGGTCTTTGGCCTGAAGGCCAACGAAACGTACAATGCGCATAAAATCGCCGAGCGCCTGCGCGACCATAAATTAATGACCGCCTTTGCGCCGTATAACAATCCCCAGGTCGCCGTCGCGATCATCCTTGAAAACGGCGGCGCAGGCCCGGCAGTAGGCACGATCATGCGCCAAATCCTTGATCACATCATGCTGGGCGACAACAACACCCATTTGCCTGCGGAAAACCCGGTGGTTGCAGCGGCGGAGGACCAATAATCATGACGGATAATCCGAACAAAAAAACCTTCTGGGATAAAATTCATATCGATCCCACGATGCTACTCATTCTGCTGGCGTTACTGGTTTATAGCGCGTTGGTCATCTGGAGCGCCAGCGGCCAGGACATCGGCATGATGGAGCGTAAAATCGGTCAGATTGCGATGGGGCTGGTGGTTATGGTGGTGATGGCGCAGATCCCGCCGCGCGTGTATGAAGGCTGGGCGCCCTATCTCTATATCATTTGTATCATTCTGCTGGTTGCCGTTGATGCCTTCGGCGCAATATCCAAGGGCGCGCAGCGCTGGCTCGATCTGGGAATCGTTCGCTTTCAGCCTTCGGAAATAGCCAAAATCGCCGTGCCGCTGATGGTCGCCCGCTTTATTAACCGCGACGTCTGCCCGCCCTCGCTGAAAAATACCGCCATCGCCCTGGTATTAATCTTTATGCCTACCCTGCTGGTCGCCGCCCAGCCGGACCTGGGGACGTCTATTCTGGTCGCCCTTTCCGGTCTCTTTGTCCTATTTTTGTCTGGTCTGAGCTGGCGCTTAATTGGGGTCGCCATTGTATTGATCGCTGCATTTATTCCTATTTTGTGGTTTTTCCTGATGCACGATTACCAACGCCAGCGCGTCATGATGCTCCTTGATCCGGAGACCGATCCGCTGGGCGCGGGCTATCATATTATTCAGTCTAAAATCGCCATTGGCTCAGGCGGCCTGCGCGGTAAAGGCTGGCTCCACGGCACCCAGTCGCAGCTGGAGTTTTTACCCGAGCGCCATACCGACTTTATCTTCGCGGTACTGGCGGAAGAGCTCGGTCTGGTGGGCATCCTGATTCTGCTCGCGCTCTATATTTTGCTAATAATGCGCGGCTTGTGGATTGCCGCCAGAGCGCAAACTACATTTGGTCGCGTGATGGCTGGCGGATTAATGTTAATATTATTCGTTTATGTCTTCGTAAATATTGGTATGGTGAGCGGTATTCTGCCTGTGGTTGGAGTACCTTTACCCCTGGTCAGCTACGGGGGCTCCGCACTGATTGTGCTGATGGCCGGGTTCGGGATTGTGATGTCGATCCACACCCACAGAAAAATGTTGTCGAAAAGCGTATAAGGGGTGCGCAATGCGTAAGCAGTTGCCTGTAATCTGCGTCGCGGCAGGGATAGTACTACTCGCGGCATGTACTAATGACGGCGGTCAGCAGCAAACCACCGTCGCGCCGCAACCTGCGGTATGTAATGGTCCGACTGTGGAAATCAGCGGAGCGGAACCGCGTTATGAACCTCTGAATCCGACCGCAAACCAGGATTATCAGCGTGACGGTAAAAGTTATAAAATCGTTCAGGACCCGTCCCGCTTTAGCCAGGCTGGCCTGGCCGCTATTTATGATGCGGAGCCCGGCAGTAATTTAACCGCCTCCGGGGAGATGTTCGATCCGATGCAGCTTACCGCCGCCCATCCGACACTGCCTATCCCCAGCTATGCGCGAATCACCAACCTGGCCAACGGTCGCATGATCGTCGTGCGTATTAACGATCGCGGCCCCTATGGCACCGATCGGGTCATCTCCCTGTCCCGCGCGGCGGCGGATCGTCTGAATACCTCGAATAATACTAAAGTACGGATTGACCCCATTATCGTGGCGCCGGATGGTTCGCTCTCCGGCCCGGGGATGGCCTGTACGACGGTGGCGAAACAGACCTACGCTCTGCCCCCTCGCCCTGATTTAAGCGGCGGAATGGGAAGCGCCTCTTCAGCGCCTGCGCAACCGCAAGGCGACGTTCTTCCGGTCAGTAATTCCACGTTGAAAAGTGACGATACCACCGGCGCGCCGGTGAGCAGCAGCGGCTTCCTCGGCGCGCCGACCACGCTGGCGCCTGGCGTGCTGGAGGGTAATGAACCGACGCCAGCACCACAGACAGCGCCGGTTTCCGCGCCGGTGACGGCTCCAGCGACTGCGACGCCGGTAAGCGCGCCTGCTGCCGCGGCCCCGGTATCTGCCCCGGTGAGTGCGTCAGCCGCCGCGGCGAGCGGTCGTTTCGTCGTCCAGGTCGGCGCCGTCAGCGATCAAACGCGTGCGCAGCAATACCAACAGCGTTTAAGCCAGCAGTTCAGCGTACCAGGGCGCGTAATACAAAACGGCGCGGTCTGGCGTATTCAACTGGGGCCTTTTGCCAGTAAAGCCGAAGCCAGCGCGTTACAGCAACGTTTGCAAACAGAAGCACAATTACAGTCCTTTATCGCCAGCGCGCAGTAACCGATCGCAGGTATCTGTACTGTCAATTTCTGTAAATGACATTAACAAAGTCACGCGGAAAGTCAGATGCCTGCCAGTTATGCTTTTGCTATAGTAGGGCTCTTTTTTTAATTTCATCACGGACGTCGTAGTTCAGACCATGAAGACCACTTTTTCCGCTCGTTTTATGCAGCGCATGGCGCTCACCACGGCGCTTTGTGCCGCGTTTATCTCAACCGCACATGCCGATGACCTGAATATCAAAACTATGATCCCGGGCGTTCCGCAGATCGATGCGGAATCCTACATCCTGATCGACTACAACTCCGGCAAAGTTCTGGCGGAACAAAACGCCGACGAACGTCGCGACCCGGCTAGTCTGACGAAGATGATGACCAGTTACGTCATCGGACAGGCAATGAAAGCGGGTAAATTTAAAGAAACCGACCTGGTTACCGTCGGTAATGACGCCTGGGCCACCGGCAATCCGGTATTTAAAGGCTCCTCGCTGATGTTCCTCAAGCCGGGAATGCAGGTACCGGTCTCTCAGTTGATACGCGGCATCAATCTGCAATCCGGCAATGACGCCTGTGTGGCGATGGCTGATTTCGCCGCCGGTAGCCAGGATGCTTTCGTCGGACTGATGAACAGCTATGTGAACGCGTTGGGGCTGAAAAATACCCACTTCCAGACCGTACACGGCCTGGACGCCGACGGACAATACAGTTCAGCTCGCGATATGGCGCTGATTGGTCAGGCGTTAATTCGCGATGTGCCTAACGAATATGCCGTTTATAAAGAAAAAGAGTTCACCTTTAACGGCATTCGCCAGTTAAACCGTAACGGTCTGCTGTGGGATAACAGCCTGAATGTGGACGGCATCAAAACCGGCCATACCAGCAAAGCGGGCTATAATCTGGTCGCTTCCGCAACCGAAGGCCAGATGCGATTGATTTCCGCCGTGATGGGCGGACGGACCTATAAAGGCCGTGAAACAGAAAGCAAAAAACTGCTGACGTGGGGCTTCCGTTTCTTTGAAACCGTTAATCCGCTGAAGGCTGGTAAAGAGTTCGCCTCTGAACCCGCCTGGTTTGGTAATACCGATCGCGCCTCGCTGGGCGTCGATAAAGACGTTTACCTGACGATCCCTCGCGGTCGCATGAAAGATTTGAAAGCGAGCTATGTACTGAATACCGCAGAACTGCACGCGCCGCTGCAGAAAAACCAGGTGGTCGGCACCATCAACTTCCAGCTGGACGGTAAAACCATCGAGCAGCGTCCGCTGGTCGTACTGCAAGAGATCCCGGAAGGGAACTTCTTCGGTAAAATCATTGATTACATTAAATTAATGTTCCATCACTGGTTTGGATAAAAATTGCACGCTTGAAAGTGTGATTTTCGTCCCCATATACTATGCATCAGTAAAACTCCCGCCCTGTGGCGGGAGTTGTTATTTTTTTTACGTAATGCCGGAGCTGACATGAAAACCAAACTTAACGAACTGCTTGAATTCCCTACGTCATTTACTTACAAAGTAATGGGGCAGGCGTTACCTGAGCTGGTTGATCAGGTGGTTGAAGTGGTACAGCGCCATGCGCCTGGTGATTACTCTCCGACGGTAAAACCGAGCAGCAAAGGCAACTACCACTCGGTCTCTATCACCATTAATGCCACCCATATTGAACAGGTTGAAACGTTGTACGAAGAACTGGGCAATATTGATATCGTGCGAATGGTATTGTAATACATCCAGACGGTTACCCGGTCTTATCCGGGTAACTCCCCGCCTCCCCCGCTGTGATATACTTTCCTCTCTTTTTTCATTCTCTACGGAGATGCCGTTTTGTATCAGGATAAAATCCTTGTCCGCCAGCTCGGCCTTCAGCCCTATGAAGCTATCTCTCAGGCCATGCATAACTTTACCGATATGCGCGATGAAAACAGCCATGATGAAATCTGGTTGGTTGAGCATTACCCGGTGTTTACCCAGGGCCAGGCCGGTAAAGCGGAACATATATTGATGCCTGGCGATATTCCCGTTGTGCAGAGCGATCGTGGAGGACAGGTGACCTATCATGGTCCGGGCCAACAGGTAATGTACGTTTTACTTAACCTGAAACGACGTAAACTGGGCGTGCGTGATTTAGTCACCCTACTTGAACAGACCGTGGTGAATACGCTGGCTGAAATTGGTATTGAGGCGCATCCGCGCGCCGATGCGCCGGGCGTCTATGTGGGTGAAAAGAAAATCTGCTCGCTGGGTTTACGTATCCGTCGCGGCTGCTCATTCCACGGTTTAGCGCTAAACGTTAACATGGATCTTTCTCCTTTCCTGCGTATCAACCCGTGTGGTTATGCCGGCATGGAAATGGCTAAAATAACGCAGTGGAAGGAAGACGCAACCACGGATAATATTGCGCCCCGCTTGCTGGCGAATATTTTAGCTCTGCTAAATAATCCACCGTATGAATATATTGCTGCTTAATGCGTAAAATATAATGGCCCAAGAAATTTATGGGTCATTAATCATATATGATTTGAATGCTTTACTTCTCCCCCCGCTTTCTATATTTTCGTTATATCCCTGCTGTAGCCGCCAGGCGGCATGGCCTCTTCAGTCCTCATGATGAGGAATTTTCCGTGAACAAAATCCCGGCCTTGCTGCTACTTATCTTATTGAAATGACTAAAATACATTCATAAAAGTAATTTTAAAACCAACTCATAAATGCAAAATATACTATTTCATCTATTATTCATAATACGAATGAATTCGGAGCCAGAGCGTGAGTGATAATAATCAGGCAGAAAGACAACCGGCCGATCAACACCTACAAGACAAACCGCAAATTTTCAGAACACTGAGAAATATTGACCTCAATCTGTTGACGATTTTCGAGGCCGTATATGTCCATAAAGGGATCGTCAATGCAGCGAAAATTCTTAACCTGACGCCGTCAGCCATCAGCCAGTCCATTCAAAAATTACGGACTATATTTCCCGATCCGCTGTTTATTCGCAAAGGCCAGGGCGTAACGCCCACGACGTATGCTACGCATCTGCACGAATACATCAGCCAGGGGCTGGAATCTATTCTTGGCGCCCTGGATCTTACGGGCAGCTATGATAAGCAACGTACCATTACAATTGGCACGACGCCTTCGGTCGGCGCGCTAGTGATGCCGATTATTTACCAGGCCATCAGGCCGCGTTATCCTCAGCTTTTGCTGCGCAACATTCCGGTAGACGATGCCGAAAGCCAGCTTAGTCAGTTTCAGACCGATCTCATTATCAATACCCATAGCTATAACAACCGGAGCATTCAGCATCACGTCCTGTTTAGCGATACGCTTGAGATTGTCTGCCGCCAGCATCACCCGTGTCTGGCGAACGCCATTACTGAAGAGAGACTGAACAGCGCGGATCACACCTTTCTGATGCTGGAGGGACAACATCTTTCCCTCCTGCGCCAGCGACTGCAGGAGACATTTCCCGATCAGCAAATCAGTTTTAGCAGCTACAATATTTTTACCATTGCCTCGCTGATCGCCAGCAGCGATCTGCTGGGACTGATGCCCACCCGCTTCTACGACTTATTTAGCCGTTGCTGGCCGCTTGAACGCCTTCCCTACGCGCCGGTGAATAGTGAACAGGTCGAGTTCTCGCTGCATTACAATAAACTGAGTCTGCGCGATCCGGTGCTGGAGAACGTCATTGATATCATCCGTGAGGCGTTCTGACAAAAATGTTGCATTCAGGTCACGGAAGATATGGGCAAACAGCACAAAACAACAACTATTTTACATTTTGCCGGGCTGTCAGGCTGCTTTATGGCCCTTATCAATGATATACTGCGTGTCACAAATTCAAAAATAGTTGATAAATACAACTTTCCCTTGAATTGAAACGCTTTCCTTCGTTATTCGCAACTGGAACACGCACGCTATGAGTAAACCCATTGTGATGGAACGCGGTGTAAAATACCGCGATGCCGATAAGATGGCTCTTATCCCGGTTAAAAATGTGGTCACAGAGCGCGACGCTCTACTACGTAAACCGGAATGGATGAAAATAAAACTTCCGGCGGATTCTACCCGTATCCAGGGCATCAAAGCCGCAATGCGCAAAAATGGCCTGCATTCTGTCTGCGAGGAAGCGTCTTGCCCAAACCTGGCTGAATGTTTCAACCACGGTACCGCTACGTTTATGATCCTTGGCGCCATTTGCACTCGCCGCTGTCCGTTCTGTGATGTCGCCCATGGCCGCCCCGTTGCGCCGGATGCGGAAGAGCCGCAGAAACTGGCGCAAACGATCGCCGACATGGCGCTACGCTATGTGGTCATCACCTCTGTCGACCGTGACGATCTGCGTGACGGCGGCGCCCAGCATTTTGCTGACTGCATCACTGCCATCCGCGCCAAAAGCCCGGAGATAAAAATAGAGACCCTGGTGCCAGACTTCCGTGGACGTATGGATCGCGCGCTGGATATCCTTAACGCGACGCCGCCGGATGTGTTTAACCACAACCTGGAAAACGTGCCGCGTATTTACCGCCAGGTTCGTCCGGGCGCCGATTACAACTGGTCGCTGAAATTACTGGAACGCTTCAAAGAAGCGCACCCGGAAATTCCGACAAAATCGGGTCTGATGGTGGGCTTAGGCGAAACCAATGCGGAAATCATTGAGGTTATGCGCGACTTACGCCGTCACGGCGTTACCATGCTGACGCTTGGTCAGTATCTACAGCCAAGCCGCCATCACCTGCCGGTACAGCGTTATGTCAGCCCGGAAGAGTTTGACGAGATGAAAGCGGAAGCTCTGGCGATGGGCTTTACCCATGCCGCCTGTGGCCCCTTTGTACGTTCTTCGTACCATGCTGATCTCCAGGTCAAAGGCATGGAAGTGAAATGATCGTGTAATAGACGCTTACATTTCAGGCAAAAAAAACCGGCAACTTGCCGGTTTTTTTACTCTGCGGAGCAAGCGCATCGCGCTATTACTCTTTGTGCGAGAGTTTTTCAGCCTGAACGCTACCGTCGACGTCTTTCTTAACGCCCGCGTCTTCATCGTTCATTGCTTTCTTGAATCCTTTAATCGCCGTGCCCAGGTCTCCGCCCAGCGTACGTAACTTCTTGGTACCAAACAGCAGAACAACCAGTGCGGCAACCACCAGCAGTTTGGTAATACTAATCTCACCCATAGATACCTTCTTCACTAAAAACAGGCTGCGTAACGCGCCGGATTAACCTGAGAATATTAACGGTCTTTCGACGCGCGCACACAATAGCAATCTGTAACAAGGTGAATCAAGCTTTGCGTAAAAAAACATCATAATAATTGCGGTGGCGCAAATCGTCGTTGCTGCAAAAGAGGAAGTTGCTCCCGCACCTGGTCTATTCGTTCTCTGAATATTTCCGCGACGATCAGCGCCGGACGATCGGCCGCCGCGGCTATCGTTACCCCCAACGGATCGATAATACGACTTTGACCAATATTACGATTACCACACTCCCCAGCCGCAATCATATAGCAGGTGGTATCCAGCGCTCTCGCCGCCAGCAGCGTCGACCACTGCTGCTCTTTCAACGGGCCGCGAACCCAGCCCGTCGGCAGCGCCAATACGTCAGCCCCCTGTAAAGCCAGCGCTAACGCCATATCCGGAAAGCGCAGGTCATAACAGGTCATAAGCCCCACCTTAACCCCCTCCACGTCCAGCACAGGCGCGATAACGGTTCCGGCATCAATACTTTGGGATTCTTGCATCGAAAACGCATCATAGAGATGCAGCTTCGCGTAACGCGCGACAATGTGACCCGCCCGTAGCGCCACCAGCATATTAACCGCCCGTCCAGGCGTTGACGGGACAAGGATAGTGAATATCGTCGTCATATTATTATGAGCGCTTTCTTCCAGAAGCCGCGTCATAAACGCGCCATCCAGCGGCTGCGCGGCGCGAATCGGCAGGTCAAGGTCGATGTCATCTCGCGCTAATATCCCCTCAGGCAACACCAGAAGCGATACGCCGCGGCCCGCCGCCTGAGCCATTAACGAAACGCAAACTTGCGCATTCTCTTCCCATACAGAACTCACCACAAACTGCCCGGCTGCAACGAACATATCCCCTCCCACACCTCTGTCAGGACTCGCCAATTATGCGTGTTCGGCGTTACACTCCTCTTGTATAGCAATTAAATAAAGGATTCGGCAGTGTTACAGCTTCTTTTAGCAGTTTTTATCGGCGGTGGAACGGGGAGCGTAGCCCGGTGGATGCTAAGTATGCGTTTTAATCCGCTTCATCAGGCGATTCCCATCGGTACGCTAACAGCAAATTTGCTTGGCGCGTTTATTATCGGCATGGGGTTCGCCTGGTTTAACCGCATGACACATATCGATCCGATGTGGAAAGTGCTCATTACGACCGGCTTTTGCGGCGGCCTGACGACCTTTTCTACTTTTTCTGCCGAAGTGGTATTCTTGCTGCAAGAGGGGCGCTTTGGCTGGGCGCTGCTGAATGTGCTGATTAACCTGTTGGGTTCGTTTGCCATGACGGCGCTGGCATTCTGGCTATTTTCCGCCGCAGCGGCGCGTTAAGCGCAAAAAAAACCCGCCGAAAGGGCGGGTTTTGAAATCTTGCTGTCGGACGTATGCTTACAGAGCAGTTACGTTTGCAGCGGAAGGGCCTTTGGCACCGTTAGTGATTTCGAACTCTACGCGCTGACCTTCAGCCAGAGTTTTAAAACCATTGGTCTGGATTGCAGAGAAGTGTACGAACACGTCTTTGCTGCCATCTTCCGGAGTAATGAAACCGAATCCTTTGGATTCATTAAACCACTTAACGTTACCTTTAATCTTAGACATCAAAATTACCTTTACATGAAAAATAGACACAAATGCTGTGTCGGATACCAGTACAACAATTGTGATGCATTTTGTCCAGTCGAACTTTGCGAAAAAGTGATAAATATCGCGTTAATTTTTAGCTAACCCTGTCTACTTGTTGTTTTTTAAGACTTTTTAATTCACAACTGAAGCATGCCCTTCCCCGTCAAAACTGGAAACGCATCCAGGCGAAATAGACGTTTCCGTTGTTATACGAGCCCGGAATGTAGGTCATCTGAAAGGTAGCGGGCCCATAGCCTATCGACGCTAAAGGCAACAGCACAGGGATGGGAATATAATTCCAGTTGTCGCGCGCGGTAACGCCTGCGGTAAAGCCCAGTCCCAGACGAAAATTATCGTCTTCCAGCGGTCGCCAGGTTTTTTCCCAGCCATAACCGCCTATGGGTTCCCATTTGTTAAATGAATCTTTAAAGGCCATCATATAGAGGCCATGCCAGTTGCCTTTATCGTCCCAGCGCGACTGACCAAAACCAACGCCCCACGGCCGCTCGTTATAGCGATCCGTTTTCTCTTTATCGTAGGCAAAGCGCGCATGCCAGGTAATAGCGGGGACATACAAATCATAATGCTCAGGCTGTCGCCACGTTTCTGCGACGTTATCGGTAAACGTGTTAAACCACCCTTTATCCGCCGCAGAGACTGAAGGAATAGCCAGCCATGGCATAACAAGGAGAGCAATAATAAGAAAATACTTTCTGATAATCATCACAACAGCCATACCGTTCAAAAATTCGACTGTGATAATAACAACATTAACCTGAATAAAATCTTAACAAACTATAAACAGAGAATAATCTGAGAGAGTATCGGGTTAACGGCGTTTGATTTAGCACTCAGAACCGTCGCGCTCCTTAATAAGCTTTCACAAAAAAAACAAAACAAAGTACAACAAATAAAACAATAAAATAACAATAAATTAATACTTATAGCGCTACAGAGAATTCGTATAAGCATATTTCATCTTTAGCGATGACATGAAAAAATAACCGCGCCGTGATTTTAATCAGTAAGGCGCCATCCTTTATTCGGTACATTTTTATACCACTTTTGTGGCTCTTATTTTTACTCTGGGTGTCGATAAGACAGGGGAAACAATGCTAACAGTTATAGAGCTCCTTATCGGAGTCGTCGTTATTGTGGGTGTAGCGCGCTACATCATTAAGGGATATTCCGCCACTGGCGTTTTATTTGTCGGCGGTCTGGTTCTACTTATTATCAGTGCGCTGATGGGGCATAAGGTATTACCTGCCAGCGAAACCAGTACCGGCTATACCGCAACAGATATTGTTGAATACATCAAAATTTTGCTTATGAGTCGCGGCGGCGATCTTGGCATGATGATCATGATGCTGTGCGGCTTTGCCGCCTATATGACGCATATCGGCGCGAATGATATGGTCGTGAAGCTGGCGTCGAAACCTTTACAGTACATAAACTCGCCCTACCTGTTGATGATTGCTGCCTATTTTGTCGCCTGCCTGATGTCGCTGGCCGTCTCTTCCGCGACGGGGCTTGGCGTACTGCTCATGGCTACTCTCTTCCCGGTGATGGTCAACGTCGGCATTAGCCGCGGCGCGGCGGCGGCTATTTGCGCCTCTCCGGCCGCCATCATCCTCTCGCCAACGTCTGGCGATGTGGTTTTAGCCGCAAAAGCGGCGGAGATGCCGTTAATCGATTTCGCGTTCAAAACCACGCTGCCGATTTCCATCGCCGCCATTATCGGTATGGCGATTGCGCACTTTTTCTGGCAACGCTATCTGGATAAAAAAGAGAACATTTCACATGAGATGCTGGACGTGGCGGAGATTACCACCACGGCCCCGGCGTTTTATGCCCTTTTGCCGTTCACGCCCATTATCGGCGTACTGATTTTTGACGGTAAATGGGGGCCGCAGTTGCACATTATTACCATTCTGGTGATCTGTATGCTGCTGGCCGCCGTGCTGGAATTCGTGCGCGGCTTCAACACGCAAAATGTGTTTTCCGGCCTGGAAGTGGCTTATCGCGGCATGGCGGATGCGTTTGCCGGCGTTGTGATGCTGCTGGTCGCGGCGGGCGTTTTCGCCCAGGGGCTGAGCACCATTGGCTTTATCCAAAGTCTGATCTCGATTGCCACTTCTTTTGGCTCCGCCAGCATTATTCTGATGCTGGTCTTAGTGATTTTAACCATGCTGGCCGCGATGACCACCGGTTCAGGCAATGCGCCTTTTTACGCCTTTGTTGAGATGATCCCTAAACTGGCGCACTCCTCCGGCATCAACCCAGCCTATTTATCTATCCCAATGCTGCAAGCCTCAAACCTGGGGCGCACGATTTCGCCAGTCTCCGGCGTCGTGGTCGCTGTCGCCGGGATGGCTAAAATATCACCGTTTGAAGTGGTGAAACGCACGTCCGTTCCGGTCATCGTCGGTCTGTTGATCGTCATTATCGCCACGGAAATTATGGTGCCAGGCGCCTCTTCCGCCGTTACTGGCGGCTGATAGCCGGTAAGCCGGGGCGAGGGAAAACATCGCCCCGGCATCTTAAACCAGGCTTAGCCGCCGTGGTAAATACGCTGCGGCCTGCCCACTTTGCCATGAATAATCTCTGCGACAATCAGATGCTGACTCGCGCAATATTCCAGGTAGCGTCGGGATGTGGTGCGGCTTATCGTTAAGGCCTGCGCGACCGTTTCAGCCGTATGGCGTACGGTTGGATCGGCAAACAGCTTCATCACCGCATTAAGGGTTAAGGCATCAATACCGGTCGGCAAATCCCCTTTCGGTTCGCCGCGCGCATAGGCGTTGAACATTTCATCTATCTGCTTCTGGCTTGCGCTATCCGCGCTCGCCAGCATACGTCTGCGCTGTTGATAGCGGGTCAGCGTCTGCCCCAAACGTTCATAAGCAATAGGTTTGACCAGATAATCAAACGCACCGCTACGTACCGCTTCCGCTACCGTCTCCATGTCACTGGCGGCGGTCGTAAACACGACGCCGCCGGGATAGCGCGACTGCATTAATTCATGCAGCAGCGTAATCCCCTTCCCATCCGGCAGATAATTATCCAACAGAATTAATCCAGGTTTGAACCGGTCAATCATCATTCTCGCCTGCGCCAGATTGCCCGCCAGCCATATCTGGTTAAAGCCAGGAATATGGCGGATATATTCTGCGTGCATCTCCGCCAGCAGCGTTTCATCCTCAACGATCAATAGGGTTAATGGTTCTGTCATCGTTTTTTTTCACTTTCGGAAGGAATAAAGAAAATAAGGTGCCACAAGGATCATTGTCTTCCAGCGTAATGACCCCGCCACAGCGCCCCACATAACTTGCAATCAGATATAACCCGATACCATGCTCACCGGGTTCGTCGGTTCGGGTACTTACGCCCTGTTCAAAAATTTTTTCCCGCAGCGCTTCAGGAACGCCGCAGCCCTGGTCGGCGACCTCTATTACCACCTCGTCGCCCTCGTCGCTCAGGAAAAGTTCGATGGTCTTGTCGCCTTCCTGTGTACGCAAACTCGCCTCAAACGCGTTATCCAGCAGATTCCCGACGATGGCGGCGAACTCCGTGCTATCCAGCCCCTCCGGCAGTTGATGTAGCTGGCTGCCGGGAACAATCACCATCTTGAGCCCCAGTTCACGCGCGCGCTGAACTTTGCCAAACAGCAAACCGGCCACCTGACGATCGGCGAAGGCGCCGCGTAAACTATCAATAAGTTGCTGCTGCGCCTGCGACTCACCCTGCACCATCTCTCTGACCCGATCATACTCTTTCATTTGCAGCAGGCCGTTCAGAGTCGACATCCAGTTCAGGTGCTCATGGCGTAGCGTGCGCAGGCTCTCAACATACTGTTTAATCTGGGTTAGCTGCGCGTTCAACGTCGCGATTTCATCTTTGCTGCGAAAACTAATAATAGCGCCCAGCAGCTCCTCGCCGGAACGGATAGCCTCACGATTGGCGATGACGCTCAGGCCATTGAAGTTGGCCATCACATCCTGACGTCTTTCTGCGATCTGGCAGGTAAAAAAGTCTGCCGGATTGACGACTTCCGCTATCAGCTTGCCCAGCCACTGACGCCCCGGCGACGGCAGCCCCAACATTTTTCTCGCATTGCGGTTAATCGCGGTGATATGTCCCTCCGGATCAACGGCGATCAGCCCTTCATAAACCGAGCTAAATAACGCCTCCTGCTGGCGTACCACACGCGCAATCTGTTTCGGCTCCATGCCCAGCATTTGTCGGCGGATATGCGCGGCGAAAAACCAGGAAAGCAGCATTAATACCACCAGCAACAGGACAAAAACCCCCGCCATCGGTAATAAGAAGTCCAGCCGCCAGGAGTCGATTTTACTGACCAGATAGCCAATTGAAACAACGCCGATCACGTTGCCTTCGTTGTCAAAGATAGGCGTTTTGGCGCGCATCGCCATCCCTATTGAGCCCTTACCGGTAATGAAATAACTTTCTCCTCTTTCCAGCGCGCCGGGTTTCGTAAACTGCATGGGATAGCCGATTTTTTCCGGATTCGGATGGTAAAGCCGGATCGAGTGGCGATCGCCTATCACCACATAGTCAAAATCCGTCCCGCGCTGCAGTTTATTCGCAATTATCGCCAGGCGTTTATAGTCCCGGTTTTTTACGGCAGCGATAATGCTGTCGTTAGAAGCAATAATTTTTGCCTGATTCATCGCCATATCACGAACATGGGACGCCAGATAATCTTCGAAACTGGCAGACAAATATTGTGCTAACGCTGCCACGATGAAAACAGAAACCACCAGAATGAGCAGAAAAATACGTAACGGAAACGCGAGTTGCCGAAAAAAAGGAAACAGCTTTTTATTTTTCTGATAGGACATTAAGGTTCCTTATGGGCATTTCTCTTCAGATTTATCGCAAATGTAATAAAAATGTTTTCAGCATCTTGAAGCATATAAAAACCAATCGTTACAGATTCCCCACATTAAATCAATTAAACAACTAAAACCCACCGCCGGAATGGCGATTAAATTAATTAAAAAACTTAAAACCATAAAACACTTAAAAACCATCTAACGCTTTGTGAAATAAATCAAAATTTACCACCAAAATACTCCTTACGATGTATACGTCAGTGAGAAAAAATAAATAACTCGTCATAAAAATACTCCCACTCTGACTGAAAAGAAAAAGTTATCAAGTTGCAACACAGCGCAACATATACAGAAAAGTGGCAACAAGCATATCACCAGGATATTTCTTACTATGTTTGGCAATAATGTATTCACTCGGGTAAAACGCTCTGAAAATAAAAAAATGGCGGAGATCGCTCACTTTCTCAAAGAGAATGATTTAAGCGTCGATACCACTGTTGAAGTGTTTATTACCGTCAGCCGTGATGACCGTCTTATTGCCTGCGGCGGTATTGCCGGAAATATCATTAAATGCGTGGCCATTAGCGAATCAGTACGCGGCGAAGGCTTAGCGTTAACGCTGGCGACGGAATTGATTAATCTCGCCTGGGAACGGCACTGCACCCATCTTTTTATTTATACCAAAACGGAATACGAAGCGCTGTTTAAACAGTGCAGCTTTTCGACGATAGCCAGCGTCCCTGGCGTAATGGTCTTAATGGAAAATAGTGCGACCCGGTTGAAACGGTATGCGGAATCGCTGGCGACATTGCGTCATGAGGGAAAGAAAATTGGCTGTATTGTGATGAACGCCAATCCTTTCACGAACGGCCATCGCTATCTGATCCAACAGGCGGCGGCACAGTGCGACTGGCTGCATCTGTTCCTGGTCAAAGAAGATACGTCACGCTTTCCCTATGAAGACCGACTCGATCTGGTCCTTAAAGGGACTACCGATATCCCGCGCTTAACCGTTCACCGCGGCTCCGAATACATTATTTCTCGTGCGACGTTCCCCTGCTATTTCATTAAAGAGCAGAGCGTCATTAATCACTGTTATACCGAAATCGACCTGAAGATTTTCCGCCAGTATCTGGCGCCCGCGCTTGGCATCACACACCGCTTTGTCGGTACGGAGCCGTTTTGCACCGTTACCGCCCAGTACAACCTTGATATGCGTTTCTGGCTGGAGACGCCAACGCTTCCCGCCCCACCCATTACGCTGGTGGAAATAGAGCGGCTTTGCTTCCAGGAGACGCCGATATCCGCCTCCTGGGTACGCAAGCTGCGGGTTAAACACGATCTCACGGCTATCGCGCCGCTGGTTCCCGACGCCACCCTGCGCTATTTGCAGGGCATGGTCGAACGCCATCCGGGCAGCGCGGCAGCCCGTCAAAAGTCCCCCGTATTAGCAACAGGTGAAAAATGAAAATAAACCAGCTAGCCGTCGCAGGCACGCTTGAGTCCGGCGATGTGATGATACGCATTGCGCCGCTCGATACGCAGGATATTGACCTGCAAATCAACAGTAGCGTTGAAAAACAGTTTGGCGAGGCCATTCGCGCCACCATCCTGGAGGTGCTTTCTCGCTACGACGTGCGCGGCGTACAACTGAACGTCGATGATAAAGGCGCTCTGGACTGCATTTTGCGCGCCCGACTGGAAACGCTACTGGCGCGCGCCAGCGGTATTGCCGCTCTGCCCTGGGAGGATCGCCAATGATTTCCGCCTCTCTGCAACAACGTAAAACCCGCACCCGCCGCAGTATGTTATTCGTACCGGGCGCCAACGCGGCGATGGTGAGCAATTCGTTTATCTATCCAGCCGACGCGCTGATGTTCGACCTGGAAGACTCCGTTGCATTACGCGAAAAAGACGCGGCGCGCCGTCTGGTATATCACGCGCTGCAACACCCGCTTTACCGTGACGTCGAAACCATCGTCCGCGTGAATGCGCTGGACTCCGAATGGGGCGTCAACGATCTGGAAGCGGTCGTGCGCGGCGGCGCGGACGTGGTGCGTTTACCGAAAACCGACACCGCGCAGGACGTCATTGATATCGAAAACGAAATTCTGCGCATTGAAAACGCCTGCGGTCGCGAACCGGGCAGTACCGGCCTGTTAGCCGCCGTGGAATCGCCGCTGGGTATTACCCGCGCGGTAGAAATCGCCCACGCCTCTGAACGGTTGATCGGGATTGCGCTGGGCGCGGAAGACTATGTTCGCAACCTGCGCACCGAACGTTCTCCGGAAGGCACCGAACTGCTGTTCGCCCGCTGCGCCATTTTGCAGGCCGCGCGTTCCGCCGGCATTCAGGCCTTTGATACCGTCTATTCCGACGCCAATAACGAAGCCGGTTTCCTGCAAGAAGCCGCCCACATTAAACAGTTGGGCTTTGACGGTAAGTCACTGATCAACCCCCGCCAGATCGAACTGCTGCACAACCTTTATGCGCCGACGCGTAAAGAGGTCGCCCATGCGCGTCTGGTCGTTGAAGCCGCAGAAGCCGCCGCCCGCGAAGGTCTCGGCGTCGTTTCCCTTAACGGCAAGATGGTCGACAGCCCGGTGATTGAACGCGCCCGTCTGGTGCTCTCCCGTGCAGAACTTTCCGGTATTCGCGAAGAATAAGGCAAAAAAATGACGCAGAAAAATGAATCTCAACGCCAGGATCGCGTAGCCGCCTGGAGCCGTCACGCTGAAAGCGAACTGAACGCTTACCAAAGTGCGGCAAAATTGGATCTACAAGCGCAAAAACCGCGCGACCACAAACTGTGCGCCAGCCTGGAAGAGGCCATCCGCCGTTCCGGTTTACGCGACGGCATGACGCTCTCTTTTCACCACGCGTTTCGCGGCGGCGATCTGACGATTAACCTGGTGATGGAAACCATCGCGAAGATGGGCTTCAAAAACCTGACCCTGGCCTCCAGTTCGCTGAGCGACTGCCATGCGCCGCTGGTTGAACACATTCGTAACGGGGTGGTCAGCCGCATCTACACGTCAGGCCTGCGCGGCCCGCTGGCGGAAGAAATTTCTCGCGGCCTGCTGGCTGAGCCGGTTCAGATTCACTCCCACGGCGGTCGTGTGCATCTGGTACAAAGCGGCGAACTCAATATTGATGTTGCGTTTCTTGGCGTGCCCTCCTGCGATGAATTCGGTAATGCTAACGGTTATACCGGCAAAGCTTGTTGCGGTTCACTGGGCTACGCGATGGTGGATGCCGATAGCGCGAAGCAGGTCGTGATGCTGACGGAGCAACTGCTGCCGTATCCGCATAACCCGGCAAGCATCGCTCAGGATCAGGTTGATCTGATCGTGCAAATCGAAGAAGTCGGTGATGCAAACAAAATCGGCGCTGGCGCGACCCGCATGACCACTAATCCGCGTGAACTGCTGATCGCCCGCAGCGCGGCGGAAGTCATTGCTCACTCCGGCTACTTCAACGAAGGTTTCTCCCTGCAAACCGGCACCGGCGGCGCATCGCTGGCGGTCACCCGCTTCCTGGAAGACAAAATGTGTAGCCGCAACATTGTGGCTAATTTCGCGCTGGGCGGTATCACCGCCACCATGGTCGACCTGCATGAAAAGGGCTTAATCCGCAAACTGCTTGACGTGCAGAGCTTCGATCGTAACGCTGCGCAATCTTTGGCCCGCAACCCGAACCATATCGAAATCAGCGCTAACCAGTACGCCAACTGGGGCTCTAAAGGCGCTTCCGTCGACCGTCTGGACGTGGTGGTGCTGAGCGCGCTGGAAGTCGACACCCACTTCAATGTTAACGTGCTGACCGGCTCCGACGGCGTTCTACGCGGCGCGTCCGGCGGCCACTGCGATACCGCCGTCGCGGCGGCGCTGTCCATCATCGTCGCGCCGCTGGTGCGCGGTCGCATCCCAACGCTGGTTGATAACGTCACCACCTGCGTCACACCGGGCTCCAGCGTTGACATTCTGGTCACCGATCACGGTATCGCCGTCAATCCGGCGCGTCCGGAGTTGGCTGAACGCCTGAAAGCAGCGGGAATGAAAGTGGTATCGATTGAGTGGCTGCGCGAACGCGCGCAACTGCTTACCGGTCAGCCCCGCCCTATCGAATTCACCGACCGCGTGATTGCTGTCGTGCGTTATCGCGACGGTTCAGTGATCGATGTGGTGCATCAGGTGAAGGAATAAGCCATGCGCCTGTTTCCTGAACTCGCCACCTGTCACGACGTTTCTATTCCTGAGCTGCTCGCCAGCCGGGATGAGAGACAAGCAAGACAGCGCGCCTGGCTAACGCGCCACGCCACTCCACTGGTCTCCTTTACCGTGGTGGCGCCAGGCCCGATAAAAGACAGCGCGTTAACCCGCCGGATCTTTAATCACGGCGTGACTGCCCTGCACACGCTGGCAGAAGAGTATGGCTGGACCATCCGGGAGCAGGCTGCACTGGCTTCCGCCAGCGGGCCGGAAGGGCTGCTGGCGATTGACGCGCCCGCTCAGGCGCTCAAACAGGCGACCATCGCGCTGGAACAGCGTTATCCACTGGGGCGCCTGTGGGATATCGATGTCCTGACGGCGGAAGGCGAAATACTCTCCCGCCGCCATTTCGCGCTTCCCGCTCGCCGCTGTCTGCTGTGCGGGCAAAGCGCGGCTGAATGCGCGCGGGGTAAAACCCACGCGCTGACTGATTTACTGACTCATATGGAGGCGCTGCTGCATGATGCCGATTCCCGTCAACCCGACTAACGCCTCCATTCAGCCTCAGTCGCTGTATGACGCCTGGGCCGATTTGGCCTGGCGCGCCATGCTGACCGAGGTAAATTTATCGCCAAAACCCGGTCTGGTAGACCGACTAAACTGCGGCGCGCACAAAGATATGGCGCTGGCGGATTTTCACCGCAGCGCGGAGGCGATTCGACACTGGCTGCCGCGCTTTATGGAATATGGCGCCAGCTGCACGCGCCTGCCGCCAGAGTCAGTTCTGGCGGGCCTGCGTCCATTGGGGATGGCCTGTGAAGCAGCGATGTTTCGCGCAACGGCGGGCGTCAATACCCATAAAGGCAGCATTTTCTCGCTGGGGTTACTGTGCGCCGCCATTGGCCGCCTGTATCAGCTACGCCAGCCGATCGCCGCAGAAACACTCTGCGCTACCGCCGCCGATTTTTGCCGCGGCCTGACCACGCGCGAACTGCGCCAGAACAACCTACAGCTCACCGCAGGCCAGCGGCTGTATCAGCAACTGGGATTAACCGGCGCGCGCGGTGAAGCGGAAGCGGGCTATCCGCTGGTCATCCGCCACGCGTTGCCGCACTACCGCGCATTGCTGGCGCAGGGGCGCGATCCGGAACTGGCGCTGCTTGATACCTTACTGCTGCTGATGTCGCTTAACGGCGATACCAACGTCGCGTCGCGCGGCGGGGCGGACGGTCTGCGCTGGTTACAGCAGCAGGCGGCGGTCTTATTACATCAGGGCGGCATACGGACGCCTGACGATCTCGTTTATCTCCACCGGTTCGATCAGCAATGCATTGAACGCAATCTCAGCCCAGGCGGTAGCGCCGATCTGCTGATCGTTACCTGGTTTTTAGCGCAAATTTCGCAAGTTAATCATTAACACAATTATAGAAAATATCCTTTCCGGAGAGTCATTTATGTCTTTATCCAAAGATAATATATGGAAGTTGTTGGCCCCATTAGTGGTGATGGGCGTCATGTTGCTAATTCCTGTTCCAGATGGTATGCCGCCGCAGGCCTGGCACTATTTTGCGGTTTTCGTCGCGATGATTGTCGGTATGATCCTGGAGCCGATCCCGGCGACAGCGATCAGTTTTATCGCCGTAACCATTTGCGTTATCGGCAGCAATTACCTGCTATTTGACGCTTCAGAACTGGCCGATCCGGCGTTTAAAGCCAGTAAACAGGCGCTGAAATGGGGGCTTGCCGGTTTCTCCAGCACCACGGTCTGGCTGGTTTTCGGCGCGTTTATTTTCGCGCTGGGCTACGAAGTGACCGGGCTGGGGCGCCGCATTGCGCTCTTTCTGGTAAAATTCATGGGTAAACGCACGCTGACGCTCGGCTATGCGATTGTCATTATCGATATTTTGCTGGCGCCGTTTACTCCCTCCAATACGGCTCGTACCGGCGGGACTGTCTTCCCGGTCATCAAGAACCTGCCGCCGCTGTTTAAATCGTTTCCAAACGATCCTTCCGCACGCCGCATCGGCGGTTATTTGATGTGGATGATGGTGATCAGTACCAGCCTGAGCTCTTCGATGTTTGTCACTGGCGCGGCGCCAAACGTGTTAGGTCTGGAGTTCGTCAGCAAGATCGCCGGCGTCCAGATTAGCTGGCTGCAGTGGTTTCTCAGCTTTCTGCCGGTAGGGATTATTTTACTGATCGTTGCGCCGTGGCTCTCCTATGTGCTTTATAAACCTGAAGTGACCCACAGTGCGGAAGTCGCGGCCTGGGCTGGCGGCGAGTTAAAAAACATGGGGCGTCTGTCCCGCAAAGAGTGGACGCTGATTGGCCTGGTGCTGCTTAGCTTAGGGTTGTGGGTTTTTGGTGGAAAAATCATCAACGCCACTGCCGTGGGTCTGCTGGCCGTCTCGCTGATGCTGGCGCTGCATGTTGTGCCGTGGAAAGACATTACGCGCTACAACAGCGCCTGGAACACCCTGGTGAACCTCGCTACGCTGGTGGTCATGGCCAATGGCTTAACCCGCTCCGGCTTTATTGACTGGTTCGCCAATACCATGAGTACGCATCTGGAAGGTTTCTCGCCGGATGCAACCGTCATTGTACTGGTACTGGTGTTCTATTTCGCGCACTACCTGTTCGCCAGCCTTTCCGCTCACACCGCGACCATGCTGCCGGTCATTCTGGCGGTGGGTAAAGGCATTCCGGGCGTTCCGATGGAACAACTGTGTATTCTGCTGGTGCTGTCTATCGGTATCATGGGCTGTCTGACGCCGTATGCCACCGGCCCTGGTGTGATTATCTACGGCTGCGGTTACGTGAAATCCAGAGACTACTGGCGGCTTGGCGCAATCTTTGGCGTTATCTATATCGCGATGCTGTTGCTGGTGGGCTGGCCGATTCTGGCAATGTGGAATTAAACATTACGCCAACGTAGGTTAAAAATGATGCCGTTCAGGTTCACCTGAGCGGCATTTTTTATGATTAAATGGGTAACATTCATAATGTGTATAATTTATCGAATTCATCATGAACACAATATGGCATTACAGTCCGCTGCTGGCTGTCCTCTTAACCCCAATTTTTGCCGCCAACGCCGACGAACTTCAGGCGCAACAGTACGGTGATTTCACTGACTATGTGCTGGCGCTTTCCTGGCAAACCGGTTTTTGTCAAAGCCAGCATGAACGCCGCCATCGGGAACCCGATGAGTGCCGTCTGCAAAAAGAGCCAGCCAACAAAGCAGACTTTCTGACCGTCCACGGCCTGTGGCCAGGATTACCCAAATCTATCGCCGCACGCGGTGTTGACCAGCGACGCTGGCAGCGCTTTGGTTGTGCGACGCGGCCAATCCCGAATCTGCCTGAAGTTAAGGCTAGCCGGAAATGCTCCGCCCCCGCCCCCGGACTTTCGCCTGACATCGCGGCAGCGCTTAAGGAAGTGATGCCCGGCGCGGGGGGGAATTCCTGTCTGGAGCGCTACGAATATGCCAAACATGGCGCCTGTTTCGGGTTTGATCCCAATGCCTATTTCGGCACCATGATACGGCTGGATAAGGCGATAAAAGACAGCGCGCTGGGGCAGTTTCTGGCGGATAATTACGGCAAAACCGTTAGCCGCGCTGAGTTTGATAGCGTCGTCGCACAAATGTGGGGCCAGGATAATGTCAAAGCCGTTAAAGTAAACTGCCATGGCAATCCCGCCTATTTAACAGAGATTCAGTTTTCATTAAAGGCGTCGATGATTAACGCGCCGCTCTCCTCTGCCTCATTCCTGCCGCAGCCGCATCCCGGCAACTGCGGGAAACAGTTTATTATCGATAAAGCCGGTTATTGACGAAGCAGAGGTTTAAAACCGTAGCCACATTTGAGAACACGCCCGAATGTAGACTAAAATTCACTCAGGGCTATGACGTTTGAGGATTTACCCGAATGTGAACTAAATCACTTCAAAGACGGGGTAAGTCTCAGTATCATCATGAGAGTTAAACCCTCGCCGCCAGACGGTGAGGGTTTTCTTTTGGGACCATTTACCTGCACTACTCGCAGTATCGATGACATGGAGTAAGAAATGTCCAGACCCACTATTATCATTAACGACCTTGACGCCGAACGTATTGATCGTCTTCTGGAACAGCCTGCGTATGCGGATCTGCCGATTGCCGACGCGCTCAACGCCGAACTGGATCGCGCGCAAATGTGTTCGCCACAAGAGATGCCGAACGATGTCGTCACCATGAACAGCCGCGTTAAATTCCGCAATTTGAGCGATGGTGAAACACGCGTGCGGACGCTGGTGTATCCCGCCAATATGACGGATAGCAGTACCCAGCTTTCGGTAATGGCGCCCGTCGGCGCGGCGTTGCTGGGACTGCGCGTCGGCGACACCATTCACTGGGAACTGCCGGGCGGCGCCTCCACCCATCTCGAAGTGCTGGAACTCGAATATCAGCCTGAAGCCGCGGGCGACTTCCTGCGTTAAACCATCTGCATAAGCGTTAATGCGTTTACACAGAGGATGCCTGCGCATCCTCTTTCCGTTAGCCCTTTCATTGCTGCCTGTTTCAGACAACGCCGCCTGGCATCGGGTTGATTACTCCCGTCGCCTGTTTCTGCGCCGCTTGTGCCGACGTCGCTCCCGGCACCAGGATAACCTTCCGGCACTCTTCTTCGCGTTTTTCGAAAATTTCGTAGCCGCGCGCCGCCTCTTCAAACGGCATATAGTGCGTGACAATCTCCTCCGGCTTCAGCAACCCTTTTTCAATAAGCGGTAATAATTCCCCCAGCCACGCGTGAACATGGGTTTGACCCATTTTAAAAGTTAGCCCCTTATCAAAGGCGTCGCCGAATAAAAAGCCGTGAATAAAACCGGCATACACGCCGGGCACGCTGACCACGCCGCCGCGTCTGACCGCCGCGATACATTGTCGCAGCGCTTTGCCGCTGCTGCCTTCCAGTTTAAGGTTCGTCAGCACCGTCTCCGTCATGCTGCCTTTCGCTTCAAAGCCTACGGCATCAATTACCGCGTCCACGCCGCGGTGGCCTGCCGTCTGCTCGATGATTTTTTCCGCCGGATCGTTCTCATCATCGAAGTTGATCGGTATCGCGCCATAACGTTCTTCGGCGAAACGCAAGCGCCAGGCGTGGTGATCAACGACGAAGATCTGCTCCGCGCCCAGCAGTCGCGCACAGGCGATAGTCAGTAATCCTACCGGCCCTGCGCCAAAAACCGCCACGCTGGAACCTTGCTGAATCTGAGCATTTTTTACCGCCTGCCAGGCGGTAGGCAAAATATCAGAAAGAAACAGCGCTTTATCGTCAGATAACAGCGGCGGCACCTTAAATGGACCGACATTACCTTTTGGCACGCGAACATATTCGGCCTGTCCGCCGGGAACGCCGCCATACAGATGGCTATACCCAAACAGCGCCGCCGGCGGCGGGATCTGTTTTTTATTCATCGCCGCGCCGTGTCCGTCGTTAGTGTTTTCACACGCTGAATATTGCTGTAGCCGACAGAAAAAGCAGTCGCCACAGGCAATGACAAACGGGATAACGACCCGATCCCCTTTCCGAATATTCTTCACATCATGTCCGGTTTCCACCACCTCGCCCATAAATTCATGGCCGAAAATATCACCATGTTTTACCTGTGGGATCTTGCCGCGATAGAGATGCAAATCGGATCCGCAAATCGCGGTGGCGGTAACACGCAAAATGATATCGTCAGGCTGCTCAATGCCGGGATCGGGTACGTTTTCAACCTTTACGTGATGTGGACCGTGATACGTCAATGCTTTCATGCAGCCTCCGGGGTAACGGTGAATGTTGCGTTCGACTATAAAAGGGTAGCTATCCCGGAGAGACTGCCGGAAAAACAGGCGGCTTTAGGATTTTTCCTGGAAAATACACGACTTTTTTAACGTCAGGTTGTCGCAATATTTAAAATTGCCAGACAAATAGCAGAAAGAAACATTATTATATGCTTGAATAAATTCAGTATTGATTAACAGGGAGTAACGGGTATGTATAAGACAATCATTATGCCGGTTGATGTTTTTGAAATGGAACTTAGCGATAAAGCCATTCGCCACGCTGAGTTTCTGGCGCAACAGGATGGCGTCATTCATCTGTTGCATGTACTGCCTGGGTCCGCGAGCATGAGTCTGCACCGCTTTGCCGCCGACGTGCGTCGCTTTGAAGAACATTTACAGCATGAGGCGGAAACGCGTCTGCAAACGATGGTGGGACACTTCAGTATCGATCCTTCACGAATTAAAACGCATGTCCGCTTTGGTAGCGTGCGCGATGTCGTCAATGAGATGGGCGAAGAACTGGATGCGGATGTCGTGGTAATCGGTTCGCGTAATCCGTCTATCACGACACACCTGTTGGGGTCTAACGCCTCAAGCGTGGTGCGCCATGCGACGCTGCCAGTATTGGTTGTGCGTTAACCCTGGTGGCTAAAAACTGACACGCCCTGCCAGGTCACGCCTGGCAGGGCTTTTTACTGCATCATCGTTAATACAAATGCCCGATATTCACAATAGTACTCACCGTGTCGCCAAAAAAGACCAGCCGGCTCAGAAATACGCCGACGAATAACAAGACGAACAGGAGTTTCGAGCGCGAATCACCGTGACGGCTGGCGACAAAAGCGAGCGCAAGGCAGACCAGGCTTGCCAGATAAAACGGGGAAGCCAGCCATGAACGCGCCGTCATCTGCATTACCGTTCCCCCGCTTAACCACACCAGCGGCGCCGCGATAAGTACCGCGATACACACCACAATTCCCTGGCGTAACGCAGGAACGGCAGACCTGAGTTTTAACAGCGGAATCGCCGCGCAACCCATGACCCATACCGTAATAAAAAATAACAGCATGGTAAATCCATTAGCGATAGCTACCATCGCTGGCGCGGCGTAGGTCATCCCCTGCACCGCCACCAGTAACACGCCGAACACGGAGGCGATAAGAGCCATCGCTTTATGTCCCTTTGCCAGGAACGTTACGCCGACCGCTGCGCCAAACAACGTGGCGCCAAGGATTTCCCGACTTAACCAGGCATGTCGCAGGTTAATCAGCGCATTATAAGCGCGATCGGGATGCGCCAGATGCAGAATCGCGGCAATAGACGCCAATGCCAGCACCAGCCCGGTGGCCAACCAATAGAAACGCTGGCCTTCCACTTCACTACGCAGCGTACGCCATGTCAGTACCAAAGCCATCCCGACAGACATCTGGCTTAATACCGTAAAAAACACCAGCGGCAATTCATATTTTTCCATTACTTGTCCTCCGGCTGCTTAGGCTGGCGCGCCAGAATAAAGCGCGTTCCTGGATTAAGCTGTGGCATATGCGGGAACCCTGGCGGATACTGCACCGCATTATCGGGCACAGGATCGGCATCCAAATCAATAATCGACAAGGCGCCCACCGGGCAGGCGTTTACGCACGCCGGATTCATACCGATATCAAGACGCTCGTAGCACATACTGCATTTTTCCGCTTTACGCGTCTCTTCATTAAAACGCGGCGCGCCATAAGGACAGTTACGAATACAGTTTTTGCAGCCAATGCAGCGCTCAGGGTTATGCACCACCACGCCATCTTCACGTTTGGTATAGGCTTCGACCGGACAGGCGGCGACGCAGGCCGGATGTTCGCAGTGGTTACAGGCCAGCGAGTAAAACGCCCGCTCTTCATGTGGATAGATGTCTTTATCCAACGGATAAACGTAGCGCCAGAAGCGATCCGGCTCCAGTTGGTTAAAGCTTTTACACGCCATAGCACAGCCGCGGCAGCCGATGCACTTATCGCTATTCACTAAAAACGCACGTCTCATGCTACGGATTCCCCTTTACCGATCAATACAACGTCAGCAAACTGACTGTGGATAGCGGCGCCCGGCGCGCCAGTTTTCATCAGCCCCATATCAGCAGGCGTATCGGCCACGACGTTTTGCACGTTGTACTGCCGTTTCGGGAACCACGCTTCATACATCACCAGAAAATCTTCCGGCACGTTGGTGGTGACTTTTGCCCGCAGCTCAACTTCACCGGTGCCATTGAAAACTTTGACCAGATCGTTCTCGCTGATGCCTTTTTTCTGTGCGGAAGAAGGATGGATATAAACGAACGGTTCCGGGTAGAACACCTGCATCCAGTCCAGGTTGATAAACTGCGAGTGCAGGCCAAACTGCACGTGCGGCGTAAACAGATGGAAAGGCAGTTTGCTCTCGGCTTCCGGTTTGTATTCCGGCAGCGCGGTGTGGCCGTTTTTCTCCGCCAGTTCAGATTTAAATTCATACTTGCCTGACGGCGTTTTGAACTTGCGATCGTACCAGGCGGCTGAACTTGGCAGAATCGCTTTTTTCGGCCCGTCCAGCAGATCGTCCCAGGAAGAGATGCCGAACATTTTCGCCATACCGTCGTTGAACTCCTGATCCAGCCAGCGCTTGTGATCGAACTCTTGCGGGAAGGTACAGGAACCCGGCGCCATCTTATTAATGGTGCGCGACAGCATGGTAGCGATTTCGAGATCGCATTTTGCTTCATACATCGGCTTAATCGCCGGCTGATTAATGGAAAGCCAGTAGTGCCAGTAAGAAGCATCCACGTTCCATTCTTCAAACGCGGTGGTAACGGGCAGCACGATATCAGCGTGTTGCACCGTTTCGTTGAAGAACTGATCGGCGCAGACCACCATTTCCAGTTTTTCAAACGCTTTTTTCATCTTGCTGCGATCGAAATCCTGGGCAAACGGGTTTTTACAGGCGACCCACAGCATACGAACCGGCGGATCGTTGGCCTCCAGAATCCCCTGCGCCGTTTGGTTGATATTCAGAGAGCGATCGGAGTACTGCACGGCGTCGCTGCCAGCGGCAGCCCCGAATTCACTGGTGGTGCCCGCCGCTCCCGGTATGCCAATAGCGCCCACCGGCGGCTTCTGCAGCATGGCGTTATAGTTAAAGCCCCAGGTATGCAGATGGCCATAACGCGCGCCGCCGCCTTCGACACCGATGTTGCCGGACATAGCGACAAAGGCATCGATAGCGCGAACGTTGGCGCCGCCGTTGACATGACGCTGCATCCCGTAACCAATCCAGACCGTGGCCGGCTTAACCGCCGTAAACTCTTCCGCCAGCTGGCGAATGACATCCGCAGACAGGCCGCAGATTTCTGCCGCCCATTCCACGGTGACGTTATTGCGCAGATAGGCTTCAAATTCCGGATAGCCGTGAGCATCGTTGTTGACAAAATTCTGATCCACCAGGCCTTTATCCACCAGATGACGCGCCATTCCCAGCGCCAGCGCGCCGTCTGAGCCAGGCCGCACGCGCAGGTAGAGATCGGCTTTGGCGGCAGTCTGCGACAGCAGCGGGTCGATAACGACGACCTTCGCCCCTTTCTCGCGCGCCTGATAGATGTACTTCATGCTGTGCATTGAGCACCAGGCCGGGTTGGCGCCCCAGATAATGATGTATTTCGCTTTCACCATATCTTCCGGGTCGTTACACCACATGTCGCCCATGTCGTAGTTTTGCGCGTCGATACCGGCAGGCCAGCACGGCGTACCGGCAAAACGGGTGGTATAGCCAAGCGAGGACATCATCCCTTCAACGGCATAGTTCAGCACGCCAAACTTACCGGAATATTTGGTCAGCGCCAGACCGAGCATAGAACCGTCTTTTTTCTTAATCTCCAGCATTTTGGCGGCAATGCGCTGCATCGCCTCTTCCCATGAGATGCGACGCCAGTTGCCGCTACCGCGAACGTCCTGCGCCATGGGATATTTAATACGATCGGGGCTATAAACCCGGCGCGGATAGCTTAACCCTTTGACGCAAGGGGTACCGTGAGTAAATGTTGATTCCGGCGCGCCTTCCACGAAAGTAATGACCCCGTCCTTTACCCACGTCTTGAGGCTACAGGTGTCATAGCAGTTACGCGGACACGCGTTACGATAAATTTTGTACGTTTTAGGGTTAAAGGGAACAGGCGGCTGCGCAAGCGCGCATCGGGAGGTCAGTAATCCTCCGGGTAAAGCCGCAACGGCGCCCAGTGCCACTATCCCCTTTAAAAAAGAACGTCTGTTCAGATGTCCCGTCTCATTACTCATATTGATACTCTCGTTTTAATTCATCAAGCCAATAAAATAAGATGTCCGCCACCGTATATAACGTGGTCGTTTGTGCATGAGTTTTTATTTTTTCGATATATAATGGCACCCACTTTGTTAAATAGTTATTGATATATTGAGTGAGAGTAGATCGGTATTGTGACGTTTGCCGGGTATTAGCCAGTAATAGTGTGGTCAATTCCAGTACGCAGGAAATATGATCGTCAGGAATATTGCTCTCCTGATTAACCGATAATCCCAACGCTGCCATAAACTCCCGTATCTCCAGCGTCGCCTTTCCCATCACCAGCGCATCATCTTCCAGATACACTGAAGCGAAAGGCGCAGCCAGCAGCTTGCCAGGACCGACGAATAGCGCATTAAAGTCATACTCCGCCTCCAGCCACGCCCGATCGGTAAGGTTTACCGCAGCAGTGGGATTTAATCTCACGTAGGCAGATTTCAGTGAACGACTATCATGAGAATTAAAAAAATCACGCAATGTAAGCCCTGTTTTTTCTAATTCCGTCAGTGATTCATAGATTGAATCCATGAATAAATAACCTCACATACAAATGCAATATAAATCAAGAAAAAAGAATGAGCATGTTAACGGAAGCGCTTAATCTTTCTTTGATAAAAAAACAGAAAAATTCCAGTTAAATCCGTAGAAGACTTTTTTATTGTTTCAAAGTTTAAAAACAGAAGACCGTTGAAATAAAAAACCGTCTGTTATTAACAGACGGTTTCAGAGTATTGATAATGAAGAACGTGTTTTACCCGGCGGCGTTCCCCAGGCATAAACACCGCAGGCCCGAATAGCTTACACTATCGGGCCGTTTACGATGGCCAGTTAACTGACCTTGCAGGTGTGCTTACTTCTTTTTATGCGATTTTGGTACGAATCAGATAATCAAAGGCGCTCAACGAGGCTTTCGCCCCTTCGCCTGTGGCGATGATAATCTGTTTGTAAGGAACGGTGGTGCAATCGCCTGCGGCGAAGACGCCCTTAACGCTGGTTTCACATTTGGCGTCAATAATGATCTCGCCCATGCGGTTACGCTCAAGCGCGCCTTCCAGCCAGTGGGTATTCGGCAACAGACCAATCTGCACAAAAATCCCTGCCAGCGCGACGCTATGAATATCGCCGCTGACACGGTCACGATACTCCAGCCCCACCACTTTCGAACCGTCGCCCTTCACTTCTGTCGTTTGCGCATTCAAAATGATATCGACATTTTTCAGGCTACGCACTTTGTCCTGTAGCACCTGATCCGCCTTCATCTCCGGCGCAAACTCCAGCAACGTAACGTGTTCTACAATACCTGCCAGATCGATAGCCGCTTCAACGCCGGAGTTGCCGCCGCCGATAACCGCCACACGCTTCCCTTTAAATAACGGACCGTCGCAGTGCGGACAATAGGTGACGCCTTTGGTGCGATACTGATCCTCGCCCGGCACATTCATATTGCGCCATTTCGCGCCGGTGGCGATGATGATACTGCGCGCTTTCAATACTGCGCCGGACGCCGTTTCAATCTGATGCAAGCCGCCTTCTGTTGCGGCCGGAACCAGTTTACTTGCGCTCTGGCTGTCGATAACGTCAACGTCGTAATCGCTGACATGCGCTTTCAGCGCGCCCGCCAGTTTCTGGCCTTCGGTTTTCGGCACCGAGATATAGTTTTCGATATCCACGGTATCCAGCACCTGACCGCCGAAGCGCTCGCCCATCAGACCGGTACGGATGCCTTTGCGCGCCGAGTAGACCGCCGCCGCCGCGCCCGCCGGGCCGGAGCCGACAATCAGTACGTCATACGCATCGCGTTTGTTCAGCGCTTCCGCCGCGCGTTTTTCTGCGCCAGTATCCACTTTAGCGACAATCTCGGTCAGAGTCATACGTCCCTGGCCGAACTCTTTACCGTTAACAAATACCGCCGGAACACCCATCACGTTACGTTCGGTGATTTCGTTCTGGAAGGTGCCGCCATCAATTGCCGTATGTTTAATACGCGGGTTCAGCACCGCCATCAGGTTCAGCGCCTGCACTACGTCCGGGCAGTTATGGCAGGAGAGTGAATAATAAGTTTCGAATTCAAAATCGCCGTCAATATCGCGAATCTGCTCCAGCAGCGACTGCGCTTCTTTTGACGGATGACCGCCGGTCCACAGCAGCGCCAAAACCAGCGAGGTAAATTCGTGGCCCAGCGGAGAACCGGCAAAGCGCGGCCCCTGCTGAGAACCTGGATTCGTAATCAGGAAAGACGGCTTGCGCACCGGCAGAGTATTGTCTTCTTTAAATGTGACTTTGTCGGACAGCTCGGCGATTTCAGCCAGCAGTTCCTTGATTTCCGCCGATTTAGCGCTGTCATCCAGCGTGGCAATCAGCTCAACAGGTTTGGTCAGTTTCTCAAGGTAAGCCCTGAGCTGGGTTTTCATATTTGTGTCGAGCATTCTTCTTCCCTCTCTGAAAACATCATCATGCAAGCCGACTTCGCGGGACTGCATTAATGCAACTTGCGTCATGGTGCTGAAATGAAATGGGCGCGGGTGCGCCCATGACTGAAACAATTTCCAAAGTATTTCACGTCAGAGTAAGGCGGCTAGCCTGAGAATCCCCGGGAGCTTACTGAAGTAAGTGACCGGGGTGAGCAGGCGACGCCAACGCAGCTATGGCGTGAAAGACGACGGAAATTTAGATTTTACCGACCAGGTCTAAAGATGGAGCCAGAGTCGCTTCGCCTTCTTTCCATTTCGCCGGGCATACTTCGCCTGGGTGAGCGGCAACGTACTGTGCTGCTTTAATTTTACGCAGCAGGTCAGACGCGTCACGGCCGATACCTTCAGCGGTAACTTCGATCGCCTGGATGATACCCTGCGGGTCAACAACAAAGGTCGCACGGTCTGCCAGACCTTCATCTTCACGCATGTTGTCGAAGTTACGGGTCAGGGCGCCAGTCGGGTCGCCGATCATCGCATATTTGATTTTTGCGATAGTTTCAGAGCTGCTGTGCCATGCTTTGTGCGTGAAGTGAGTATCGGTTGAGACGGAATAAACGTCTACGCCCAGCTTCTGCAGTTCTTCGTAATGGTCGGCAACGTCACCCAGTTCAGTCGGGCAAACAAAGGTAAAATCGGCCGGGTAGAAGAAGAAGACGCTCCAGCGGCCTTCGGTATCTTTCTCGGTGACTTCAATGAATTCACCGTTTTTGAACGCCTGGTTTTTGAAAGGTTTGATTTTGGTGTTAATTAAGGACATCTATACTTCCTCCGTGTTTTCGTTGAGGAGTAAGTTAACGAAATTTTGCTGATTCGGCTAATGCGTTTCCATTATCAAATCAATAAGCGTTAACTAACAACCCGATTCGGGCGACATTGTGAACACTGCGCCCTGTCAGCCATCTAAAGTAAAAAGGCCGCCTGACAGGCGGCCCCATTACCTGAACTACCCGTAGGTAACTTCAGAGCCAGTACGACTCGTCTTGCAAATTACAGACGTATTGTCTGCAACTCGAAATCCATAGCGTATATGCTGGCTAAGTGTTGCGCTCTACATTACCTTAACAAAGGCTGTAACAGCGAAAAGGATTACATCACCCCAGCATAGAAAGGGCAATCCCGTCACGCCAGCTCTTACCTATGTCTGTGATAGGCATCATCATTAATACTCTTTTCGCTTTGATCTTAAAAGGAAAAAATATGATTAAACGTACACTGCTGCTTGCTATGCTGCCCATTCTCGCCCACGCGGAAGAACTGCCTGCGCCGGTAAAAGCCATTGAAAAACAGGGCATAACAATCCTGAAATCCTTCGAGGCGCCGGGGGGCATGAAGGGCTATCTCGGAAAGTATCAGGATATGGGCGTCACGATTTACCTGACGCCGGACGGTAAACACGCGATTTCCGGCTATATGTATAATGAAAAAGGTGAAAATCTTAGCAACGCCCTGATAGAAAAAGAGATCTATGCGCCGGCCGGACGAGAAATGTGGCAGAAAATGGAAAAAGCGTCATGGATACTCGACGGTAAAAAAGACGCGCCGGTGGTGCTGTATGTCTTCGCCGACCCTTTCTGCCCCTATTGTAAGCAGTTTTGGCAGCAAGCTCGCCCGTGGGTCGAATCCGGCAAGGTACAATTACGTACGTTACTGGTCGGGGTGATTAAACCGGAAAGCCCGGCCACAGCCGCAGCGATTTTAGCCGCGAAAGACCCGGCGAAAACCTGGCATGACTACGAAGCCTCCGCAGGAAAGATGAAGCTGGAGGTTCCGGCGTCCATCCCCCCGGCGCAGATGAAAGTCATTAATCAGAATCAGCAGTTAATGGACGATCTTGGCGCTAACGCGACGCCAGCAATCTATTACATGAATAAAGATAAGATTTTGCAACAGGTTGTGGGTTTACCGGAAAAAGCGCAACTGGACGCCATGATGGGGCAGCCTTAACGCAGAAATTAGCAAGGCAGAAGCTTAACCGTACCCCGCCCGATAGCGCTGCGTTTGTCGGGCCAACCTCCTCCCGGCATTAACGCGACGCCAGACCAGCATGTCATCCGGCACAGCCTTTTTAGACTAACGGCGTGATTATAAAAGTGTACGTTATGTCCGCCTTTACTGTGATTATTTACTCGCTAAAATATTCATAACTGTGGTATTTTAGTTTAAATAAACTCTACATTAAGTTTAATAAACATAACTCTGGTAAATTATTGAGATTAAGTCATAATCATGAAAGATACCATGATTATGCCAGGAAGATACTATGGCTAACCTTTACGACCTTAAAAAATTTGATCTTAACTTGTTGGTTATATTTGAATGTATCTATCAACATTTAAGCATTAGCAAAGCAGCAGAAACACTCTATATTACACCTTCTGCCGTAAGCCAGTCATTGCAACGCCTGCGCACGCAATTCAACGACCCTCTATTTATTCGTTCAGGTAAAGGAATTACGCCTACCGTAACAGGCATTAATTTACATTATCATTTAGAAAATAACCTTAACAGCCTGGAACAAACTATTAATATAATGAATCAGTCCAGCCTGAAGAAAAAGTTTATTATCTACAGCCCACAGCTGTTGATCACCCAATATGTGATGAAATTAGTTAAATATATCCGCAAAGATCCACAGGTTGAAATTGAACATCACGACATTTTGACCACTGACGAACAGCCTGAAGATCTGCTTGCCTACCGCAAAGCAGATGTTGTGGTTTCATCGGCCCCACTGAATAATCGTTCTATTGTTTGTTCTCACTTTAATAGGATGGAATGTATCCTGGTTTGCAGTGAAAACCATCCCCGACTAGGCGACACCGCCACTATCGATGAAATTCTACAAGAGTCATTTACGCAACTCGTCGCCCGGGCAAGCGGTATAAAAGAGTATCATTCACTTATAGATGATGTGCTGGGGGAAAGAATAATTGGTTTCAGAAGCAAATCGCTGATGACCATCGCCAACGCCATCAGCTCCACGGAGCTTATTGGTTTTTTACCAGAATCACTTGTTGACTATTACTCTTCCTCTATCAAACTTAAAAAAGTCACTACACCTTTTACCATTGCTCCCATACAGCTCTATCTTATGTATAATAGAGCTTCGCTGAATAATAGTGGATTTGCTGAACTCATTGAGCACATCACAAAAAAGCATTAATAAGAAGGTCAGATAACAGGTGTTAATATAAATTCAATGTATATATTTATGGGATATATTTATTTTACAAATATAATAAAGCATTGCAAGTTCATCTAATCCGCTTATCCTTTATGTTAATTATTTCGAATATACTGTAGTTAACACATCGGAGACTATCCAGAGATGTCGGTTTATAAAGTTCCACTTGAGCAAAATGTTCTGGAAGCGGCTCAAGAGCGTATAATGTGGACCCTGGAAACCTTACCCCGGGTCTGCGTCTCATTTTCTGGTGGTAAAGATTCAGGACTTATGTTGCACCTGACGGCAACGTTGGCGCGCAAAATGAATAAAAAGATCCATGTTCTCTTCATTGACTGGGAAGCGCAATTCTCCTGTACCATCGCCTATATTGAATCGTTACGTGAATACTACGCGGACGTTATTGAGCGTTTTTATTGGGTCGCATTACCCTTAACCACACAAAATTCCCTTTCACAATACCAGCCGGAGTGGCAGTGTTGGCAGCCGGGTACCGACTGGGTACGACAACCGCCAGAAGATGCGATTACCGATCCGGCCTTTTTTTCCTTTTATCAACAAGGCATGACCTTTGAACAGTTCGTTCGCGATTTTGCCGACTGGTTTTCAGAAAAACGTCCTGCCGCTATGCTGGTCGGTATTCGTTCCGACGAATCCTATAACCGATTTGCCGCTATCGCTAACTCGCATAAGCTGCGCTTTGCCGACGATAAGCCCTGGACCACGTTAGCCCCTAAGGGGCACACCTGGTATATCTATCCCATCTATGACTGGAAAACCGCAGATATCTGGACCTGGTTCGCCAAAACAGGTAAACCCTGTAACCCTTTGTATAATTTGATGTATCAGGCTGGCGTACCACCCCGTTACATGCGTATTTGCGAACCGTTCGGCCCGGAACAACGACAGGGGTTATGGCTGTATCATGTTATCGAACCTGAGCGCTGGGCGGCCATGTGCGCCAGAGTCAGCGGCGCACTCAGCGGGGGAATATACGCCGGACAAGACAGCCATTTTTACGGCCACCGGAAAATTTTAAAACCCGATCACCTTAACTGGGAAGAGTACGCGCTGCTCCTGCTACACAGTATGCCTGAAGTCACTGCCGAACATTACCGTAATAAAATCGCCGTTTATTTGCAGTGGTATAAGAAAAAAGGCATGAACACTATTCCACAGACGCAGCATGGCGATATCGGATCGCGCGATATTCCGTCATGGCGACGGATCTGCAAAGTATTACTGAACAATGATTACTGGTGCCGGGCGCTGTCATTCAGTCCGACAAAACCTAAGAATTACCAGCGTTATAACGAACGTATGAAAGCTAAACGCCAGGAATGGGGGATCTTATGCAACACCGACTCACAACCGAAATAACTCACTTTCTCTCTGAACTGCCTGAAGAGGAGAGGATCGCCGCCATTAATGAATTTAGAATGGCGATACATAGCGTTAGTCCTTTTCGCGATGAGCCTGTCGATTGTGTCCTGTGGGTGAAAAACGATCATATTTCGCCTAATGACTACAACCCGAATAACGTTGCGCCGCCCGAGAAAAAACTGCTGCTTAAATCGATTGAACAAGATGGGTTTACTCAGCCGATCGTGGTGGTAAAGGCCGATGCCGAGGAGTACGAGATTGTGGACGGTTTTCACCGTCATGAGCTGGGCAAAGGAAAAGCGGCCCTGAAAAGGCGTCTGAAAGGCTACCTGCCGATAACGTGTCTGGACAGAGAACGTCACGAACGCATGGCGGCAACCATTCGGCATAACCGCGCGCGCGGGCGTCACCAGATCCACGCCATGTCAGAAATCGTGCGCGAACTTTCTCTGCTAGGCTGGGACGAGAGCAAAATCGGCCAGGAGTTAGGTATGGACGCCGATGAAGTCCTGCGCCTGAAACAGATCAACGGCCTGCAGGAGCTTTTTGCAGACCGTCGATTCTCCAGAGCGTGGACGGTTAAATAACTACAGTTTACACAGGCGCTCTGCGGCGGCCAGCAGCGTTGATTCCTGTTTAGCGAAACATAAACGTATAAGCTGATGCGGGAAAGGGGCGGCGCAAAAGACAGAAAGCGGAATAGCGGCGACACCGACTTCTTCGGTTAGCCACTGACAAAACTCAACGTCATTTAGCGTCGACACTGCGCTGTAATCGATTAACAGAAAATAGGTACCTTCACAGGGCAGCACTTTTAATCGGCTTTGCGCCAGCGCGTTAACCAGCACATCGCGTTTTTTCCGGTAAAAATCGGGTAACGCGCGATAGTGTTCCGGCGCGGCGCGCAGCATATCCGCCAGCGCCAGTTGCGCCGGCGTATTGACGCAAAACGTCAGGTACTGGTGAACTTTGCGTATTTCGGCGCTAATGGCCGCAGGCGCAACGCAGTAACCAATCTTCCATCCCGTCATATGAAAGGTTTTACCAAACGATGAAACGGCAACCGCCCGCTCTCGTAACTGAGGGTGCGCCAATACGCTGGCATGACCTTCGACGGCAAAACAAATATGTTCGTACACTTCATCGCTTAATACATAAATTTCCCGCTCGCCGATAGCCTGCCACAGCGCCTCGATATCCTCCTGACGCCAGACGGTAGCGGTGGGATTATGCGGCGTATTGAGGATCACCAGCCGCGTGCGCTCGCTAAGCAACGCCGAAAACGCCTGCCAGTCGACGCGAAAATGCGGCGGCGTAAGCGCTATGCGTTTTAACACGCCGCCGGAAAGCGCCACGGCCGGGGCATAGCTGTCGTAACTGGGATCGAAACAGATAACCTCATCCCCTGCCCGCACCAGCGCGGTAATCGCCGCATACAGCGCCTCTGTCGCGCCCGCCGTGACGGTGATATCACTGACGTCATCGGGTCGATAACCATATATTTCCGCCGTTTTATCGGCTATGGCCTCCCGCAGCGCCTGCGCGCCCGTCATCGGCGCATATTGATTCGCGCCCTGCGCGACATGATAAGCCAACCGCTCGTGCAAATAACGAGGACCATCAAAATCAGGGAAGCCTTGCGATAAATTTATTGCCTGATGTTTCTGCGCCAGCGCGCTCATTTGCGTAAAAATCGTGGTGCCAAGATTGGGCAATTTGCTTTTTGGAATCAGTGGGTTATTTCTCATTATCTTCATACCCGCCAGTGATGTGGTTATTGACACACTATCACAGGGTGTTAGTATTTGGCAATCAAGACGTTTAGATGTCTAAATATAATAACAGCGGTGAGAAGACCCTAAGGACAACACAACATGAACCACACTGAAATCCGCGTCGTTACCGGCCCGGCGAATTATTTTTCCCATGCCGGAAGCCTCGGAAGACTGACAGACTTTTTCACGCCGGAACAGCTTTCCCACGCCGTTTGGGTGTACGGCGAACGCGCGATTGCCGCCGCCCGGCCTTACCTGCCGGAAGCGTTTGAACGTGCTGGCGCAAAACATCTGCAGTTTACCGGCCATTGTAGCGAACGCCATGTTGCCCAACTGGCGCACGCCTGCAACGACGATCGTCAGGTGGTGATAGGCGTCGGCGGCGGCGCGCTGCTCGATACCGCCAAAGCGCTCGCCCGTCGTCTGGCGCTGCCGTTTGTCGCTATCCCGACCATCGCGGCGACCTGCGCCGCCTGGACACCGCTTTCCGTCTGGTATAACGACGCGGGACAGGCGTTACAGTTCGAAATTTTTGATGATGCCAATTTTCTGGTGCTGGTCGAACCGCGCATTATTCTGCAGGCGCCCGATGACTATCTGTTAGCTGGCATTGGCGATACGCTGGCGAAATGGTATGAAGCCGTTGTGCTTGCGCCGCAGCCTGAAACGTTACCTTTGACCGTAAGACTGGGCATTAACAGCGCGTGCGCTATTCGCGATCTCCTGCTGACCAGCAGCGAACAAGCATTAGCGGATAAACAGCAGCGTCGGCTGACCCAGGCATTTTGCGACGTGGTGGATGCGATTATCGCTGGCGGCGGTATGGTCGGCGGCCTCGGAGAACGCTATACCCGTGTCGCCGCCGCCCATGCGGTACACAACGGTCTGACCGTCCTGCCGCAAACGGAAAAATTCCTGCACGGAACGAAAGTGGCTTATGGCATTCTGGTGCAAAGCGCGCTACTGGGACAAGATGACGTGCTGGCGCAATTGATTACAGCGTACCGGCGATTTCATCTGCCGACCCGGCTTAGCGAACTGGACGTGGATATTCATAACACCGCCGAGATCGATAGGGTCATCGCGCATACCCTGCGCCCGGTCGAATCCATCCACTATTTACCGGTGACGTTAACGCCAGACACCCTGCGTGCGGCGTTTGAAAAAGTTGAATTTTTCAGAATATAGCCTGGTGACGTTGCGTTTATCAGGCCTGGCAACCATCAGCAGCAACGCGCGCCGCCTTTTCCACCATAGCGCGCATCCTGCCGCTCGCGGAAAAATTCTTCATAGGTCATCGGCGTCTGATCCGGATGCGTTATGCGCATATGCTCAACATAGTTGTCGTAGTCTGGCACGCCAATCATCATTTTTGCGGCCTGTCCCAGATATTTTCCGGCTTTCGAAAGCGTATCGAACATTGTTGTCACCTGTCATCCAAATGCCCTCTCCTTATTCTGGAGAGGGCTATTGATGAAAAAAGATTAGTGCGCGCCTTTCGCCTGCGTCACGATCTCATCCACATTTTCCGGCATCGGCTCATACGGCGTTTCATTCGCCGTCGGTTTGTCAATCTTCAGAGCGGCCAGCGCCGTCTTAATAGAGAAGACCGCCAGCACCACGACCACCACCATAAAGAAGATGGTTAGCCCGGCATCCAGACGGTTATTGAATACCAACTGCGCGAGCTGCGATTCGGTGTACTGCGGCGGAATATTGCCGCTGTCGATCATCGCCTGGAACTTATTGGCAATGGCCAGGAAGCCGATTTTCGCATCCGGACTAAACGCTTTCTGCCAGCCCGCCGTCAGCGTACAAATCAGCAGCCAGGCCGTTGGCACCAGCGCGACCCACGCATAACGCTGACGCTTCATTTTGAACAGTACCACGGCGCAAAGCATCAGCGCCATCCCCGCCAGCATCTGGTTGGCGATGCCAAACAGCGGCCACAGGGTGTTAATACCGCCCAACGGATCGACCACGCCCTGATGGAGGAAATACCCCCACGCCAGCACGCACAATGCCGTAGCAAGCAGGTTCGCTGGCAGCGAATCGGTACGTTTCAGCCCTGGCGACACTACGCCCAACAAATCCTGCAACATAAAGCGCGCCGCACGGGTACCCGCATCCACCGCCGTCAGAATAAACAGCGCTTCAAACAGAATGGCGAAGTGATACCAGAAGGCTACATCCATCATGCCGCCCAACGCGCCATGTAAAATGTAGGCCATCCCTACCGCCAGCGTTGGCGCACCGCCTGCGCGGGAGATAATGGATTGTTCGCCGACTTCATTGGCAATCTGGTGTAACGTATCCGGCGTGATAGCGAAACCCCAACTACTGACCACCTGCGCGGCAGAAGCCACGACATCCGCTGTCCCCGCTGGCGCCAGTACCGCCATCGGGCTATTCATCGCAAAGTAAACGCCCGGATCGATAATACAGGCGGAGACCAGCGCCATAATGGCGACGAAAGATTCCATTAACATCCCGCCGTAGCCGATAAAGCAGGCCTGGCCTTCGTTGGCCAACATCTTCGGCGTCGTGCCGGAGGAGATGAGCGCATGGAAACCGGAGACCGCGCCGCAGGCGATGGTAATAAACAGGAACGGGAACAGGTCGCCCGTCCAGACCGGTCCGGTACCATCAACAAATTTGGTCAGCGCCGGCATAGTCAGCGTCGGACGCATAATCAGAATCCCGACCGCCAGACCGACAATCGTACCAATTTTCAGGAAGGTAGAGAGGTAATCACGCGGCGCGAGCAGCAGCCAGACCGGCAGTACCGCCGCGACAAAACCATACCCCACCAGCATCCAGGTAAGCTGCACGCCAGTAAAATCAAAGTACGGCGCCCAGGTTGGGCTTGCCGCCACCCATCCGCCGGAAATAATAGCGAAAATAAGAAATACCAGCCCAATGACCGACACCTCGCCGATGCGCCCCGGACGCAGATAACGCAGGTAGATGCCCATAAAAATCGCCAGTGGAATAGTGAACGCGACAGTGTACGTTCCCCACGGGCTATGGGTCAGCGCTTTCACCACGATCATCGCCAGGACGGCCAGAATGATCACCATGATCATAAAGCAGGCTACCAGCGCGATCACCCCTGCCGTCGCGCCCATCTCCTCTTTAACCAGCTCGCCAAGCGAACGCCCATCGCGCCGGGTCGAGACGAACAGCACCATAAAGTCCTGCACCGCTCCCGCCAGCACGACGCCCGCCAGCAGCCAGATCATCCCCGGCAGATAGCCCATCTGCGCCGCCAGTACCGGCCCGACCAGCGGACCTGCGCCAGCAATGGCCGCAAAATGGTGACCGAACAGCACTTTTTTATCGGTCGGGACATAATCCAGACCATCATTATGACGTACCGCGGGCGTCATACGCGTTGGGTCAACCGCCAGCACTTTTTTGGCGATATAGAGCCCATAAAAACGATACGCAATAAGATAGACACAGACCGACGCCACCACGATCCATAGCGCGTTGATCTGTTCCCCACGATTTAACGCAATATAGCCCAGGGCAAACGCACCCAATACTGAGAGCGCTGTCCAGACGAGGTATTTCCCTGATTTATTCATAGTTGTTGTCCGTTTGGGTGTTCCAGAGAGATGTTACATTTTGTTTCTATAACACCTTTACCGTAATTAACAACACAACAACATGATAAAACCGGATCGTTACCCATTTTTTACATTACAGTGTTAACCAGATCACTTCCTTTCTTCGTTGACGCTGCAATTGCATTTTACTTTGCCAGAACTATCCCATTACCGCCGTTCCCAGGCGACAGGTGCAGCAGCGCCTCCCTTGCTCGTCAAAGAGCGTAATTTCCCAGCTTTGATTCTGCCGCCCCAGATGCAGCGGCAGGCAAACGCCGCGTACTTTCCCCTGCGAGACGGCGCGGTGGTGAGTGGCGTTTAACTCGGTCCCGACCACGCACTGCCCGTCGCGGGTCATCAGATAACCGGCCATTGATCCTAACGTCTCCGCCAGCGCTGCCGATGCGCCGCCGTGTAGCAGACCAAACGGTTGATGAGTGCGGGCATCGACGGGCATTTCCGCCTCCAGCACGTCATCGCCCAGACGGGTGTAAACAATGCCCAGATGCGCCACCAGCGTGTTCTGACTGGTAGCGTTCAATTCATCCAGCGTTAAATGCCGTTTCCAGATCATCGTCAGGCTCCCAATGTTGAACCGCCGTCCACCACGATATCCTGCAAGGTAATGTGGCTGGCTAGATCGGAGGCAAGAAACAAAATGGTATTGGCTATCTCCTGCGGACGGGCGATTTTCCCGAGCGGTATGCCGAGCTTAAACTGTTCGCCGAAACCGCGAATACGCTGCTGTTCGGCATCTTCACTCACCCATAACGTGCGCTGCATATCGGTGTCAGTCGAACCAGGCGACACCACATTACAGCGCACCCCACAGCCCGCCAGCTCCAGCCCTACGGTTAGCGCCAGGCTTTTCAGCGCCGCTTTAGAGGCGCCGTAAGCGCTCATACCGATACGCGGCGTATGCGCCGCATCTGAGGCTACGGTAACAATCGCCCCTCCCTGCTGACGGCGAAACTGCGCCATCGTCTGCGAAAACAGGTTAAATGCCCCGCCCACATTGACCGCAAACGTCTGCTGCCAGTCGTCGACGCTAAGCGCATCGGTCGCTCCCATACGCAAAATACCGGCGGCGTTGACCAGCACATCCAGCCGCGGCGTTTTTTGCAACACACGCTGGCACACCTGCGCAACCTGTGCGGCATCCGCCACATCCATGACTTCGGTAGCAAAGGGATAATTCTCTTGCATAAATTCGCGATCGAAGCCGATCACCCGCGCCCCGGCGTCGACAAACGCCAGCGCCGTCGCGTAACCGATCCCTTTCCCCGCCCCGGTCACCCATACCGTTTTGTCTGAAAAATCAAAGCCGGTCATTACTCTACCCCGCGAGAAAGCAGCGCCCACCAGGCGTCAATGGTCGGGTTTTTCGCCAGCATCACGAAGTCGATATCGCCGTGTACTTTACGCCAGCGCGCTGCCAGCCCCATCATGCGTACTGAATCCAGGCCATAATCAATCAGGTTTTCATCATCCAGCGGCTCGTCGGTCTCATCCAGCAACGGCAGAATCAACGCCCGCAGCGCCGCTTTACTGGCAGGAACCGGCGTCGGCAGCAGCGACTCGGTCATGACGACGCGACCGGAACGCCCCGCCACATAGTTCAGCGCCATCAGATGCTCTTCCCGGCTGAAATCTGCCAGCGCATCCGCCACCATAAACGGCTTAATGTCGCGCATAAACGCATCGGTAGCGGTGGTCATACAGCCAATATGCGCATACACGCCGGTAATGATGAGCTGATTGCGTCCGGTATCTTTTAACATCTGTTCCAGCGGCGAGCGGTGAAACGCGCTATAGCGCCACTTCACCAGCACCGTATCCGCCTCATCCGGCGTTAAGGCTTCTACCACCTTCTGCTGTTCCGGAGAGCGCGTCAGTCCCGGCCCCCACATATCATTGAGTAACGCGCGATCTTCATCGCTTTGCTCTTTCGGCTGAGCGGTGTAATAGACCGGGATATGATGTTCCTTACAGTACTGGCGCAGAGCGGCGATATTGGCAATCACCTGGTCCATCATTGGGCAGTTGCGGCCCCAAAAGCTGACAAAGTAATCCTGCATATCGTGGATGAGCAGCGCCGCGCGCTCCGGCTCAAATGCCCAGTTCACTTTGTTGGTCGGGATATCCAGTGCGGTGGGCAGCGCGTAAGACTGTAGTTTTGGAATGGCCATCTCTCTTTCTCCTTCAGAGCGGTGAACGTGACGCCAACCGCTGGCGTAATTGTTTTTTATCGACTTTACCAACCGGCGTCAGCGGCAGTGACGCAACGCACTCCACGCGATCCGGTAATTTAAATTCCGCCACGCCCTGCTCTCGCAGGAAACGGCGTACCTGTACCGCTCGCAGCGGCTCTTTTACCACCAGATATGCGCAACTTTTTTCCCCCAGCAGTTCATCTTCCATGCTGACCAGCGCCGCATGGATCACCGCCGGGTGGCGCAGTAACAGGTTTTCTATCTCTTCGGCGGCTATCTTCTCGCCGCCCCGATTGATCTGATCTTTTTCACGCCCGTGAACGGTGATGTAGCCGTCTTGATCAATGGAGATCAGATCGCCGGAACAGTAAAAACCGTTGGCGTCAAAGGCGCTGGCATTGTGTTGCGGACTGTTGAAATAGCCGCGAAAAGTATAGGGGCCGCGCGTCATCAGACGACCAATCTCGCCCGGCGGCAGTGGATTCCCGTCGGCATCCGCCACCCACACTTCGTCGTCCGGACACATGGGTCTTCCCTGGGTATTGATAATCCGTTCCGGACTATCGTCCAGCCGGGTATAATTCACTAACCCTTCCGCCATGCCGAAGACCTGCTGCAACTGACAGCCAATTTCAGCCGGAATACGGGCGGCCAGCGTCGCAGAAAGCCGCGCGCCGCCAACCTGCAATAACCTTAATGACGCCAGCGGCGCATTGCCGCCCCACTCCTGGATAGCCTGTAGCCATAGACTGACCGCGGGCGGCACCAGCGCCGTGGCATTAATCTGGTGTTTTTCGATCAGCGGGAAACAGAGCGTGGCGCTAGGATCGGTCGTCAGCACTACCGTTCCTTTGGCGAGAAAAACGCCCAGCGCGCCCGGCGAACTCATGGCGTAGTTATGCGCGGCGGGAATCGCGCACAGAAAACGCGTCTCCTCGTTGAAACCGCAAATCTCATTGCTGCGGCGCACGCTGTAGTAATAGTCGTTATGGGTACGGGGAATAAGCTTTGGCGTGCCGGTAGTACCGCCGGAAAGCTGAAAGTAGGCCACTTCGTCAGCAGGTGATGGCGTGGCGGTGAAATCTTCCGCCGCCTGCCGCATCGCCGCGTCCAGGCTGTGATCGCCGTCGTCGTTGCGCAATAACACCACCCGCACAGAGCGGTGTTCAGCCACAAACGTGTTGAGAAAGTCCTCCCCGGCGAACAGCGTATGTTGGCGATCGGCAATCACCAGCGTCGGCGCGATCTGCATCGCATAGGCGTTAAGTTCGGTACGTTGATGGCTAAACAGCGCCAGAACGGGCGCTACGCCAAGCTTCAACAGGGCGAAAAAGGTGATATACAGTTCCGGTACATTCCCCAGTTGCACCAGAGCGGTTTCGCCAGGTTTGATGCCCTGACGGCGTAAACTGCAGGCCAGATTATCCGCGGCCTGGTTGAGCTGGCGATAGCTGAATGCGCGCTCGCCTTCAATGACCGCCGTCTTGTCGCTGTCAGCGTGGCGGGTCAGAATATCGGTCAACGGCACGTCTTGCCAGTAGCCTTTTTCACGATAACGGCGGGCAAATTCATCCGGCCAACGGGTGAAAGGTATACGCATCATCGTTCCTTAATGCAGTCCAAAAACGTTCAACATCGTAGAGAGCTTGACGCCGGTTTCCCGCCACTCGCCGACTGGCGAAGAGGCAGGGACAATCCCGGCGCCAGCGAACAGGCGCACCTGATTACCGTGCAATTTCGCACAACGAATCGTCACTACCCACTCGCCGTTTCCTTCGGCGTCGCACCAGCCGACAATGCCGCCAAACAGTTCACGATCGAACGGCTCCAGTTCAGCAATCAGCTTTTTCGCGACCTGATGGGGGAAACCGCTTAACGCAGGGGTCGGATGCAGCAGACAGGCCAGCGTCAGCGCGTTTTCTCCGGCGTTGGCCTTGCCCTCAAACGGCGTACCGAGATGCCATAGCGTCGGCGTGGTGATCAACTGCGGAGAGGAAGGTAATTGCAGTTCCGTGCTGCGATCGCGCAGGATCTGCTTCATTGCCTGCGTCACCAGCTCATGTTCATGGCGATCTTTTTGTGAAGCCAGCAGTCGGTTTCCCGCCTCGCGATCCAGAACGTCATCGGGCTGTCGGCGTGCCGAGCCTGCTAACGGCAGCGAACTAAACCGCTCGCCATCCTTGCGTAGCAGCAATTCGGGGCTGGCGCCCAGCAGAACGCCGCCATCCGCCAGTGGCACATGGAAGTTGTAACTAACTGGATTCTGCGCAACCAGCCGCTCCAGCAATGCTCCGCTATCCACCGCCACATCAGTGGTGATATCTATTAGCCGGGAAAGCACCACTTTATCGACGTCTGGCGTGGCGGTCAGCATAGCCGCGCGTGCGACCATCGCTTCAAAAGCATCCTGCTCCGGAATCGCCTTTCGCGCCGTCACCGTCAGCGGCTGATGGTCAGTAAAATAACGCGCCGTGCGCTGCTTTTGCTGGCGGGAAAAGGACTGCCACGCCATCGGGATAAATAGCGACGACGGCTGACGGGTATCAAAGGGGATTGCCCCCACCAGGATAGGGTTGGCGATGCCCTGCGATTTGGCCTCGGCAAACTGCTGGCGCAATTTCTGCTGGAAAGGGCTATCCGGCGAATCTCCGGCAACCGCAGGCTCGGTATAACGGGCGAAGCACCCGGAAGTGGTAAAACTGCGATACGGCGACATGAAGAAAAAGCGATCGGGAGCAAGCGTTGCCATTGTCTCCTGAGCGTCCTCGGCCAGTGACATATCCATATCATCCTCCAATGATAAAGGCTTATATACACTTCATCTTTCAAGCTGCCTCTTTGTTGGCTGCGCTCAGAAACCCCGGTCACACAGTTATCTATGCCCGCGGGGATTCTTCCCTTGCCGTCGCGATGCTTCTTGAATGATTTTGTGTATAATAATGATTATTATTTCTATTTTTAGTGCGCTAACCTAAGAGTAAAACGTCGCTCTGTCAACTCTGGTCATGAGTTAAATGGCACTAAGGCTTGCATCTCGTTGCTTCCGATATGAAAATGAGAAGCATTAACTTTATTAATAACAGGACGCTATTGTGAGACTCCCCGCCTTTTATCGTTGGCTGCTTTTAGTGGTTGGTATATCAATTTCAGGAATATCCTTAGCCCAGGACGCCGGTTGGCCCCGGCAAATCCAGGACAGCCGCGGCGTTCATACTCTGGACCACAAACCCGCGCGTATCGTCTCTACCAGCGTGACGTTGACAGGCTCGCTGCTGGCGATTGATGCGCCCGTCGTCGCCAGCGGGGCCACTACGCCGAATAACCGCTTTGCTGACGATCAAGGGTTTATGCGCCAGTGGAGCGACGTAGCAAAGGCTCGCCATGTCGCCCGGCTGTACATCGGCGAACCGAATGCCGAAACGGTCGCCGCGCAAATGCCGGATCTCATTTTGATTAGCGCCACCGGCGGCGACTCCGCGCTGGCGCTTTACGATCAGCTCTCCGCTATCGCGCCGACGCTCGTCATCAATTATGACGATAAAAGCTGGCAGAGTTTGCTCACGCAGCTTGGCGAGATCACCGGCCAGGAGAAACAGGCCGCCGCGCGAATAGCGGAATTTGAGGCGCAACTGACGACGGTTAAACAGCGAATCGCCCTGCCGCCGCAGCCGGTTAGCGCGCTGGTATATACCCCTGCCGCGCATAGCGCCAATCTGTGGACGCCAGAATCAGCACAAGGCAAGCTATTGACGCAGTTAGGCTTTACGCTGGCGACATTGCCCCGAGGGCTGCAAACCAGCAAAAGCCAGGGTAAGCGCCACGATATCATTCAGCTTGGCGGTGAAAATCTGGCCGCCGGGTTAAACGGCGAATCTCTTTTCCTGTTTGCCGGCGACAACAACGATGTTGCGGCCCTTTACGCCAATCCGCTGCTGGCGCACCTGCCAGCGGTGCAAAATAAGCGCGTCTATGCCCTGGGTACGGAAACGTTCCGTCTGGATTATTACAGCGCAACATTGTTGCTTAACCGGCTGGCCGCCCTGTTTTAGCCTTATCGGAGTCTTATCCGACTGACCAGACCGATTTTGTCAGTCGGATAAACGTCCCTTCATCAGCCAGCATCGCTAACCGGCGGCGTCTGGCGAAAACGACGTAGCTCGCCCAGCACTAACAGCAGCAGCAAACCGATAATCACCAACCCGAATCCACTCACGCTCGCGGAAGCGACCGGCGTCATCATTGCGCCAAGACCGCCTAACAGCGCCGCGCCGATAGCGTCTCCCGTGACGTTTTGCGCGGTCCACAGGCCATTCATTCGCCCCAGCATATTTTCCGGCGTCTGGGTTTGCAGCAGAGTGTATTGTAATAACGAACTGATGGCGCTAAGCCAGCCAAATAGCGCCAGACAGATAACACCTGCGATCCAGACCGGCATGATGGCGAACAGCCCCACCGCCAGAAAAGAACCGACTGTCGAAACCAGCATAATGAGCCCCGGACGAACGCTATGCGCCAGTTGTCCGCTGGTCAGCGCGCCAATGGCCGCCCCCAGCGGAATTGCCACATACAGTAAACCGATTTGCGCCGCCGACATCTGCCAGCTCATCGCCAGCGCCGGATAGAGGACGCGTACCGCGCTTGCCATCGTCACCAGACCGCCAAGCAGCGCAATACCGCCGATAAGCGGACTGGCGAGCAAAAAACGAAATGCCGCCAGTAACGCGATAAAAGGATTTTCCCGCGGCTGCGGAGGAACAGGCAGTCGCGGCAGCGTCAGTAGCGGCAATAGCGTAATAAACGTCCCGGCGGCCGCCAGCCCATAGTTCCAGGCTACACCGCCGCTGGCAAGCAATATGCCCCCCAACATCGGGGAAATAACCGATCCCAGACGTACCGTCAGCATGGTAATCGCGCCAGCCTGCATCAGATTTTCTCTTCCGACCAGCGCTGGCGTCGCCGCCAGTAACGCGGTCACGCCCAGAGACGCGAAAAAGCCGTCCCACAGGCCAAGGAGATATATCGCCAGCAATGATGGTTCCGGCAACAGCGCGTTCACACACAGGCCAATAAAGCCAATACCGCAAGTACCGCGCGCCAGCAGAATCACCTTTTTACGTTCGTAGCGATCGGCCAGCACACCGCCCACCATTAAGCCAATAAACATGGCGCCGCCGGTTAACGTTACCGACAGCCCTACCTGCCAGGTGGAGTGCGTCATCATTTGGATCTGTACCGGAACCGCCACGCCAAGCAGCCCCAGCGAGACAATAGAGATAAAACGGGCCAGAAATACTGCGCGAAATGCAGGGTGCGTCTTCAACAGGCTGAGATTGAGCAGCCAGGATTGTCGATTCATTACAACGCCTTAATGCGAGTTTTTTTAAATATCCATTCAATGGCTGCACATGCTAACATAACCAAATAAGATAGATAACGATAATTACTATCATTATCAGGGAAGTTACTATGTCATGCTCGTTTTCCGTGACGCGCGCGTTTGCCGTGCCCGGATTGTTGTTATTACTGAGTCTCGCCGCGGTTTTAAGCCTGGTCATTGGCGCGAAACCGCTGCCCGCCGCCGTCGTGCTGGAGGCGTTCACCGGCGTGTGCCAAAGCGCCGATTGCACCATCGTCCTGGATGCGCGTCTGCCGCGTACGCTGGCCGGATTACTGGCGGGCGGCGCGTTGGGTCTCGCCGGGGCGCTCATGCAAACACTCACTCGCAACCCGCTCGCCGACCCGGGGATTCTGGGCGTTAACAACGGCGCCAGCTTCGCCATTGTACTGGGCGCGGCGCTGTTTGGTTTCTCCACGCCGCTGGAACAGCTTTTCATGGCATTTAGCGGCGCGCTTATCGCATCGCTGATTGTCGCCTTTACCGGTAGTCAGGGCGGCGGCCAGTTAAGCCCGGTCCGCCTGACACTGGCGGGCGTGGCGCTTGGCGCGGTACTGGAAGGACTGACCAGCGGCATCGCGCTGTTAAATCCAGAGGTCTATGACCAGCTTCGCTTCTGGCAGGCGGGATCGCTGGATATTCGCAGCCTGCAAACGTTGAAAGTCGCGCTCGCACCCGTGGTTATCGCTGGGATCGTGGCGCTATTTCTGAGCCGTGCGCTGAACAGCCTGAGCCTCGGCAGCGATACCGCGACGGCGCTGGGGAGTAAAGTGGCGCGCACCCAACTTATCGGTTTACTGGCGATTACCGTCTTGTGCGGCAGCGCAACGGCGCTGGTCGGCCCTATCGCCTTTATTGGTCTGATGATGCCGCATATGGCGCGTTGGCTGGTGGGCGCAGACCACCGCTGGTCGCTGCCAGTGACGCTACTGGCAACCCCTGCTCTGCTGCTTTTTGCCGATATTATTGGTCGTCTGTTGGTGCCGGGCGAACTCCGCGTATCGGTTGTCAGTGCGTTTATCGGCGCGCCGGTACTTATCTTTCTGGTACGCCGTAAATCGAACGGAGGCGGCCTGTGATGTTTCTTTCTCGTCGGCTTATCGTAAGTTGCCTGCTTCTGGCGGCTGGCTGCTTCGCCATTGGCTTATGGAGTCTGCAAAGCGGCGCCGTGCCTCTTGAGACCGGGCAGATTATTGCCGCGCTGCTGGGCGACGCGCCGCGTAACATCACCCTTGTCGTAACCGAATGGCGACTACCGCGCGTATTAATGGCGCTGCTGATTGGCGCTGCGCTTGGCGTCAGTGGCGCGATTTTTCAGTCGTTGATGCGTAACCCGCTAGGCAGCCCTGATGTGATGGGCTTTAATACCGGCGCCTGGAGCGGCGTACTGGTCGCAATGGTCCTGTTTGGCCAGCATCTTACCGCGATCGCGCTGGCGGCAATGGCGGGCGGTATCGTCACGTCATTGATTGTCTGGCTGCTCGCCTGGCGTAACGGGATTGAAACTTTCCGGCTGATTATCATCGGTATCGGCATCCGCGCGATGTTAGTCGCCTTTAATACCTGGCTTCTGTTGCAGGCGTCGCTGGAAACGGCGCTCACCGCCGGCTTATGGAACGCCGGGTCGCTCAACGGTCTGACATGGGCAAAAACCTGGCCTTCGGCGCCGCTGATTATTGTAATGCTGACAGGCGCCGCGCTACTGGTGCGTCGTATGCGGCTGCTGGAGATGGGCGATGACAGCGCCTGCGCGCTGGGTGTTAGCGTGGAGCGGTCACGCCTGATGCTGATGCTGGTGGCGGTGTCGCTCACCGCTGCGGCAACGGCACTGGCTGGCCCCATCTCGTTTATTGCCCTTGTCGCGCCGCACATCGCCCGCCGTCTTAGCGGCACAGCGCGCTGGGGATTAACCCAGTCGGCGCTGTGCGGCGCGTTGTTACTACTGGCCGCCGATGCGTGCGCGCAGCAACTGTTTATGCCTTATCAGCTTCCAGTGGGCGTGGTCACCGTCAGCCTCGGCGGTATTTACCTTATCGTCTTGTTAATTCAGGAGTCCCGCAAAAAATGACCGAATCCGTAGCCCGTTTGCGCGGCGACCAGTTAACGCTGGGTTATGGCAGCTATACCGTCGCAAAAAACCTTAATGTTTCGATTCCGGACGGCCATTTTACCGCCATCATCGGCCCTAACGGCTGCGGCAAGTCAACGTTACTACGCACGCTAAGCCGTCTGATGACGCCTGTTGACGGCCATGTCTGGCTGGATGGCGAACAAATACAGCGTTACGCCAGTAAAGAGGTGGCGCGGCGCATCGGATTGCTGGCGCAAAACGCCACTACGCCGGGCGATATCACCGTACAAGAACTGGTCGCCAGAGGGCGTTATCCGCATCAGCCATTATTTACCCGCTGGCGCAAGGAAGATGCCGACGCCGTCGCCAGTGCCATGCGTGCAACAGGTATCACCTCACTGGCGACGCAAAGCGTAGATACTCTGTCCGGCGGCCAACGTCAGCGGGCGTGGATAGCCATGGTGCTGGCGCAGGAAACGTCCATCATGCTGCTGGATGAGCCGACAACGTGGCTGGATATTAGCCATCAAATTGATTTGCTGGAGTTGTTAAGCGATCTCAACCGCGAAAAAGGTTATACGCTCGCCGCCGTCCTGCACGACCTGAATCAGGCCTGCCGATACGCCACGCATTTGATTGCATTACGCGAAGGTAACATTGTCGCACAGGGCGCGCCGAAAGAGATTGTTACCGCAGAGCTTATCGAAAAAATCTATGGGCTGCGCTGTATGATTATCGACGATCCGGTTGCCGGGACGCCGCTGGTGGTACCGCTGGGGCGGCGATAGTCGCCCACACAGATGACAAAGCCGGATATCGCTATCCGGCTTTTCGGGTAAATCAGACTAACCGTTCATCTATCGCCAGCGCGTTTTCCATTTTACGCGAGACCATCGCGTGACGCAGTAATACGCCGCCGCAGGCCATCATACCGCCAATCAACGCCGCCAGGATAATAATGATGGCTTTACCCGGGCCATCTTTTTTCACTGGCAGAGACGGCGACAGTTGATATTTAAACGGGGTAAACTTCACGTCACTCACATTCATTGCCGCCAGTTGTTCAACATGGTATTGACGGTTACGCAAATCACCGTCGATCTCGGCCACGTCCGTTACCCCTTTTTCAATTTCCAGTTTGCGGGAAATACCATCCGCGCCGAGAGAAATAGAAAAATCCGGATCATCTTTTACCGCCTGACCATTGCTGTAAACCGGTCTCTTAATACCGGCGGCGTTGGCGATTTCCAGCGAATAATGAAGACGTTGAATATTGGCATCAAGCTGATTTTTGAGACGCACCCGATCCATCGCCAGCTTTTCCTGCTCATAGCGGGTTTTGATTTCCAGCTGGTTACGAATATTTTCCAGCGTCTCTTTCACGACGATATCGGAGATGTACTGAATATAGCCAGCCAGCACTTTTTGCGCTTCTTCCCGCGTCGGCGCGGTAAAACTCAGCGTCCACGACGTGAATAACGACGTTTCATTTTTCTTGCCGACATTACTGTCCACCGCTTTCATTTTTTCGCTCAGCAGGACAATCGCCCGGTGAAGATCCTGCTCGTCTATTTGCGCGCCTTTTAATTGATCCATGACATACGGAGAAGAACGAAGATATTCTTCCAGCAGCGAGGGCGAGCTAAACTTTTTAATAAACAGATTAAATACGCTGGCCCGATCAACGCTTACCTCCATATCCAACACGCGCAGCGCGGTCAACGTTCTCTCCAGCCCCTGCCACTGTACCGACTCCGCCGGTGTGACAATCGCCTGGCTGGTCCATTTTTGCGGCAGCAGAAAGGACAGAAGCAACCCCACGCACGCAAAGGCGAAAACGGTAGCAAGAATACGACGTTTCGCCTGCCATAACACCTCTATAAGGCTAAACAAATCGATTTCATGACTGTTGGCGGGCGGCAGTGAGTAACCTGCAAATGACTGATTTTTTTCTTGTTTTACATTAAGAGATGGCATGCCGTATGACCTGAAAACTTTATCCAATGAAAGAACACATTCCTGTCAGAGATTCTAACAGCAAGTCAGAATTATCCGAAACAATCTTTACGCGCCAGTGCCCGAAAAGCTAAATATTCGGAATTAAACTTGCCTGTAGCATGTATCACTTATGTTAAAAGAATTAATAGTTGCAATAAAAAACCCATAATAATTAGTCATTATTATGGGTTTCAGGATTTAATTTGTTAAAGGCAGAAACAACGCCCGTTATTTATTAATAAGTTCGCTGATGATGGGCCCGATAGTTTCAAAAGCGGAGGGAGAAATAATATCTACATGCGCGCACGGCTGGCGATAAATAGCCAAAGACGCTATCCACGGCGACCAGCTCTGTTCAGGCGATACGCCTTCCGGCACCGTTTTATCCGCCACAAAGAGCGTAGCATGTCCATCAAACGGTACGCTATGCGCCGTCGTCAGCAAACGGACTGCATCCGCATAATTGCCTTCAATGGCGGTAAATAAGGCTTCGGAGGCATTTCCCTGCTGCGCGGCGACAAACGCAGCGCGTTCACGTTCAATTTCCGCCAATACGTCCGGATTGAGGCCATTCGCCTCTTTTTCCCGCCAGTTTTGTGTTTCCGGCGGCCAGGTGTCCAGTAACCCCAAAAACGCCACCGTTTCGCCGCGTGCGCGCAACCGGGCGGCGATCCCTTGCGCCAGCGTCCCGCCCAGCGAATAGCCTAATAAATAATAAGGGCCATGCGGCTGCCGGGCGAGCAATGTCGCCAGATGATGTTCACATACCTCATCAAGAGTGGTTGCGGTTTGCATAGGGCCAGCGGGGCGCGGCGACTGAATCCCCATAATCGACCACGACGGGCTGAGATAGCGTGATAATACGCTAAATTGCCAGGCGAACCCCGACGCCGGATGGAAACAAAATAACGTTGGACCATCGCTTTCACGCAGCGGCAACAGCGGCCCGAACCCCAGATTGCGCGAGCGTTCGTCATCGTCAGTATCGAGCAGCTTACTTAACTGCGCCACGTCAGACGCCACCATCACCTGCCCCGGCGTCACCTGGCGGTTAAACGTCTGGCTTAGCTGCGCGGCCAGTTTCATCGCCAGCAGCGAGTGTCCGCCCAGCGCAAAGAAATCACTTTCAACGTCATTAATCTCACAGCCCAGCAGGCGGGAAAACGCCGCGGCGACAGCAATCTCCGTTGCGGACTGCGGCGCACGCCCTTTCACGCGCGGCGTCAGGTCCGGCAGCGGCAGGGCTTTACGATCCAGCTTGCCATTAGCGCTAAGCGGCAAGCTGGCAAGTTGCAACAGCACAACTGGCACCATATGCGCGGGAAGTTTTAGGCGTAATTTTTCCTGCAGCGCCGGTAAATCCAGCGGCAAACCGGAGTGCGACACCAGATAGCCGACCAGTTGCCGGGCATCCCCGCCCGTCGCCGCCGCCTGATTAAAGACGCAGGCATGTGCTACCGCCTGTTCAACATCCGGCAGCGTTTGCATGACGCGGTCAATCTCGCCCAGTTCAATACGTTGACCCCGAATTTTGAGCTGATCGTCGCTGCGCCCCAGGTACTCCACCGCGCCGGAATCCAGCCAGCGCGCCACATCTCCGGTACGGTACATCCGTTCGCCTGGCGCAAAAGGATCGGCGATAAAACGGCTGGCGGTAAGATCCGGACGCCCCAGATAGCCCTGCGCCAGTTGGATACCGGTAAGATAGAGATCGCCAGCCACGCCCGGCGGCACCGGCTGCATATGCGCATCGAGAATACGTAAACCGGTATTCCAGACGGGATAACCAATCGGGATGCTGTTGCCGTCAACAGCCGCCAGCTCATCGCCACAGGCCGGATACCAGCTCACATCCACCGCGGCCTCCGTTGGCCCGTACAGATTGTGTAGCGGCGCGTTGGTTAACGTCTCCCATTCGCGGCACAGCGCCGTCGGCAGGGCCTCGCCGCTACAGAAAACGCGCTTTAAGGAAGCGCAGCTTTTCCCAGCCGACGCTGGCGTGAGCGAGGCAATAAAGGCCGCCAGCATCGACGGCACAAAATGAGTGGTCGTGACGCCGTATTGCGCAAAGAACCGTTGCATCGCGAGCGGGTCGCGGTGCGCTTCCGGCTCGGCCATCACCAGTTTCGCCCCGGCGATAAACGGCCAGAAAAACTCCCATACTGAGACGTCAAAACTGCACGGCGTTTTTTGCGCTACTACATCATCCGCCGTCAACGGATAGTGATCCTGCATCCACAGCAGCCGGTTGACTATCGCCGTTTGTCCCACCATCACCCCTTTCGGCCTGCCCGTCGAGCCAGAGGTGAAAATGATGTAAGCGGTATGATGCGGTAACGACAGCCCCAGCGGAGTGGCGTCACTGACCGGTAGCGGTTGGCTATAACACAAATACTCCATCCCCGGAATATCGTGAAAGCGCGCCAGCTGCGCCTGAGTCGTAATTAACAGTTTCGGCTGCGCATCTTCCAGCATCATTCGCAGCCGATCGTCAGGATAACCGGTATCCAGCGGCAGCCAGGCGGCGCCCGCCTCGACAATGCCATGCAGCGCTAAGGTCAGGAAAACCGACCGCGGCAACGCCACCGCCACGCTATCGCCAGGCTGAACGCCGCGTTCCCGCAGCGCGTACGCCAGCGCCACAACCTGTTCGCGCATTTCACGGTAGGTAAAGTGATAATGCGCATCTGCCAACGCGGAAGCCTCTGGCGTTTTTTGCGCCTGCTGCGCCACCAAATCGCTAAGCGTGGCGGCGGGAATCGTTACCGCCGTATTATTAAGGTGTGCTAATTGCGTTTGTTCTTCCGCCAGCAGCATTTGCGCATCGCCGCAGCGCAGCGCCGGGTTATCCGCAAACTGCGTGATAAGCGCCATCAACCGTAAGGCATGGCGGGAGAGCGTGGCGTCATCGTAACGCTGCGCATTCGCCAGCAATTCAATATCCAGACCGCCGTTTTCATCCGGAAAAAGCGCCAGTTCAAGATCGTTAACCGGCCCCGTCGCCAGGGTATGGGTTTGCGCCTGTATGCCAGGAAGATCCAGATGATAATCAAATACTTTTATATTGAGCACCGGGCCAAATAGCGGCGTTTCCCCTGCGGCTCGCCCGCTATCGCGTACAATCTGTTCGGCGTCGTAACGCTGGTGGCGGCGCATCTTCTTTAACTGCGCCGCAAGACGCTTCGCCAGCGTTGGCAGATCTTCCGTCGCATGAAGGTTAACCGCCAGCGGCAACACGTTAAGGACAGGCCCGGTCGCCGTTAACGCCGCTGAGCCCATCCGCCGCATAAAGATAAATCCGGCGGCATAATCCATTCGCCCGCATAATCGTCCCAGCCACAACGTCACCAGCGCCAGGGCAAGATCCGCTCGCGGTATCTCAGGCATGTGCGCCGCCAGTTGGCGAAACGCCCCCGCCGGCGCGCTCAATTTCATACGCAGAACATCCGCGCTCGCCGACCGCCCCGGCAACGGCGCGGCAGAAATTGACGCCGGCGGCGGCAGCTCGCGGCGCTGCTGCGCCCAGAAGGCGCCGTCACGCTGCCAGGCCTCGCTCTGGTGATAGCGCTGATATTCCTCGACCACATCCGCAAAGGGGGTAAAAGGCGACTCCGGCGTAGGGGCGTCGCTCTGCCAGGCGCGATAAATCGCCGCAATCTGGCGGGTTATCGCCGGGAAGCTAAAGCCATCCACCAGCAAATGGTGATAGCGCTGATACCAATACCAGCGGGTATCATCAATGCGGATTAACTGGTGAAACGCCAGCGGCTTACCGCTATCTGCGCGCAGGTTTTGCCGTAAATCCGCCTGCATTAACGCCAGCGCCGCGTGATGCGGATCGGGCTGGTCGCGTAAATCGGCAATCGGGGGCTCGCCGAAGGTGTGCTCAGGATCTATCCATTGCCAGACCTCGCCGTTCTCTTCGGTAAAACGCATCCGTAGCGTATCCGCCTGTTGCATCCCTACCGCTACCGCTTTTGCCAGCAAGGCGGCATCCAGCTCGCCATTCAGTTCCACGTAGTGCGCCACGCTCCAGGCGGAGGGTAAATCAGAGAGTTTTTCCGCCATCCAGATCCCCGGCTGGGCGGCGACTAACGGTAAACGCTGCGTCATTTCGCCTCCTGCTTATCGGCATAATGCGCCGGATTCAGTGTTGTCCAGCGCGTATTAAGCCACTGCTGGCACGCGTCCTGCGATTGCGGTTCGCATACCACGTCCCAGCCTGCGGGAAGCCCACATGCCGCTGGCCAAAGGCTGAATTGACGCTGCGCATTTTGCAGGATGTAAAACTGTCCCTGCGGATTATCGAAGGGATTACTGAACTCCATACTCAACTCCTGTCATGGACATGTGCCCGGTTAAAGCGTGTCGATAAGCGGCTGCCAAAGCAGCATCAGCCCTTGCGTTAGCCCGCCGCGCCAGCAAAGCGCATCGTGTCCGCCGTCAACCTGACGCCAGAAAATGGACTGCTGCGAGGTGTTCAGTTGGGCATAAAGCGCCTGATTTGCCTGAAACACGATCGGCTCACGCACGCCGGCTTCCAGTACGATACGCAGTTCGCGCGCGCATAATGCGCCGGTTTTCAGCCGGGTAATGACTTCCCCCTCCGGCGGGGTGATGCGATGAGGCCACCAGAACGATCCTGACTGGCTTAGTACACAGCCAAAACGCGTCGGCCAGTTCAGGCCGGCATACAGCGCCGACAGGCCGCCAAAACTCTGTCCGGCGACCACCGTTCTCCCGGCATCATCGCTAAAAGGCGTCACGGCTCTGACTTGCGGCAACAGTTCCTGCTGCACCGCCAGCCAGAAGTCGGCATTGCAGGGCAACTCCTGGCTGCGGTGGTGAGTATCAATCGCGTCAATCAGCAGGTAGACGGCACCGGGAAGCAGGCGTTGATGAGTCAGCGAGGCGAGCGCGGGCCAGACGGGCATATTTTCTGCCCAGAATTGACCGTCCAGCAGAATAGCCAACGGTCTTTCCTCCGGCGCCTCGTCTCCGGTCGTCAATATCCATACGCGGCGGGAGTTACCCAGACGTTCGCTATGCCACTGCATCATCAAAGGCGGCGAGTACGGCGTTTCAGGACGATCCCATCCCGGCTGAAGGGGCGCATCCGGCATTTCCAGCGCTGAAACCGCATGACCACGTCCTCCCCGCCAGCTTTGCGAATTAAGCGGGTCGGCAATCGCCTGCGGTAATAGCTGTCGCCAGCCTTCACGCAGCGCGTTCCGATCGGGCGTTTCGCCCGGCGCAAAAGCGGCAAAAACGTCATCGCGCTCGGTAGGAATAAAACAGTAGCTGCCGCGCCAGTTAGCGCTAAGCGCCGTGCTCCAGCGCCAGACATCCGTTCCGGCAATACGCGCCATCGTCTGAGGCTGCGCGTTTTGATGATGATCGGTTACGCCAGTGATGTAGACCCAGACATGCCGTATCGGGGAGTGTGTTTCGTTTCCCTGCGGGTCGCGCCACCAAAAAGTGACCCGATAATTTCCGTCTTTTTCCCGTATCCATTCCGGCCCGGTTTTCGTCCTCCACCAGGCCTCACTTCCCGTTGCCAGCGCCTCTTTCATTATAACCCTGTGTTTATTATGAATTTTGTATATAAAAGGTGAAATATATTGATAATATTATTGATAACTATTTGCATTTGCAATAGCGTATTGTCGCGCTATGGGACGCGCGAACACAATTTCACCACCCGGCCAATGCCTTTGACGGGCGCTTTGGCTTATGTGGCTAAAGAAAAGCAGGATATACAATGAACAAGAAGATTCATTCCCTGACCTTACTGGTCAATTTAGGGATTTACGGGGCCGCTCTGCCCGTGATGGCAGAAGAAAAAACCGATAGCGCTGCGCTCACCAATGAAGACACCATCGTGGTGACCGCTGCCCAGCAAAACCTACAGGCGCCAGGCGTATCCACCATCACCGCCGATGAGATCCGCAAAAATCCGCCCGCGCGCGACGTGTCAGAAATCATCCGCACCATGCCGGGCGTGAACCTGACCGGCAACTCCACCAGCGGTCAGCGCGGGAATAACCGCCAAATCGATATTCGCGGCATGGGGCCGGAAAACACCCTCATCCTGATAGACGGTAAACCCGTCACCAGCCGTAACTCGGTGCGCCTGGGCTGGCGCGGCGAACGCGATACCCGCGGCGATACCGCGTGGGTGCCGCCGGAGATGATCGAACGCATTGAAGTGCTGCGTGGCCCTGCCGCCGCACGCTACGGTAACGGCGCGGCGGGTGGCGTGGTCAATATCATTACCAAAAAAGGCGGTAGCGAGTGGCACGGTTCCTGGAATACCTATTTCAACGCGCCGGAACATAAAGACGAAGGCGCGACCAAACGCACTAACTTTAGCCTGAACGGCCCGCTGGGCGGGGATTTCAGCTTCCGTCTGTATGGCAACCTCGACAAAACGCAGGCTGATGCGCGTAATATTAACCAGGGGCATCAGTCTGAACGTACCGGGAGTTACGCCGACACGCTACCAGCAGGACGCGAGGGGGTCATTAACAAAGATATCAACGGCGTGGTTCGTTGGGATTTTGCTCCGCTTCAGTCTCTGGAGCTGGAGGCCGGTTACAGTCGCCAGGGCAACCTCTATGCCGGTGATACTCAGAACACCAATACGAACCAACTGGTGAAAGACAATTACGGAAAAGAGACGAACCGCCTCTATCGGCAGAACTACTCTCTGACCTGGAACGGCGGCTGGAATAATGGCGTAACCACCAGTAACTGGGTGCAATACGAACATACCCGTAACTCCCGGATGCCGGAAGGCCTGGCAGGCGGCACCGAAGGAATTTTCGATCCCAAAGCATCGCAAAAATATGCCGATGCCGATTTGAATGACGTCACCCTACACAGCGAAGTGAGCCTTCCTTTCGATCTGCTGGTCAATCAAAACCTGACGCTGGGTACCGAATGGGCCCAACAGCGTATGAAAGACGAGCTCTCCAACTCGCAAACCTTTATGGGGGGAAATATCCCGGGTTATAGCAGTACCAATCGTAGCCCCTATTCAAAAGCGGAAATTTTCTCTCTGTTTGCTGAAAACAACATGGAACTGACCGACAGCACCATGCTGACGCCGGGGCTACGTTTCGATCATCACAGTATTGTGGGGGATAACTGGAGCCCGTCGCTGAACCTGTCGCAAGGTCTGGGGGATGACTTTACCCTGAAAATGGGAATCGCCCGCGCTTATAAAGCCCCGAGTCTGTACCAGACTAACCCAAACTATATTTTGTACAGTAAAGGTCAGGGTTGCTACGCGACTGGCGCGGGTACCGGCATCGGCTGCTATATGATGGGTAACGATGATCTGAAAGCCGAAACCAGCATCAATAAAGAGATCGGTCTGGAATTTAAACGCGATGGCTGGCTGGCCGGCATCACCTGGTTCCGCAATGATTACCGCAATAAGATTGAAGCGGGTACGGTGCCGTTGCAGCGTATCAACAACGGCAAAACGGATGTCTATCAGTGGGAGAACGTGCCGAAAGCGGTCGTTGAAGGTCTGGAAGGCACGTTAAACGTACCGGTTAGCGACACCGTCAACTGGACGAATAACGTTACGTATATGCTGCAGAGCAAAAACAAAGAGACCGGCGAACGCCTGTCGATTATTCCACAGTACACGCTTAACTCAACCCTGAGCTGGCAGGTACGTCAGGACGTTTCTCTGCAATCGACCTTCACCTGGTACGGCAAACAAGAGCCAAAGAAATATGATTATCAGGGTAACCCCGTTACCGGAACAGATAAGCAAGCGGTCAGCCCATACAGTATTGTTGGCCTGAGCGCGACCTGGGACGTGACCAAAAATGTCAGCCTGACCGGTGGCGTGGATAACCTCTTTGACAAACGTCTGTGGCGTGAAGGTAACGCGCAAACCGTCAGGGATACTCAAACTGGCGCTTATATGGCGGGCGCTGGCGCGTACACCTATAACGAACCGGGACGTACGTGGTATATGAGCATTAATACCCATTTCTGATGGCAACCTTCCCTCCCTCATTCGGGGAGGGAATTGGCAAAAACGATGCTGACATCTCATTTTCCCCTTCCCTTTGCCGGACACAGGCTGCATATCGTCGACTTTGATGCGAGCAGCTTTCACGAACACGACCTGCTATGGCTTCCTCATCACGATCGGCTCCGGTCTGCCGGACGCAAGCGTAAAGCTGAACATCTGGCAGGCCGCATCGCCGCCGTTCATGCGCTACGCGAGGTGGGCGTCAGGACAGTGCCCGGTATTGGCGGCAAGCGACAGCCGCTATGGCCGGACGGCCTATTTGGCAGCATCAGCCACTGTGCGACAACGGCGCTGGCCGTCATATCCCGACAGCGTATCGGCATTGATATAGAAAAAATCATGAGTCAGCACACGGCGACAGAGCTGGCGCCGTCCATTATTGATAGCGATGAGCGCCAAATTCTCCAGGCGAGCTCGCTCCCTTTTCCGCTTGCCCTGACGCTGGCTTTCTCCGCCAAAGAGAGCGTTTATAAAGCCTTTTCAGACCGCGTCACGCTCCCGGGATTCAATAGCGCAAAAGTTATCTCACTTACCGCCACGCACATCTCGTTACATCTGCTGCCAGCCTTTGCCGCCACGATGGCTGAACGTACCGTCCGTACAGAATGGTTTCAACGTGGCAATAGCGTTATTACTCTTGTTTCTGCAATAACGCGCTTTCCCCACGACAGGAGCGCTCCCGCTTCTATACTTAGCGCAATCCCCCGATAAATGAGATCGCTATGGCGCTGAATGATTTTCACGTTTCTGAACCTTATACGCTTGGTATTGAGCTGGAGATGCAGGTGATCAATCCACCTGGCTACGATTTAAGTCAGGACTCTTCTACGCTGATCGACGCCGTTAAGCCCCAACTTACTGCGGGAGAAATTAAGCACGATATCACCGAAAGTATGCTGGAGATGGCCACGGGCGTCTGCCGCGATATTGACCAGGCGGCGGCCCAACTTTCTGCCATGCAGCACGTTATTTTACAGGCGGCGTCGGAACACCATCTCGGCATTTGCGGCGGCGGTACGCACCCTTTTCAAAAATGGCAGCGTCAGGAGGTCTGTGATAATGAGCGCTATCAACGCACGCTGGAAAATTTCGGCTACTTAATTCAACAGGCGACGGTTTTCGGTCAGCATGTCCACGTCGGCTGCGCGAACGGCGACGATGCGATTTATCTTTTACACGGGCTGTCGCATTTTGTGCCGCACTTTATTGCGCTCTCCGCCGCGTCTCCCTATATGCAAGGATCTGACACCCGTTTTGCCTGCGCGCGCCTGAATATTTTTTCCGCTTTTCCCGATAACGGTCCCATGCCGTGGGTCAGTAACTGGCAAGAGTTTGCCGGACTATTTCGCCGTCTGTCTTACACCACGATGATCGACAGCATCAAAGATTTGCACTGGGATATCCGCCCAAGCCCGGCCTTTGGCACGGTAGAAGTTCGGGTGATGGATACGCCGCTCACCCTTGATCATGCCATCAATATGGCAGGGTTGATTCAGGCGACCGCGCACTGGCTGCTGACCGAGCGTCCCTTTAAACCGCAGGAACAAGACTATCTGTTATATAAATTCAACCGTTTTCAGGCTTGCCGCTATGGTCTGGAGGGCGTGCTAACCGATGTCTATACCGGCGACCGCCGTCGCCTGGCAGATGATACGCTGCGTCTGCTGGACAACGTTACCCCCTCTGCGCGCAAGCTGGGCGCCGACAGCGCCATTGACGCGCTACGTCTGCAGGTGAAAAAAGGTGGTAACGAAGCGCAATATATGCGGGAGTTTATTGCCGACGGCGGATCGCTGATAGGTCTGGTACAAAAACATTGTGAAATCTGGACGGGACAATAGACAGCATATTTGCCTTACCAGGCGATATCCCGGACAATGGCGTTTTAACTTACGTTTAACAAAGCCATGAAACACCCGCTTGAATCATTGATGACCGCTGCCGGTATTTTGCTGATGGCGTTGCTCTCCAGCCTGCTGCTGCCCGCCCCTTCGCTCGGCCTTGCGCTGGCGCAAAAACTGGTCGGGATCTTTCATCTTATGGATCTCAACCAGCTTTATACTTTGTTGTTTTGTTTATGGTTTCTGTTGCTCGGCGCGCTGGAATATTATGTTATTCGCTTTATCTGGCGGCGCTGGTTTTCGCTGGCCGATTAAACATTTCAATGCGTACGGCCATGCTTTTCTTTACGATAAGCGCCTGGCGGCAGGTTGAACGTGCGGGTAAAAATGCGCGTAAAGGTTTGCTGCGAATCAAAACCATACTTGAGACAAATATCATACACCTTCTGGTCGGTGTCGCGCAGGTCGCGCGCCGCCAGTTTTAGCTTCCGTTCACGCACGTAGCGCCCCAGACTCTCCCCTTTGTACTGCATAAAAAGGCGCTGCAGGTGCCACTTGGAATACCCCGCATGACGGGCAATATCATCAATACGTAACGGCTGATTCAAATTATCATCAATCCACTCGACAATCGTGTCGATAACCTGAGCGGAAATGGTCATCGTGCTCTCCCCTCTATCAAACTCGTCAGCGGCTCCCGCACCGCACATTTACGGCAACAGCAATAAGCATAGTAATAACCACATAAATTGTGAGACGGCTTATCGCATGGCCTGCAATATGCTTTTCTACCACTTCATGCGGCAGCTCTTGATTATGAGTGAGTAAGCACTCATTATAAAAAGCAAAGATACGCCGTCAAGGTACTTTTCAAAGGTTGACATTCACCGTTGCGACGCGACAACGGGCATGATTCAATCATGTTTTTCCAGACATAAGGGTAACGTGTAGTGGCTCGTCCGAAGAGTGAAGACAAAAAACAAGCATTACTGGAAGCGGCAACCCAGGCGATAGCGCAATCCGGTATCGCCGCCTCAACGGCGGTGATTGCGCGTAACGCAGGTGTTGCAGAAGGAACATTGTTTCGCTATTTCGCGACCAAAGATGAGCTGATTAACACGTTGTATTTGCATTTAAAGCAGGATCTCTGCCAGTCAATGATAATGGAGCTGGATCGATCCATTACCGATGCCAAAATGATGACCCGTTTTATCTGGAACAGTTACATCAGTTGGGGTCTGAACCATCCCGCGCGCCATCGGGCGATCCGTCAACTGGCCGTCAGCGAAAAGCTCACCAAAGAGACGGAACAACGGGCCGACGATATGTTCCCCGAATTGCGCGATTTATGTCATCGTTCCGTTTTGATGGTGTTTATGTCGGATGAGTACCGCGCCTTCGGCGACGGCCTTTTTCTGGCGCTGGCTGAAACAACAATGGATTTCGCCGCGCGCGATCCCGCTCGCGCTGGCGAATATATTGCGCTGGGATTCGAAGCCATGTGGCGCGCGCTGACTCGCGAGGAGCAATAATGGACGGTCAAACACTGCACGCCTGGGCAAAACGCTTTGCGCTGGAACTGCCTTTTACCGAACACTGCTGGCCTTTCGGCCCACAGTACGATGTGTTTAAAGTCGGCGGCAAAATATTCATGCTGTTCACTGAACATCACTGTCGCCCAGTAGTGAACCTGAAGTCGGATCCCCAAAAATCCTTGGTAAATCAACAAATTTACCCCAGCATTGCGCCTGGCTATCACATGAATAAGAAACACTGGATTTCAGTCTATGCGGGCGAGGATATCACCGTCTCGCTACTCAACGATTTGATAAATGACTCATGGAATCTGGTCGTAGACGGGCTGCCTAAAAGAGAGCAACTGCGCCTGCGGCCGCGCTGATGCAATAACCGTTTCCGCATTTTCCTCCCTTATCTTTTTACCGATAACCCGGTACCCTGCTGATACAAAAGGGTACTAAACCAACCAGGAGCATTTATGGATATCGTTTCTGTCGCCTTACAGCGCTACTCCACTAAGGCGTTCGATCCCAGCAAAAAACTGACCGCCGAAGAAGCGGATAAAATAAAAACACTACTACAGTACAGCCCCTCCAGCACCAATTCCCAGCCGTGGCACTTTATTGTCGCCAGTACGGAAGAAGGCAAAGCGCGCGTAGCAAAATCCGCCGCCGCCAATTATGTGTTTAACGAACGTAAAATGTTAGACGCCTCCCATGTGGTGGTCTTCTGCGCAAAAACCGCAATGGATGACGCATGGCTTGAGCGCGTCGTCGATCAGGAAGAAGCCGATGGCCGTTTCGCTACGCCGGAAGCTAAAGCGGCAAATGATAAAGGTCGCCGCTTTTTCGCCGATATGCACCGCGTCTCGCTGAAAGATGACCACCAGTGGATGGCGAAACAGGTCTATCTGAACGTCGGCAACTTTCTGCTGGGCGTCGCCGCGATGGGTCTCGACGCCGTCCCCATTGAAGGTTTCGACGCCGAGGTGCTCGACGCTGAATTTGGTCTGAAAGAAAAAGGCTATACCAGTCTGGTCGTGGTGCCGGTCGGCCATCATAGCATCGAGGATTTCAACGCCGGGCTGCCGAAATCACGTCTGCCGCTTGAAACCACACTGACGGAAGTTTAATCCCCTGCCTAAGCCGGACGCCCGTCCGGCTTTTTTCACCTTTCTGCCAGGTTCCTCAATGATCAATGGCGCGAAGTGCCAGGTTTTACATCGCTAGTGTTAACTTCCTCTTTCAACCTATTGAAAATAAATAATATTTAAAACTGGCACGCCGTTTGCCATATCTGGATACCCCCTATCTGGATGAAGGAGAAAACGGGTGAGACATGTTTATGTAGCCAGCCATGGCCCTTTTGCCCGCGGACTTATTAACAGTCTATCGCTGCTGATTGGCGACGAACACGGCGTGACACCGGTTTGCGCCTACGATGGCGATATTGTCACCACGGAGCAGCTTGAACAAACCCTCGAAAATCTGATCGCGCAAGCCAACGGCGAAGAAGTGGTGGTGTTTACCGATCTGCTCGGCGGCAGCATCAACAATAGCGCCGCGAAAGTGCTGATGCGTCACCGTCACGTTTTTGTGGTGGCTGGCGTCAACATGACTCTGCTGCTGGAGTTTTTACTCTGTGAAGAAGAAAGCACAGACGCGGCCATTACCTACGCCACCAATGCGGCGCGTGAATCCATTGTCTTTATCAACACGCTAATAACACAACCATCCGCTGACCTACAGGGAGAATCCCATGATCAAATTAGTGCGCATTGATTACCGCCTGCTGCACGGCCAGGTGGTCTTCGCCTGGACCCGGGCGCTGGATATCGACCATATCATCGTCGCTAACGCCAACGCCGCCGGCGACGCGTTTGTCTCTATGTCATTAAGTCTGGCAAAACCCGCTGGCGTGTCGCTGGACATTATCACGGTGGAACAGGCGGCGGAAAAACTCGCCAGCGGCAAGCTGGATCACAAAAAAGTGATGGTGGTGCTGGGAAATACTGCCGAAACCCTCGCCTTCGTCGAGAAAGTGCCAGGGATTAGCGTTATCAACTACGGCGGTATCGCGCAAAAAGAGGGCGCACAGCAGTTCGGCAAAGCCATATACCTGACCGAGCAGGAGATTGCCGATAGCCAGGCGCTAAAAGCCAAAGGCATCCGTCTGGAAATGCGCCAGGTTCCGGCCCATTCCGCCGAATTGCTTAACGATAAACTCTGAACCCGGAGGTCACTATGTTGCTCACCGCAACGCTGCTCGGCCTGATTGCCGCACTAGGTATTCTTGACGGGCGTTTACTCGGCGTGTCGATGATTGACCGTCCGCTGGTGATGTGCGCCCTCACCGGTCTGGTCTGCGGCAATTTACACGAAGGCATTCTGATCGGCGCGACGCTGGAACTGATCTTTTTAGGTAATGTCGCTATCGGCGCCGCGGTACCGCCTGATGTCGTCACCGGTTCGGTGCTGGCGACCGCGTTTTCTATTATGTCCGGGCGCGGGCCCGAAGCGGCGCTGACCATCGCGATTCCTATCTCTATGCTGGCGCAGACCCTCGGCGTCCTGGTGCGCGTGGTTAACGCCCGCTTTGGCCACATGGCCGATCGTTATGCGGCGCAGGGTAATACCCGGATGGTTGCCGTTATGCACCTGGGAGGCCCAACGCTGCTCTATTTTCTAAGCGGTTTTCTGCCGGTCTTTTTCGCCATTTTGCTCGGTTCTGCCGCCGTCACCTGGTTCCTCGACGCCATTCCCGCCTTTATTACCAATGGCCTGGTTGTCGCCAGTAAGATTTTGCCGGCGCTGGGTTTCGCGTTGCTGATCAGCATGATGCTTAGCAGCAAATTAATACCTTACCTTGGGCTGGGCTTTCTGATCGCCGCATATACCAAACTGGACATCATCGCCATCGCGCTGTTTGCCGTGGTGCTGGCTTTCATTATCAGCCAGTTTCTTAACACATCCCAACAGGAGGGCTAATCATGAGTGAAGTGACGCAGACCCTGATCGACGACGCACAGGCTCACTCGCAAAGCGAAAGCCGCATCACCGCCCGCGATTTACGCAGCGTGTTCTGGCGCTCCTTTACGTTGCAAGGCTCGTGGAACTATGAACGCCAGCAGCATATGGGCTATGCCTTCGCTATGTCGCCAGCGCTAAAGCGTATCTACCAGGACCCCACCGAACTGGGGCGTGCCTTACAGCGCCATCTGGTGCTGTTCAATACCACGCCGCATCTGTCAACGTTTGTCTTTGGCCTGTCGATTGCGATGGAGGAGGAAAATCAACGCAACCCGGACTTTAACGAAGAGTCGATCAATGCCGTTAAAACCAGCCTGATGGGGCCGCTGGCCGGGATCGGCGATTCCATCTTTTGGGGATCGCTGAAAGTTATCGCCGCCGGGATGGGGATCTACTTTGCCCAGCAGGGCAGCATTCTGGGGCCGATTCTCGCCCTACTGGTCTATAACATTCCGCACATCCTCTGCCGCTGGTACGCCCTCAAACTGGGCTACCGGGCGGGGACCACCTGGCTGATGCGCCTCTGGCAAAGCGGGCTGATGGACAGGGTGACTTATATCGCGTCAATCGTCGGGTTGATGGTCGTCGGCGCCATGACCGCCAGCATGATCGACATTACAACCCCGCTGAGCTTTACCGCCGGGCAGACTACCATGAAAGTGCAGGATTTTATTGACAAAATCCTCCCTTCCCTGCTGCCGCTGCTCTTCACGCTCGGCATGTACAAACTTATCCGTAAGGGCGTGAACATTAACTGGATCCTGTTAGGCACCGTCGCGTTTGGGCTTCTTGCCAGCGCGCTGGGCCTGCTTTGACGAGAGGTAACACTATGCAAGTAGAAGACTATATGAACGAGACGCCCCTTCGCCTGCTGGAGATGCTGACGCAGACGCGGGAAGATCTCTGGCGCGCGGCGCAGGCGCTAACGGAACGCGGCGTCACCCGCATTATTCTGACAGGCTCCGGCACGTCATACCACGGCGCGTTGACCGCTCGCGCGTTTATGCAGCGCTGGTGCGCATTGCCGGTGGATGTCTGCTGGCCGTTTATGCTTGACGATGAGACGCTTGCCCGCAGCGGCAAGGCGCTGGTTGTCGGCATCTCCCAGGGCGGCGGCAGCCTCTCAACGCTGGCGGCGATGGAGCGCGCCCGCAATGTTGGTCATATCACCGCCTCAATGGCTGGCGTGGCGCCTGCGACTATCGACCGGGCGGCGGATTATATCCTTACCGTTCCCTGCGGCGAAGAAACCGCTGGCGCGAAAACAAAAGGCTATCACTGCACGGTTCTCAATTTGATGCTGCTGGCGCTCGCCGTCGCCGGGCAGCAACAGCGGCTGGACGGCGAACAGCGCCAGTCACTGCTGCTGCGGATGGAGAAGACCTTTAACCACCTGCCCGCGCTGATTACCGCCTCGCAGGCGTGGGCGCAAACCAATGCGCTGGCGCTGCGCGATAGCGCAGATATTCGTCTGACCGGCCCGGCAACGCTGTTCGGTACGGTGCAGGAGGGGGCGCTCAAGATGCTGGAAACGTTGCGCTGCCCAGTGTCGGGCTACGAATTCGAGGAGTTTATTCACGGTATTTACAACGCCTTTAATGCGCAATCCGCACTCATTATGCTCGACCCGCAGCCTGACGCGCGTCAGGATCGGCTGGCGCAAATACTCGGTGAGTGGACGCCGTCTATTTACCGCATCGGCCCGCAGGTAGAAAATAATGGTCTGAATCTGAATTTCCCGTTTGTCAATGATGAGGACTTTGCCGTCTTTGAATATATCATTCCGCTACAAATGCTATGCGCGATATTACCCCCGCAAAAAGGCATTAATCCGGCGATACCCAAAGATCCGCAATTCCATCAAAAAATGAAAAGTAAGCAAGAAATTTAATTTTTATTAATGCTCGTTATTATCCGCGCTGTTGCGGAGGACGCGCTACACGCTAAGGAGATAAATATGTCTGTTGCTCATGAAAATGCCCGCCGTATTATTAGCGATATTTTAGGTAAACAAAACATTGAACGCGTCTGGTTTGTCGGCTGCGGCGGTTCATTAACCGGCTTCTGGCCAGGGAAATACTTTCTGGACTGTGAAGCGTCAAAACTGGCTGTCGGTTATATCACCAGTAATGAATTTGTCCACGCCACGCCAAAAGCATTAGGAAAAAATAGCGTCGTTATTCTCGCCTCGCAGCAGGGCAATACGGCGGAAACCGTCGCAGCCGCCCGCGTGGCGCGTGAAAAAGGAGCGGCGACCATCGGTCTGGTTTACCAACCTGACACGCCGTTGTGCGAATACAGCGACTACATCATTGAATATCAGTGGGCGCGTTATCCGGAAACGGTCGACCCTGCACAACAAAAAGCCGCATACAGCCTGTGGCTGGCGCTGGAAATTCTCGCCCAAACAGAGGGCTATGCGCAATACGATGAGTTAGTCAGCGCGTTTGGGCGCTTTAGCGACGTTGTTCACGGCGCCCAACGGCAGGTACAAGAAGATGCTCAGCGTTTCGCCGCCGAATGGAAGGATGAGAAGGTGGTCTATATGATGGGCAGCGGCCCCTCTTTCGGCGCCGCGCATCAAGAGTCTATCTGTATTCTGCTGGAAATGCAGTGGATCAACTCCGCCAGCATACATAGCGGAGAGTATTTCCACGGACCGTTCGAAATCACCGAGCCGGGCACGCCGTTTATATTGCTGCAAAGCAGTGGTCGTACTCGCCCGCTGGACGATCGTGCGATTCGCTTTATTGAACGCTATCAGGGAAAACTGCAGTTGATCGATGCGGATAAACTCGGCGTTCAGGATCTGCCCACCGACGTTGGCGAATACTTCTGCGGCTTGTTGCACAACTGTGTGCTGGACGTTTATAACCTCGCTCTGGCGGCAGCCCGTAATCACCCACTGACCACCCGCCGGTATATGTGGAAAGTTGAATATTAATAGTTATGCCGGATGGCGGCTTCGCTTTATCCAGCCTACAAAGCGATCTGTAGGCCTGATAAGCGTAGCGCCATCAGGCCTTTCTTCTGCGGGGCGCTAGCGCCCCTTTTTCCCTGAACTACCGCAGCTACCAGTGAAAATCCTCTATCCGTAATTCGAAAATATCGTGGATATAGCCAATTTCCGCTACCGGCAGCGCCACGTTATAAAGAATTTTCAACCGCTGAAACGAATGATTTACCATCGCGATAAATTCACCATGCCGCTCATTAAATTCCGTCATGTTTTTATAGTGGGTAATTTCATTGCGCATGACCAGCCGCTCAATCATACAGCTCAAATGAACATATAAACTAATAATCAAATTATTATTAAAGCTGAAGCCCAGCGTGTTTTGCCATTCGGCAATAATCGTTTCGATATGCCCTATCGTCTTATTGGCATTGAGAATGGTCAGCGAGTTAACCACATTATGCAACGAAAATTCGCGAACCATATTTTTATTAATTAACGCAATCTGTTTATCGTTAAGATAACCGCTTAATAACTGACTTAAATGCGCATACCCCTGCTCGCCAAGCAGCTCTTCAATCCCCACCCAGGGAACGCCCGCCAGCTGCGGGTCAATGGTGCCGACAACCGCAATCACTTCATACTGATTCAGCAACGAGGCCGCCATCCGGCTGTTTTTCAGACGGGTATATTCACAGGCGATAATATTAATATCAAAGTCGGTCAACTGACTTTTTTCCATCAAATTTTTAAATTTAAACGCCGTCCCGATGCCGGTAATACAGGTCACCAGCAGCGCGCGCGCTTTTTTCTGCGCGGGCCAGAAGACATCCCAGCGCGACTGATTTAACGGGACGATCTCTTCGGCGATCTGTTCGATGTTTTTTTGCAGCGCGATCTCGCTGGCCACGTTCAGCGCCAGACGCGTCGTAACGTTATCGACCACCACCAGCGGGCCATGAATTACGCTCAAAAGCGCATCGGCGATCTCTTTGGTGTATCCCATATCGATCAGCACCATGACGCCTGCGCGGGTATCCGTATGCTGGAGATAATCGACAATGGCCCGGCTGACATCGCTAAACGCGACCTCCATCGGCATATCCATCGCATGATAAATCTTTTCGCCAATCAGACGGTTCGCCACGCCTGCAATGCTGCTGGCGGTCGAATAACCATGCGCGATGATAAGCGCTTTTACCTTACCGCCGCTGGTGGCGTCAATGGCATTACTGACTATGGCCGCCACGACCAGTCTGTCGAGCGTGTCGATCAACAAATCATATTTATTATTTACCACGTCCAGCAGTTTTTGCGCCACACGCTGCGCCAGCCCCGGCGCCTCCTCCAGCCAGCGCAGCATCACATGGCGAACCGATGGCGACGCCTCCACCGGCGTTAACGGCAGGCTGGTAAGGTAACGTCCAGTGAGATAAGCGAATTCCGCATTCAGTTCGAGATCGTAATGTGCAGCGATCGCTTTCCCGACATCTTCGATAAAACGCAGCCGCTTGTCCTGACGAGCGCGAGGGCTCTCTTTATTCATTAAGGCATCGAGATATAACGTGAGGTTTTGATAGACCAGCTTGTCAAACGTCCGTGCGGAAATATTCTCCTGCGCCAGCTCTTCGCACAGGCCGCAAATGTTTTCCGTCAACCGTAAATATTCCTGATGCTGACCGGAAACTCGCGGAAAAACGCCACCTTCGCGATAAATCATGACGCGTTCCGCCGTCTGCGGAACGGTAAAGGGCACCTCCATCAGCAGACGATCCGGCAGTTGCCCGGCTTTTACTTCCAGTACCCCATCGTCACGCTGGCCGAAAGTCCAGGCGCTGGCGCAAATATTACGAATGAGATTTTCCAGGCCGCCGACATTCCCTTCCAGGGTCTCCTGCATCAGTTGGCTGATAATTTCACTATCCAGCGACAAATCGTGATGAAGACGCTGCGCCTCGCGACGAAAAAAATGGTGAATAAACGCCAGCCGCTCATATTGTCCGCGTTCGGCGATAGGCAGAATTTTGACAATGACCGGTATCCGGCGAATAAATGTCGCCAGAAAGTGCTTTTCCAGATCTTCGGTAGAGGCGAATATCAGACGTACCGTGGCGCTGCGTTCATCGCTGCTTTCGCCTAAGCGACGCCAGGTGCCGTTATCCATAAAATGGAACAGTTTTTCCTGCCCTTCCGGCGGTAGACGGTGCACTTCATCGATAAACAATACGCCGCCATTACTGGTCTCAATTAACCCGGATACCGCTCTGTCTGCGCCGGTAAAAGCACCTTTAGCATGACCAAATAATTTTGACGTCAGCAATTCCGGGTTATTAGCGTATTCGGCGCAGTTAAACACGGTAAAGGGCGCCTCCGGGGGCAAAATGCCCTGCTCGATGGCATACTGCCAAAGTTGACGCGCCAAAAAACTTTTTCCTGTCCCCGTCGGGCCGCGCAGCAGCAAAGGCAAGCCCGCGCCGGGATAACTGATCGCCGCCTTACACTGACGCAGGGACTCCTGCAAGCTGCCCTGTGCGCCAATGAGCAGCTCCAGACTGTCCTGCCGCTCCGCGCACAGCGCCTGAATGGACGCGTAATCCCCCTGCCGAACCGCCAACCGGTGGTGACGACGTAGCGCCTCGACGGGCAGGAACAGCACCGGGCGGCTATTCACTTTGACCACCCGCTGCTCACGATGCAAGTTATTAAGATGGTGACTAATAATGCTGCGTTTTTGCCTGAGACTGTCGGCAATCGCCATTGCGCTAAACCCGCTTAACGCGTCGGCTGTTAGTGAACATCCGGCCAGCCGTAGCTCCAACTGACGAAATATGGACTCTTTATTCATACCTGCGCCCCGCCAAAAACGTAAACTCCGCTTATACGATAATTTACAAACGACGTCACAGGCTTCACCCACATTTTTGAAAATACTTACTTTTTATAAAACTTACCGTTGCGCTTTCGGCTCATCGTGTCACGAACGAACGGGGTTGGCCCTCCCTGGCGTGTCATCAAAATTGGGCGCTAAACCCAACGTTATAACGGGTTTGATTGCCATCGCTTAACCCTGCCGTTTGCGCCAGCCCGGCGAAAGCGGACACCGTTGCCGACAGCGGAAAATCTGCGCCAATCGCGATATCAACCCAGTTTTTATCCTGCGCTTTTCCGTCGCGGCTAAACGTCAGCGCGGTCGATTTAAGGCCGCCGTTCGCCACATACGTATCATCGCCAAACTGACGGCGATAATTAATCTGCGCCCAGGAGTGAATGATGCTGTGGCGGAGATCCAGACGCCAACCCGCGCTACCCACCTGCGAATGGGCGTTTTGGTCGCCAAAACGCATTGATGTACTGGTATTGAGCTTCTCGCTATAACCATTAACGTGGCTGTAATCCCATGCATATTGCAGCATCGGTCCGGTCGTTAACCACGGCATCATGACAAAATCATAACCACTGGTTAACCTCGCGCCCCACAGCCTACCGTTGGTTTCGCCCTCTTCCACCCGTCTTAGCGCACCGAGCGTGATACTGCGCTGAATGTTACTGAATTTAGCGGACAGGTAGTGTAAATCGCTATCCAGCCACGCCTGACCGGCGCGTAAATGGCTGAATACGGCGGCCTGAAAACCACGGGCGTCATAACGATAATTATCGTCAGGATGTTGCTTATCCAGAGAACCGGCTATCAGCCCTCCCAGCAGTACCTGCTCGTTAAGCTGATAATCGACGCCAACCGTCAGATTATTATGATTACCGTTCCCGTCGGCCTCATTATTATCATAACGTTGATATCCCCCGCTGTATCCACCGAACATGCCCAGTGAACCAACAGGATTTTCCCCCTGGCGAAGCTGCTGATAACGGCTGTCAAGCGTGGTACGACTACCTTGCGCCATCGACTGAACGCTTTGGTTCAGATATGTCGCCTGTACCGGCGCGGCAATGATCGACTGGATATATTGCGCAATAATGGTATGGACCTGCGGACCGGGATGTAAATGATCGGCAAACAGATAGTCCTGCGACGCATTAAATCCAGGCATTGCCGAGGAGCACGCCGAAGCGGATACGCCCGGCGGGCAGGCCATGCCTACGGTATTTGTCAGACCAAACGCCTGCGGGTTGGCAAGAATTTCCTTAAAGAGGCCGTTGATATCGGCACGGGCTATATTGCCGCCGTGTTGCTCCAGCCCCTTCTCTTCCATCTGATTATAATAATCGGTCAGAGCTGACGCCTGCCCTGCCGCCGCTTCATAGCCCGCCAGCAGTTGCTCAACGAGCAGTTGCTGAATAAACGGATTGCTGCTTACCGTTGCAGCCGCCGCCAGCAACGCCTTGCGGATCGCCTGTTGCCGACTGGCGAAATCGGGCGTAGCTCCCTCCGCCAGCGCCTCTAACGCCGCTTTTAGCGCCGGGGGTGCCGCTGCGCCCAGCCCGGCGGTGATTACCGCCTCCAGAAGCATTGGCGTCGCACTAATATCCGGTACGTTTGGCACCACGACCAGCCCGGCGCCGGCATCCAGTAACAGCCCTACCTGCGCCGCCGCGCTAGTGGCGCTATTACCGGCTATTTGCTGTGCCATGGTTGGTTGCGCGATGGCCGCCGCCAGATCGTTTCCGCCGACCCAGTGAATATACAAACCGTTGTGGTCGGCTTTTCCCCCCGTTTTGGCAAGCCACTGCCGTACCTGATCCGCGGTATTATCCTGCGGGTTTAATTCCGGGGTCGCCGTCGCGCCGCCGGCGGCATAATTAGAGCCGCCATTGCTGGAAGGGCTTAATTCCAGCCCATATCGTTCGGCCAACTGTTCGTCGTAGAGCTTATTTTGACCACTATCCCAGGTCCAGCGACCGTTATTCCCGGTATCGCTAAGGCTATCGCCAATTACCGTAAGAGAATCAAACGCACAGGCAGATAATGGCGCGGCCAGCGCCAGCGAGAGTATGCCGTATTTTAGCAGGGTACGCTTTTGGGTCATCCGATGTTCCTTAATGTTATTGTTGATAGGTACGACGGTGCTAATCATTATCCGACAGAGATATTGCAATCGTTTTAAACATCTGGTTAAAAAGTTTTCATTCATTGTTGACGTACTGGCGCCTGTTCAAAAAGAGGGAACCGCGTAAAATAACGACGTTTATAGGGCGCTGGATAAAATATAGCGTATGGATAACCCCAGAGGCGCTTTTACCCGTCTGTTGCTGATTATGCCGGAAGCGCAGGCGTCCTGATTTGCATAAATGCCATTCAGCAGTCATCATAGGCTGCTGTTTATAAAGGAGAGATTATGCAGGAATTGATATCCCAGGTAGAAGATTTAGCGGGAATTGAAATGAATCACACCACGTCGCTGGTGGTGATATTTGGTATTATTTTTCTGACAGCAGTTGTCGTGCATATTATTTTGCACTGGATAGTACTGCGCGCTTTCGAAAAACGTGCCAACGCCAGTTCCCGCCTGTGGCTGCAAATTATTACCCAGAATAAATTATTCCATCGTCTGGCTTTTACGCTGCAAGGCATCATTGTCAATATTCAGGCCGCGCTCTGGCTACAAAAAGGCAGTGAGGCTGCGGATATCCTGACGACCTGCGCGCAGTTATGGATTATGACCTACGCCCTGCTGTCGTTATTTTCTCTGCTGGACGTGATTTTCAATCTATCGCAAAAATGGCCCGCCGCCTCTCAGTTACCGCTAAAAGGAATATTTCAGGGTATTAAGCTCATCGGCGCAATTATCGTCGGCATTCTGATGATCTCACTGCTGATTGGCCAGTCACCAGCAATTTTAATCAGCGGGCTGGGCGCGATGGCCGCGGTATTAATGCTGGTCTTTAAAGACCCGATTCTTGGCCTGGTTGCCGGTATCCAGCTTTCCGCCAACGATATGCTCAAACTGGGCGACTGGCTGGAGATGCCAAAATATGGCGCAGATGGCGCGGTCATTGATATTGGCTTAACCACGGTAAAAGTACGCAACTGGGATAATACCATCACCACCATTCCCACCTGGTCACTGGTTTCCGACTCGTTCAAAAACTGGAGCGGCATGTCTGCGTCCGGCGGACGCCGGATTAAACGCAGTATTAATATTGACGCGACCAGTATCCATTTTCTGGATGATGATGAAAAACAGCGGCTGTTAACCGCGCAACTGTTAAAGCCGTACCTTACCAGCCGTCATCAGGAAATCGATGAATGGAATAAACAACTGGATGCGCCGGAATCAGCCTTAAATCACCGCCGAATGACCAATATCGGGACATTTCGCGCCTATCTGAACGAATATTTACGCCACCATCCGCGCATCCGTAAAGATATGACGCTGATGGTACGCCAACTGGCGCCTGACGATCATGGTTTGCCGATAGAGATCTACGCCTTTACCAATACCGTCGTGTGGCTGGAATATGAGAGCATCCAGGCCGATATTTTCGACCATATTTTTGCCGTGGTGGAAGAGTTTGGCTTGCGTATTCATCAGACGCCGACCGGCAGCGATATTCGCGCGCTGTCAGGGACATTGCGGCATTAATGGATTGCCCGATCGCATGAGCATGGGATCGGGCAAAAAAGTTAATGAGCCTTACGGCGCAAAACGGTAAACGCGATAAACAGGAATACAATCCATACCGGCAGCAAAATCGCCGACAATCGCATATCGTCCATCGTACACATTAACACCAGAATCAGCGCCAGAAACGCAATGCACAAATAGTTTCCGGCGGGATAGAACAGCGCCTTAAATTGCGTCTCGCGCCCTTTACGACGCATCGCCGCGCGAAAACGTAAATGCGCGAGACAAATCATTATCCAGTTTAGCAATAGCGTCGCGACAACCAGCGCCATCAACAGGCTAAACGCTTTTTGCGGCAACAGATAGTTGATCAGCACCACCAGCGAGGTAATCGCTCCGGAAAGTATCAGCGAGTTCACCGGCACGCCGCGATGGCTGACGCGGGTTAAAAATTTCGGCGCATTGCCTTGTACGGACAGGCCGAACAGCATTCGGCTATTCGAATAAACGCCGCTGTTATACACCGAAAGCGACGCGACCAGAATAACGAAATTCAGCGCCGAAGCCACCACATTACTGTCCAGGTTATGGAAGATCATCACAAAAGGGCTGCTATTGGATTTCACCTCTACCCACGGATAGAGCGCCAGCAACACCACCAGCGAACCGATGTAGAACAGCAAAATACGGTATACCACCTGATTCACCGCTTTCGGGATGCTTTTTTGCGGATCGCGCGCTTCCGCCGCAGTAATGCCGATCAGCTCCAGTCCGCCAAAAGAAAACATAATCACCGCCAGCGACAGAAGCAAACCATGCCAACCGGTAGCGAAGAAACCGTTATAACGCCAGAGGTTATCAATGCTGGCATGTTCGCCGCCGTGGCCGGAGAACAGCAGCCACAGACCAAAACCTATCATGCCAATAATCGCCAGCACTTTAATCAGCGCGAACCAGAATTCCGTTTCGCCATACAGACGAACGTTCACCAGATTTACGGCATTAATGATAATAAAAAACGCCGCCGCCCATACCCATGTTGGTACATCAGGCAGCCAGTACTGCATATAGATGCCCGCCGCGGTCAGCTCCGCCATCCCGACCAGCACAAACATGACCCAATAGTTCCAGCCCGACAAAAAACCCGCAAACGGCCCCCAATATTTCCAGGCGAAGTGGGCAAACGAGCCGGAAACTGGCTCTTCCACGACCATTTCGCCCAACTGGCGCATAATGAGAAAAGCGATAATCCCGGCAACGCCATAGCCCAACAAAACAGCTGGCCCCGCCATTTGAATCGCCGGGCCGATGCCCAGAAACAGTCCGGTGCCAATGGCGCCGCCCAGCGCAATTAGCTGAATATGGCGGTTTTGCAACCCCCGTTGAAGCGTCGGTTCATTCTTCGACGCGGCATCCGACACGCTGGCGCCGGATGCAGTTGACGCGTTTTTCACGTCCTACCCCTGTATCGTTTTTATTGAGGGGCACCTTTTAACATTTCGCTCTCGCTGCCGCAAGGCGCAATCGTTTGTCAAGGCTCAACTCCGGACGTTAACGTTATCGTGTAAAAAAAGATGTCGCGGGGAGTAAAAAGAAAAGAGTACGCGCCGATATAGAACGTTACGGGTGACAGACGCCGAGTATAAAATATGTGAATAACTCTGGACGAAAAGTACGACACCCTACAGAATACATTTAGTATTTTTTCAGTATTTTCAAAAAGGTGAATCAGACCTGGTATCTGTTATCCGTTTTTGAGCCACGCCAGGCATCAACGTCATGAATAAGATCATCAAACGTTTAGAGATCATCAAAAGCGCCATCGAACTTGAGGACGAAGAGATTATCCGTCAGCAGCTCATCTACCTGAAAAATGAGCCGCAGGATGCCGTAATCAGCGCGATTGCCCAGGCGATTGAAGCTCGTCGATTCAGTGACGCCATGCAAGAGATCGCCGCCTGGCTACAGACTCAACGGGCGCTCTCGACGTGGCAAGATCCCTCTATTGCCGCCAGTAAACTGGAGCTGAAAGCGCTTGAAGCCCAACTTCGCGATCTGATTGACAAACGAAATGCGCGGGTACAAATCCTCGACGATTTCAACGACCTCTATCATCTGCGCCTCGGGCCGTTGATGAGCCGTATTCTGGAGTTGCGTAAACAGCTCGCGGTGAGTATGCAGCGTAAGCAAGAAGCCGAAATAAAACGCCGGGAAAAGGATTATCAATCCTGCCTGCAATTTATTTCCCAGGCCGTGGATCAACTGGCAACGCTAAAACAGCAGTGGACAGGATTGAATGCCGCCTCGCGCGAAGCGGTGGGAATCCGTCAGCGAATCCAGCAGCAGACGGAATTAATTACCGCGTTGCTGGCGGAAATTCGCGAGCTGGAAGCGGATTTTTCCCATCAGGACGACAGCGCATTCCGCCAGGCGCAGGAAAATGCGGAACAGGACTATCACCAGTACCGGGAGCAGCAGCAGGAAGCGCAATTCCGCTACGCCCGCGATCAACGTTTGTCGGCTGACGAACGCAGTGAATTAAAACGTTTGTGGCGTCAGGCCAGCCGCCTGTGTCACCCGGATGTGGTCGCCGATGAATTGAAAGAAAAAGCGCACCAGATGATGGTACAGCTTAATCAGGCGCGGCAGAATGCCGATCTGGCGGCAATTCGCGCGTTATTGACGCAGCTGCAAAGCGGTCTGGAACCGATGATGGCAAGCGACAGGCTAAATAATCTGGAACATCTGCGCCATAAAATACGCCAGCTCCGCACGCAAATCGACGCGCTGTTGAAAGAGATAACGCAACTGGAAACGGAAAACGCCTGGCGGCTCGCCTCTTCCGTTGCGGATAAGGAAGCCTATTTCTCCGAGCAGGAACGGGCGCTAACCGAAATTCGCAATACGCTGGAGGCGCAGGTTCAACAGGTGGAACAGGAACTTCTGTCAGGGTAGTTCATCATTCATCAACACATTGTCGGATGGCGCAAGCGCCATCCGACGAATCGCGGCATAAAGAGGGTAAGAGGGTAAGAGGGTAAGAGGGTCGCTACTGTCGCTGTAAAAGTAACGAACGGGCGGAGTCCGCCATGATCATCACCGCACCTGCCAGCATTAACGTATCTTTTAATACCAGCCGTCCGGCGCCCGATAAATACGGAAAACCATAATGCGCATCGCCCAGCGGCATAACCCAGGCCTCCGGCGTGGTGATTAAAAACGACAGCGTGACAAATGGCGTCAGGAATGCCAGCACGCCGCCTGCCAGCCCTAACCAGCGGCTGACAGGGTTAGCCAGTACCAGCGCCGCGATAATCAATTCCACCACGCCCAGACCATCCGAAAACGCATACGTATTATTGGCCGTTTGCCAGGCGCGTTCCTCCGGTTTTAGTTCGCCCTCATGAGTCAGATGCTGACGATATTCTTCCGGATGTTCATAGAAAAAAGACATAAACGGGCTGTTCGCTACAAACGGGGTAATACTGTCTGCCTCATAGGGCACAAATTTTAGTAGTCCAATCCAGATAAAAACGATGGCGATACTCAGGCGAATTAATGTTAATCCCAGCCGATCCCCCTGACTTAACAGACGAAGATATTTATCCATCTCAGGCTCTCCTTATTTATATAATATCGCAGTGGCGTAACCCGTATTATCAATACGCATGGACGTAATTTTCCATGACGACGCCTGTTTACTTTGCGCCAGTCTGGCAATAGCGTCTTCAAGCATTGACGGCGTTGCTGACACCGCAGAAACGCTGATATATTCAACGTCAGTTAGCGGCTGGGCGGAGGCGGAAAACGCCAGCGGCGCAGCCAATAATGAAGCAATAAGCGTGGTAATTTTTAACATCGAGATTTCCAGTCGTGGGTTATTTCAATGGTGTTATAATACGTTATGCCTGACTAAAGCCTTTTCTTTCAGACGCCAGCATATTTGTCCTGGCGTATTTTTATAGCCTGACAGGCAAAAAAAAGCCCTGATTAACAGGGCTACGTTATTTATGTTTTACTTAATGAGAGAGAAGAGATCGTTTAAAGACTCACTCATTGTAGGATGGGTAAATATCTGGTCGCGTAACACCGTATAAGGTAAATCTGCATCCATAACGGTTTTAACGATATTAATCATTTCATGAGAATCGACGCATAACAATGACACCCCTACAATACGCTGCGTATTCACGTCCACTACCGCTTTTAGTACGCCACGAGTATCGTTCATAACACGGGCGCGAGGGATCGCCGCCACCGGTAATGTCACCACCTGCACCGTTGCGCCGCTTGCCCGCGCTTGTTCTTCCGTCAGCCCGACACGAGAGAGCGGCGGCGTCATAAAGACGGAATACGGAACATTCTGGCGATCGCGGGTACTGCGTTTGCCATCTCCCAATAACCCGTCGCGTACAATACGAAAATCATCCAGTGAAATATAGGTAAACTGCAACCCACCGGTAACGTCGCCCATCGCCCAGATATTGTCCGCCGTGGTACGCAGGTAATCATCCACGATGATCCCGCCGCGTTCGTTCACCGCCACGCCGGCGTTCTGCAACTGTAAACCAGCCGTCGCCGGTTTTCGCCCCGACGCCACCAGCAGGGCATCCACAAGATGCGCGCCTTCCGGCGTTTCTACTTGTACCGCGCCCTCCTTTGAGGATACGGCCTGTACGTTGGCGTTTAAAATCAGCTCGACGCCCTTTTCCTGTAAAATGCGGGTAATTGCCTGCGCGATATCCCGATCTTCACGAGGCAGGAATTGCAGCGATGCTTCAAAGATAGTGACCTTCGTACCGAAGTTGGCGAACATTGAGGCAAATTCAAGGCCAATATAACCGCCGCCTAAAATCCCCAGCCGCGCCGGACGCTGGCTCAGGCTGAGTAGCCCGGTGCTATCGAACACCCCTGCCGTCGTTGTTAAGCCCGTAATAGCCGGGATCACCGACTCTGCGCCAGTATTAATGAAGATCTTTTCTCCCCGTAACACCCGCTCGCCGTCCGCCTGAAATACCCGTAAGGTATGGTTATCAATAAACTCCGCCCTTCCCTCAATCACATCGACATTGTCCAGGTCGGCAAGATTATGAAAATTTTTGTCGCGTAAAAAATTTACAACCGCCGCTTTGCGTTGCATGGCGACAGAAAAATCGCCCTCACGTTCCGCGTCATGCACCAGCGTTTTCGTTGGAATACAGCCAATGTTGATGCAGGTTCCGCCGAACATACTGGCGGACTGTTCGATAATCGCCACGCGCCATCCCGTCTTCGCCAGAGTTGCCGCCAACGTTTTTCCTGCCTTGCCAAAACCAATAATGAGCGCCTGATACTGTGTCATCTTCTTTCTCCGCCAAATCACCATCTGTTTGTCAGGACAAGTATAAATAACGTCAAAAAAAACAGGGTTATCCGCAACGCGTCATTTTTTGTCTTATCGTCTAAATTGGCGGTTAGCAAAAACAAGAGTAGAAATGACATTGAGTCCGAAATATAGTGATCAGAGACAGAAATGGTTATCCCTATTTTTGAAAAAGAATCTGTTTTGGAGTCTATATGGATGCGCTTAGTCGGCTATTGACGCTTAACGCCCCTCAGGGCTCAATCGACAAGAATTGCCCGTTAGGCGGCGACTGGCAGTTGCCGCACGCCGCTGGCGAGCTATCGGTGATTCGCTGGCATACCGTTACGCAGGGCGAAGCGCAACTGGAAATGCCTACCGGCGACGCCATGACGCTTACGCCGGGAAAGGTGGTGATTCTGCCGCAAAACTCCGCCCACCGTTTGCGCCAGTCTGGCGAAGCACCGACACATATCGTGTGCGGTAGTCTACGTCTGCACACGACGTCACGTTATTTCCTTACCGCGTTGCCGGAAGTGTTATGTCTTGCCCCGCCGCCGCATAGCCCCGCCAGTATCTGGCTTAACGCCGCCATTTTGCTGTTACAGCAGGAGTCAGAACGCCATTTACCTGGCGCTGATGTCTTATACAGTCAGCAGTGCGCCACGCTGTTTACCCTCGCCGTTCGCGACTGGCTATCGCAGGCTGGCACAGCGAAAAGCGTGCTCAATTTATTGCTGCATCCCCGGCTGGGCCGCGTGATCCTTCACATGCTGGAAACACCGGCGCATCCCTGGACGGTCGAAACGCTGGCGCAACGGGTACACATGTCGCGGGCGAGCTTCGCCCAGCTATTTCGCGACGTGTCCGCTACAACGCCCTTAGCCGTGTTAACAACGCTGCGCCTGCAAATCGCCGCCCAGACCCTGTCGCGTGAAGCGCTGCCGGTGATGGTGATTGCCGAGTCGGTAGGTTATGCGAGCGAATCTTCTTTTCACAAAGCTTTTGTCCGTGAATTCGGTTGTACACCAGGCGAGTACCGCAAACGGGTCAGCGCGCTCGGACGATAAACGTAGGCTGAACCCGCCTACAGTTTGACGCCGCAGGCGGGCGACACACGTTATGCCGCAAGGCGACGATGCCTGCGCAGCCACATCAGCTTGTAGGCTACCGGAATGATAAACAGCGACAGCAACGGCGCGGTAATACGGCTCATCACCTCAGAACCCGCGCCGGTCCCTCATAAAACAGGTAGCAGACCGGCGATAATCACCGCTACCGTCATGGCTTTTGGCCGCACCCGGAGCACCGCCCCGTGGTAGAGCGCCTCATTGAGTGTTTCTGCCGAAAAGGTGTTGGGAGCTTGCGCTTTGAAGGCCGCGCCTGCTGAATCACCGGCGATCCCATCATGCTGCGCAGAGCGATCAGTAATTTACTCTCTAATGCGATGCGCTATACGCCGCCAGGTAAAACCATTACTCTTCGGATAAAAGAAGCGGACGACCAGATACATATTATTGTTGAAAACCCCGGTACGCCAATCGCGCCGGAACATTTGCCGCGCCTTTTCGATCGTTTTTATCGCGTTGATCCCTCCCGCCAGCGTAAAGGGGAAGGCAGCGGTATAGGCCTGGCAATTGTAAAATCCATCGTCATTGCGCATCAGGGAAAAGTTTCTGTCACCTCCGATACGCGCGCTCCTCGTTTTATTTTGACATTACCCAAACACCTCCGTTGAACTGTAGCGATAGTGAAAGGCGCTATCACTAGCCAGCAAAATACTCTGACATCATCGCCATTATCCCGTCACGCGCCAGCCCCAACAACTGTTTTATTATTTCTCTTATTAACCCACACCGGAGAAATAAGATAAATAAGTTTACATCCCTTTTAGCTGTCGTTTTTTTATTTCAGCTGGCGTAAAAGCCGCAGAGAAAATGGAATCTCGCCAATTATCCGCCACGGCGCATGAGATGATGAATAACGGTGACGCCTTCGCGCACCAGCAAATGGCTCAGACACAGAAACCCAGCGCCCTGACTACAGTGGAAAATGCGACACCCTTTTCTGAAATGGACGACCATGAAAAAGCAATGGTCATCCATCAATCGATGAATAATGCCCATTCTTTCTCCCACGAGATCTAGGCTGAGGAGTACCATAAACAGATTAAACGCAATTAGTTATTTGCATATTAGCGTCACGTACAGCGGATGGCGCAACGTCGCCGCCGCAGAAGCTTACGGATTAACATAATTTTGAGAGGTTAAATGGCGCGCCCTGCAGGATTCGAACCTGCGACCCACGGCTTAGATGTTTCTGGAACTACTTGAGCTAACAACAAGTTATCCCATTACTACGGCACTCACACTCGCCCCATCTTCGAAAAACATGCAAAGCCTTGCAAGCCGATGCAAAGCTTTGTGTGTCCCGTTTTTGTCCCAACCCACTCAGCAATCAGTAGCCCCAATCGATCGGTAACAACGATCAATTAATAAGATAACAATAAGTTTAAACTATTAAATATCATATTATTGATCGTTTATATCGATCAAAGCAATTTGTAGTGCTACACTCCAGACCTTTCCGAATCCGCTGATTTTCATAATGTTGAAGTTATTCGCTAAGTACACATCGATCGGTGTTCTTAACACGCTTATTCATTGGGGCGTATTTGCTTTTTGTGTGTATGGGATGCATACGCATCAGGCGTTGGCGAACTTTTCCGGTTTTGTTATCGCCGTATCGTTCAGCTTCTATGCCAATGCGCGCTTCACCTTTAACGCCAGCACCACCACGCTTCGCTACATGATGTACGTGGG
>NZ_JBEUJY010000007.1:0-241341 GCF_043356775.1 Salmonella sp. SJTUF15581 | reverse complement strand
TCTCCTGAAGGAACGTTGAAGACGACGACGTTGATAGGCCGGGTGTGTAAGCGCAGCGATGCGTTGAGCTAACCGGTACTAATGAACCGTGAGGCTTAACCTTACAACGCCGAAGATGTTTTGGCGGATGAGAAGACGATTTTCAGCACTGATTCAGAGTTGAGTACGCAATAATTTGCGCAGCAGCAAGGCGGCAAGCGAAGGAAAGGAAGGAGCATACAGAAGTATGTGACTGAGTTTACGAGCGCAGGCAACGCCGCTGATGCGATAAAGAATTGCGTACTGAGCACAAAAGAATTTGCCTGGCGGCCGTAGCGCGGTGGTCCCACCTGACCCCATGCCGAACTCAGAAGTGAAACGCCGTAGCGCCGATGGTAGTGTGGGGTTTCCCCATGCGAGAGTAGGGAACTGCCAGGCATCAAATAAAACGAAGGGCCCTGTCGGAAGACAGGGCCTTTTGTTTTATCTGTGGTCTGTCGGTGAGCACTCTCCTGAGGAGGAGAAATCCGCCGGGAGCGGATTTGAACGTTGCGCAGCAACGGCCCGGAGGGTGGCGGGCAGGACGCCCGCCATAAACTGCCAGGCATCAATTTAGTGAAGAAGCCCATCCTGACGGACGGGCTTTTTTGCGTGTGTGGTAACTGTAAAAATGTAGGCCTGATAAGCGCAGCGCCATCAGGCAACCTGCACCGCCGGATGGCGGCTCCGCCTTATCCGGCCTACAGGAATATCCCGCCTACGAAGCTGGTGCTCTTGTAGAACCGACAAGAGCACAACCCACCCAATCGTTAACGATGAACTATCCTTTACACGTGCTTATATAAGCAGTGAGGATTTTCATTGGCTATCAAACCTTTTAACTACCAGCAGGACTTTTCCAGCATCGACTTCCGCCAGCAGCCTGAATTGTATCAGGTTGGACGAGGCGAGCAGGGGGTGCTACTGGTTGAGCCCTACAAAAGCGAAATTCTTCCTTTCTGGCGCTATAAAGATGAAGCATCGGCGATGAAATCCGCAGAGCAGATCTACCAGTTGTTCGAAGCTTACCGGCAGCAGGATGATTTCGTTGGTATGGACATGGCGCGTAAATTTATTCAGATGGGATACACCCGCGCCAGGCGATACGCTAACTATAAAGGCGGTAAAAAGTATGCCGAAGACGGCAGCCTGAATACACGGGGTAATGATCCTATTAAGGCCGCGGCGGCAACGGTTTTCAAAGGTTGGTGGGATAAAATCCGTCAGGACGAAGACTATCTGAAACGGAAACGCCAGCATCAGGCACGGTGGGGATAAAAATTAGCAAACAAATAATTAACACTTTATTTACTTTTGGGTCTCGCGTAATCTGAATCTCCAAAATAAAAGGCCGATTAAGCCTGGCAACAAGGAGAACAGTATGGCAGAAATTATTCAGCGTATAGATAAAAACAACGCTGAGGCTCCGGAGATGCGGCGACGCATATGGGCTATCGTGGGGGCCTCTTCCGGAAACTTAGTGGAATGGTTTGATTTCTACGTCTACTCTTTCTGCTCGCTCTATTTTGCACATATCTTCTTTCCTTCTGGTAATACCACTACTCAGCTTTTGCAAACGGCAGGCGTCTTTGCCGCCGGTTTTTTAATGCGGCCTATCGGTGGTTGGCTGTTTGGACGCATTGCCGATCGACGCGGGCGCAAAGCCTCAATGTTGATTTCGGTGTGCATGATGTGCATGGGGTCGCTGGTGATTGCCTGCTTACCTGGTTACGATACCATCGGCACCTGGGCACCGGCGCTGCTACTTATTGCAAGGTTATTTCAGGGGCTCTCGGTAGGGGGAGAGTATGGGACCAGCGCGACATATATGAGTGAAGTTGCGCTTGAAGGTCGTAAGGGATTTTTCGCGTCGTTTCAGTACGTTACGCTTATCGGTGGCCAACTACTGGCATTGCTGGTCGTTGTGATTTTGCAGCAGGTTCTGGAGGATGCTGAGCTTCGTGCCTGGGGATGGCGTATTCCCTTTGCGCTGGGCGCCGTGCTAGCGGTTGTGGCGTTATGGCTACGTCGCCAGCTGGATGAAACCTCGAAGCATGAGACTCGCGCATTAAAAGAAGCCGGTTCGTTGAAAGGTTTGTGGCGTAATCGCAAAGCCTTTTTGATGGTGCTTGGTTTCACCGCGGCAGGCTCGCTGTGCTTTTATACCTTCACCACCTATATGCAGAAATATCTGGTAAATACAGCAGGTATGCATGCCAATGTCGCCAGCGGCATTATGACGGCTGCGCTGTGTGTTTTCATGTTGGTGCAGCCGTTATTCGGCGCGTTATCCGATAAGATTGGCAGGCGCACCTCTATGCTATGTTTTGGCGCACTCGCGACGCTTTTCACCGTTCCAATTCTCTCCGCGTTGCAGAATGTGACGTCGCCTTATGCCGCATTTGCTTTAGTGATGTGCGCGCTATTGATTGTGAGTTTCTATACCTCGATTAGCGGGATCCTGAAAGCGGAGATGTTTCCGGCGCAGGTTCGCGCCCTGGGCGTCGGTTTATCTTACGCGGTAGCAAATGCGTTATTTGGCGGCTCTGCGGAATATGTCGCGCTGTCGCTAAAATCTGTCGGTATGGAGAGTTCGTTCTTCTGGTATGTTACCGCGATGGCCGTTCTGGCTTTCCTGGTTTCGTTGATGTTGCACCGTAAAGGAAAGGGCTTACGCCTTTAGTATCGCGCCATTTGCCAGATAGCGTAACCGGTTGTCGCGCCAGCGACATCCCAGACAAAATCTTTCCAGCTCCAGCCGCTGCCTTCCGGGCGGCTGTCCCAGAGTTCTTTTGAGGCTCCGAGACTCAAAGAAAACATCAGCCCTATCGCTGCGCTGCGATCAGGGCTTACTCCCTGATGGCGCGCATACTCATTACCGGCTGCCGATAGCATCGCTGATGCCATAAAATGTTGGGCTTTATCCCGACCGCTCCAGTGGTCGTTAGCCAGATGGCTGCACCCGGAGAGAAACAACACCGCAAAAGGAATCAACACGCGCACCAGTTCACTCCTAAGAGAAAACCCCGTACAGGACGGGGCTTCGATTACAGGATACGGCTAATTAATCTGTCGATGCGGATCCGGCGCAGACGGCGAATCAATTTACGCACTTTTATCGGATAGTCGGCAATGCTCTGCAGGTCACGATAATGTTTTACGATGGTTGTGTGCGTTCGGATAAGTTCCAGCTCTTTTTCCCGCTGAGGGGCAAGCTCTTGCTTAGGATCGTGGATCAGAATGGCGTTTTCCAGATCCAGACGCCAGGCGCGAGGATTCAGATTGTTGCCGGTGAGTAGCATCCATTTATCATCTACCCACATCCCTTTCAAATGATAGGTATTGTCGTCATCTTTCCACAGACGCACCACAAGCTGATCGGTATTGACGTAATACTGTAAACGGCTCAGGAAGCGGCGCAGGTTAATCTCATAGAGATAGGGTAACGCGCCAATGATCTTGAACGGTTCATCTTCCGGAATGTAAAAATCATTCGCGGTTTTATCGCCAACAATGATTTCGACTTTCTTTCCGTCGCGCAGTAGCTGAATAATATTCCGCACCAGTACCGCTGGTAGATTGAAGTAAGGGGTACAAATGGTGAGCTTATGCTCCGCACAGGGCATGAGATGGAAAATGGTTTTGTTCAGCAGACTGGATTTTCCAAGCCCGACCAGCGGCGTAACGGAGAGCTGCTCGTCATTAGCGTCACCCTGAAAATGATATGACGCATCACGCAGCTCCTGACGGTATAAGCGGATATCGTTTTTAATCTCCGGGCTTTTCGGACGCTGGGTATTATCCAGACGATTCACACCACGGCCATTCATCAGATTTTGCGTCACCCAGTCAAACATGATGTCTGCCATTTGCCGATTGCGAATCAGCTGGTAGCGATCGTAGCGATATTTGTCATGCTGATGGAGATAGACATCGTTCAGGCTGGCGCCGCTGTACAGGACGCTATCATCAATGATAAAGCCTTTAAAATGCAGTACGCCAAGCGCTTCTCGCGTATTAATCGGTACGCCGTAAACCGGGACATCAATGCCGGGGTTTTCCTGCGCCAGTCGGCAATACCAGTCTGCATTGGTATTCGAGGCCGCTGCGCCAATGCGCCCGCGTTGCGCGCGATGCCAGTCGACCAGCACCCTCACGTCCAGTTCAGGACGCTGCCGTTTAGCCGCATAGAGCGCGTCGAGTATACCTTTACCCCCATCGTCCTGTTCCAGATACAGGGCAACGATACAAATACGCTGCGTCGCGCTGGCGATTTTCTCCAGCAGTGTCTCCCGAAAAGTAGCAGGAGTATAAAAGAAATCTACATCATCAACTGACTGAGAAATCTTAGGGAGTTGGGCAAGGTGTTGTTGATGTTTATTACGCTTAAATTTTGACAACATCACAGTGCATTTCTTCTCTGTTCATTGAAGGGTCCTCTGTGCTATGCAGACGACATAAGCGAGCAATAATAACATCAGTACCCGTTAAAGTGGTCAACATTTCCAGTACATTACTCACGATTCATCACATTTGGCCAGATTCAGCGTCAATCCCACGATGCCCTCTTCGAGCTGAATATCGACCTGAAATCCCAGTTTTCTGGCCAGCGCGACCATGCCGCGATTGTTCGGCATCGTAATACCGTTCAGCCGCTTCAATCCGTGATCGCGAGTATAGGCAATCAATTTCTCCATTAAACGGCGTCCTAAACCCAACCCTTTGAGATCTGAACGCACCAATACGGCAAATTCGGCATCTACGTTGTCAGGATCGGAGATCGCGCGCGTTACGCCGAGGATCTCTTCAGCATTGTCCATCCGCCTCACGGCCACAAAGGCCATTTCTCGATCGTAGTCGATCTGCGTCATGTTGGCTAAATCTTCATGGGTGAATTCGTTGATCTCGCTGAAATAACGGTAGTAAAGATCCTCTTTGGTGACCTGGGCGATGAATTGTCGCAGGTGGGGCTCATCTTCCGGCAGGATAGGACGGAACAGGCAGCGATCGCCATTTTTCATCTCCACCCACTCTTCAAGCTGGTGGGGATAGGGGCGTACCGCAAGTCGACTTTCGTTATCGCCATCAAACGGGGCAATATCCAGCGTCACATCCAGCGCGGTAAACTCACTGGCGGAAGCCAGCAGCGGATGGATATCCAGACGCTGAATTTCCGGGCAGTCGACAATCAGGTTTGAAACCTGGACCAGCAATTGGCTTAAACCGACAATATCCAGCGGACGCAGCGCGCTACGGGCGCGAATTTTCCGCTGTTTAATGCCCTGAATCACCAGATAGCGCGCCAGATTCATGTTGAGCGGCGGCAGCGCGACGACAGCCTGCTCTTCCGGACGCCACTCTACGCCGCCTTCACCCAACATAATCAAAGGACCAAACACCGGATCGTGCTCGACCACCACACGCAGCTCCTGCGCGCCGGCGCGGTTAGCCATGCTTTGTACCAGCAAACCGTGAATCCGCGCCTGCGGCCAGGCCATCTTTACACGATCGAAAATGGCGTTCGCGGCCTGTTGTACCTCGCTTGCGGTCCGCAGGTAAAGCATGACCCCCTGAACTTCAGATTTATGCGGAATGTCGGGCGAGCGCAGCTTGAGAGCTACCGGATAGCCTATCTGTTCGGCGATATGCACCGCTTCAGCGCTGTCGCTGGCAATCCAGGTTGGGAGCGTATGCAGCCCATAGGCGTGTAAAATCGGCTGTACTTCATGGGTATCCAGTGAGGTGGCGCCTTCCGCAATCGCCCGCTGTAACAGATTATGCGCCTCAGCGGTATTGGACGTCAGGTTACTCGGCAGCGCTGGCGTTTCCCGCAGTTGCTTCTGGTTACGCCGGTATTCCACCATATGCATAAACGCGGTAATCGTGCCTTCCGGCGTGCGGTAGGTTGGTAATCCGGCTTCGCTGAATAGCCGTCTTGCTTCCTGAGATGAGAACTCGCCGCACCAGTTTGTCAGCAGCGTAACAAACTTGCCTCTGGGGTGGCGCTTAATCGTCTCGATCAGAGCATGGGCGCTTTCCGTACCCGGCGCGGCAGCGCTGGGAGAGTGGATAACCATAAGCGCGTCAAAATCCTGACTGGCGAGCAGGATATCCAGCGTTTTGACGTAATGTTCGCTGCTGGCGTCATCACACAGATCCAGCGGATTGGCAATATCAATGTGCGCGGGAAGCGCCTGCCGTAGTTGCAGGCAGGTCTCTTCGCTCAACGTCGCCAGCTTGCCGTTACGCGACCACAACTCATCTAACGCCAGCGCGGCAGGCGCGGCGCCATTGCTGATAATCATCAGTCTATCGCCGCGTAGCGGACGCATATGACTCAGTGTTTCGACGGCGGAAAAAAGCTCGTGCGTATCCTGGACTCGCAGCAGGCCTGCGCGCTGGATGGCCGCATCCCACGCAGGGTCCATTCCCGCGCTGGTATTAAGTAAACGCTGGGCAGCCGGGCTTCGGCCGCTTTTAATCACCAGAATCGGTTTGTTACGTGAAGCGCTACGGGCGGCGGAAACAAAACGGCGGGCGTCGCTTAACTGTTCCAGATAGAGCAAAATCGCGCTGGTCTTGCTGTCGCGTGCCAGATAGTCCAGTAGTTCATCGACATCAATATCCAGGCTATCGCCCAGCGCGATAAAGTAGGAAAAGCCCATTTCACGCTGTTGCGCCCAGTCAAGAATAGTATTGGAAACGGCGGCAGACTGGGAAATAAAAGCGAGCTTGCCCTGTTTAATCGGGACGGGAGAAAAGCTGGCATTCAGCCCTTGCCACGGCGCGAGGAGCCCAAGACTGTTTGGACCCAGCAGACGCATTTTATAATGCCGGGCACAGGCAAGAAGTTCTTCATGTTGCGACGTGGGAGCAGAAAGGATAATGCACGTTTTACACCCTTTCGCGCCAAGCGCGTCCAGTAACGCCAGGTTACGGCTGGCGTTAGTGCATAAAATAGCCAGATCGGGGGTGAAAGGAAGACTGGCGATATCCGGCCAGGCCATGACGCCTAAAACGGCTTTCCAGGCGGGCGTCACGGGAAGGACGGGGCCATTGAATCCGCCCGCCAACAAGTTACGCATCATCAGGTAACCCGCGCGGTGGGGCTTCATTGATGCGCCAATCACCGCGATCGATTTTGGTCGCAGTAGCGCTTCCAGTCCTTGCTGGCTCATACCGGTTTCCCTTACACAGAAGTGACCGGATAATTTTAAACGCTTTCGCTATTTTATGCTGTGACGTTTCCCGGATGTTGCGTTTTTCCTGCCAGATAGCGCGTTTTAAAACGGGTAAAATGTTCACCTAAACCGGTTGCCGCCTCGGTATCTCCCGCCAGATCTAACAACGCTATGGCGACTTCGGCGGTACAATATTGCCCTTCGGCATGGATTTCACGCAGACGATAAGCTGAAAGACGCGATAAATCGACGGAAATGACCGGCAGATGATCCAGATAAGGGCTTTTACGAAACATTTTACGTGCTTCGGGCCAGGTGCCGTCCAGCATAATAAACAGCGGCGGTTTCCCGGCGGGCGGGGTGGAAATGACCTCGCGCGCTTCGCCGGCGTAGGACGCAGGAAAGACCACTATCGGCTGATAATCCGGATGCTGTACCAGCTCCAGCAACGCCTGCGGCGGCTCGGTACGCGACCACTGAAACGCCGCGGTATCCGGCAAAATATCGGCTATCAGCCGGCCGGTATTGCTGGGTTTCATCGGTTCAGTGTCAAACATGACCAGACAAAAACGGCTTTTCGCCTGAGAAGGCGTTAACGTATCACACAGGCAAGATTTTAGCGGCAGCAGGCAGCGTTGACAGCGGCGAACCCGATTGCCTCTGGCAAGAAAAGGGCGTGTAGCGCGCGCAAGCCGTTCGGCGCGTAACTGAAGGACAGCGTTATTGGTCATAGAAAGCGTTTGCGGAGAAAAACGCTATTGTGGCAGAGGTGAAAACGGGGCACAAGATGCGCCCCGTGGCGTTTACAGCGCTTCGTTCAGCCAGCTGTCGAAAGGCGCTTTAGGCACTGCGCCATTAAGCATATCGACCACCTGTCCATGTTTAAAAATCATAATCGTCGGGATGCTGCGGATACCGAAACGGGCGCTGAGTTCCCGTTCCGCCTCGGTATTTACTTTGACGAAACGGACTTTACCGCTGCGCTCTTCTGCGACATCCTCGAAGATTGGCGCAAAGTTACGGCAAGGGCCGCACCAGGGGGCCCAAAAGTCGATCACCACTGGAAGATCGTCCTTCAACAGTTTGTCCAGCGTTTCGCCGGTCGCATTAATGACTTCTCCGTCAAACAACTCATGACCGCAGCGTCCACATTTTGCCGCGTCCTGAAGCCGATCGTCGGGGATGCGGTTAATGGCCTGACAATGGGTACAAACGGTGTTCATAGCTAACCTCTGAATACGTCGGAAGACGTCCCGCTACGCGCGGGATGTTTCTATAATGTTACATATTATCGAGGAGTCTGTGCTAAACAACAATGTGTTTTATTCAATGAGTACAATAGTCGCAAGCTTTTAAACGAAATCATGGCTAACCGGATGCACATCGGGTAATCTTCGCGCTTCGCGCAGCGCTGGTGGAGAAAAGCATGAACGATGAATTAAAAAACAAAAGCGGCAAAGTCAAAGTGATGTATGTCCGTAGTGATGATGACTCTGATAAACGCACCCATAACCCGCGTACCGGGAAAGGGGGAGGCCGCCCAGCAAAGTCTCGCACTGACGGTGGACGTCGCCCCGCCCGTGATGAGCGAAATAATCAGAGCCGTGACCGTAAACATGAAACTTCGCCGTGGCGCATCGTGTCCCGCGCGCCAGGCGATGAAACGCCTGAGAAAGTCGATCATGGTGGTATTAGCGGTAAAAGTTTTATCGACCCTGAAGTTTTGCGTCGCCAGCGTGCGGAAGAGACACGCGTCTACGGCGAAAATGCCTGCCAGGCGCTATTCCAGAGCCGTCCTGACGCCATCGTGCGCGCATGGTTTATCCAAAGCGTGACCCCGCGTTTTAAAGAGGCGCTGCGCTGGATGGCGGCGAATCGTAAAGCCTACCATGTGGTGGATGAAGCCGAACTGGCAAAAGCTTCCGGCACCGAGCACCACGGCGGCGTGTGTTTCCTGATTAAAAAGCGTAACGGTACGACCGTTAAGCAATGGGTAAAGCAGGCGGCGGATCAAGACTGCGTGCTGGCGTTGGAAGATGTCGCTAACCCGCATAATCTGGGCGGCATGATGCGTAGCTGCGCGCACTTCGGCGTGAAGGGCGTGGTGGTACAGGATGCGGCGTTGCTGGAGTCCGGCGCGGCGATTCGTACTGCGGAAGGCGGGGCGGAGCATGTCCAGCCGATTACTGGTGAAAGCATTGTTGACGTACTGGATGATTTTCGTCAGGCGGGGTACACCGTGGTGACGACGTCCAGCGATCGCGGTCAGGCGCTCTTTAGTACGACCCTGCCGGAAAAGATGGTGCTGGTCTTAGGCCGTGAATATGACTACCTGCCGGAAGCGGCGCGCGAACCCGACGATCTGTGCGTGAAAATTAACGGCACCGGGAACGTGGAAAGCCTGAATGTGTCGGTTGCGACAGGCGTGCTGCTCGCCGAGTGGTGGCGACAGAATAAAGCGTAAGGGCTGCAGCCCGGTGACGCAACGCGCGCCGGGCCAATGATGTACTTCCTACCGCCCGGTCAGACAAGGCGCTTTCGCGCCGTTATCCGGGCGATAAAACGGCGAGTCGCCAACGTTATTCACTCTCAGCCGGTAATACTGGCGTCCAGTCGATAGTTTTCTCGCCGTGTTGTTCCAGCCATTGGTTCGTTAGCGCAAAATGGTTACAGCCAAAAAATCCGCGGTGCGCAGAGAGTGGCGAGGGATGCGGAGCTTTCAGAATATGGTGGCGCTGTGGATCAATAATCGCGCCTTTCTTCTGGGCGTGCGAGCCCCACAGCAGGAAGACGACCCCTTCGCGGTGTTGGTTAATCAGGCTTATCACTTTATCCGTAAAGGTTTCCCACCCCAGGCTGGCATGAGAATGCGCCTGGCCTGCCCGTACCGTGAGCACCGTATTCAGTAACAGTACGCCCTGGCGCGCCCAGCTTTCCAGATAACCGTGCGCGGGGCGAACAAAGCCGGGAATGGAGGCTTCCAGCTCTTTGTACATATTCACTAATGACGGCGGGGGAGCGATCCCAGGACGCACGGAAAACGCCAGACCATGTGCCTGGCCGGGGCCGTGGTAAGGATCTTGTCCCAGGATCACCACCTTAACGTCGCCCAGTTCCGTGAAGCGAAAGGCGTTAAACACATCTTTTTGCGGCGGGTAGACCGTGATACCCGACTGACGCTCGCCAGCAACAGTGTGAAGCGTATTGATAAAGTAAGGTTGCTGTTTCTCATCAGCCAGCACATCGTGCCAGGTTAACTCAGTCGCCATCTCGCTCTCCTGCGAATTTCCAGTTCCCTTAGCTTAACTGCTTCTTTCTGCAGTGCAAAATCCTGCGTGCTACAAAAACGGTTACCTACAAAAGATAGTTGAAAATTTATGTAAAAAGTTTATAGGTCTGAATGGTGTAAGTTGATGTAAAACAATAAATTCCCTTCATCACCATTTTTATGGTGTGGTTTTTATTGATTTAAATCAAAGAATGAAGGGTGATCGAAGGGTATATATACACTCAAGCAACAATGGTTTTACCAATTGGCCGGGATTAGGCCGACCGAAATCAAATAATTTTGCCTGGGGAGGCATCACATGATTACAGGTATCCAGATTACTAAAGCCGCTAACGACGACCTGCTGAATTCCTTCTGGCTGCTGGACAGCGAAAAAGGCGAAGCGCGCTGCATCGTTGCAAAATCCGGCTTTGCTGAAGATGAAGTTGTGGCTGTCAGCAAACTGGGCGAGATTGAATACCGTGAAATTCCGATGGAAGTTAAACCGGAAGTACGCGTTGAAGGCGGTCAGCATCTGAACGTTAATGTTCTGCGTCGTGAAACTCTGGAAGATGCGGTTAAGCATCCGGAAAAATACCCGCAGCTGACTATTCGTGTTTCTGGTTATGCGGTGCGTTTTAACTCCCTGACGCCGGAACAGCAGCGCGACGTTATCGCTCGTACCTTTACCGAAAGCCTGTAAGGCTTATCCGGTAATAACAAGCGGAAGAGGCCGGGCCTTTTCCGCTTTTGTTTTATTTGGGTCAGTAAAAAATCCGCACCGCGCAGTACACCAGCAGTAACGCCAGAATGATATTTAACTGGCGACCATAATGGCGAAACGCCCGCTGAAACAGATGTCCCGCCAGCGCCCAACACACATTACCGAACGTGCCGATCAATGCCAGCAATATACTGACGCCGATGACCCAGTTCAGCGCCTGCGTTTGCGGTAAAACAAATGTAGACAGAGCGGTAACGCCGTACAGAATAATTTTGACGTTCACAAACTGCAGGCCAAAGCTTACCCAAAAGCCAACCGGTTTTGGTCTGACATTCTCATCCGCCGCTGGACTGGTGGCAATTTTCCACGCCAGCCACAGGATATACGCAGCCCCCACCCAACTGAGTAAATGAATGATTGCCGGATCGATAACCGCAAGGGAAAACGCGATCCCGGCGCACAGCAGCATGACGACCAAAAATCCCAGACTCATACCTGCCAGTACACGAATACTCTGCCGAAAACCATGTGCAGTTGCTGCGCTAAGCGCGAGAATATTGTTAGGGCCGGGGGTAAGGGCGGTGATTAATGTATAAGTCCAGAAAGCGCTTAAAAGCATCGGTGTCACTTGTCATCTCCTCTGTTTTAGCAGACAGTACCCGATATGAAATATTTAAAAAAATGAATGTTTTTTAATTCTGAATTCGAGATTTTCGATAGGTTGGTGGTTATGGATCTGCGTCGGTTTATTACGCTGAAAACGGTAGTGGAAGAGGGCTCGTTTCTGCGGGCTTCGCAAAAGCTGTGCTGTACTCAGTCGACGGTAACTTTTCATATTCAACAGCTTGAACGTGAGTTTTCCCTGCAACTGTTCGAGAAAATAGGGCGCCGAATGTGCCTGACCAATGAGGGGAAAAAGCTGATGCCGCATATCCATGAACTGACGCGTGTGATGGAGTTGATTCGTGAAGCCGCAAGGCAGGATGCGGAACCCGGCGGAGAGCTGCGCGTGGCGACAGGTGAAACCTTACTGGCGTACAAAATGCCGCAGGTTTTACAACGTTTTAAGCTGCGAGCGCCGAATGTCAAATTGTCGCTACAGTCGCTGAATTGCTATGTGATACGTGATGCGTTGCTGAATGACGAGGTCGATCTGGGCGTTTTTTATCGCGTAGGTAATGATGACGCGCTCACGATGCAGCAACTGGGGGAGCAGTCGCTGGCGCTGGTGGCCTCTCCACTGCTACAGGATGCTGATTTTACGCAGCCAGATCAGCATATTCCCTGTAGCTTCATCATCAATGAACCGCAATGTGTCTTCCGCCAGCTGTTTGAAAGTACGCTACGGCAGAGGCGGATTACGCTGGAAAACACCATTGAACTGTGGAGTATTGAAAGCATTAAACAGTGTGTGGCTGCTAACCTGGGCATCAGCTTTTTACCACGTTTTACCGTTGAACGAGAACTTAGTACCGGTCAGTTGAAAGAGCTGCCGTTTGGCGCGCCGTCGCTATCGATCATGGCGCTGTGCGCCCATCATGCCGGGAAAGCGGTCAGCCCGGCAATGCAGATATTTATGCAGTGTATGGAGGCGTGTTTTACCGTGGAAGATAAAAAAATGCCGGGTTAACGAACCCGGCATTATCATCACTCTTCGCTGGATTGCTCCTGCATTTTCGTACCGCTTGGCTTGCGGCGCTTACCGATATTTTTTGTATCGCGGTGACGTTTCTTCACGCGCGGCTTCTCTTTTTCTTTCTCTTTTTTCTTCTCGGCGCGTTTCGCCAGCACTTTTTTCGACGGTTTGCCGGTCAGCTTTTCGCTTGGCGCACGCGTGGTCGGGCGAAGCTCATCAATGACGCGCGCTTTTAGCGGCTCTTCGATGTAGCGACCGATTTTCAGCAGCAACAGATGGTCGTGGGCTTCTACCAGCGAGATTGCAGTGCCTTTGCGACCCGCACGGCCTGTACGACCAATGCGATGCAGATAGGTATCGCCACTGCGCGGCATGTCGAAGTTAATGACGTGGCTGACGTCAGGAATATCAATCCCGCGTGCCGCGACGTCGGTCGCGACCAGGACGTTAACGCGACCGTCGGTGAGACGCTTAATACCTTCGTTACGTTTGATCTGCGCCATCTCACCTTCAAGATAGCAATTGTTGATCCCTGCCAGACGCAGCGTTTCAGCCAGTTCATGGACGCGTTCACGTTTACGTACAAACACGATAGAACGGGTTGCATCGTCTTGTTTTAGCAGGTGCTTCAACAGCGCAACTTTATGTTCGAAATTGTCGGCACGGTAGTACCACTGGTGAATTTTCTTACGCTCGCGGGTTGACGGATTGGCGGAAACCTCAACCGGGTCTTCCAGCAGACGCTCGGCAAAATCTTTAATCGCATCGCCTTCCAGCGTGGCGGAGAACAGCATCGTCTGTTTACGCCAGCGGGTCTCACCGGCGATATGCTCAATGTCCTGAGCGAAGCCCATGTCGAGCATCCGGTCAGCTTCGTCAAGGATCAGTGTTTCAACCGCCCGGCAGTCAAAGTTCTCTTCTTTTATATATTGCAGCAGACGGCCCGTCGTGGCGACCACGATATCCTGGTTTTCGCTAAACACTTCAGCATGGTTCATATAGGCCACGCCGCCGGTAATCGTGGCGATATCCAGATGAGTATGCTTAGCCAGTTCACGAGCGTGATCGGCAACCTGCATTGCCAGTTCGCGGGTTGGCGTCAGGATCAGAATACGCGGCGGCCCCGATTTTTTACGCGGAAAGTCGAGCAGGTGCTGCAACGCCGGCAGCAGATATGCCGCCGTTTTACCGGTGCCTGTCGGCGCAGAACCGAGTACATCACGGCCATCGAGCGCAGGCGGAATGGCGGCAGCCTGAATGGCGGTCGGGCGAGTGAAACCTTTATCCTGGAGGGCATCCAGCAGGCTTTCGTCGAGTTCAAGTTCGGAAAAAGTCGTTACAGTCATGTTCTACCTCTGTGTGGGGCGCTGATTATAGACGTTACGGCCGCAATCTTCATCTGTTTGTATGGATATCCCTTCTCAGGTATTGTTTTCACTCGGCGCTGTCGCCGTTTTTTGCAAGGTTGTTTTTACATGTCTCAGTCTGGCTCCGTTCTTCGTCGTAACGGATTTACGTTTAAACAGTTTTTCATCGCACACGATCGGTGTGCGATGAAAGTGGGAACTGACGGTATTTTACTCGGGGCGTGGGCGCCGGTCGCGGATGTAAAGCGAATTCTGGATATCGGTACTGGAAGCGGTCTGCTGGCGTTAATGCTGGCGCAGCGGACGGATGACAATGTGCCTATTGACGCCGTGGAACTGGATGCCGGGGCTGCCATGCAAGCGCAGGAAAACGTTGCTCACTCTCCCTGGCCGCATCGAATAACAGTGCATACTGATGATATTCAGTGTTGGGCGCCTCGCCAGACGGTACGCTTTGATCTTATTATCAGCAACCCGCCTTATTACGAACCCGGTGTGGAATGCGCCACGCCGCAGCGGGAGCAGGCGCGTTACACCGCTACGCTGGATCACCAGACGTTATTGGCTATTGCGGCGGATTGTATTACCGAAGACGGCTTTTTTTGCGTAGTCTTGCCGGAACAAATAGGTAACGCTTTTACGCAGCAAGCGCTCAACATGGGATGGCATTTGCGGTTACGTACTGACGTTGCGGAAAACGAAGCGCGCTTGCCGCACCGGGTTTTGCTCGCATTCTCCCCGCAAGCCGGGGAGTGCTTTAGCGACAGATTAGTAATTCGCGGGTCAGACCAGCATTATTCTGAAAGTTATACGGCGCTGACCCAGGCATTTTATCTGTTTATGTGAGGCGTTAACGGCGAAAGGAGCGATGGGCCTGATTCAGCCAGTTGTTGCGGATAATCCAGCGTAAAGTGCAGCCCCCGGCTCTCTTTACGCATCATCGCGCAACGCACAATCAGTTCGGCCACTTGCACCAGATTGCGCAGCTCCAGTAAATTATTCGAGACGCGAAAGTTGGCGTAATATTCGTCAATCTCTTGTTGCAACATAGTAATACGCCGTAGGGCGCGCTCCAGCCGTTTCGTCGTGCGCACAATGCCCACATAGTCCCACATCAGCAGGCGCAGTTCATGCCAGTTATGCTGAATTACCACCCGCTCATCGGCGTTCTCCACGCGGCTTTCATCCCAGGCGGGAAGGACGTCAACGCTGTGGACAGAAGGCATTCGCCTGTCGATATCCATTGCTGCGGACCAGCCGTACACTAAGCATTCCAGCAACGAGTTGGACGCCATACGGTTAGCGCCGTGCAGGCCGGTGTAACTGACTTCGCCAATGGCATATAAGCCGTCTACATCGGTACGACCATAATCATCGACGACCACGCCGCCGCAGGTATAGTGTGCGGCAGGAACAACGGGAATCGGTTCTTTGGTTAAATCCATACCCAAATCGAGCAGTTTCGCATAGATCATCGGGAAGTGCTGGCGGACAAAATCGTCAGGCTTGTGGCTGATATCGAGAAACATACAGTCTGCGCCGAGTCGTTTCATCTCATGGTCAATAGCGCGGGCGACAATATCGCGCGGCGCCAGTTCCCCGCGTTCGTCAACGTCCGGCATAAACCGTGAACCGTCCGGACGTTTAAGGTATGCGCCTTCGCCACGCAGCGCTTCGGTAAGGAGAAAATTACGCGCCTGCGGGTGATAAAGGGCGGTGGGATGAAACTGGTTAAATTCCAGATTAGCGACCCGACAGCCTGCGCGCCAGGCCATCGCGATACCGTCGCCGGAGGAAATATCCGGGTTAGTGGTATATTGATACACCTTTGAGGCGCCGCCGGTCGCCAGCACCACCGACTTCGCATGACAGGTTTCAACCCACTCTTTATTGCGATTCCAGATCCAGGCGCCGACGACCCGGCGAGGCCCCGGCAGACCCATTTTATCGGAGATAATTAAATCAACGGCGTTGCTGCGTTCCAGCACCTGAATATTAGGATGATTTTGCGCCCGACTGACCAACGTGGTTTCGACTTCCTTTCCGGTAGCGTCGGCGGCATGAAGGATACGGCGATGACTATGGCCGCCTTCACGCGTGAGATGATAGCTCTCCTTGCCGTTTGGCTGGACATGCGTATCAAACAGGACGCCCTGATCGATAAGCCACTGCACGCAGGTACGAGCGTTGCTGGCGACAAACTCCACCGCGTGGCGATCGCAAATTCCGGCGCCGGCAATCAGCGTATCTTCGACATGCGACGCAATACTGTCGGTTTCATCAAACACGGCGGCAATACCGCCCTGCGCATAAAACGTGGAGCCCTCGCTCACCGGCCCTTTACTCAGGACGATAACCTTATGCTTTTCAGCCAGACGCAGCGCCAGCGAGAGCCCGGCCGCGCCGCTGCCGATAATTAACACATCACAGGACAGTTCAGGAGTTGTCATCATGGTTTTTTGTTTAATTTACTAAACACGGTTGCGGCAGATTAGCACTATATGGCGCTAAAAAGCACGTGATGATTTCGCTGGTGTTGTGCTTATTAAACATAAAATAAAAATACGGCGAGAGATAAACGGCAAAAAATATTTTATAGGGCAGGGTGTTAGCGTCGGATTTTGTAGTGAAATAAAGATGCTGTTAGGTTACTCTGCAAACGACGAAATGGGCATTTCTGTACAGATAGTGCGTTGTTCAGCATCTGTAGACTTATAATGGAAGATAAGACCTGTCTACAACATGACAAACAAAAACAAATGCGTAACGGAACTTTACGAAACATAGACACTCTAACCTGTTGCTTGCTCATAGTGCGGCTTATGGAGTGGCGTTTCGAAAGCGCGTGGAAATTTGGTTTGGGGAGACATTACCTCGGATGAGCGAGCAGTTAACGGACCAGGTCCTGGTTGAACGGGTCCAGAAGGGAGATCAGAAAGCCTTTAACTTACTGGTAGTGCGCTACCAGCATAAAGTGGCGAGTCTGGTTTCCCGCTATGTGCCATCGGGCGACGTTCCCGATGTCGTACAGGAATCATTTATTAAGGCCTATCGCGCGCTGGATTCTTTCCGGGGGGATAGCGCTTTTTATACCTGGTTGTATCGTATTGCGGTCAATACCGCGAAGAACTACCTGGTTGCGCAGGGGCGTCGTCCGCCTTCCAGTGATGTAGACGCGATTGAAGCAGAAAACTTTGAAAGCGGCGGCGCGCTGAAAGAAATTTCGAACCCTGAGAACTTAATGTTGTCAGAAGAACTGAGACAGATAGTTTTCCGAACTATTGAGTCCCTCCCGGAAGATTTACGTATGGCAATCACCTTACGGGAGCTGGATGGCCTGAGCTATGAAGAGATAGCGGCTATCATGGATTGTCCGGTGGGGACGGTGCGTTCACGTATCTTCCGGGCGCGGGAAGCTATTGATAATAAAGTTCAACCGCTTATCAGGCGTTGACGATAGCGGGATACTGGAAAAGGTATTAGGCATGCAGAAAGAAAAACTTTCCGCTTTGATGGATGGCGAAACGTTGGATAGTGAGCTGCTCAAAGCGCTTACGCACGACCCGGAAATGCAGAAAACCTGGGAGAGTTATCACCTGATCCGCGATTCAATGCGGGGGGATACGCCTGACGTTCTCCATTTCGATATATCCGCTCGCGTGATGGCCGCTATTGAAAACGAGCCAGTACGTCAGGTGTCGCCATTAATCCCTGAGGCCCAACCCGCTCCGCAGCAATGGCAGAAAATGCCGTTCTGGAAAAAAGTGCGTCCGTGGGCGGCGCAGCTTACCCAAATGGGCGTGGCGGCGTGCGTTTCACTTGCAGTTATCGTCGGTGTCCAGCACTATAATGGGCAATCTGAAACATCCCAACAACCTGAAACGCCGGTTTTCAATACCCTGCCTATGATGGGGAAAGCCAGCCCGGTAAGTCTGGGAGTGCCTTCTGAAGCAGCGCCTGTCGGCAGTCAGCAACAGCAGGTACAGGAGCAGCGTCGTCGCATTAATGCCATGTTGCAGGACTATGAACTGCAGCGCCGACTGCACTCCGAACAGCTTCAGTTTGAGCAGGCGCAAACCCAGCAAGCCGCGGTACAGGTGCCAGGAATCCAAACTTTAGGAACGCAATCGCAGTAATGAAGCAACTTTGGTTTGCCATGTCCCTTGTGGCGGCTAGCCTGTTCTTCTCAGTAAACGCCTCGGCCGACCCTGCGTCCGGGGCGTTATTGCAGCAGATGAACATCGCCAGTCAGTCACTGAATTACGAGCTGTCATTCGTCAGCATCACGAAACAAGGCGTTGAATCTCTGCGTTATCGACACGCACGCCTGGATAGTCGCCCGCTTGCGCAATTGCTACAGTTGGACGGTCCCCGCCGGGAGGTCGTACAGCGTGGTAATGAAATCAGTTATTTTGAACCGGGCCTTGAGCCGTTCACCCTGAACGGTGATTATATTGTCGATTCTCTGCCTTCCCTGATTTACACCGACTTCAAGCGCCTGGCGCCTTACTACGACTTTATTTCTGTCGGACGCACCCGTATCGCAGACAGATTGTGCGAAGTTATCCGCGTTGTGGCGCGCGATGGTACGCGTTACAGCTATATCGTCTGGATGGACATGGACACCAAACTACCGATGCGCGTTGATCTGCTGGATCGCGATGGCGAGACGCTGGAGCAGTTCCGCGTTATTGCGTTCACGGTGAGTCAGGATATCGGCAGCAACATGCAGGCGCTGGCGAAGGCGAATCTGCCGCCGCTGCTTTCTGTTCCCGGTGGCGAAAAAACGAAATTTAACTGGAGTCCATCCTGGGTACCGCAAGGCTTTAGCGAAGTTTCCAGCAGCCGTCGTCCGTTGCCGACGATGGATAACCTGCCTATCGAATCGCGGCTTTATTCTGACGGTCTGTTTAGCTTTTCCGTCAATGTGAACCGGGCGACGCAAAACAGCAGCGATCAGATGCTGCGCACCGGGCGCCGAACGGTTTATAGCAGCGTTCGCGACAACGCGGAAATCACCATTGTCGGCGAGCTTCCGCCGCAAACGGCGAAGCGCATTGCCGACAGTATCAAATTCAGGGCAGTACAATGATTAAAGAGTGGGCAACCGTTATCTCCTGGCAGAATGGTCAGGCGGTGGTGAGCTGCGACGTTAAAGCGTCATGCAGCAGCTGCGCCTCCCGTGCGGGATGCGGCAGTCGCGTGCTGAATAAATTAGGGCCGCAAACCACGCATACCATTGTTGTGCCAAGCGCGGAGCCGCTGGCGCCGGGGCAGAAAGTCGAGTTGGGCATCGCCGAAAAAAGCCTTTTAGGTTCGGCATTGCTGGTCTATATGTCGCCTTTAGCGGGGCTATTTCTTTGTGCGGCGCTTTTTCAGATGCTGTTTGGATCTGACCTTGCCGCATTAAGCGGGGCCGTGTTGGGCGGCGTGGGCGGTTTTCTGGTTGCCCGCGGCTATTCCCGAAAACTGGCGGAGCGTGACGCCTGGCAGCCGGTGATTTTAAACGTTGCCCTCCCGCCTGACCTTGTTCGCGTCGAAACTACCTCAATCGAAACGCGCCAGTAAACGTTTTGCCCAACGGTACACCTGCCGCGTTGGGTTGTTGTCCCGATAAACATGCGCTTTTCCTGCGTTGCGGTGTTTTACAGGAAAAAGCGAGGCGTTTTCCAGTTCCCGCTCTCCTTACACTATGAACATTTCCTCGCCTTAGCGTTGTAGTGTAGAATGCGGCGTTTCAGTTAAAACAGACGTTAAGCTCAGAACAGCGACCTCTAAAGTCTGGTCAACCAGGCGTAAGGCATAATAATTTATCTCTATGAAGAACATACGTAACTTTTCGATCATTGCTCACATTGACCACGGTAAATCGACGCTGTCTGACCGTATTATCCAAATCTGCGGTGGCCTGTCTGACCGTGAAATGGAAGCTCAGGTACTTGATTCGATGGATCTTGAGCGTGAGCGCGGTATTACTATTAAAGCCCAGAGTGTGACGCTGGATTTTAAAGCGTCTGATGGTGAAACTTATCAACTGAACTTTATCGACACGCCGGGACACGTTGACTTTTCCTATGAAGTTTCCCGTTCGTTAGCCGCCTGCGAGGGCGCGCTGCTGGTGGTGGATGCCGGCCAGGGCGTAGAAGCGCAAACGTTGGCGAACTGCTACACCGCGATGGAAATGGATCTTGAAGTGGTGCCGGTGCTTAACAAGATTGACCTGCCGGCCGCCGATCCGGAGCGTGTGGCGGAAGAAATCGAAGACATTGTCGGTATCGATGCGACGGACGCGGTACGCTGCTCCGCCAAAACGGGTGTCGGCGTGACGGATGTTCTGGAACGCCTGGTGCGCGATATCCCGCCGCCGCAAGGCGATCCGGACGGCCCGCTGCAGGCGCTGATTATTGACTCCTGGTTCGATAACTACCTGGGCGTGGTATCGCTGGTGCGTATTAAAAACGGCACCATGCGTAAAGGCGACAAAATTAAAGTGATGAGCACCGGGCAGACCTACAACGCTGACCGCCTGGGGATCTTCACGCCAAAACAGGTTGATCGTACCGAGCTGAAGTGCGGCGAAGTAGGCTGGCTGGTCTGCGCCATTAAAGATATCCTCGGCGCGCCGGTTGGCGATACCTTAACCTCAGCGCGTAACCCAGCGGAAAAAGCGTTGCCGGGCTTTAAGAAGGTGAAACCGCAGGTCTATGCAGGTCTGTTCCCGGTCAGCTCCGACGATTATGAAAGTTTCCGCGACGCGCTCGGCAAGCTGAGCCTGAACGATGCCTCACTGTTTTATGAACCGGAAAGCTCCTCGGCGCTGGGCTTTGGTTTCCGCTGCGGCTTCCTCGGCCTGTTGCACATGGAGATCATTCAGGAGCGTCTGGAACGCGAATACGATCTGGATCTGATCACCACTGCGCCGACCGTGGTGTATGAAGTAGAAACAACGGCGAAAGAGACTATCTATGTTGATAGCCCCTCCAAGCTGCCGCCGTTGAATAACATTTATGAACTGCGCGAGCCTATCGCCGAATGTCATATGCTGTTACCACAAGCCTATTTAGGTAACGTTATTACGCTGTGTATTGAGAAACGCGGCGTACAAACTAACATGGTATATCACGGTAACCAGGTCGCGTTGACCTATGAAATCCCGATGGCGGAAGTGGTGCTCGACTTCTTTGACCGTCTGAAATCAACGTCGCGCGGCTATGCGTCTCTGGATTATAACTTCAAGCGCTTCCAGGCTTCCGATATGGTGCGTGTTGATGTGTTAATCAACAACGAACGTGTCGATGCGCTGGCGCTGATCACGCACCGTGATAACTCGCAAAGCCGTGGTCGCGAGCTGGTGGAGAAGATGAAAGATTTGATTCCACGCCAGCAGTTTGATATCGCGATTCAGGCGGCGATTGGTACGCATATTATTGCCCGTTCGACGGTAAAACAGTTACGTAAAAACGTGCTGGCGAAGTGCTACGGCGGCGATATCAGTCGTAAGAAAAAACTGCTGCAGAAACAGAAAGAAGGTAAGAAACGCATGAAGCAGATCGGTAACGTCGAGCTGCCTCAGGAAGCGTTCCTCGCCATTCTGCATGTCGGTAAAGACAATAAATAATCCCTAAGGAGTTGGCATGGCGAACATGTTTGCCCTGATTCTGGTGATAGCCACACTGGTGACGGGCATTTTATGGTGCGTTGATAAGTTTGTTTTCGCGCCAAAACGTCGGGCGCGCCAGGCTGCCGCGCAAACGGCGTCGGGAGATGCGCTGGATAACGCTACGCTCAATAAAGTGGCGCCTAAGCCAGGCTGGCTGGAGACCGGGGCGTCGGTTTTCCCGGTTCTGGCGATCGTTCTGATCGTTCGTTCATTTCTTTATGAACCCTTTCAGATCCCGTCAGGCTCAATGATGCCGACACTGCTTATCGGCGATTTTATTCTGGTGGAAAAATTTGCCTACGGCATTAAAGATCCGATCTACCAGAAAACCCTGATTGAGACCGGTCATCCAAAGCGCGGGGATATTGTGGTATTTAAATATCCGGAAGATCCTAAGTTAGATTACATCAAACGCGCCGTCGGTTTGCCGGGCGATAAAATCACTTATGATCCGGTTGCGAAAGAGGTGACGATTCAGCCTGGCTGTAGCTCCGGTCAGGCGTGCGAAAATGCGCTGCCGGTTACCTACTCTAACGTTGAGCCGAGCGATTTTGTACAGACCTTTGCCCGCCGTAACGGCGGAGAAGCGACCAGCGGTTTCTTTGAAGTTCCGCTAAACGAGACAAAAGAAAACGGCATTCGCCTGACCGAACGTAAAGAGACGTTAGGCGATGTGACGCACCGCATCCTGATGGTGCCGATAGCCCAGGATCAGTTGGGCATGTATTACCAACAGCCAGGACAACCGCTGGCGACCTGGGTTGTACCACCGGGACAATATTTCATGATGGGCGACAACCGCGATAACAGCGCGGATAGCCGTTACTGGGGATTTGTTCCGGAAGCGAATCTGGTCGGTAAAGCGGTCGCTATCTGGATGAGCTTTGACAAGCAGGAAGGGGAGTGGCCGACAGGCGTACGCCTGAGTCGTATCGGCGGTATTCACTAACTGTGACGAAATGATCGTTCACGCTGCCGTCTTTTTAGCGGCAGCGTGAATTATTTCCTGGATAAATTCCCTCAGACTAACGACATCCCCTGTCGTTGTGTATAGAATATTCCCCCGAAGTTTTAGGTTGGCGCCGTTTGGTCGCCACGGCACACGAAACAGCGTTGGTTATAGACAACCTTCTTTCCGCTGCAGCGATGCGGCAGGACAGATGACGTGTATCAGGTCTGTTTCGTGTGCTGGATTGTTGACGCATTCATTTATTGGTATCGCATGAACCCCATCGTAATTAATCGGCTTCAACGGAAGCTGGGCTACACTTTTAATCATCAGGAGCTGTTGCAGCAGGCATTAACTCATCGCAGCGCCAGCAGTAAACATAACGAACGCCTGGAATTTTTAGGCGATTCAATCCTGAGCTTCGTTATCGCTAACGCGCTTTATCACCGTTTCCCACGGGTGGATGAGGGAGATATGAGCCGTATGCGCGCCACGTTGGTACGTGGTAATACGCTGGCGGAATTAGCCCGTGAGTTTGATTTAGGCGAGTGCCTGCGTTTAGGGCCAGGCGAATTAAAAAGCGGCGGATTTCGTCGGGAGTCCATTCTGGCGGACACCGTTGAAGCGTTAATCGGCGGAGTATTTCTCGATAGCAATATCCAGACCGTCGAGCAGTTGATCCTTAACTGGTATAAAACCCGTCTGGATGAGATAAGTCCGGGCGATAAACAAAAAGATCCTAAAACGCGCTTGCAGGAGTATTTGCAGGGTCGCCATCTGCCGCTGCCATCTTACCTGGTTGTGCAGGTACGCGGCGAGGCGCACGATCAGGAATTTACTATCCACTGCCAGGTCAGCGGCCTGAGCGAACCGGTGGTTGGCACGGGTTCCAGCCGTCGTAAGGCGGAGCAGGCTGCCGCCGAACAGGCGCTGAAAAAACTGGAGTTGGAATGAGCACCGACAAAACTTACTGCGGATTTATTGCCATCGTCGGACGTCCGAACGTTGGCAAATCCACCTTGCTGAACAAACTGCTCGGGCAGAAGATTTCGATCACTTCCCGTAAAGCGCAGACCACGCGCCACCGCATTGTCGGTATTCATACCGAAGGCCCGTATCAGGCAATCTATGTCGATACCCCGGGACTGCATATGGAAGAAAAGCGCGCCATTAACCGTTTGATGAATAAGGCGGCGAGCAGTTCGATTGGCGACGTTGAGCTGGTGATTTTCGTTGTGGAAGGCACCCGTTGGACGCCGGACGACGAAATGGTCCTGAACAAACTGCGCGATGGCAAAGCGCCGGTTATTCTCGCCGTTAACAAGGTGGATAACGTGCAGGAAAAAGCCGATTTGCTGCCGCACCTCCAGTTCCTGGCAAGCCAGATGAACTTTCTTGATATCGTACCCATCTCTGCTGAAACGGGTATGAACGTCGATACCATTGCCAGTATCGTGCGTAAACATTTACCGGAAGCGATTCACCACTTCCCGGAAGATTATATCACCGATCGCTCTCAGCGCTTTATGGCGTCTGAAATCATTCGTGAAAAGCTGATGCGTTTTCTCGGCGCCGAGCTGCCGTATTCCGTTACCGTTGAGATTGAACGTTTTGTTACCAACGAACGCGGCGGCTATGATATCAACGGGCTGATCCTCGTCGAGCGCGAAGGGCAGAAGAAGATGGTGATTGGCAACAAAGGCGCCAAAATCAAAACCATTGGTATTGAAGCGCGTAAAGACATGCAGGAGATGTTTGAAGCGCCGGTACACCTGGAACTGTGGGTGAAAGTGAAATCCGGCTGGGCCGATGACGAACGCGCTCTGCGCAGTCTCGGTTACGTAGACGATCTGTGAGTTAACACAGCGTGGAAGGGTGGCAGCGCGCATTTGTCCTGCACAGTCGCCCCTGGAGCGAAACCAGCCTGATGCTGGACGTCTTCACGGAAGAATCGGGGCGCGTGCGCCTTGTCGCCAAAGGCGCGCGATCTAAACGTTCCAATCTGAAAGGCGCGTTACAGCCTTTTACGCCGTTATTGCTACGCTACAGCGGACGCGGCGAGGTGAAAACCCTGCGCAGCGCCGAGGCAGTTTCTCTGGCGCTGCCGTTAAGCGGTATTACGCTCTATAGCGGCCTGTACATCAACGAACTCCTCTCTCGCGTACTGGAATATGAAACGCGCTTCTCCGAACTCTTTTTTGATTATCTGAACTGTATTCAGGCGCTGGCGGGAACCACCGGCTCGCCTGAACCGGCGTTGCGACGTTTCGAACTGGCGTTGCTGGGTCATCTGGGGTATGGCGTCAATTTCACCCACTGTGCAGGCAGCGGCGAACGGGTGGATGACACCATGACCTACCGTTACCGCGAAGAAAAAGGCTTTTTCGCCAGCGTCGTCATCGATAACAACACCTTTACCGGACGGCACCTGAAAGCGCTGGAGGCGCGGGAATTTCCGGATGTAGATACCCTGCGTGCCGCTAAACGCTTTACCCGTATGGCATTAAAGCCGTATCTTGGGGGAAAACCGTTAAAAAGCCGGGAGCTGTTCCGGCAATTTATGCCCAAACGCACAGTAAAAACGAAGAAAGATTAACGAGGATTGTCATGGCTGAATTACTGTTAGGCGTCAATATTGACCACATTGCCACGTTACGTAATGCGCGCGGCACCGACTATCCGGATCCGGTACAGGCGGCGTTTATTGCTGAACAGGCAGGCGCGGACGGCATTACCGTACACCTGCGCGAAGATCGTCGCCACATTACCGATCGCGATGTGCGCATTCTGCGTCAGACGCTGCATACGCGTATGAATCTGGAGATGGCGGTGACCGAAGAGATGCTGGCGATCGCCGTAGAAACCAGGCCGCATTTCTGTTGTCTGGTGCCGGAAAAACGCCAGGAAGTCACCACCGAAGGCGGTCTGGATGTGGCCGGACAGCGCGATAAAATGCGTGATGCCTGCGCGCGCCTGGCGGCGGCTGGCATCCAGGTTTCGCTCTTTATCGATGCCGATGAAGCGCAAATCAACGCGGCGGCGGAAGTCGGCGCGCCGTTTATCGAAATCCATACCGGCTGCTACGCCAACGCAGAAACCGATGCGGAACAGGCAAAAGAGCTGGCACGTATTGCCAGCGCCGCGACCCTGGCGGCCCGTCTGGGGCTAAAAGTAAATGCGGGTCATGGCCTGACCTACCATAACGTCAAAGCTATTGCCGCACTGCCGGAAATGCACGAGCTCAATATCGGTCATGCCATTATTGGTCGGGCAGTGATGACGGGGCTGAAAGAGGCGGTGGCTGAAATGAAACGTTTGATGCTGGAAGCGCGCGGCTAATGGCGATTCTCGGCCTGGGAACGGATATTGTAGAGATTGCCCGCATTGAGGCAGTGATCTCCCGTTCCGGCGAACGTCTGGCAAGGCGTGTGCTCAGTGACAACGAGTGGGCTATCTGGGAGACGCATCAGCAGCCGGTGCGTTTTCTCGCCAAGCGTTTTGCGGTCAAAGAGGCGGCAGCGAAAGCTTTTGGCACCGGCATCCGCAACGGTCTGGCGTTTAATCAGTTCGAAGTGTTTAACGATGAGCTGGGAAAACCACGTTTGCGGCTGTGGGGCGAGGCGTTAACGCTGGCGGAAAAACTCGGTGTGGCGCACATGCATGTCACGTTGGCCGATGAACGCCATTACGCCTGCGCTACGGTCATTCTGGAAAGTTAGATTTGCCGGATGGAGGCGTAAACACGTTACCTGACCTACAGGCCGATATATTGTCGGCCTGATAAGCATAGCGCCATCAGGCATTGTTGCGTTGGAAGTGCGTTAACCCGCTTACAGTTTATCTGCGTGATGCATCAGAACAAACTTATCCCACAACTGTTCTTCGGTTTCGACATGGGCGGGATCCTGCAAAATCGTATTGGGGATCGGGCAGACTTTCTGACAGGTCGGCGTTTCGTAATGGCCTACACACTCGGTGCATTTGTCGCTGTTAATCTCATAAATGCTGTCGCCCATTGAAATCGCCTCATTCGGACACTCCGGCTCGCACATATCGCAATTGATACATTTTTTGGTGATTAACAGCGCCATCAGGAAATTCTCAGAAACAACACAAATCGGGCGGGCATTATACGCCTATTTTCTGCTCGGGCCAGCTCTTTTCTGGCGCTGATTTGTTATCTACAGTGTAAAAATTTTTGATCTGCTTGAGCAGGCAGATGGTTGCGTTATCCAGTGAAAGGTCATTACTGTGCACCAGCATGACAGGAATAAAGAATGCGGGGATGCCCAGTGAAACCAGGCGAACATTTTTGGGTGTCGATAAATGGGTTAGCGAGCGGGTAATAAATGCGATGCCAATCTGCGCTTCGGCATACTCAAGGCATGAGTAGTGGTTATCCAGTTCGCAGATGACGTTAGGAACGACTTTGCGGTTATTAAATTCAGTGGTGATGATCCCTCTTAATAGCAGAGAGTCATTAAGCACGATAATGGGCTGGTCGTTTAAATCTTTTAAATGCAGACGTTCGCGTGTCGCCAGAGGATGAGAAAGTGGGATTGCAGCGATAATTTCATCTTCAAACAGCATGGTCGAGCTTAGCTGGGCAGGGAGCGCTGTTCGATAAACAATGCCAATATCAACGGCGCTATCCGTCAGCTTTTTAATGGTTTGCTCAGTTGAGAACTCTTTAACATTTAAAGATATTTCCGGATGGTGCGCCATAAAGTTGCGAAAAGCGGGCAGGACCAGGTAGCTGCCTGACACGCCGATTGAAATAGTATCGCGCTGTTGGTCCTGATAGGGAAGAAGTTCATTTTCTGCATTTTTTAAATCCAGCATTATTTTGTTAGCGTGTCGTTGCAAAATAATGCCTGCTTTTGTTAATTTAATTCCTCTACCTTTTCGCTTAAATAATATTGTTTTAAGTGATGACTCAAGTTGTTTGATTTGCTGACTTAATGATGGCTGAGTGATAAACAGGCGACTGGCTGCCCGACCATAATGTAATTCATCACACAATATCAGGAAGGAGTGTAGTTGTTTGATATTCATTAAAATTTAATGCCAATCGATTGGGTTTTGTTATAACGATTATAAAAAATACCAAATTGTTTGCCTATTTTGCTTTTTTTAAACTGTGATCAGTGCATTTTAAAAAGGGAAAATTATGTCGGCATCAATCAACCGCTGGGGAATGCTTGCCGCTCACGTGTGCATCAATTTTGTGCTCGGGGGCGTCTACGCATTTAGCTATTTCAAAACACCACTCATGGCGCAATATCACTGGGATCCGGCTACGCTGGCGTTAGCATTCTCTATCAACATGGGGATCATTCCTTTACCGATGATTTGGGGTGGGAGAATGATCGACAATGGTAAAGGAAAGCAGGCGATAGTTATCGGCGGTATCCTGTTTTCTTTAGGTTTTATCTTGTCCGGGTTTGTGGATAATTTGCCCATGCTGTTTTTAACCTACGGCGTCATTGCCGGGTTGGGATCGGGCCTGGCTTTTACGGGTAATCTTAATAATATTCTGAAATTTTTCCCTGACCGTCGCGGTCTGGCTAGCGGTATCGTACTGGCGGGTGTTGGCGTCGGGACGCTACTTTGCACCCGCCTGGCCGAATATTTTATGGCGCAAACTCACGATGTTAGTCGGGCGTTGTTATATCTGGGCATTGTTTATCTGGTGGTTATTTTTATCGTCCAGTTCTTTATTCGTAGCGCGCCAGCAAAAGATAGTGGAGGAATTAAAGCGTCGCCACTGGATAAAGACTATCGGCACATGCTGAAAGATCTGCGCTTCTGGCTGCTGTTTATGATTCTGGCGCTGGGCGTGTTCTCTGGGATGGTAATTAGCTCAAGTTCTGCGCAAATTGGTATGACGCAGTACGGTTTACTGTCCGGTGCATTAGTCGTTAGCCTGGTCTCGATATTTAACTCGATCGGTCGCCTGTTCTGGGGAGGGTTAACCGATAAATTAGGCGGCTATAATACGCTGGTTATTGTTTACCTCTTTACTTGCTTGTGTATGCTGCTGTTATTTTTCTTCAATGGCAATACTTCGGTATTTTATTTCAGCGCTCTGGGCGTGGGCTTTGCTTATGCCGGTATATTAGTTATCTTCCCTGGCTTGACCAGCCAGAATTTTGGTATGCGTAACCAGGGACTAAACTACGGCTTTATGTATTTTGGTTTTGCCGTCGGTGCGGTTATTGCTCCTTATGTAACGTCCGCTATTGCAAAATATACCGGAAGCTACAATACAGTATTTATTTTGACAACGGTGCTATTGCTTATTGGAGTCGTGTTGACCCTGATAACGAAAAAATATGTCGCAACGGTTTTAGCCAAAATTCATTAATCAGATAATAAGGAAATAAAAATGAAAATTGCAATCGCAGGTGCAGGCGCTATGGGATGTCGTTTTGGCTATATGCTGCTGGAGGCCGGGCACGACGTGACGCTTATCGATGGTTGGCAGGAGCATGTCGACGCTATTCGTAGCAAGGGGTTGTTTGTCGAAACGGAAACGACTCAGAAGTATTACCCCATCCCTGCTATGTTGGCTGATGAATCCCAGGGGGAGTTTGAGCTGGTTATTCTGTTTACCAAAGCCATGCAGTTGGATAGCATGTTACAGCGTATTAAGCCGCTGCTGCCAGCCGCGAAAGTGGTGATGATTTTATCTAACGGCCTGGGAAATATCGAAACCCTGGAGAAATATGTCGATCGGCAGAAAATCTATGCGGGTGTGACGTTATGGTCCAGCGAACTGGAGGGGGCTGGGCATATTATGGCCACCGGTACCGGAACGATTGAACTGCAGCCGATTGCCAGCCAGGATTCGGCTCAAGAGGCTAAGGTCATTGCCACCCTTAATAGCGCTGGATTGAATGCTGAAATAAGCCCTGACGTATTATTATCGATCTGGAAGAAAGCAGCCTTTAATAGCGTAATGAACACCTATTGCGCGTTACTGGATTGTAATGTCGGCGGATTTGGTCAGCGGCCTGGTGCTTTAGATTTAGCGCAAGCGGTAGTTGATGAGTTTGTGTTAGTTGCTGCCAGCCAGAATATTCCGTTGACTGAGCAAATGGTGATGAATACGGTGAAGAAAGTGTTCGATCCGCGTGAGAGCGGCCACCACTATCCTTCTATGCATCAGGATTTACATAAAGGCCGACTGACTGAAATCGACTATTTAAATGGTGCGATTGCGCGAATCGGCGCTCAGAACAATATTGCCGTACCGGTTAACACACTCCTGACGCAATTGATTCACGCTAAAGAAGCGCAATAAACTTGATGGCTCTTCTGCATGAGGCGGAAGAGTCATTTTCAAACCAGTTTTTTTACCAGCGCCTCGCTATGGCGAATACGCTCCGGCGCCCGCTCTAAATCCTGTTGTACCAGCGTCATAAACAGTAAGTCGGTCAACATCATTTGCGCATGTGTTGAGGAGATAGCGGCGCTGCGCGTCGCCTGCTCTTCAGCAATCGTATACAGACAGCGGGTGGCGCGCTGCTGCAAGGCGTTGGGAGAAAAACCGGTAATGGCCAGGATTTTCGCGCCTGCGCGTAATGTTTCGTCCGCCGCCAGGTTCAGCTCGCGCCGCTCCCCGGAATAAGAGATCGCCAGCAGCAGATCCTCCGGCGCCAGCGCCTGCACCGTCGCCAGCAGGGCGTGCATATCGCGCTCAACCACCGCGTTAATGCCAATCTTCAGTAGCTTCCAGGCAAAATTTTGCGCCACCAGCCCAGAGGCGCCAATCCCGGTGATCACAATACGGCGGGCGTGGCGCAGCATCGTGACGCTTTCTAACAGCTTTTCTTCACTGTTAACGTCCAGCGTGGCGTGCATCGCCGCCACATTCTCTTTAATTAATTTTTCTCCGACCAGGCGCATCGGATCGTCGCCGCGAATCTGGTTATGAACGGGAACGGAATGCGGATTAGGATTGCTGGCCAACGCTTCGCTGATAGCCAGTTTCAACGCCGGAAACCCTTTAAACCCCAGTTTTTGCGCGAACTTGACTACGCTGGATTGGCTGACGCCCGCTTCGGCCGCCAGTTGCTGTGAGCTCAGATGCCGCGCCGTATCCGGTTGCGCGAGCAGATAATCCGCCAGTTTCCTGTCGCTTTGCGCGAGATCCGGATAACGCTGGCGAATACGAATCAAACAGTTCATGAGCAGCTCCTGCGAAACGTGATGGCGACGACAAAACGAAATTTCACTCGCCTGGGGGAATATTCTATTCCATCATGGACGCTTATTATGAATTAAAAATTCCAGAGGGACAAAAATGAATCTTGGTACCTTAGTGTCTGAAACCCGTAACCCGCAAACGATGGATCTGGATGCGTTGTCTACTCCTGAATTAGTTAAGCGTTTTAATGAACAGGATACGCGGGTAGCGGAAGCAGTAAAAGCCACTCTGCCTGACGTTGTGCGTGCGGTGGATGCCGCTGCGGCGGCGCTGAAGTCTGGCGGACGTATCATCTATATGGGCGCGGGCACCAGTGGTCGGCTTGGCGTACTGGATGCCTCAGAATGCCCCCCGACGTTTGGCGTTCCGTACGGTCTGGTCGTCGGGCTGATTGCCGGTGGGCCGGGCGCGTTGCTGAAAGCGGTCGAAGGCGCGGAAGACAGCCAACAGGCAGGCGAAGACGATCTTGTCGCACTAAATCTGCAAGAACAGGATCTGGTCGTGGGGCTCGCGGCGTCGGGTCGTACACCCTATGTGATTGGCGGCCTGCGCTATGCGCGACAGTCCGGTTGTACCACTGTTGCCGTCTCCTGTAATCCAGATTCGCCTATTGCGCGGGAGGCTAATATCGCTATTTCTCCCGTTGTCGGGCCGGAAGCGCTTACCGGCTCCACGCGGCTGAAATCCGGCACCGCGCAGAAAATGGTGCTCAATATGATTTCTACCGGCGCGATGGTGAAATTCGGCAAGGTCTATCAAAACCTGATGGTGGATATGAAAGCCACCAACGTCAAACTGGTCGATCGCGCGTGTCGGATGGTCGTTGAAGCGACCGGGATAGGTCGTGAAGAGGCGGAAACGTTGCTGAAACAGACCGATTTTGAGGTTAAGCCCGCCATTTTGATGGCGCTTACGGGTCTGGATGCTGCAGCCGCCAGGGAAAAACTCGCCGCTCATCAGGGCTTTTTAAGGGCGGCGTTAGAACACTAAAGAGGTGTGTATGGATAAGACGGCAGCGCTCGCCAGCGACATTTTACGTGGTATCGGCGGAGAGCAAAATATTCTGCGCCTGGAAAACTGTATGACGCGAGTCAGGGTGGAGGTACAGGACGACAGCCAACTGGATATTCCGCGCTTAAAAGCGTTGCCTGGCGTCAGTGGATACGTAAAGCAAGGGGAGCAACATCAGCTGATCGTTGGGCCGGGGAAGGCTGCGCAGGTGGTTGATGCGATGCGCGTGCAGATTGCCGCAGGTGGTGTAAAGCCGGATGACGCTATGGCGCGTACCAAATCCGAGGTGAAAGCGAAGTATAAAGCGCCGATGAGCGATGCGTTGCGTAAGCTGGCGAATGTTTTTATTCCGCTTATCCCTGCCTTTATCGCATCCGGCTTGATTACCGGCATTATCAACATTCTTAAACGTCCGGATATCGTCGGCGATGTTGCCGTCCATTATCCTAACCTGCTGGGCCTGATGGGGATATTTGGTAGCGCGGTATTCGCTATCATGAATATTCTGGTTGGCGTCAATACCGCGAAAGTCTTTGGCGGATCGCAGGCGTTAGGCGGCGTGATGGCGGGGATCCTTTCCAGCCCGCAACTGGCGCAGATTACGCTCTTTGGCGAGGCGCTTCAGCCGGGACGGGGCGGCGTTATCGCCGTCCTGCTGGTGGTGGCGTTAATGTGCTGGATTGAGCGCCAGTTCCGTAAGCTGCTGCCGGGGTCGCTGGAGTTAATTCTTAACCCTTTATTGACGACTGTTATCACCGGCGCGGTAGCGATTGTCGCTCTGCAACCGCTTGGCGGCTGGATTTCAGACGCTATCGCTCACGGCGCGTCCTGGGCTATCGATCGCGGCGGTTTTCTGGTGGGCGCGGTGTTAGCCGGAACCTTCCTGCCGTTGGTACTGACCGGGCTGCATCAGGGGCTGGTGCCTATTCATGTGGAGCTGGTGCAAGCGCACGGCTATAACGCGCTGTTTCCCATCCTGGCGATGGCGGGCGTTGGTCAGATAGGCGCGGCCATTGCCGTACTGATGAAAACCCGCAATGCGCGGCTCAAAAAGGTGATTAAAGGCGCGCTTCCGGTCGGACTGCTGGGGATTGGCGAGCCGCTGATTTTTGGCGTCACGCTGCCATTGGGTAAGCCATTTATTGGCGCTTGCCTCGGCGGCGCGGTAGGCGGGGCGTTGATCAGCTACTGGAAAGTGGCGACGGTAATTACCTTTGGTATTTCCGGTTTGCCGCTGGCATTAACAATTGTTGCCGGAAAAGTCCTGTTCTATCTGTTAGGCTATTTAATAGCGGTAATTGCCGGGTTTATTTTTACCTGGCTGCTGGGGTTCAATGATCCAGAGGAGTAAGGTTTGGTCAGCCACGAGCGTCGTGTCGTCTTTTTTGATTTGGATGGAACGTTACATCAACAGGATATGTTCGGCAGTTTTCTGCGTTATTTGCTGCGCCGTCAGCCGCTAAATGCGCTGCTCGTACTGCCGTTGTTGCCCATTATCGGTATCGGTTTACTGGTAAAAGGGCGTGCGGCCCGCTGGCCGATGAGTCTGTTATTGTGGGGCTGTACTTTTGGCCATAGCGAAACGCGTTTGCAGGCGCATCAGGCGGATTTTGTCCGTTGGTTTCGCGCTAACGTCACGGCGTTTCCGGTTGTACAGGAGCGTCTGACCACCTATCTATTGAGCTCTGACGCGGATATCTGGCTTATTACCGGTTCTCCGCAATCATTGGTAGAGCAAGTCTATTTTGATACGCCGTGGTTGCCGCGCGTTAACCTCATCGCCAGTCAGATGGCGCGACGGTATGGCGGCTGGGTATTAACCGTGCGCTGTCTGGGCCATGAAAAAGTCGCGCAACTGGAACGTAAAATCGGTACGCCGCTGCGTCTTTATAGCGGCTACAGCGACAGCAAACAGGATAACCCGCTGCTTTATTTTTGCCAGCATCGCTGGCGGGTGACGCCGCACGGCGAGCTGCAGCAGCTCGAATAGTGAAACGCATAGCGTCTGTGTATAATGCCGCCCGCTTTCATTACCGGAGTTACCTCTTTGTCTGATGTCGAATTAGATCACGAATACTGGATGCGCCACGCGCTGACGCTGGCGAAACGCGCCTGGGACGAACGCGAGGTTCCGGTTGGCGCGGTATTGGTGCATAACCATCGCGTCATTGGCGAAGGCTGGAACCGACCCATTGGCCGCCACGATCCTACTGCGCATGCTGAAATAATGGCGCTGCGTCAGGGCGGTCTGGTATTGCAGAATTACCGGTTACTGGATACCACGCTGTATGTCACGCTGGAACCCTGTGTGATGTGCGCAGGCGCTATGGTGCATAGCCGCATTGGACGCGTTGTCTTTGGCGCGCGCGATGCAAAAACTGGCGCGGCCGGATCGCTAATTGACGTGCTGCACCATCCGGGAATGAATCACCGGGTCGAGATTATTGAAGGGGTGTTGCGCGATGAATGTGCGACGCTGCTCAGTGATTTTTTCCGTATGCGTCGTCAGGAAATTAAAGCTCTGAAGAAAGCCGACCGTGCGGAAGGCGCGGGGCCGGCAGTATAGCGCAATGCCGGATAAGACGTTGCGCGTCGCCATCCGATAAGACCATCGCGCTATTTTTCTTCTTTCTTCTGCGGCGTAAACAGTAAAGACGGCGAATGCGTCAGGTAGCCTGATGACTGCGATAAAAACGACAGGAAGGGGAAGGGGGCTTTATTCAGCTCCTCCGGCGACACCGCCGGGTAATCCTGCGCCAGTTTCATAGCTTCCGCTTCCTGCTTTTCTTTTTCCTGCAAATACCCCACCAAACTTATCTGGTATTTACGGATATTTTCCACATAAGCATAAGCCTCATGTCCACGCGCGTAACCGTAGGTTAGCTTACTGTAATACGGTTTTTGGCTTAACAGAGGCAAACGCTGCTTCACATCGGTCCAGCTATCCGGATTGCCTTTGGTTTTTACCGTCAGCGATCTGGCATCGAGCATGTGCGCATAACCCATATTGTAGGCGGCTAAGGCAAACCAGATACGCTCGTCTTCCGGAACGGTTTCGGGAACTTTAGCCATCATATCTTCAAGATAGCGAGCGCCGCCGCTGATGCTTTGCTCCGCATCGGTACGGTCGGTCAGCCCCAGACTTTGGGCGGTATTTTTAGTCAGCATCATCAGGCCGCGCACGCCGGTTGGCGAGGTCGCCAGCGGGTCCCAGTGTGATTCCTGATAAGAAATCGCCGCCAGCAGGCGCCAGTCTATCTCTTTGGCATATTTTTTAAATAACGGTTCCAGCTCCGGCAGGACGTTATCTACTGCTCGCAGGAAAGAGCGGGTATCAACGTAGTCGAAATCATCGCCATGTCCCAGATATTTCTCTTCGATCCGCGCCAACGACCCGTCTTCATTGATCGAATTGAAAAAATCGAGCAGCGCGGCGGAGAGCGTATTATCGTCGTCCAGTCGGCTAAACCAGGTCACGGGCTGTTCATCCGTGACATCCAGCGCCACGGCCAGCTCGGGATGAACGCGCTGAAACAGACTGATCGCCACTGAATCGGCAATGGTGTAATCCAGTTTGCCGCTGATGACCTCTTCCAGCAGCGTCGTCGAGCCTTTTTTATCATCCACTTTCCAGCTCAGGTCAGGAAACTTTGTCTCTTTTAAACGCTGTAAGTCATTGACCACGACGTGCCCTGGCGCAATGGTAAGCTGATTCTCGTTAACGGTCGCCAGCGAACGTGGGCGATATTGTCCGACCCGGTAAACGAGCTGTTGCGAAACCGAATAATACATGGGACCAGGCTGATAGTTTTTAACGCGTGCGCTGTCGTAGACCAGCCCAGCCGCGAGCAGGTCGGCATTGCCGTTATCCAGATCGTCAAACAACTGGCTGATATTCTGGCGCACCGTCACTTTCAGCTTCACGCCGAGATAGTTGGCGAACTGCTGCGCCAGTTCATAGTCCAGACCATATTTTTTACCGTTGATAACGGAATAGGTTAATGGCGAGTCGATCGTACTGACGCGCAGTATCCCCCGGGCTTGAATCGCGGCGATATGGTTTTCGGTTTTACCGAACCAGGGGATTGAGGGCCAAAGGGCTGCTGCCAGCAGCAGCGTCAATATGCCGATGAACAGATAATTAATCTTTAATTTTTTCAATTAGTTAATTCTCTGGATCGTGCGTTGCCTCGGGCTGAAAAAGATGTTTTGCTGCAATAGATAAGTCATTAATGAGCGGCATTTTGCGTAACAATGCGCCAGTTGGCAACTTATTCGCAACGATAGCCGCACCGTATGACAAGAAAAAGCGGTGATTTTATTTCTACGCAAACGGTTTCGTCGGCGCGTCAGATTCTTTATAATGACGGCCGTTTCCCCCCTTGCGCACACCGAAGCTTAGAAGACGAGAGACTTATGATGGAAATTCTGCGTGGTTCGCCTGCACTGTCTGCATTCCGTATCAATAAACTGCTGGCGCGCTTTCAGGCTGCCAACCTCCAGGTCCACAATATATACGCTGAGTATGTCCATTTTGCTGACCTGAACGCCCCGTTAAATGATAGCGAGCAGGCGCAGCTTACCCGTCTGTTGCAATACGGCCCGGCGCTTAGCAGCCATACGCCGGCGGGTAAACTCCTGTTGGTCACACCGCGTCCTGGTACCATCTCCCCCTGGTCTTCAAAAGCAACGGATATCGCCCACAACTGCGGCCTGCAACAGGTTGATCGTCTGGAGCGTGGCGTAGCGTACTATATCGAGGCTTCGACGTTGACGGCGGAACAGTGGCGACAAGTGGCCGCAGAGCTGCACGACCGTATGATGGAGACGGTGTTCTCTTCTTTAACCGATGCGGAAAAACTGTTTATCCACCATCAGCCTGCGCCGGTTTCCAGTGTCGATCTGCTGGGAGAAGGCCGTCAGGCGTTAATTGACGCCAACCTGCGTCTTGGTCTGGCGCTGGCGGAAGATGAAATCGACTATTTGCAGGAGGCGTTTACCAAACTGGGACGCAACCCGAACGATATCGAATTGTACATGTTCGCCCAGGCGAACTCCGAGCACTGCCGCCACAAGATTTTTAATGCCGACTGGATTATCGACGGTAAACCGCAGCCGAAGTCGCTGTTTAAAATGATTAAAAACACCTTCGAAACCACGCCGGACTATGTGCTCTCTGCCTATAAAGACAATGCCGCGGTGATGGAAGGATCTGCGGTGGGGCGCTACTTCGCCGATCACAATACTGGCCGTTACGATTTTCATCAGGAGCCCGCGCACATTCTGATGAAGGTCGAAACGCATAACCACCCAACCGCTATCTCTCCGTGGCCGGGGGCGGCGACCGGTTCCGGCGGCGAAATTCGTGATGAAGGCGCCACCGGGCGTGGCGCGAAACCAAAAGCCGGGCTGGTGGGCTTCTCCGTTTCCAACCTGCGTATTCCGGGCTTTGAACAGCCGTGGGAAGAGGATTTTGGCAAGCCGGAACGTATTGTCACTGCGCTGGATATCATGACCGAAGGTCCGCTGGGCGGCGCGGCGTTTAACAACGAATTTGGTCGCCCGGCGCTGACCGGTTACTTCCGTACTTATGAAGAGAAAGTGAACAGCCACAACGGCGAAGAGCTGCGCGGCTACCATAAGCCGATCATGCTGGCGGGTGGGATCGGTAATATCCGCGCCGATCACGTGCAGAAAGGCGAGATCGTCGTGGGCGCGAAGCTGATCGTCCTTGGCGGCCCGGCGATGAATATCGGCCTCGGCGGCGGGGCGGCTTCTTCAATGGCTTCCGGCCAGTCTGATGCGGATCTCGATTTTGCCTCTGTTCAGCGCGATAACCCGGAAATGGAACGCCGCTGCCAGGAAGTGATCGACCGCTGCTGGCAGTTGGGCGACGCCAACCCAATCCTGTTTATCCATGATGTGGGCGCGGGCGGTCTCTCCAACGCCATGCCGGAGCTGGTGAGCGACGGCGGGCGTGGCGGGAAATTCGAACTGCGCGACATTCTTAGCGACGAGCCGGGCATGAGCCCGCTGGAAATCTGGTGTAACGAATCCCAGGAGCGCTATGTGCTGGCGGTCGCGGCTGACCAGTTGCCGCTGTTCGACGAACTGTGTAAGCGCGAACGCGCGCCGTATGCGGTCATTGGCGACGCTACCGAAGAACAGCATCTCTCGTTGCATGATAACCATTTCGACAATCAGCCGATCGACCTGCCGCTGGATGTCCTGCTGGGCAAAACGCCGAAAATGACCCGCGATGTGCAAACATTGAAGGCGAAAGGCGATGCGCTGAACCGCGCGGATATCACGATTGCCGACGCGGTAAATCGTGTTCTGCATCTGCCGACCGTGGCGGAAAAAACCTTCCTTGTCACTATTGGCGACCGTAGCGTCACCGGTATGGTGGCGCGTGACCAGATGGTTGGCCCGTGGCAGGTCCCGGTGGCTGACTGCGCGGTCACTACCGCCAGCCTCGACAGCTACTACGGCGAAGCGATGTCGATTGGCGAGCGCGCGCCGGTGGCGCTGCTGGACTTTGCCGCTTCCGCCCGTCTGGCCGTCGGTGAAGCGTTGACTAACATTGCCGCGACGCAGATTGGCGATATCAAGCGCATTAAGCTTTCCGCTAACTGGATGGCGGCAGCCGGTCATCCTGGCGAAGATGCCGGTTTGTATGACGCGGTTAAAGCGGTGGGAGAGGAACTCTGTCCGCAGCTTGGCCTGACGATTCCGGTGGGCAAAGATTCGATGTCGATGAAAACCCGCTGGCAGGAAGGCAACGAACAGCGCGAAATGACCTCGCCGCTGTCGCTGGTGATTTCCGCGTTTGCCCGCGTGGAAGACGTGCGTCACACCCTTACGCCGCAGCTGTCAACGGAAGATAACGCCTTGCTGCTGATCGATCTTGGCAAGGGCCACAACGCGCTGGGCGCAACGGCACTGGCGCAGGTCTATCGTCAGCTTGGCGACAAACCCGCGGACGTGCGTGACGTCGCGCAACTGAAAGGCTTCTATGACGCCATGCAGGCGCTGGTCGCTGCGCGTAAATTACTGGCCTGGCACGACCGTTCCGACGGCGGTCTGCTGGTGACGCTGGCCGAGATGGCCTTTGCCGGCCACTGCGGCGTGCAGGTCGATATCGCCGCGCTGGGCGATGACCATCTGGCTGCACTGTTCAACGAGGAGCTGGGCGGCGTGATTCAGGTACGCACTGAAGACAGAGACGCGGTCGAAGCGCTGTTGGCGCAGTACGGCCTTGCTGACTGCGTCCACTACCTTGGTCAGGCCCTGGCTGGCGATCGCTTTGTGATTACCGCTAATGACCAGACGGTATTCAGCGAAAGCCGCACTACGCTGCGTGTCTGGTGGGCGGAAACGACCTGGCAGATGCAGCGTCTGCGCGACAATCCGCAATGTGCTGACCAGGAACACGAGGCGAAAGCGAATGATGCCGATCCGGGCCTCAACGTGAAGCTGTCGTTTGATATTAATGAAGATATCGCCGCGCCGTACATTGCGACAGGCGCACGACCGAAAGTCGCTGTACTGCGCGAGCAGGGGGTGAACTCTCACGTGGAGATGGCGGCGGCGTTCCATCGTGCGGGCTTTGACGCGATTGACGTCCATATGAGCGACCTGCTGGGCGGTCGTATCGGTCTGGGCAACTTCCATGCGCTGGTGGCTTGCGGCGGCTTTTCCTACGGCGACGTGCTGGGGGCGGGTGAAGGCTGGGCGAAATCCATTCTGTTTAACCATCGGGTGCGCGACGAATTCGAAACCTTCTTCCATCGTCCGCAGACGCTGGCGCTGGGCGTGTGCAACGGTTGCCAGATGATGTCGAATCTGCGCGAGCTGATCCCGGGCAGCGAACTGTGGCCGCGTTTTGTACGTAACCATTCTGACCGCTTCGAAGCCCGCTTCAGCCTGGTGGAAGTGACGCAAAGCCCATCGCTGCTGCTGCAAGGAATGGTAGGCTCACAGATGCCGATTGCGGTTTCCCATGGGGAAGGGCGCGTTGAGGTGCGGGACGATGCGCATCTTGCCGCGCTTGAGAGCAAAGGCCTGGTCGCCCTGCGCTACGTTGATAACTTTGGTAAGGTGACCGAAACCTATCCGGCTAACCCGAACGGTTCGCCGAACGGCATCACGGCGGTGACGACCGAAAATGGTCGGGTGACGATTATGATGCCGCATCCGGAACGCGTATTCCGCACCGTCGCCAACTCCTGGCACCCGGAAAACTGGGGCGAGGATAGCCCGTGGATGCGTATCTTCCGTAATGCGCGTAAGCAGCTAGGGTAGTTCCATTCGTTGCCGTCCCGTATTTGGGTGGTGTCGCGAAATGCCGACATCACCCTAAATACAGTGTCGCTAAAAGGTGACACTTAACTCATTGTTTTTCGATTAATATTAAGGTGATGGTGTTTAGTGTTGCCTTTTGGCGACATATTGCTTAAGTTTTGCTCGTTAGCGCCAGAGTGAGGTTAAGTTATAAAATATATTAAAATCATCATGTTAATTAATTGTTTTGCAACCTGGCACAATTACTGCATAATGATAACCAGTGGCTCATTCACCTTCTTATGTCAGCCCCTTAGGGACGCGCTACATAAACTTCGAATGACGCACAACAAGGTGCCTGCCGTCCAACTTCTGATAATAGCGTAGCTTTATCAACCTCCGGGCGAAACGTCGAGTTAGGCACCGCCTTATTCCATAACAAAGCCGGGTTTAGCTCGGCTTTGTTGTATCTGGCGCTTCCCTCGGTTAGCATCTTTTTTATTCTTCTTTTATGTGAGCGACACGTTGAAGCGCTGGTCTGTTTTCCCCCGTTCTTTACGACAATTGGTCATGCTGGCCTTTTTGCTGATCCTGCTGCCGTTGCTGGTTCTGGCCTGGCAGGCGTGGCAAAGCCTTAACGCGTTAAGCGATCAGGCTGCGGTGACTAACCGCAGCACGCTTATTGACGCCCGGCGCAGCGAGGCGATGACCAACGTCGCGCTGGAGATGGAGCGAAGCTACCGACAGTATTGCGTGCTTGACGATCCGACGCTGGCAAAAGTGTATCAAAGCCAGCGTAAGCGCTATAGCGATATGCTGGACGCCCATGCCGGCGTCTTGCCGGATGATAAGTTGTATCAGGCGTTACGCCAGGATTTAAACGCGCTGGCGCAATTGCAGTGTAAAGATAGCGGCCCGGAAGCGGCAGCGGCCGCGCGTCTGGAGGCCTTTGCCAACGCGAATACGGAAATGGTGCAGGCGACGCGTACTGTGGTTTATTCGCGTGGGCAACAGTTACAACAAGAAATCGCCGAGCGCGGACAATTTTTCGGCTGGCAGGCGCTGGTGCTATTTCTGGTGAGCCTGTCGATGGTGCTACTTTTTACCCGCATGATTATCGGGCCGGTGAAAGGAATTGAACGGATGATTAATCGCCTGGGCGAAGGCCGTTCTTTAGGGAATACCGTCACCTTTACCGGTCCGCGTGAATTACGATCGGTGGGGCAGCGCATTATCTGGCTGAGTGAGCGTCTGTCGTGGCTGGAATCCCAGCGCCATCAGTTTCTACGTCACTTGTCCCATGAGCTGAAAACCCCGCTGGCCAGTATGCGCGAGGGGACAGAGCTGCTGGCCGATCAGGTGGTTGGGCCGCTGACGCCGGAGCAAAAAGAGGTGGTCGATATTCTGGATGACAGCAGTCGTAATTTACAAAAATTGATTGAGCAATTGCTTGATTACAACCGGAAACTGGTAGACAGTGCCACAGAGCTGGAAGCGGTCGATATCGCGCCGCTTGTGGATATGGTGGTTTCCGCCCACAGTTTGCCTGCCCGCGCTAAAATGATGCATACCGATGTCGACCTGGAGGCCGAACGCTGCATAGCAGAGCCCATGTTGCTGATGAGCGTGCTGGATAATCTCTATTCCAACGCGGTGCACTATGGCGCTGAATCCGGTAACATTTGTATCCGTAGTCGCTCTCAGGGCTCCACGGTTTATATCGATGTGGTTAATAGCGGCGAACCGATTCCGCAAACCGAAAGAGAAATGATTTTTGAGCCTTTTTTCCAGGGAAGCCACCAGCGAAAAGGGGCGGTAAAAGGCAGTGGGTTAGGGCTGAGTATCGCCAGAGATTGTATTCGTCGAATGCAGGGAGAGATCCAACTGGTGGATGACAACGCGCAGGAAGTCTGTTTTCGCATCTCGCTGCCATTGCCTGCATCTGACAAACACTAATATGAATTTAAGCCTGGTGCGTATGTCACACGTTTTCGTCCAAACTATTAAACGATGCCTTTTGCGGTGGGGAATACCGGTGGGCATATCGTGTCTGGCGCTGACCGCATGTGTTCCCCATGCTTCACAGCAACTGCCCGGTAGCGCAGCGCAGGACACGCTCCCCCATTATCAACTGGCAGATTATCTCCCGACGGCGTGCGCGGATATCTGGTCGCTACGCGGGCAGGCGGTGGAGACGAATCCGCTGTACTGGCTACGCACGATTGACTGCGCCGATCGTCTGATGCCGGTTCAGTCGCGCGCAGAGGCGCGCGCGTTGACGGATGATAACTGGCAAAATGCCTTCAGGCGCGGGATTTTACTGGCGGATGCAAAAATTACGCCGCCGGAGCGGCGCGCCATAGTGACCCGTCTGGAGGCGTTAAGCGCGCAAATACCGGCTCAGGTACGGCCCGTCTACCAAATCTGGCATGACGGTCAGGCGCTGCAACTGGCGCTTTCTGCCGAACGTCAGCGTTATAGCAAACTCCAGCAAACGTCAGATAGTGAGCTGGATGCGCTGCGCCAGCAGCAACAGGCCTTGCAAACGCAGCTCGATCTTACCACCCGTAAGCTGGAGAGTTTAACCGATATTGAGCGCCAGCTTTCGACACGAAAACCGGCAGGGAATTACAACGCCGATACGCCGCATACGAATGACAAACCCGCGACGTCTGAAGATGGCGCGGCGCCGTCGCCGTCACAAGATGAGGTAACGCCATGATAAGCCGTAAACCGGCGCACCTGCTGCTGGTCGATGACGATCCCGGATTACTGAAATTGCTCGGTATGCGCCTGACCAGTGAAGGATACAGCGTCGTGACCGCAGAGAGCGGCCAGGAAGGACTGCGGGTACTGCATCGGGAAAAAGTGGATCTGGTAATAAGCGACCTGCGCATGGACGAAATGGATGGTATGCAACTGTTCACAGAAATTCAGAAAGTACAGCCGGGAATGCCGGTTATCATTCTGACGGCGCATGGTTCCATTCCGGATGCGGTGGCCGCTACCCAGAAAGGCGTATTCAGCTTTTTGACGAAGCCGATCGACAGAGACGCGTTATATAAAGCGATAGATGAAGCGCTGGAGCAGTCCGCTCCCGCGACGGACGATAGCTGGCGCAACGCTATCGTTACCCGTAGCCCGCTGATGCTGCGACTGCTTGAACAGGCGCGCATGGTCGCGCAGTCGGATGTCAGCGTATTGATTAACGGACAAAGCGGCACCGGGAAAGAGATTTTCGCACAGGCGATTCATAATGCCAGCCCGCGCAGTAACAAGCCGTTTGTCGCCATCAACTGCGGCGCGTTACCGGAACAGTTGCTGGAGTCCGAATTATTCGGCCATGCGCGCGGCGCCTTTACCGGCGCAGTGAGCAATCGTGAAGGGTTGTTCCAGGCGGCGGAAGGCGGCACGCTGTTTCTGGATGAAATTGGCGATATGCCCGCGCCGTTACAGGTGAAGCTGCTGCGGGTGTTACAGGAGCGCAAAGTCAGGCCGCTGGGCAGCAATCGCGATATTGATATCGATGTGCGAATTATTTCCGCGACGCACCGCGATCTGCCGAAGGCGATGGCGCGGGGCGAATTTCGTGAAGATTTGTACTACCGGCTGAATGTCGTGAGCCTGAAAATTCCGGCGCTGGCGGAGCGTACCGAAGATATTCCGCTGCTGGCTAATCATCTGCTCAGACAGTCGGCACAGCGGCATAAACCGTTTGTTCGCGCCTTTTCTACTGATGCAATGAAACGGCTGATGACGGCAAGCTGGCCGGGCAACGTGCGCCAACTGGTCAACGTCATTGAACAATGCGTGGCGTTAACCTCTTCGCCGGTGATTAGCGATGCATTGGTCGAGCAGGCGCTGGAAGGCGAAAACACCGCGCTGCCCACCTTTGCCGAAGCGCGAAACCAATTTGAACTGAACTATCTGCGCAAGTTACTGCAAATTACCAAAGGTAACGTGACGCACGCGGCAAGGATGGCGGGGCGCAACCGCACGGAATTCTATAAACTACTCTCCCGTCACGAACTGGATGCGAATGATTTCAAAGAGTAGTTTTCATGCCGTAAAGTAGCGCGAAATATGTTACGTTTAACCGATCAAAACACAGGCGACCTTTTCAAGGAATAGCATGAAAAAGATTGATGCGATTATTAAACCCTTCAAGCTGGACGATGTCCGTGAAGCGCTGGCCGAGGTAGGTATTACCGGTATGACGGTCACCGAAGTCAAAGGCTTTGGCCGTCAAAAAGGCCACACCGAGCTGTATCGCGGCGCGGAATATATGGTGGATTTTCTGCCGAAGGTAAAAATTGAAATCGTTGTGCCTGACGACATCGTGGATACCTGTGTTGACACCATCATTCGTACCGCGCAGACGGGGAAAATCGGCGACGGTAAGATCTTTGTCTTTGATGTCGCCCGCGTTATTCGTATCCGTACTGGCGAAGAAGACGACGCGGCTATCTGATGTGCCGATTCGCTGCCCGTCCCCTCCTTGTGGGCAGCGAACCACCGTTTAATCGCCCTGCGGTAGCGCCGATGTAGTCCGGGTGCAAACCCATCTCAGGCCGACAATGGCGACGATCAGCGCCACGCAACTTAGCGTCCACTCGCCCATTTGCGAGAAAAAGTGTCCGTAGGCGGCTACCGCCGTATCACTAATTTGCGATTCCGTGGTTTGTTGCGCGACGACGCCAGCCAGCCAGTTAGCGACCGCGCCGGTCGCCAGCATATAAATACCGGTTAGTACGCCCGTGACGCCAGGCAGGTTGAGGCGGGTAATTTGCGCCATCGCGACCGGATCAATAAACAGCTCCGCAAAGCCCATCAGCGCCAGCCCTGCGATCATCATTCCCATTGATGCCTGCCCATCTAACCGGGCCTGATGCGCGTTTAGCGCCAGCAGCATAAAACCGCCGCCCATTAATACCAGCCCCACGGCAAATTTAAGCCAGACGCGCAGCACCGAGCGGGCGCTCTCTTTCGGGCTGCTCAGCCACGCCAGCACCACGCCCGCCGCCATCACCGCAATCGCATTGACCGACTGGAACAATGCGGTGGGGACGGTCATGTTCAGCCAGTGGCGGTTGACAAAACGGTCGATGAATAAACTGATCGAACTTCCGCCCTGCTGCGCCAGAACCCAGAAGAGAGTGCCGGTGATCATTAACAGAACGATTTGCCACAAGGCGCGACGGTGTTCGGGAAATTTAACCATAATACGGGCGATGAGTTGCGCCGCGAAGACGCAGACAATGGCCAGCACATAGCCAGACCAGTTATTTTCCAGCAGGAGGGTGAAGAATACCGGCGCGATACACAGCATTAATACCAGCCAACCCCAGGTTGGAAGGGCGAATTTAACCGCCCGCAGCGCGGGGCGATTAACACCGCGCGTCTGCTGAAAGTGGCGATGACCGCTTAAAAAGATGAGCAGGCCGATGAACATTCCTACGCCCGCCAGCGCAAAGCCGACATGCCAGCCATACCACTGCGCCGCCAGACCACAGGCGATCGGCGCGGCTATCGATCCTATATTCCCGGCGGCGTAGAGCAGCGAGAATCCCCCGTCGCGGCGGTTGTCATCAGGGGCGTAAAGTTCGCCCAGCAGACAGCTAATATTGGATTTAAACAAGCCGTAGCCGCAGATAATAATGGCCAGCGCCGCATATAAACTCAGCGTTGAATCAGATTCTAAGCCCAATACCACATGACCCAGCGTCATCAATAAGGCGCCGGTGATAACCGCCACGCGGTTGCCAAGCAGGCGGTCGGCAAGCCAGCCGCCAAGAATAGGGGTAACGTAAACTAAAGAGGCGTAGGCGCTGAAGAGGTTGATCGCGTGGCTGTCATTAAAACCAAGCTGGTGGGTAAGATAAAGGATGAGTAAGGCACGCATGCCGTAAAAGCTGAAGTATTCCCAAATTTGAATCGCCACGATGTAAAAAATCGCGCGCGGTTGTGAGGGTGTTTTCATAAAGTCTCCTTGCTGCGTGAAAAAAGGGAAGTGGCAAGCCACTTCCCTTTGGTACTTATTTCGTATTTTCTTTCAGCACCTTAACGGTGTAACGTCCGTCTGCCTGACGATAGGCGCCGTGGATATCGGTTTCGAAGCCCGGATAGTGGGCGCCGATTTCGCACAGCATTTGCAGGAATTCCAGTACCGGACGGCTTTCCTCGGTGATCATTTCACCAGGCATCACCAGCGGCACTCCCGGAGGGTAAGGAAGGATCATGTTGGCGTTGACGCGACCAACCATCTCTTCAAGATACACCTCTTCCGTTTCGCCATGCAGCTCTTTCTGGAACGCAGTATACGGCGTCATCACCATTTTCGGCAGCACTTCAAACGCACGGTACATTAAGTCCGGCAGATTATGGTGTTCGACCAGTTTATGAATATTCTGTGCCAGTTCCTGGATGCGCATATTTTCATAAAACTCAGGCGCTTCGCGGTACAGTGCCGGCAGAATGTTTTTGACGCGCAGGTTCAGGTCAAAGGCGCGTTTAAATTCAGTGAGCGCGCGCAGCAGGCTCAGAGCTTTGGTTTTGTCGATACCAATGCTGAACAGGAACAGCAGGTTGTATGGACCGGTTTTTTCTACGATGATGCCGCGTTCATCGAGATATTTGGCGACCAGACTTGCCGGAATACCGAACTCATCCATCGTACCGTCTTTCTTCATCCCCGGCGTCAGGATAGTGACTTTGATCGGGTCGAGGTACATGTGTTCGTTATCGATATTTTTGAAGCCATGCCATGCGCTATCTGAACGCAGCGGCCAGCACTCAGCTCCATCGATATGTTCCGGCTGCCATACGTCAAAGAACCAGCCGTCAGATTCGCTTTTCAGGCGTTTAATTTCTTTACGGAATTTAATCGCACGTTCAATAGAGCCGTTAATCAGGCGTTTACCCGCATTACCTTTCATCATCGCCGCTGCGGTTTCAGTAGACGCTACGATACCGTAGTGCGGAGAAGTGGTGGTATGCATCATGTAGGCTTCGTTAAAGGTTTCTTCGTTAATGTCGCCTTTAACATGAATCATGGATGCCTGTGAAAACGCCGCCAGCAGTTTATGCGTGGACTGGGTTTCATAAATGATTTTGCCTTCTACACGGTCGCCGCTCATACCGCATTTACCCTGATAAATAGGGGAGAAATTGGTGTAAGGCACCCAGGCGGAGTCAAAATGAATGGACTTCACATCCAGAGTTTTCTTGATGTAGTCAGTGTTATACAACAGACCGTCATAGGTTGAGTTAGTAATAACAGCATGGACCGGCCAGGTTGCGTTAGGCGTCTCTTTTACCCGTTTAGCGATAGTGGCGTGCTGGAACTCGCTTTGCGGAATACCGCCAAGAATACCGTAGGCGTTACGGGTTGGGCGGAAATAAATCGGCGTAATGTCGCTCATCATCATCAGATGGGTCAGCGATTTATGGCAGTTACGGTCAATCAGTACCGTGCTGCCTGCCGGCGCGGAGTACATACCGACGATTTTGTTCGCCGTAGAGGTGCCGTTCGTCACCATGTAGCTACGTTCGGCGTTAAAGACGCGGGCGATATACTCTTCCGCTTCTTTATGCGGGCCGGAGTGGTCCAGCAGTGAACCCAGTTCGGAAACGGAAATCGAAATATCGGATTTCATCGTGTTCGGGCCGAAGAAATCATAAAAGATGCTGCCGACGGGGCTTTTCTGGAAAGCGGTCCCGCCCATGTGGCCAGGCGTACAGAAAGTATATTTCCCTTCGCGCACATATTTGAACAGTGCTTTTGTCAGCGGCGGCAGAATATTGTCGATGTATTCATCGGTATTCTGGCGAATTTTCGCCGCGATATCGGCTGCGGCGCCTAAAGCATATTCAAAGAAGCGAACCTGCATTCTCAGATCGTTGAGGCTGACGTCCAGCGTAGAGTAGCTGTTGGCGAAGGCGTACAGCGGCATATACTCGTTCAGCTTGCTAATCTCTTCGCAAAGCTCAAGGTTATATTTATCCCAGTCGAAAATGACGCCGCAAAGGCGGGAGTTATTTTCAATCAGCTTCAGCAGGTCTTCTCGGTCGTTTGGATAGACGATACGGAAATTTAAACCTTCCAGTGCACGATGCAGTTCACGAATAGGCTCTTCTTTAAAGTAGACGCCCATGTGGTTCATGATAGCAATAACGTTCATAGTCTTGTTCCTGGTAAAGTGGGCCCCTCCCGCTACGCTATAGCAGGTGACGAAAGGGGCTTTGAGAAAAAGGAGTTAGCGGTTAAAGCGCTTCAGCCGTATTGTTGTCGCTGTCGTTGTTCTGGCGCTGGTGCATTTTGCGACCGTAGAACATCAGGATGATCAGACTGACGATAAAGGTGCCGGAGAGTTCGAAGGAGCTGGCGCCCATCAGTGCGATGAAGCAAAATGCGCAGCCCAGTACAGAACAAATCAGGCTTACCGAGTTACGGATGTTGAACCCTTCGAAGCGAATCAGGTCAACACAGGAGTAGAAGTACGGCAGCATGGTAAGCAGTACGGCAATCCCGGTCAGTTCGCCGAACAGGTCGGACGCTTTACCGCCGCTGGAGTTCATGATGGTGATCAGAATCATCAGCGCCGTCATTTTCACCGCAGCCAACAGCAGACCTTTTTTCGGAATACCGTTTTTATCCATTTCACCGTAAATTTTCGGGAAGTTGCCGTCGTTGGCGGCGCGAACCCCAGCCTGGCCGACCAGCATCATCCAGGAGCCCAGAGACGTCAGGCAGGCGAAAGCGGTAAAGGCGGAAACCAGCGGCGCAGCCCAGCCACCCAGAATCGTGGAGGTACTGATAGCGAACGGCGCGCCGGAAGAGGCCATAACGGAAGCTGGGAACATCCCGGCGATAACCTGAGTCGCGGCGATATAGATGATGCCTGCCAGCGCGGTACCCAGCATGGTTGCCAGCGGTACGGTGCGTTTCGGGTTTTTCACCATGCCGGTGCTGACGGCGGCAGACTCAACGCCAACGAACGCCCACAGGCAGAGCAGAATACTTTTAACAATGGCGTGAGAGTCGGTCGTCGTGGACGTGTTCCAGTTCGCGTGATAGGTCGCGATATCGAACCAATGCCAGCCGGCGACTGCGGTCAAGACTACCGGGATCAGCACCAGGAATAGGCCAATCGTTGTCAAGCGGCTGACCCAGGCCCCACCCAGCATATTAATAAAGGTGAACAGCCAGACGATAGCAATACAGGCAATACCTGCCGGTATTGGATTATTTAATGCCGGGAAGAACGTAGAAAGATAAGAAACAGCGGTAATGCCGATGGCTAAGTTACCAATCCAGTTTGCGTGATAATAAAGAACGCCGGTCTGGAAACCAAACGCCGGAGATATTTCCCCAGCATAAGCGATAGGGCCACCCTGTTGAGGGTTTTTGGTTGCCAGCCTCGCATAAACATAAGCCAGCGACATTGCCCCAATAATAGAAATTACCCAGCCCCAGATGGCAATGCCACCAATACTGGCAAGGTTGGCGGGTAATAATGCAATCCCGCTCCCCATCATATTACCGGCAACGACGCCAGTACAGGCAAATAGCCCGATCTTTTTGACAGAACTCATGTTCATTTCTCCTGAGCTGTATTTTTAAGAACCGGGCTTATGCTTCATATATGCTGCGTGCCCGTTCAACTGTCGACAAGATTAACGAATGGGTTGAGATAAGTCCTAAAGAAAAAGTGAAATAAACACAAACATGAAAAAACTGATAGATTGATTTTTTTGAATTAACATATAAACATCATGGAAAATATCATGAAAGGATAAACATCGTTTAATTACAAAGGGTTATATTTACATTTCTTTGCGATGAATATGTTGCCAAAATTAACATAAGCTATTTTTGGCAACATATTTTTCACAAAATAAAAGCGAAAAATTTAATATCTTTTCGCTTTTATTTGTCATGGTTCAGCGTTAAATTTAATCTTCTGCCAGAAAACTATTCAGATAAGGGACAATTTTCTGAACGGATGTCTGAAATACGCCGTTCTCGATCCAGTACAGCGTGTTTTCACCTGGACGTAAATTAAAGGCGGTCAGATAGGCATCAGCGGCCAGACGATTCTCACCTTTCATTTCGTAAACTTTCCCCAACAGGACATAGTTAAACCACGACATTTCAAGCTCGATGCTTTTATTGATTTCCTCATACGCTGCATCGATATCACCTTTGCCCAAAAGATCAACGGTCTTGATTTTATAATAAACAGACGTTTTCTCAACGCCCGGAATTTGATCTATTTTTTTAAACTCTTCGTTCAGTGCGGCCACTTGTTCTTTATCAAACGGCTGCTGTGATTGCCGTAATACATCTACCAGCACTTTATATTCATAGGCATAGTTGAAATCAGGCGTTTCCTTAATAATGCCATTCAGAATATCGCTGGCTTTACCTAGCGCCTGCGCATCGCCGCTCAGAATAAGCTGGCGCGCCTCATAAAAACGCATCAGCGCGGTATTTTGCGGCGTTCTGAACAGGGCCAGTTGTTCTCGCATACGATTAGGCCAGGGCTGTGTTAAAACGAAAGACAGGCTATTAAACAGATCATCCTGGATGGACAACTGGTTAGTATTGGTGACGAAATAACGCTTATCCAGCATGGTTGAACCATCGGCGTTATCAATGAGCACTACAGACATAAAGCACTGCTGCGCCCGATAGTGGCGCTGATTGACAAACTGAATGGTTAACGTCTTACCGGAGCTGCTTGGCTCATTGACCCGGTAATTGGTTTTATCGTGCACCATAAAAGTCGAGTAGGTGTTCAGCAGGTCGGTGATTAAGCCACCCAGACCGATGGCGTAGGACTCCTGCGAGACCCAGTTATTACAGGAATTGCCGCCTTCAAAACGAACATCTATATCTCGTGGGTTAAGTAATAACCGCGTTTTTGTTACCGCGGCATTATGATCTACCACCGACATCACGATAAACACCACCAGCGTCGCCAGCGAGAGCAGGAACATCACCCACGTCCAGAAAGCGGCGATACGCGGCTTTTTCGCCTTTTTAGTCGGCGTTTGCAAAGAGGCGGGCGGCACAGGCGCAGCGGCAGGAACCCCCTCTGTCGGTTCTGCATTCGTCGCTGCGATCGGCGGCGGCGACGTTGATGGATTATCGATCTCATCGCTATTTTCTTCGCACCAGATAACCGGCGCCGTCAGCTTATAGCCGCGTTTAGGTACGGTAACGATGTATTCAGCATTGCTGTCTCCGCCATCTCTTAATGATTTGCGTAGTTCAGAAATGCTTTGGGTGACAACATGGTTGGTCACGATGGTGCGCATCCAGACATGATCAATAATGTTATCCCGGCTTAACACTTCATCCGGATGATGCGCAAAATACATCAGAAGATCGATCAGCCGTGGTTCAAGAGTAATCTGGCGTCCCTGACGACTGATCTGATTAACAGAAGGTGTAACCAGCCACTCTCCAATGCGTACAACAGGTTGCTGCATAAAAAGATGCCCTAACGAGCTAAGTCAAACGTTAATAATAACACGATTTGCACAGACTTTTTTTATTCCCCTTTTTTGTAAAAGAAAGGCATAAAAAGCAGCGCAATAAGCAGGGGAACGGGGAGGAAAACGGGCGTTCGCCTTAACGATAACGCCCGTTTTTTCAGAGGATTTCTTGCAATTACAGCACTTTATGCGGGCCGAAGCATTCGTAATGAATGTTTTCGTTATTCACGCCAAGTGAAACCAGTTGTTTTGCGGCAAACTGCATAAAGCCTACCGGGCCGCAAAGATAGAACTGCATTGCCGGATCGCTGATCGCGGCTTCCAGTTTGCTTAAATCCATCAGCCCTTCGCTGTCAAAGACGCGTTGGGTGCGATCGGCCTCGGTTGGCTCGCGGTACCAGGTATGGGCAGTGAAACGCGGCAGTGTACGGCCCAGCTCGCTCACTTCGTCGGCAAACGCATGGACGTCGCCGTTCTCCGCCGCGTGGAACCAGTTCACCTGCGCGGTATGCTGTTCTTTCGCCAGCGTATCGAGCATCGCCAACATCGGCGTCTGGCCGACGCCAGCGGAAATCAGCGAAACGGGGGTATCAGCGGCGACATTCATAAAGAAGTCACCTGCCGGCGCAGCCAGATGCACCACATCGCCTACGCTGGCGTGATGGTGTAACCAGTTTGATACCTGGCCGCCGTCTTCACGCTTCACGGCAATACGGTACCCTTTGCCATCGGGTTTACGGGTCAGTGAATATTGGCGGATCTCCTGATGCGCAAAACCTTCCGGCTTCAGCCAGACGCCCAGATACTGCCCGGGACGGTATTCCGCCACCGTACCGCCGTCGACCGGTTCAAACTCAAAGCTGGTGATCAGTGCGCTACGCGGGGTTTTCGCAACGATGCGGAAGGGGCGCGTGCCTTCCCAGCCGCCGTCTTTGCTGGCGTTCTCGTGATAAATCTCGGCTTCCCGATGAATAAAGACGTTAGCCAGTACGCCATAGGCTTTGTCCCACGCGTCCAGCACTTCCTGGCCCGGGTTGAACATTTCGTCCAGCGTCGCCAGCAGATGTGTCCCGACGATGTTGTACTGCTCCGGCTTAATCTGGAAGCTGGTGTGCTTCTGCGCGATTTTTTCTACCGCCGGCAGCAACGCCGGTAAATTTTCGATATTGCTGGCGTAGGCCGCGATAGCATTAAACAGGGCTTCACGCTGATCGCCGTTACGCTGGTTGCTCATATTGAAGATTTCTTTGAGCTCCGGGTTATGCGTAAACATACGGTCGTAGAAGTGGGCGGTCAGTTTCGGTCCTGTTTCAACCAGCAGGGGAATGGTGGCCTTTACTGTAGCGATGGTTTGTGCGTCAAGCATACGTGCTTCCTTTATGTGAAAATCTAATGATGTATATCAAATGCATCTTATAAAAATACCCTTGCATTGTAAATGGATCTTCTCTGCTTTACGTTATGGATGTAACAACGTGAAAAATCTGCATCACAAAGCTGAAAAGAAATCCGTTGAAATTCGTCAGACTCTCGTTCAGGAAACCCTTATCTGACGCACAGGTAATCGTTTGCGTAAAAACCTTTGTCAAGACCTGTTATCGAAGAATGATTCGGTTATACTGTTGGCCGAAGTCCCACGGACTGCCTTTTCAGGCACAAATTTTATTGTTAGCTGAGTCAGGAGATGCGGATGTTAAAGCGTGAAATGAACATTGCCGATTATGATGCCGAGTTGTGGCAGGCTATGGAGCAGGAAAAAGTACGTCAGGAAGAGCACATCGAACTGATCGCCTCCGAAAACTACACCAGCCCGCGCGTGATGCAGGCGCAGGGGTCTCAGCTGACCAACAAATACGCTGAAGGTTATCCGGGCAAGCGCTACTACGGCGGTTGCGAATACGTTGATGTCGTAGAGCAGCTGGCTATCGACCGCGCGAAAGAACTGTTCGGCGCCGACTACGCTAACGTGCAGCCGCACTCCGGTTCTCAGGCTAACTTCGCTGTTTACACCGCGCTGCTGCAGCCGGGCGACACCGTTCTGGGTATGAACCTGGCGCAGGGCGGCCACCTGACTCACGGCTCCCCGGTTAACTTCTCCGGTAAACTGTACAACATCGTACCTTACGGTATCGATGAGTCCGGTAAAATTGACTATGACGAGATGGCGAAGCTGGCCAAAGAGCACAAGCCGAAGATGATTATCGGTGGCTTCTCTGCCTACTCCGGCGTGGTTGACTGGGCAAAAATGCGTGAAATCGCTGACAGCATCGGCGCATACCTGTTTGTCGACATGGCGCACGTGGCGGGCCTGATTGCCGCAGGCGTTTACCCGAACCCGGTTCCGCACGCTCACGTTGTCACCACCACCACCCACAAAACCCTGGCGGGTCCGCGCGGCGGCCTGATCCTGGCGAAGGGCGGCGATGAAGAGCTGTACAAAAAACTGAACTCCGCCGTGTTCCCAAGCGCGCAGGGCGGCCCGCTGATGCACGTGATCGCCGGTAAAGCGGTAGCGCTGAAAGAAGCGATGGAGCCGGAGTTCAAAGTTTACCAGCAGCAGGTGGCGAAAAACGCCAAAGCGATGGTAGAAGTGTTCCTGAACCGCGGCTACAAAGTGGTGTCTGGCGGCACTGAGAACCACCTGTTCCTGCTGGACCTGGTGGATAAAAACCTGACCGGTAAAGAAGCTGACGCCGCGCTGGGCCGTGCTAACATCACGGTGAACAAAAACAGCGTGCCGAACGATCCTAAGAGCCCGTTCGTGACTTCCGGTATCCGTATCGGTTCTCCGGCGGTTACTCGTCGCGGCTTCAAAGAAGCGGAAGTGAAAGAGCTGGCTGGCTGGATGTGTGACGTGCTGGACAACATCAATGATGAAGCCACCATTGAACGCGTGAAAGCGAAAGTGCTGGATATCTGCGCCCGCTTCCCGGTTTACGCGTAAGCGCTTGTGTTGTGAGAATGGCCCGATGGCGCTGCGTCTGTCGGGCATTACTTATGCGCCATAACGTGACGCCGCCGGAAGTCATTATCCGGCGGCGTTGTCGTTTGAACTTCTCCCTCCGCCTGTTAACCTTATGTTACCCTTGCCAGCGCAACCGTTTACCGCCAGACTATCGCCTCCAAACGGGAGGGAATCATGGCATTGCATTCCACGCGCTGGCTGGCGCTCAGTTATTTCACCTACTTCTTTAGTTACGGTATTTTTCTGCCCTTCTGGAGCGTCTGGCTCAAAGGTCTTGGGCTAACGCCGGAAACCATCGGTCTTCTGCTGGGCGTGGGTCTGGTCGCGCGTTTTCTCGGTAGTCTGCTCATTGCGCCTCGCGTAAGCGATCCTTCGCGGTTGATCTCCGCGCTGCGCGTACTGGCATTGCTGACGCTGGTATTTGCGCTGGCATTTTGGGCAGGAACGCATGTCGCGTGGCTAATGGTGGTGATGGTTGGGTTTAACCTCTTCTTTTCACCACTGGTGCCGCTGACCGATGCGCTGGCCAATACCTGGCAAAAGCAAATTACCCTGGACTATGGTCGGGTGCGGCTGTGGGGGTCCATCGCCTTCGTGATAGGGTCGGCGCTGACCGGTAAGCTGGTGAGTTTATACGATTACCAGGCGATTCTGGCGCTACTGACGCTCGGCGTCGCCTCGATGTTGCTGGGTATGTTGTTACGTCCCAGCGTGCCGCCGCAAGGGGAAAGCCGTCAGCAGGAGAGCGCAGGCTGGCCCGCCTGGCGTACGCTGGTGGCACAAAGTTGGCGTTTTCTCGCCTGCGTCTGTTTGCTGCAAGGGGCGCACGCCGCCTACTACGGTTTTAGCGCCATCTACTGGCAGGGGGCTGGCTATTCAGCATCGGCGGTCGGCTATTTATGGTCGTTGGGCGTGGTGGCGGAAGTGATCATTTTCGCCCTGAGTAAAAAGCTATTTCGCCGGTTTAGCGCCCGCGACTTGCTGTTGCTTTCTGCTGTGTGCGGCGTGGTACGCTGGGGACTGATGGGCTGGAGTACGGCGTTGCCGTGGCTGATTGTGATACAAATCCTGCACTGTGGCACGTTTACCGTTTGCCATCTGGCCGCCATGCGCTATATCGCTGCGCGTCAGGGAAGCGAGGTGATTCGTTTGCAGGCCGTCTATTCCGCTGTGGCGATGGGCGGCAGTATCGCGATTATGACGGTATTTGCCGGTTTTCTGTATCAACATCTGGGCGGCGGCGTATTCTGGATTATGGCGCTGGTGGCATTGCCCGCTATCTTCCTTCGGCCCAAAGTGGTTGCCGCGTCATGATTCCAGGATCTTGCGGATCTGCTGCTGTTGGTGCTCTGTGAGGGCGCGATCCGCATGAATTAATGGCGGTGAGAAGAGCGGTAGCGGCGTGGCGTAAGGGGTAACAATCAGCGCTACGCCGCGCGGGCATCCCTCTTTTTGAAACGCCTGGAGCGATATCCGTCTGATATTCAGCGGCAACAGGGTCAGTTCACGCAGTTGCTGCTCAATATGCGTCTCCAGCGCATCATTTTTATCCGCTAACAATACGATCTGTCTCTCATGCAAATCGTTATCCTGCATCAGCCAGGCGCCGAAAATCACTGCCACCAGCCCCGTCTCTTCCTCGGAAAAGTGGATACCATATTCGGCTTCAAACCCGGCGAGCGCCTCACGTGTGGTGCGAACCAGACGCGGATAAAGACGGTTGAACTCTTCCGGAAGCGTATTATCGATGCCAATCGTGAATAAACTTCGGTTCAGCGCCTGGGCGAGATGGACATACAGCTGATCGTTAAGCCCTTGTTCGTCGCTGAAGCGTACGTTCCCTTTTTCTCGAAAGCGCAGCACCAGCCGCGCCACCTCCAGTCGCAGTTGCTGCGCCCGTTGATGCGTGTCGCGAATCGGGTCGGGGAGGCGAATCATTGAAAACAGTAACGCCATAAACAGCGCTTCATTGAGCGGTGCGGCCTGCATCACGTGGCGCTGCCAGTGACGACCAATTTCCTGGGCGAGTGGATATTCCGCGCACGACTGCGCCCAAATCTGCTGTACAGGGTTGAACTCCGGGGTGATGCCGGCATGGTGTTGTAGCAGACAATACTGTAAAAAGAGACGCAGGAACTGCACGTCGCGATGTTCAAATGGTTTTTGCAACCGGCGGGCGCACAGATTGATGAGCGCGTGCAGATTAATATCGTCATACAGCGGACGCGCGATACCGCGCTGCTTTAGCGCGTTTTTTAAGGCCGGGGTAAACTGTTGCGTGACGAAGGTCGGGCATAAACGCAGGCCGCGCCTGAGCCAGTGTAAAAGGCAAAGGCGCTGATCGAGTGCTGTACCTTCGATCCGATAGCAACCGTTCTGGCATGTTGTGATGGCAAGGCGATGATAGCGCTGGATCTCCAGGCTTGTCTCAGTGATATCCTCACGGGCAGTATCATCATCAACGCCATTAAGCGCGCTGAAGATTTCCACCGTGGCAATTGGCTCCGGCTGGAAAAGCGTCAGCAATACCTGACAGCGGCGCTGGGGAGCGGAAAGTACAGATGGTGGGGCAATTGTCGGCATCATCTGTCAGGTCTCCCGTTAGTTTGTCTGGTAAGGATAGCTAAAGTTTGCGTGTGAAAAATGTGATAAGCGTGCTTTTAGGCCAGGAATGCTGAGGAACGTCACAGAATTTTTATCGCGAGGAACAGATGAAGCCAGTGAAACGCAGCGCCTTAACACTATTTCTCGCCGTTTTATCTTTCGTGGCGGCAGCGCATCCGCACAGCTTCATCCGTCTGCAAACGCAGGTGGTCAGTGAAAATGAGCAATTTGTGGCGTTAAAAATGCGCTGGACAATGGACGCGCTGACGTCCGCAGATCTGCTGTATGACGCCGGAAACGCGGCACCGGGGTCAGAAATATGGAAAAAGTTGGCGGCGGAAGTGATGGCTAACGTACTTGGGCAGCACTACTTTACAGAAGTGTGGCGCAATGGCGCGAAAGTGAAGTTTAAAAACAGGCCGACAGAATACGGTATGACGCGTGACGCGCATCAGGCGGTATTGACCTTTACGCTACCGCTGGCTGAACCGCAGCCGTTAAGCGGACAGACTTATACCTTTTCAACGTTTGATCCCTCTTATTATGTCGATATGCATTATGACCAGGACAGCGATATCACGATGCCGGAACCGCTGCGCGAAAAGTGTCGGATTCAGGTTTATACTCCTGCGCCCGGCGAAGAGACGCTACGTTTCGCCCAGTCGCTGGATAAAGAGGACGCGCCGCCGGAGGATATGGATTTAGGTAAACAGTTTGCCCAAACGGTGACCTTGCAATGTCAGTAATTTTTTCTCAACGCACTCCGGGGCGACGCTGGCTCTCGCTGTGGCCACTGGCGTTATTCCTGCTGCTGATGCTGGTTGGCGGTCTGTGGATATGGCAGGCCTGGCCGCAGGTGATGTTGAAAAGCGCTCTTTGGCAGCGGGACGTGAATCAGCAGTTGAGCGCGCTGCTTAACGCGGTGGCGACGCATCCTGAGCGGGCGGGCGGATCGTTGCTTCTGCTGAGTTTTATGTATGGCGTGCTTCATGCGCTGGGGCCGGGACACGGCAAAGTGGTGATCGCGACATGGCTGGCGACGCATCCTTCGAAGCTGAAATCAAGTATCGTGTTAACCCTCGCCGCCGCGTTATTACAGGGGTTCGTGGCTATCGGGTTGGTGGTGGGCGTGCTGACCGTATTGCAACTTCCGGCCAGGCAGCTCCATCTGAGCGGTTTCTGGCTGGAAAAGGGGAGCTATGCGTTAGTTGGCGGGCTGGGCATCTTGCTGTGCTGGCGGGCCATAAAAAGGTTACGCGCGCTGCTACGTAAACCTGCCTTTATCGCTTTTACGCCGCGCCATGTTCACCATGAAAAATGCGGCTGCGGACATCAGCATTTACCGACGCAGGAACAATTGCATAGCGGCGATGACTGGCGCGCGCGACTCATGATCGTACTGTCTATGGGGATGCGGCCCTGTTCCGGCGCGATAATGGTGCTGTTATTCAGTAAAGTGATTGGCGTTTTTAGCTGGGGAATGGCGTCGGTACTGGCAATGGCGGCGGGAACCTCGCTAACGATTACCTCGCTGGCGCTGCTGGTACACACTTTTCGTGCTCTGGCGGTGAAACTCAGTGGAAACAAAGCGCCGGCGTTATGGCGGCAGGTAGGCTGGTCAACGCTGGCGCTGGCCGGAGGGGTCATACTGCTTGTTGCGGCGCTGGTCATGTGGTTTAGCGTGCCGCAGCCTGTGGGCGGGCTGCGGCCATGGCGTGGTTGATTAGTGCCCGGCGGGTTTGAGATGCATCCGCGCGACGGATTCGTCTTCGGCCCAGTAAATGCGTTCGGCGACCATCGCTTCCGGATTGAGCTGAACGCCGCGCAGTACCCGTTCTTTAAAACGCAGGTAGCCGCCTTTGTCGATCAGATGGCCCATATGGAGATAGATCGGTTTTCCGCCGAGCATCTCTTTTTCAAATTCATACAGGTTAACGATCACCTGCTTTATCACATCTTCAGTCACCCAGTTGAGGAAGAGCTTGCCGACGCGCGGCGTCTTTTTACTGGTGCGTCCGCCCAGACGGACTTGCCAGAGCTGATCCGGCTTACGTTGCCAGGCCAGCGTCGGACAGGCCAGCACGCACTCGCCGCAGCCGATACAGGCGGACTCTTCTTTGACCGCTTTGCCGTTCTTCAGCGCCAGGCAGCCTACCGCGTGGTGACTACAGGCCTTCACGCAGGCGCCGCAACCGATACAGCGATCGGCAGTGAAGCGCATTTTCGCCACGCCAATAATTCCCAGATCGGCCATTGACGCCTTCGCGCAATCATTCGGGCAGCCAACGATGACCGTTTTGAGATGATAAGGGCTGGGATAGACCAGTTTTTCAAGACGACGGGACAGACCGGTCGTGTCAGTGTTGGCTTTCTGGCAAATGCGGTTCCCCTGACAGGCGACAATATTTCGCCCGCCAATAGCGAGATAGCCCGCTTTGGTATCCTCAATCTGGACGTCGCACAGTTCTATTTCAATCTCGCGAAGAAACGGCTCCAGCGCGGCGTTCACGTTGTCGATATCTTCGTAACGGATACCCGGCATCGCCAGCTTCTGGCGGGTAGTGAGGTGAATTTGTCCGTTGCCCCAGGTTTCGGCGATGTCACGCGCCACCGTTAGCAAATGCGCAGGCAAAATACCACCGGGAATGCGGACGCTGATCATGGCTTCGCCGCGCACTTTTGACAGGCGATATTCGTTTTTCGCACGGGCTTTAATGATATCAATATCAATGCTCATGATGTTCTCCTTAATCGGCAAAACGTTGCGCGACAGCGTAGTTAAATATCGGGCCGTCGGTGCAGACATACACTTCGCCCATACGGCAGTGGCCGCACTTCCCGACGGAGCAGGCCATCCGGCGTTCGTAGTCCACCCAAATTTGCTCCGGCTTGAGCCCTTTTTGCAGCAGCATTTTTACGGTAAAGGTAATCATTATTGGCGGCCCAACGACGATGGCCTGCATGGTGTCGATATCGCTAAGCGTCATGTCGGCAAGCCGATCGGTCACCCGACCAATCTGGTAACGGTCATCAGCCTCGCCTTCATCCAGCGTGAGCACCAGATTATGTTTGCCGCGCCATGTCGCCATTTCTTCTTTGTACAGCACGCAATCGCGATTTTTATAGCCGAGAATCATATCCAGCTGACCAATTTCCTGGGGATTCTCAACGAAATAGCGCATTAAGCCTTTCACCGGCGCGACGCCCGTGCCGCCTGCGACAACCAGTAAGGGTTTATGGCGCAGCGTATCGACCGGATAGCCATTGCCATAGCAGCCGCGTAGCCACACGTTGTCGCCTTCTTTCAGCGTAAAGAGGGCGCTGGTCACTTTTCCGACATTACGAATCAGCAGATCTATCCAGCCGTCGCCGTAGTCGGAAACGGAGATGGGCGCTTCGCCGACGCGCGGCAGCGACACCTCAACAAATTGCCCCCAGTGCGCGGGAAAATCGACGGCCACGCGGAAATTCCACTCCAGCGGCGTGTGGCGAGTAATACTGAGGATGCGGTACGCCGCAGGCAGCAAACTGTGCTGCGGTTTATCATGACAGGAACAATGTGACATGCGTTATGCCTCCTCTGCCAGCGCCTGCCGAACGGCAGCGGTCATTTTATTGATAATCAAAGAAAATTTGATGTATTGCGGGCAGCGATCGTCGCAGCGGCCGCAGCCGACGCACATATGTTCAATGCCGTTGCGCGCTTTGTAGTCATTGACCTTATGCAGGGCGCGGTAGCGCAGACGCTCGCCGGGTTTTTCGCGAAAACCATGACCGCCGGCCATGTCGCTAAAGCCCGGCACCATGCAGCTTGCCCACTGGCGACGGCGTTCGCCGCGCTGCGGATTTTCATCATAGGCGACGTCAAAGACGCTATAGCAGGTACAGGTTGGGCATCCGGTAGTGCAGCGGCCACAACTGATGCAGCGGCTGTCGTAGGCGTCCCATAGCGGATGGCGGGTGAGAATGTCGCGAATTTTTTGCGGATCGCGGCAAACGCTGTCCGGCGTGACGACGGTTTCCCGGTTTTCGCTGACGAAAGAGGGGGTATAGTCAGCCTCCTGCCCCAGCCCTTGTATCGCCGCCTCGATAAAGGGATCGCGGATGCTGACAAGCGCGCCCTCATCGCTAAAACGCATGGCGGCGCTATAACAGTCAGTTTTATTGGTACCCATTGAGACGCAGAAACAATTTTCGAAGCTTTCTTCACACTCAATAAGGACGAAACGAATATGCTCCCGTAGCAGTTGATAACTGTAATCGGAATTATTCCCATTTGATAAATACATATAATCCAGCCGCGACATGGCGTTAATGTCGCAGGCACGGGCAAAGATGATTATCGGGGAAGTGTCTGTCTCGGCAATTTGGATGGTGTCTTTATCGAAATAAAAGAGCGTTTCGGTGATAGGGGCAATTATGGTATTTGGCGACATGTGCGATTTCTCGTGCCAGATGAGATCGCGCCAGCCGCTAATCCGTTGATAAATAATGTTGTCAGTGTCGGAAAAACGCCCGCCGCGAAACTCTGCGGACGGGGCAAACACGCGCCATTTTTTGTTTAATCGCTGGATAAGCAAACTAAACTCGTCAGGCGTAATTTTGATAGCCATCACATACTCCACAGTAATATTCAGGAAAAACAAATGAAAATAAATTGTTATAAAAATCAGTTGAATATTACTGTTACGCTAGCGCTAATCCACCGCCTTCGCTAACGGGAAAAAATGGTTTTTACTATCGGTATAATAAATATATTCTTAATCATAAAATATGCATATATACAGCGTCGCGCTATTTAGCGGATAGCGCGGTCTGAATAAATTTAATCATTGCATCACGGTAAAGGTTTGCATAACGTCCGGAAAAAGCATCAATGTGATCGCCGTCAGGAATGAAGATTTTTTGTTTGGGCTCCCGGGCGAGGGCATACAATTTCTCACTGTCCTGCCAGGGAATAACATGGTCTGCCGTGCCATGAAGAATCAATACCGGAATGGGGCTGACGCTGGCGATATTGCGATCCGCGCTATAGCGGTCATCAAGCAAATAGCCGCTGCCCGGGATCATCTGGTTGGCGATGGAGGAATAGGATAAAAACGTTGAGTCGAGGATAATCGCACGTATGCCCGCCTGGTCGGCGTAGCGCATATTTGCGCAGCCTACGCAGTGGCCTACGGCGGCCAGTACATTATTGCCGCCCAGGCTCTGCCCCAGCAGTATCAGGCGCTCGGGGTTAACGTCGGCGCGATGCCGCACATAATCTATCGCGCTTTTCGTATCATCCAGTAGCCCTTCTTGTGATGGAGTGCCCTCCGATTCGCCAAAACCACGGTAATCAAACATAAACAGGTTTACGTTGCGTTCTGGCAGCCAACTGACTAACGGCCAGTGCGCCGACATATTTCCGGCGTTGCCATGGACATGAATCACCGTCGCGACGGCGTTTTCCGGCCTGCCGAAAGCAGTGGGAATAAACCAGCCGTGCAGATGCGTGCCATCTTTGGCGGTAAAGGTAATGGATTCAGCTTCGGCAGGGGTTGGCCCATAGACTTTATTGTCCGGGTAATAAAAGGCATTGATCGCTACGCGGGGTAGCAGATAAATACAGACCACAATGATAAACAGAATAAAAAGGGATTTGACGATGCGTCGGGTATGTTGAAGGGTCATGTTCGCTTCCTTGCCGCTTTATGCCAATAGCGGAGCAGGGAGCGATCGTACAAAAACATGCAGGCAAGTAAAGCGATGAGGCTGTGTTTAGGAAAAACGCCTGAAAAGGCACGGCGGATGAGTGGCCCCATCCGCCGAAGAGACTTAGCGCTTCAGCGCATCGCTCAGTTCGTCGCGCATATTCGCCAGCATGGCTTTAACGACGCGCGGATTCCCCGCCACGATATTACCGGTCATCATGTAGTTATGACCGCCGGTGAAATCGCTGACGATACCGCCCGCTTCACGAACCAGCAGTTCGCCCGCGGCGAAATCCCACGGACGAAGGCCAATTTCAAAGAAACCATCGACACGACCTGCAGCCACATAGGCCAGATCCAGCGCGGCGGAACCGGTGCGGCGGAAATCGGCGCATTCGGTGAACAGCTTGCCGATAATATTAATGTAGGTGGTCGCGTATTGTTTGGCTTTGAACGGGAAGCCAGTAGCGAGGATAGTGCCGTCCAGATCGCGCGCGGTACTGCCGCGCAGACGGTAGCCGTTCAGCTGTGCGCCCTGACCGCGGGTGGCGGTGAACAGTTCGTTACGCATCGGATCGTACACGACAGCCACTTCAGTACGGCCTTTAATGCGTACAGCAATGGAAACAGCGAAGTGTGGCAGACGTTTGATGAAGTTGGTGGTGCCATCCAGCGGATCGATAACCCATTGAACATCCTGATCTGTGCCAACGTGCTCACCGCTTTCTTCGGTGATAATAGTGTGTTGCGGGTAAGATTTGCGAATGGTGTCGATAATCACCGCTTCAGCGGCCTTATCTACATTGGTCACAAAATCGTTACTGCCTTTTTGGCTCGCTTCTACAGCGTCCGGAGTTTCATAGTTTTTGGCAATTACATTACCCGCCTTGCGCGCTGCGCGCACGGCGATGGTCAGCATCGGATGCATCGGTCTCTCTCACTGGATGTTAAAGAACGGGAAAACGGCGCAGAGTATAGCAGCGAGATCGGAATCTGTCTTGGTTTTATGGTAAGATGTCAGAATAATCTTTAGCTGAAGAAAGACAATGCTGCAAAACATTCGAATTGTGCTGGTGGAAACCTCCCACACCGGCAATATGGGCTCTGTGGCTCGCGCTATGAAAACCATGGGCTTAACTAACCTGTGGCTGGTAAACCCGTTGGTGAAACCGGACTCCCAGGCCATCGCCCTGGCGGCAGGCGCCAGCGATGTGATTGGTAATGCGCAGATCGTCGATACGCTGGACGAAGCGTTGGCTGGCTGTAGCCTGGTGGTCGGCACCAGCGCCCGCTCCCGCACTCTGCCGTGGCCGATGCTTGATCCGCGCGAGTGTGGCTTAAAAAGCGTGGCGGAAGCGGCAAATACGCCGGTTGCGCTGGTTTTTGGTCGTGAGCGTGTCGGGCTGACTAACGATGAGTTGCAAAAATGCCATTATCACGTCGCGATTGCCGCTAACCCGGAGTACAGCTCGTTGAATCTGGCGATGGCGGTACAGGTCATCGCGTATGAAGTCCGTATGGCCTGGCTGGCGACGCAGGAAAACGGCGACGCGGCAGATCATGAAGAGACACCGTATCCGCTGGTGGACGATCTTGAACGTTTCTACGGCCATCTGGAGCAGACGTTGCTCTCCACTGGCTTTATTCGCGAAAACCATCCGGGGCAGGTGATGAATAAATTGCGCCGTCTGTTTACCCGCGCCCGCCCGGAAAGCCAGGAGTTGAATATTCTGCGTGGGATTCTGGCGTCTATTGAGCAGCAGAATAAAGGCAAGTAACCGCGTTAATGCCGCACGGAACGCTAAATACCTGACTAATTTACTCAAGTAAATAGTTGACCAAATTACTCGGGAATGTCAGACTTGTCCCTGCTATGCAATACCCCCATTTTACAATAAAAAACCCCGGGCAGGGGCGAGTTTGAGGTTAAGTAAGACATGAGACTGACATCTAAAGGGCGTTATGCCGTGACCGCAATGTTAGACGTTGCGCTCAACTCCGAAGCGGGCCCGGTACCGTTGGCTGATATTTCTGAACGTCAGGGGATTTCCCTTTCTTATCTGGAACAGCTATTTTCCCGTTTACGTAAAAACGGTCTGGTTTCCAGCGTACGCGGGCCGGGCGGCGGTTATCTGCTGGGTAAAGATGCTGGCAGTATCGCGGTCGGCGAAGTGATCAGCGCGGTTGATGAATCCGTTGACGCGACCCGTTGCCAGGGCAAAGGCGGCTGCCAGGGCGGCGATAAATGCCTGACCCATGCGCTGTGGCGTGATTTAAGCGATCGTCTGACCGGTTTTCTCAACAATATTACCTTAGGCGAGCTGGTGAATAACCAGGAAGTTCTGGATGTGTCTGGTCGCCAGCACACGCATGACGCGCCGCGCGCCAGTGGTCGTGCGCAGGACGCTATCGACGTTAAATTACGCGCTTAATTAAAATATTACGCCATCTCTTCTGGCGGCCTCATGCGGTGAATGCCGCGGTCGTCTGAAGGATGAAGCGTAAAAAAGAATTCAGAATCAGGCCGGGACGCGGACGTCCCGTCAACACGGTCGTACATCCAGCCGGTTGCCTGATTCCTTGCATTGAGTGATGTACGGAGTTTAAGAGCAATGAAATTACCGATTTATCTCGACTACTCCGCAACCACGCCGGTGGACCCGCGTGTTGCCGAGAAAATGATGCAGTTTCTGACCCTGGACGGAACCTTTGGGAACCCGGCGTCTCGTTCACACCGTTTCGGCTGGCAGGCTGAAGAAGCCGTCGATATCGCCCGCAACCAGATTGCTGAACTGGTCGGCGCCGACCCGCGTGAAATCGTCTTTACCTCAGGGGCGACGGAGTCCGATAACCTGGCGATCAAAGGCGCTGCCAACTTTTATCAGAAAAAAGGCAAGCACATCATCACCAGCAAGACCGAGCACAAAGCGGTGCTGGACACCTGCCGTCAGCTTGAGCGCGAAGGGTTTGAAGTGACCTACCTGGCGCCGCAGCGCAACGGCATCATCGATCTCAACGAGCTCGAAGCAGCGATGCGTGACGACACCATTCTGGTTTCCATCATGCACGTGAACAACGAAATCGGCGTGGTGCAGGATATCGCGACCATCGGCGAAATGTGCCGCGCGCGCGGTATCATCTACCACGTTGACGCCACCCAGAGCGTGGGCAAACTGCCTATCGACCTGAGCCAACTGAAAGTGGATCTGATGTCCTTCTCCGGTCATAAAATTTATGGCCCAAAAGGCATTGGCGCGCTGTATGTGCGTCGTAAGCCGCGTATTCGCATTGAAGCGCAGATGCATGGCGGCGGGCACGAACGCGGTATGCGCTCTGGTACTCTGCCTGTCCACCAGATCGTCGGCATGGGCGAAGCTTACCGTATCGCGAAAGAAGAGATGGAGACCGAAATGGCCCGTCTGCGCGGTCTGCGTAACCGTCTGTGGAACGGCATCAAAGATATTGAAGAAGTTTACCTGAACGGCGACCTTGAGCAGGGCGCGCCAAACATTCTCAACGTGAGCTTTAACTACGTTGAAGGCGAGTCGCTGATCATGGCGCTGAAAGACCTGGCGGTCTCTTCCGGTTCCGCCTGCACCTCCGCCAGTCTGGAACCGTCCTACGTGCTGCGCGCGTTGGGCATGAATGACGAGCTGGCGCATAGCTCTATCCGTTTCTCTTTAGGTCGTTTTACCACTGAAGAAGAGATCGACTACACCATTGATCTGGTACGTAAATCCATTGGCCGTCTGCGTGACCTTTCTCCACTGTGGGAAATGTACAAGCAGGGTGTGGATCTGAACAGCATCGAATGGGCACATCATTAATCGGTATCGGAATCAGGAGAATTTATAATGGCTTACAGCGAAAAAGTAATCGATCACTATGAGAACCCGCGTAACGTAGGGTCGTTTGACAACAACGACGATAACGTGGGAAGCGGCATGGTTGGCGCTCCGGCCTGCGGCGACGTCATGAAGTTGCAGATTAAAGTTAACGATGAAGGTATCATTGAAGACGCGCGCTTCAAGACTTACGGCTGCGGTTCCGCTATTGCCTCCAGTTCTCTGGTAACGGAGTGGGTGAAAGGGAAATCCCTGGACGAAGCGCAGGCGATTAAAAACACCGACATTGCAGACGAACTGGAGCTGCCGCCGGTGAAAATTCACTGCTCTATTCTGGCGGAAGACGCGATTAAAGCCGCTATTGCGGATTACAAAAGCAAACGCGAAGCGAAATAAAATAGAACGTTAACATTGAGGTTTTGTTATGTCGATTACACTTAGCGACAGTGCAGCAGCGCGAGTTAATACCTTCCTGGCCAACCGTGGTAAAGGGTTTGGTCTGCGTCTGGGCGTGAGAACCTCCGGCTGCTCAGGTATGGCTTATGTACTGGAATTTGTTGACGAGCCAACGGCGGAAGACACCGTGTTTGAAGACAAAGGCGTTAAGGTAGTGGTTGACGGCAAGAGCCTGCAATTTCTGGACGGTACACAGCTGGACTTCGTAAAAGAAGGTCTGAACGAAGGGTTTAAATTCTCCAACCCGAATGTGAAAGATGAATGTGGTTGCGGCGAAAGCTTCCACGTGTAACCGTGTTCCGCTGTTATACCGAGCATTCGTGCTGCAGAAAAGCGGCAAGCGAGTGAATCCCCAGGCGCTTACTTGAGTAAATGACTGGGGGAACCCGCGCAGACAACGCATCTGCGGCGCGAAGTAAGAAGGTATAACCCCACCGTGGTCGCCTGCGTGTGGGGTTTGTTCTGACAGGCTATCCCTGAGAATGTTATGGATTACTTCACCCTCTTTGGCTTACCAGCCCGTTATCAGATTGACACCCAGGCGCTGAGCCTTCGTTTTCAGGATCTGCAACGCCAGTATCACCCTGACAAATTTGCCAACGGCACCCAGGCGCAGCAGCTTGCCGCCGTCCAGCAATCCGCCACGATCAACCAGGCCTGGCAAACGCTGCGTCACCCTTTGACGCGCGCGGAGTATCTGCTTTCCTTACACGGGTTCGATCTGGCCAGTGAGCAACATACGGTACGCGACACCGCGTTTCTGATGGAACAACTCACGCTTCGCGAAGAGCTGGACGATATCGAGCAATCAAAAGACGACGTGCGGCTGGAAAGCTTCATCAAACGCGTACAAAAGATGTTTGATGCTCGTCTTCAGCAAATGGTGGAACAGTTGGACAACGCCGCGTGGGACACGGCGGCGGATACGGTGCGCAAACTGCGGTTTCTCGATAAACTGCGAAGCAGCGCAGAACAACTCGAAGAAAAGCTGCTCGATTTTTAACTGGAATCTAACATGGCCTTATTACAAATTAGTGAGCCTGGTTTGAGCGCCGCGCCGCATCAGCGTCGTCTGGCGGCGGGCATCGACTTAGGCACTACCAACTCTCTGGTTGCGACGGTTCGCAGCGGCCAGGCGGAAACTCTGCCTGACCACGAAGGGCGCCACCTGTTGCCTTCAGTGGTTCACTATCAGCAGCAGGGCCATACGGTCGGTTACGCTGCGCGTGACAATGCCGCGCAGGATACGGCCAACACTATCAGCTCTGTGAAACGCATGATGGGACGCTCGCTGGCGGATATCCAGGCGCGCTATCCGCATCTGCCTTACCGGTTTAAGGCAAGCGTTAATGGACTGCCGATGATTGACACGGCGGCTGGATTGCTCAATCCGGTACGCGTATCGGCTGATATTCTCAAAGCTCTGGCCGCGCGGGCTAGCGAATCGCTCTCCGGCGAGCTGGATGGTGTGGTGATTACCGTTCCCGCCTATTTCGATGATGCCCAACGTCAGGGAACGAAAGACGCCGCGCGGCTGGCAGGCCTGCATGTACTGCGCCTGCTCAACGAACCGACGGCAGCGGCGATTGCCTACGGTCTGGACTCAGGCAAAGAAGGCGTTATTGCTGTTTACGATCTCGGCGGCGGTACCTTCGATATCTCTATTTTACGCCTGAGCCGCGGGGTGTTTGAAGTGCTGGCGACGGGCGGTGATTCTGCGCTCGGCGGCGATGACTTTGACCATCTGCTGGCGGACTATATTCGCGAGCAGGCGGGGATTGCCGATCGTAGCGACAATCGCGTTCAGCGCGAACTGCTGGATGCCGCGATTGCGGCGAAAATTGCCTTAAGCGATGCCGATACCGTTCGCGTTAACGTTGCGGGCTGGCAGGGGGAGATCACTCGCGAGCAATTTAACGATCTCATTTCCGCGCTGGTTAAGCGCACGCTATTGGCCTGCCGTCGCGCATTGAAAGATGCCGGCGTTGAGCCCCAGGACGTTCTGGAAGTGGTCATGGTCGGCGGTTCGACCCGTGTGCCGCTGGTTCGTGAGCGGGTGGGCGAATTTTTTGGCCGCACACCGTTAACCGCTATCGACCCGGATAAAGTGGTCGCTATCGGCGCAGCGATTCAGGCCGATATTCTGGTCGGCAACAAGCCGGACAGCGAAATGCTGCTGCTGGACGTGATTCCACTCTCTCTTGGGCTGGAAACGATGGGCGGCCTGGTGGAAAAAGTCATTCCGCGCAACACCACTATCCCGGTGGCGCGCGCGCAGGATTTCACCACCTTCAAAGACGGCCAGACCGCGATGTCTATCCATGTGATGCAGGGCGAACGCGAACTGGTGCAGGACTGCCGCTCGCTGGCGCGCTTTGCGCTGCGCGGGATTCCGCCGCTGCCGGCGGGCGGGGCGCATATTCGCGTGACCTTCCAGGTAGACGCCGATGGCCTGTTGAGCGTCACCGCAATGGAAAAATCCACCGGCGTCGAGGCCTCCATTCAGGTCAAACCTTCCTATGGCCTGACCGATGGCGAAATCGCCTCGATGATCAAGGATTCCATGAGTTTTGCCGAGCAGGACGTGAAAGCGCGTATGCTGGCGGAGCAAAAAGTCGAAGCCGCGCGCGTGCTGGAAAGTTTGACCGGCGCGCTAACTGCCGACGCCGCGCTGTTAAGCGCCGCAGAACGTCAATGCATTGATGATGCCGCCGCACATTTAAGCGCGGTCGCACAAGGCGATGATGTTGACGCCATAGAACAAGCCATTAAAAACGTAGATAAACAAACCCAGGAATTTGCCGCTCGCCGCATGGACCAGTCGGTTCGTCGCGCGTTGAAAGGCCATTCCGTAGACGAGGTTTAACATGCCGAAGATTGTTATTCTGCCTCATCAGGATCTTTGTCCGGATGGCGCAGTTCTGGAAGCTGAGACCGGTGAAACCATTCTTGACGTTGCGCTGCGCAACGGCATCGAGATTGAACACGCCTGTGAGAAATCGTGCGCCTGCACCACCTGTCACTGTATTGTACGTGAAGGCTTCGACTCCTTGCCGGAAAGTTCGGAAGAAGAAGACGATATGCTGGATAAAGCGTGGGGGCTGGAGCCGGAAAGTCGACTGAGCTGCCAGGCCCGCGTTACCGACGACGATCTGGTTATCGAAATTCCACGTTACACAATCAACCATGCGCGTGAGCATTAACAGAGGGTAGTATGGGACTCAAGTGGACCGATAGCCGCGAGATCGGCGAAGCGTTATACGACGCATATCCTGATGTCGATCCTAAAACCGTTCGTTTCACCGATCTGCATCAGTGGATCTGCGAACTGGACGATTTTGACGACGACCCTAACGCATCCAATGAAAAAATTCTGGAGGCGATTCTGCTAGTCTGGTTGGATGAAGCAGAGTAAGTCAAATAACGGGCTGCCCTACGGCGGCCCGTTTGCTAATAAGGAAAATAACAATGACAGAAGCCATGAAAATTACGCTTTCCACGCAGCCTGCCGATGCGCGCTGGGGCGATAAAGCCACTTACAGTATTAATAACGACGGTATTACCTTGCATCTTAACGGTAAAGACGATCTGGGGTTGATCCAGCGTGCGGCGCGTAAAATCGACGGCCTGGGAATAAAACAGGTCGCGCTGACAGGCGAAGGATGGGATATCGAGCGTTGTTGGGCATTCTGGGCGGGTTACAAAGGACCAAAAGGCGTCCGTACCGTAATGTGGCCGGATTTAGACGATGCCCAACGTCAGGAACTGGATAACCGCCTGACCATTATTGACTGGGTGCGCGACACCATTAATGCTCCGGCGGAAGAGCTTGGGCCGGAGCAACTGGCGCAGCGCGCGGTGGATCTGCTGTGCAGCGTCGCGTGCGATAGCGTCACTTACCGTATCACCAAAGGCGAAGATCTGCGCGAGCAGAACTATATGGGGCTGCATACCGTAGGCCGTGGTTCTGAGCGTCCGCCGGTGCTGCTGGCGCTGGATTACAACCCGACGGGAGACAAAGATGCGCCGGTTTATGCCTGCCTGGTCGGTAAAGGTATCACCTTTGACTCCGGCGGCTACAGTATCAAACAAAGCGCTTTTATGGACTCAATGAAATCCGATATGGGCGGCGCGGCGACAGTAACGGGCGCGCTGGCGTTCGCCATTACCCGTGGGCTGAATAAACGCGTAAAACTGTTCCTGTGCTGCGCCGATAATCTGATCAGCGGCAATGCGTTTAAACTGGGCGATATTATTCGCTACCGTAATGGTAAGAATGTCGAAGTCATGAATACCGATGCGGAAGGGCGACTGGTACTGGCGGATGGCCTGATTGACGCCAGCGCGCAACACCCGCAGCTAATCATTGATATGGCGACGTTAACCGGCGCGGCGAAAACGGCGCTGGGTAACGACTACCATGCGCTATTCAGTTTTGACGATACGCTGGCGGGGCGCTTGCTGACCAGCGCGGCGCAAGAGAATGAACCGTTCTGGCGTCTGCCGCTGGCGGAGTTTCACCGTAACCAGCTGCCGTCTAACTTTGCGGAACTGAACAACACCGGCAGCGCGGCGTATCCCGCTGGGGCAAGCACCGCCGCGGGTTTTCTGTCGCACTTTGTTGAAAATTACCGCGAAGGCTGGCTGCACATTGACTGTTCCGCCACTTATCGCAAAGCGCCGGTTGAGCAGTGGGCTGCCGGGGCAACCGGTCTGGGTGTGCGCACCATCGCGAATTTGCTGACCGCCTGAACGGTGTTTTTGTAGGCCGGGTAAGCGAAGCGCCACCCGGCATTTTGCCTGATGGCGACGCCGTGCGTCTTATCAGGCCTACAACCCATATACATAATTTGTGATTCCTATGTCCGAAACTAAAAATGAATTAGAAATCTTGCTGGAGAAAGCGGCGACTGAGCCCGCGCATCGTCCGGCATTTTTCCGTACCTTACTGGAGTCCACCGTCTGGGTGCCGGGCAGCGCTGCCGAAGGCGAGGCGATAGTGGAAGACAGCGCTCTGGATTTGCAGCACTGGGAAAAAGAAGACGGCACGACCGTCATTCCCTTCTTTACTTCTCTGGAGGCGCTGCAGCAGGCCGTGGAAGACGAACATGCATTTGTGGTGATGCCGGCGCGCACGCTGTTTGAAATGACGCTTGGCGAAACGCTATTCCTCAACGCTAAATTGCCGACCGGCAAAGAGTTTATGCCGCGTGAAATCAGCCTGCTTCTCGCTGAGGAAGGCAGTCCGTTAAGTACGCAGGAAGTGCTGGAAGGCGGCGAGTCGCTTATTTTATCCGAAGTGGCCGAGCCGCCGTCGCAGATGATTGATTCCCTCATTACGCTGTTTAAAACCATCAAACCGGTGAAACGCGCATTTCTCTGCGCGATTAAAGAACATGCGGACGCCCAACCCAATCTGCTGATTGGCATTGAGGCTGACGGCGAAATTGAAGAGATCATTCACGCAGCGGGCAATGTGGCGACCGACACGTTACCGGGTGACGAACCGATCGATATTTGTCAGGTGAGGAAGGGCGAGCAGGGTATCAGCCACTTTATCACCGAGCATATCGCGCCGTTCTACGAGCGCCGCTGGGGCGGGTTCCTGCGCGATTTTAAACAGAACCGCATCATCTGAAGAAAAGAAAGCCGCCCAACAGGGCGGCCTCCTGGCTTACCTGCTCTGGACGTTGAGCGTTACGGGAACAGAACTACCTGGGTGGCTTCTGTCTGCGTGAAGACACAACGTGCCAGAAACAAGAAGCACGACACAAAAGCATCGTACCTTCATGTTGCAGTCCTTGCGAAGACCGCATCACGGCAGCACCGCTGGCGATAATGCCGTGATAGCAGGCACTACGGTGTGCCTGCGCTTACGGCCATGGGTTATCCTCTCCTGAAGCCAGCGCCCGTTTGCGAGACGGCGGAAAGGGCCGGGAAAGATAATACCTCAAATGTTGAATAGTTTCCCGGTAAATCATATTGACATTTGCTCCCTTAAAAGGGAGTATTAATCCCCTACGGTGTGCCTGCGTTGCTATGGCAACAAAGCCTGCTGGAAAGGCCGCGAACCGGACCAGCACAAAAAAACCGCTCAACTGAGCGGTTTTTTTGTGGCCTGCTTAAACCGAATTTATGTAGATTCGTTTTAAATCAGCCTGAACGGTAGGCCGGATAAGCGTGAGCGCCACCCGACATCATGTCGATTAATCGACGAGCGCGTCCAGTTTTGCCCAAAACTCCTCATGATAATCCTCCAGGTCAAGTAAAGCGGCATCGCGTTGTTCATTCATTTTTTGCTGTGCCTTCCATTGCGGAAGATGTAAATCCTCTTCGGTAAAGCCAATGTCTTTAGCGCCCGAAATAATATTATAGAGATATTCCACCAGAGAAGACTCCGCCAGCCAGAATTCATTACGTTCCATGCGGGCAATAGGGTATTCGCCGTTGGCATCCCGTTCTGTGATATAGATAAAAATGGCCTGATCGCCGACATGATCGATACGAATTAATGCCGGAAGACGGGGATCGTTACTCCAGACAGGCATCAGATCTTCAATATCAATACCTGAGCTATCCATGCCAGCGCCGTAATACGCCTCTTCATCAGGAGAGTAAGAATGTATTACTCCCTCTTTATCAATAGATCTTTGTAATGTTTCAATCACAGGCATATTATAATTGCTAAGTAGATCGCGGTCGTAGGCCAGTAGCGCCTTCAGGCTTTCAGGTAACTCAGTGGTTTCCGTATTTTGCGGATCGCGATACTTACGCACTCGCAGACGACTTATTTCCTCGGCAGACATAGGAGTAGGTACCTTATTACGGTTAACCTTTTTAACCAACTCAATTAAATTAGCGAGTAAAATATCCATTTTCCATCCTTAAAAATTATCTTTACAGGAGTTATTTTCCGGTGAAAACCAAAACAGCGGTGATGATACTCCTTATACCCGGCGTAAAGTATTTACCGATAAAAAATAGGATTTTATTAAGAGAAAATAATGCCCGTTTGCAGGACAGTGGAAAAGAGCTGAATAAAAACAATGTCTGTAGATCGTTTTACATCAGCCTGAACGGTAGGCCGGATAAGCGTGAGCGCCATCCGGCATGGCAGATATTAAGCGGGTTCAACCGGTAAATCGGTACGCGCGCCCCATTCGCTCCACGCGCCGTCGTAAAGCGTGACGTCAGGCACATCCAGCGTGGCGAGCGCCAGCACCACGACCGCGGCCGTCACGCCGGAACCGCAGCTGGCGATAATCGGTCTGTCGAAACTCACGCCGTGGCTGAAAAAAACCTCATTCAGTTCGTCAGTGGTCTTTAATTCGCCCTCATACACCAGTTCCGTCCACGGAACGTTTAGCGCGCCAGGAATGTGTCCGCGCCTCAGCCCCGGACGCGGTTCATCAGCCTGAGCGTTAAAACGCGCCGCCGGACGCGCGTCAACGATTTGCGCGGTTTTTTCATGGCTTGCCAGCAATACGTCGGTGAGGCGCACCACGGCTTGCGGCATGAATTTCGCCTCAAACTCGCCTCCTTCATGCGCTTCCTCGCCTTCGCGCAATAGCCATTCGTCGCGCTGCCAGCCCGCCAGTCCGCCCGCCAGAATGGACACTTTCTCGGCACCGAACGTGCGCAGCATCCACCATGCCCGCGGAGCGGAGAACAGATTGCCTTCATCGTATATGACCAGGTGTTTATCCTGACGAACACCCAGTTCACGCATGGCCACCGCAAACGCTTCCGGGCGCGGCATCATATGCGGCAACGGCGATGCGCGATCGGAAAGCGCTTCAATATCAAAAAACAGCGCGCCGGGAATATGTCCGGCGCGATATTCGCCCGCCATATCACGATGTTCCTGTCCTGGCGGCGCCATACGGGCGTCAAGAATTTGTATTTCCGGATCATCAATATGTTCGGCAAGCCAGTCGGCGGCGACAAAAAAGGCGGTGGTCATGGGCATCTCCATTGTTACCTGGTTATGGTCAAATTGTCGGACGTTTCCCGAAAAGGGACAAGTAGAAGAGGCTGTTTTGGCTGGCGAAACCACATTTCTGCGTAAAATTTTCGCATCATCACAGCAATACGGACTTACACAATAAAATTTCTCGCGCATAATATCTCATCAACCGTTGCTGACAGGCCGTTAAGGCCAGGGATGAAAGATGAAACATTTACGCGTGGTGGCCTGCATGATCATGCTGGCGCTGGCGGGATGCGATAACAACGATAAAACCGCCCCGACGACTAAAAGCGAAGCGCCAGCCGTAGCGCAGCCCTCGCCCGCGCAAGACCCGTCACAGCTACAAAAGCTGGCGCAGCAAAGCCAGGGCAAAGCGCTCACGCTATTAGACGCCTCCGAAGCGCAGCTCGACGGCGCGGCGACGCTGGTGCTGACGTTTTCAATTCCTTTAGATCCTGAACAGGATTTCTCCCGTGTGGTTCACGTGGTTGATAAGAAAAGCGGCAGCGTTGACGGCGCATGGGAGCTGGCGCCAAATTTAAAAGAGCTAAGGTTACGTCATCTGGAACCTGAGCGCGTGCTGGTGGTCACGGTTGATCCCGCCGTTAAGGCGCTGAATAACGCCACCTTCGGCAAGTCTTATGAAAAAACGATTACCACGCGTGATGTCCAGCCCAGCGTCGGCTTTGCCAGCCGGGGATCGCTGCTACCGGGGAAAATCGCGGAAGGACTGCCGGTCATGGCGCTTAACGTCAACCACGTTGATGTGAACTTTTTCCGCGTTAAGCCCGGATCGCTGGCGTCATTTGTCAGCCAGTGGGAGTACCGTAGTTCTCTCTCTAACTGGGAGTCCGACCATCTGCTGAAAATGGCGGATCTGGTTTATACCGGTCGTTTTGATCTTAATCCGGCGCGCAATACGCGTGAGAAGCTGCTGCTGCCATTAAGCGATATTAAGCCGCTGCAACAGGCGGGCGTATATGTGGCGGTAATGAATCAGGCTGGACACTACAACTATAGTAATGCCGCTACGTTGTTTACCCTTAGCGATATCGGCGTGTCCGCGCACCGTTACCATAATCGGCTGGATATCTTTACGCAAAGCCTGGAAAACGGCGCGGCGCAGTCGGGAATTGAGATCGTTCTTCTGAATGATAAAGGGCAGACGCTGGCGCAGGCGACGAGCGACGCGCAGGGACATGTGCAACTGGAAGCTGATAAAGCGGCGGCGCTATTACTGGCGCGTAAAGAGGAGCAGACCACGCTGCTCGATCTCACGCTTCCGGCTCTGGATCTGTCGGAATTTAATGTCGCTGGCGCGCCCGGCTACAGCAAGCAGTTCTTTATGTTCGGCCCGCGCGATCTCTACCGACCGGGCGAAACGGTTATCCTCAACGGATTACTGCGCGATAGCGACGGTAAAACGCTGCCCGATCAACCCGTTAAGCTGGAAGTGGTAAAACCAGACGGACAGGTGATGCGTACCGTCGTCAGCCAGCCGGAAAACGGGCTATACCGTTTGAATTATCCGCTGGATATCAACGCGCCGACCGGCTTGTGGCATGTCCGCGCCAACACCGGCGATAATTTGCTGCGGAGTTGGGATTTCCACGTGGAAGACTTTATGCCGGAGCGGATGGCGCTCAACCTGACGGCGCAAAAAACACCGCTGGCGCCTGCGGATGAGGTGAAATTCTCCGTTGTCGGCTATTACTTGTATGGCGCGCCTGCTAACGGCAATACCCTGCAAGGGCAACTTTTCCTGCGTCCGCTGCGCGACGCTGTCGCGGCGTTGCCTGGCTTCCAGTTCGGCAATATTGCTGAAGAGAATCTTTCGCGCAGCCTGGACGAAGTTCAACTGACGTTGGATAAAGGCGGACGTGGTGAAGTGAGTGCTGCCAGCCAGTGGCAAGAAGCGCATTCGCCGCTGCAGGTAATTCTACAGGCCAGCCTGCTGGAGTCTGGCGGTCGTCCGGTCACTCGTCGCGTAGAGCAGGCGATTTGGCCTGCCGATACGTTACCGGGAATTCGTCCACAGTTCGCCGCCAAAGCGGTATACGACTACCGTACGGATACCACCGTTAATCAACCGATTGTCGACGAAGACAGCAACGCCGCATTCGATATTGTTTACGCCAACGCGCAGGGCGAGAAAAAAGCGGTGTCCGGTTTACAGGTGCGGCTCATCCGCGAGCGTCGCGACTATTACTGGAACTGGTCGGAAAGCGAAGGCTGGCAGTCGCAGTTTGATCAAAAAGATCTGGTGGAGGGTGAGCAGACGCTGGATCTGAACGCGGATGAAACCGGAAAAGTCAGCTTCCCGGTGGAATGGGGCGCGTACCGTCTGGAGGTCAAAGCGCCGAATGAGACGGTCAGCAGCGTTCGTTTCTGGGCCGGCTATAGCTGGCAGGATAACAGCGACGGTAGCGGCGCGGCGCGTCCGGATCGCGTCACCCTCAAACTGGATAAAGCGAATTATCGTCCAGGCGACACCATGAAATTGCATATCGCCGCGCCGGTCGCCGGTAAAGGTTATGCGATGGTGGAGTCCAGCGATGGTCCGCTGTGGTGGCAGGCGATCGACGTGCCGGCGCAGGGGCTGGAGCTCACGATTCCGGTGGATAAAACCTGGAATCGCCACGATCTCTATCTCAGTACGCTGGTGGTGCGTCCCGGCGATAAATCTCGTTCCGCGACGCCAAAACGCGCCGTGGGGTTACTACACCTACCGCTGGGGGATGAAAACCGCCGCCTCGATCTGGCGCTGGAAAGCCCGGCTAAAATGCGCCCGAATCAGCCGCTCACCGTCAGGGTGAAAGCCAGCGTTAAACACGGCGAAATGCCAAAACAGATCAACGTGCTGGTCTCCGCGGTCGATAGCGGCGTATTGAATATCACCGATTACGCGACGCCGGACCCGTGGCAGGCGTTCTTCGGTCAAAAACGCTACGGTGCGGATATCTACGATATTTACGGCCAGGTCATTGAAGGGCAGGGGCGGCTGGCGGCGTTGCGTTTTGGCGGCGATGGCGACGACCTTAAGCGCGGCGGAAAACCGCCGGTAAACCATGTCAATATCATCGCGCAGCAGGCGCAGCCGATCACGCTCAATGAGCAGGGCGAAGGGGTCGTAACGCTGCCGATTGGCGACTTTAACGGCGAACTGCGGGTTATGGCGCAGGCATGGACAGCGGACGATTTTGGTCGCGGCGAAAGCAAAGTCGTTGTCGCCGCGCCAGTGATTGCCGAGCTGAATATGCCGCGTTTTCTGGCGGGAGGGGATGTTTCGCGACTGGTGCTGGACGTCACCAATCTGACCGACCGCCCGCAGACGCTGAATATTGCGCTCGCCGCCAGTGGGTTACTGGAACTGCTTAGCCAGCAGCCGCAACCGGTCAACCTGGCGCCGGGCGTGCGCACCACCTTATTCGTTCCGGTACGCGCGCTGGAAGGTTTTGGCGAAGGCGAAATCCAGGCGACCATTAGCGGTCTGAATCTGCCGGGAGAAACCCTCGGCGCGCAGCATAAGCAGTGGCAAATCGGCGTGCGTCCGGCCTGGCCTGCCCAAACGGTAAATAGCGGCATTGCGCTGGCGCCGGGAGAGAGCTGGCATGTACCAGAGCAGCATCTGGCAAACGTCTCGCCAGCCACGTTACAGGGACAACTGCTGTTAAGCGGAAAACCGCCGCTCAATCTGGCGCGCTACATTCGCGAGCTGAAAGCATATCCGTACGGGTGCCTGGAACAAACCACCAGCGGGTTATTCCCGGCGCTGTATACCAATGCCGCTCAATTGCAGTCGCTCGGTATTACCGGCGATAGCGATGAAAAACGGCGCGCCGCGGTGGATATCGGCATCTCCCGCATACTACAGATGCAGCGTGATAACGGCGGTTTTGCGCTATGGGATGAAAATGGGGCGGAAGAGCCCTGGCTAACGGCCTACGCGATGGATTTCCTCATTCGCGCGGGCGAGCAGGGATATAGCGTCCCGCCGGAGGCCATTAACCGGGGCAATGAGCGACTGCTGCGCTATCTGCAGGATCCCGGCACGATGCTGATGCTGATTCGTTATAGCGATAATACCCAGGCCAGTACTTTTGCCGCTCAGGCTTACGCCGCGCTGGTACTGGCGCGTCAGCAGAAAGCGCCGCTCGGCGCGCTGCGCGAAATCTGGGAGCGCCGTAGTCAGGCGGCTTCAGGACTGCCGCTGATGCAATTGGGCATCGCGTTAAACACGATGGGTGATGCCAGACGCGGCGAAGAGGCCATTACGCTGGCTCTGAATACGCCGCGTCAGGACGAACGGCAATGGATAGCGGATTACGGCAGTTCTCTGCGCGATAACGCTCTGATGTTGTCGTTACTGGAAGAGAACAACCTCAGACCGGACGCGCAAAACGCGCTATTAAGCTCGCTTTCTGAGCAGGCCTTCGGTCAGCGCTGGCTCTCTACCCAGGAGAACAATGCCTTGTTCCTCGCCGCGCATTCGCGACAGGCCAGCGCGGGCGCCTGGCAGGCGCAGACCTCTTTAGAGGCGCAGCCGCTGGCGGGCGACAAGGCGCTGACCCGTAATCTGGATGCTGACCAGCTGGCCGCCCTTGAGGTGACGAACACCGGTAGCCAGCCGCTATGGCTGCGTCTGGATAGCAGCGGCTATCCCTCATCTGCGCCTGAGCCTGCCAGCAACGTTTTGCAGATTGAACGACAAATACTGGGGACCGATGGTCAGCGCAAATCGCTGTCCTCGTTGCGTAGCGGCGAACTGGTGCTGGTCTGGTTAACGGTAGTGGCCGATCGCAATGTGCCGGATGCGCTGGTGGTGGACCTGCTCCCGGCCGGGCTGGAGCTGGAAAACCAGAATCTGGCTGACAGCAGCGCCAGCCTGCCGGAGAGCGGTAGCGAAGTGCAAAATCTGCTTAATCAGATGCAGCAGGCGGATATTCAGTATATGGAATTCCGCGACGATCGGTTTGTGGCTGCCGTCGTTGTCAATGAGGGCCAGCCCGTGACGCTGGTCTACCTGGCGCGCGCGGTAACGCCGGGGACGTACCAGCTTGCGCAACCGCAGGTGGAATCGATGTACGTGCCTCAGTGGCGGGCAACCGGCGCGAGCGAGGGGCTGCTGATTGTGACGCCTTAAATGAACGGTTGGCGTGGTAAACGTGGCCGCTGGCTGTGGCTGGCGGGCGCGCCGCTTTTTATTTTCCTGGCGTTATGGGCAGCGGATAAACTCTGGCCGCTGCCGCTCAATGAGGTCCATCCTGCGCGGGTCGTGGTAGCCCATGACGGTACGCCGCTGTGGCGCTTTGCCGACGCCGGGGGGATCTGGCGTTATCCGGTGACGATTGAAGAGGTCTCTCCCCGCTACCTGGAGGCCCTAATCAATTACGAAGATCGCTGGTTCTGGCGGCACCCTGGCGTTAACCCTTTCTCCGTCGCGCGCGCGGCATGGCAGGATCTTACCGCCGGGCGCGTTATTTCCGGCGGCAGTACGCTGACTATGCAGGTGGCGAGACTGCTGGACCCGCATTCGCGCACGTTCGGCGGTAAAATCCGCCAGCTTTGGCGCGCCCTCCAGCTTGAATGGCATTTGTCCAAGCGCGATATCCTGACGCTGTACCTGAACCGCGCGCCGTTCGGCGGCACGCTACAGGGTATTGGCGCTGCAAGCTGGGCCTACTTCGGCAAGCCGCCCGCGCGCCTGAGCTACGCTGACGCGGCGCTGCTGGCCGTATTGCCGCAGGCGCCGAGCCGGTTACGCCCCGACCGCTGGCCTGCGAGAGCCGAAGCGGCACGAAATAAAGTGCTGGATCGGATGGCGGCGCAGGGCGTCTGGCCTGCCGAAACGGTACGCGAGTCGCGTGAAGAGCCGGTCTGGCTGGCGCCGCGTCAAATGCCGCAACTGGCGCCGCTTTTTGCCCGAATGATGTTGAGTAAAAGCCAGAACGACAAAATTGTGACCACGCTGGACGCCGGATTGCAGCGGCAACTGGAAGATCTGGCGCGGGCATGGAAAGGGCGGCTGCCTGCACGCAGTTCGTTGGCGATGATCGTTGTCGATCATACCGATATGAGCGTGCGCGGCTGGGTCGGATCGGTAGACCTTAATGACGACAGCCGTTTTGGTCATGTCGACATGGTAACGGCGATCCGATCGCCGGGATCGGTACTCAAACCCTTTGTGTATGGTCTGGCGCTGGATGACGGCTTGATCCATCCCGCATCATTATTACAGGACGTTCCGCGCCGCACCGGAGATTACCGCCCGGGAAACTTCGACAGCGGATTTCACGGCCCGGTCAGCATGAGCGACGCGCTGGTACGCTCGCTGAATCTGCCTGCCGTTCAGGTGCTTGAAGCCTATGGGCCGAAACGATTTGCGGCAAAACTGCGTAACGTCGGCCTGCCGCTATATTTGCCTGCTGGCGCGGCGCCCAATCTTTCGCTGATTCTGGGCGGCGCGGGCGCGCGGCTTGACGAGATGGCGGCGGCATACAGCGCGTTCGCTCGTCATGGGAAAGCGGCGAAACTACGGTTACAGCCGGACGATCCGCTGTCGGAAAGACCATTAATGTCGCCGGGAGCGGCGTGGATCATTCGACGGATTATGGCGGATGAAGCGCAACCCTTGCCGGATAACGCGCTGCCGCGCATTGTGCCGTTGGCGTGGAAAACCGGCACCAGTTACGGCTATCGCGATGCGTGGGCTATTGGCGTTAACGCGCGCTATATCATCGGCATCTGGACAGGCAGACCCGACGGCACGCCTGTGGTGGGGCAATTTGGTTTTGCCAGCGCGGTGCCATTGCTTAACCAGGTCAATAATCTGTTACTGGCGCATACGGGACGCCTGCCGGAAGATCCGCGTCCGCAGACGGTAAGCCGCGGCGTCATTTGCTGGCCGGGCGGACAGACTCTGCCTGCCGGAGACAGCAACTGTCGCCGCCGACTGGCGACATGGCTGCTCGATGACAGCCAGCCGCCCACGCTGCTATTACCTGAGCAGGAGGACATCAACGGTATTCGTTTCCCGGTCTGGCTGGATGATACGGGGCGGCGTGTCGCTGCCGACTGTCCGCAGGCGCGTGCGCATACGTTTATCGTCTGGCCGCGGCCGCTGGAGCCGTGGCTGCCGCCTGCGGAAAGACGTAGCGCCCGCTTGCCCGCGGCGTCCGACCACTGTCCGCCGCTACAGGGCAGTGATGCCGCGCCGTTAATGCTGTCAGGAGTGAGGGATGGCGCGGTGATCAGGCAATTGCCAGGCCAGGAAAATGTCACGCTGCCCGTCTCGACTACCGGCGGCAAAGGGCGTCGCTGGTGGTTTTTAAATGGCGAACCTGTTAATGGCGAAAATAATCGCCTTTCTTTATTACTCAATATCGCTGGACGTTATCAACTTGTCGTAATGGATGAGTCCGGTCAGGTTGCTGCGGTTAATTTTGAATTAATACGTTAACAACTCTTCAGAATAAATTATGAATTTCATTTAATTTAAAGTTAATGAGAATTATTAATTTTTCCGGAATTACCCTTAATGAGGGAGCTTGATAAATATCAAGAGATCTGACACTTAAAAACGTGAGAATGGGTTTTTATTTGACGAGTCGGATCATGAAAAATATAAAAAGCCAGGGAAATGGCGAACAGCCCGCTATTTCTCGCCGCCACTTTATCCAGGCCAGCTCCGCGCTTATTGCGTTACCGTTTGTCTCCTCGCCAGCTACCGCTCAGGCGCGCGCTGTGACGGCCACTGAAAACAGGCCTGCGGAAAAAGTCGTTCAGACATGCAGCACTTTTGACTGCGGGGGCAAATGCGATATTCGGGCGCATGTTAGTGACGGTATCGTGACGCGAATTTCAACGCGACCGGATAATGCGCTGGATGCGCAAATGCCGGTGATGCGTGCCTGTGTTCGTGGACGCGCATACCGTAAATTTGTTTATCATCCTGACAGACTTAAATATCCCATGAAGCGCGTAGGAAAACGCGGTGAAGGAAAGTTCGAGCGAATTTCCTGGGATGAAGCGACAACCTTAATCGCCGATAATTTAAAATCGATTACTGAAAAATATGGCCCGGCTTCGCGTTATGTTCATGTTGGCACCGCCGTTTCCGGCGGCACCTTTTCCGGCGATAAAATGGCGCGTCGCCTGCTGAATCTGACCGGCGGCTATCTCGAAAGCTACCATTCTGTGAGTATGGGCAACACGGCGGCCGCGACGCCTTATACTTACGGCATTGCCGCCAGCGGCAGTTCGCTGGATACGCTTTTGGAGACCAAACTGGTGATTCTGTGGGGCCATAACCCGACGGAGACCATTTTTGGTCATACCAACTATTTCTTGCAGAAGATGAAGCAGAACGGTACGCGGTTTATCGTGGTCGATCCGCGCTATTCCGACACCGTTTCGTCGCTGGCGGATCAGTGGATCCCGCTACTGCCCACCACCGACAATGCGCTGATGGACGCGATGATGTACGTCATCATCAGCGAGAATCTGCACGATCGCGCATTTATTGCGTGCTACGCTATCGGTTTTGACGAAGACTCAATGCCGGAAGGCGTACCGGCTAACGAATCGCTGGTGGCGTATCTGACCGGCGCCAAAGACGGTGTCGTTAAGTCTCCCGAGTGGGCGGAAAAGATCACCCATGTGCCGGCGCAAACCATTCGCCAGTTAGCGCGTGATTACGCGAATACCAAACCCGCCGCGTTGATTCAGGGGTGGGGACCACAGCGCCACAACTGCGGCGAGCGCACCGCGCGCGGCTCGACCCTACTGGCGACCATTACCGGTAATGTCGGCATCAAAGGCGGTTGGGCTGCGGGTTACGGCGGCTGCGCTAACCGTAAATTCGCCGCGGGTCCGGAGATGCCGGATAACCCGGTAAAAGCCAAAATTTCGGTGATGAACTGGGTGCAGGCCGCAGACGACGCCAGCAAAGTGACGCCGGATATTGGGCTGAAAGATGCCGATAAGCTGGACAGTAACATCCGTATTCTGTTCTCGCTGGCCGGAAACTATCTGGCGAATCAGAACCCCGATCTGCACCAGGCGGTACGCGTACTGGAGGATGAATCAAAGATCCAGTTTATTGTCGCCAGCGATCTGTTTATGACGCCGAGCGCGAAATACGCTGATCTACTGCTGCCGGAAACCAGCTTCATGGAACGCTGGAACATCGGTGAAACCTGGGGCACGGCAAGCTACCTGATACTCTCTGAAAAACTGATTGAGCCTGAATTTGAGCGTCGCTCCGACTACGACTGGCTACGTGAGGTGGCGGCGAAATTAGGCATTGAGAATGAATTTAGCCAGGGGCGCGATGAGAAAGCGTGGATTGAACACATCTGGGAACAGACGCGCCTGGCGATGCCGGACGAAAATCTGCCGGATTTCGCCACGCTGCAAAAGACCCGTCAGCATCTGTTCAAAAGCGCGCCATTTATCGCCTTTGAAGACAATATTCGCGATCCGGAAAATCATCCGTTCCCGACGCCGTCAGGGAAAATAGAGATCTTCTCGAAGCGCCTCTACGACATGCAGCATCCGGAAATCCCGGCGTTATCGCACTACGTTCCCGCGCATGAAGGCCCGGAGGATGCGCTGGCGAAAGATTTTCCGCTCCAGTTAATTACGTGGAAAGGAAAAAACCGCGCCAACTCAACGCAATACGCTAACCCGTGGCTGATTGAAGTGCAGCATCAAACATTGTGGATCAACCCGCAGGATGCGCAAAAGCGCGGCATTACGCATGGCGACATGGTGCGCATTCATAACTCACGCGGGATTTGCGAAATCCCGGCGGAAGTGACGCCGCGCATTATTCCTGGCGTTGTCGCGATGCAGGCCGGCGCCTGGTGGCAGCCGGATGAGAACGGTATTGATAAAGGCGGCTGTGCGAACGTCCTCAGCTCGGCCCGTATTACCGCGCTGGCGAAGGGAAATTCACATCAAACCATGCTGGTGGAGGTGGCTAAAGCATGAGTCAGTTTACACATTACCCGCCGGTGAGCGATAAACAACTGGGATTTTTCATCGACTCCTCACGCTGCTCCGGTTGTAAAGCCTGCCAGGTGGCCTGCAAAGACAAAAACAATCTGGAAGTAGGCCGTCGTTTCCGCCGCGTCTATGAAGTCAAGGGCGGAAGTTTCATCCCGACCGGGCAGGGCGGGGTCAGCAATAACGTATTTGCTTATATGCTTTCCATTTCCTGCAACCACTGTGCGGACCCTGTCTGCACTAAAAATTGCCCGACTACCGCTATGCATAAACGCCCGGGCGACGGCATCGTGCGCGTTGATACCGACAAATGCGTCGGCTGTGGCTATTGCGCCTGGTCCTGCCCTTACGGCGCGCCGCAGCTTAACGAGCAGACCGGCCAAATGTCCAAGTGCGACATGTGCGTTGATTTACTGGCGAAAGGTGAACCGCCCGTCTGTGTTGCGACCTGTCCGCTGGAGGCCATCAAGTTTGGCCCGATTGATGAACTGCGCGCGAAGTACGGTAGCGTATGCGACGTTAACGGGCTGCCAGATTCATCCATAACCAAGCCTAATCTGGTTGTCAAAGCGCATCAGGGCGCAGAAAAAGAGGGTAAACGCCATGCATGAGTTACCGCTGCTGATTTTTACGCTCTGTTTGCAAGGGTCTGTGGGCGTGACTCTGTGGCTGGCGTTGGGCCGCCAGTACGCCGTAGAGGGACGCGTGCCTGCACGCGGCGCGCTTCCCGCGATGGCGGGGGCGTTTGTACTGGCCTGCGTGGGGCTGCTTGCTTCAGCGCTGCACATGGGCTATCCCCTGAATGCGCTAAATGCGTTACGTCATGTCGCCAGTTCGTGGCTGAGTCGCGAAATTGTCTTTGCCAGCCTTTATCTGGCGGCGCTGGGACTGGGGGTTGTGCTGCTGTTTTTCCGAAAGCCAGGCTGGCAGCCGCTGCTGGCGCTGGCGGCAGCGTTCGGGCTGGTGGATGTATTCTGCATGGCGCAGGTTTATATCCATGCCTCGGTGGCGACCTGGCAGCATAGCAACACGCTGGCGCTGTTTTTTGGCACATCAGGCATTATCGGCTCGGTAGTCATTGCGCTGGCTTATCTGCGCAACGCTGGCGCCGCAATGCGCTGCGCTGTGATAGTGGTCGCACTGATGGTGCTGATTCGCCTGATCATGCAGCCGCTATGGCTGGCGGATATTAATGCGGTGGATACGACGGTCGTCACTTTCCCGCATCATCCGCTACAGGCGCTGGCGCAGTTGCGTGACGTCTATCTTCTCGGCTGGTGTGTCTCAGCGGCGGGAATGCTCTGCTTTGCCGCAGGCGGTCTGCGAAACGCCAGAGGAACTCTGGTGGCGGGCAGCGTATTGCTGCTTATCGGCGAGATTGTGCTGCGCTACGTCTTCTTTAGTATTGGCTGATGGTTAACCTGACGATCGATCCGGCGGTAGACGTGACGCAGGCCTGCGTCCGTCGTCGCTTTCGTTTTTCTTCCTGCCGCGCTTGCGCCGATGTTTGTCCGGCGCAGGCGTTTTCACTGGCGCAGGGGCAGGTCAGCATAGATACGACGCGCTGCACAGCCTGTGGCGACTGTCTGTTTGTCTGTCCTGTTGACGCCATTACCGGTATCAAACCGGTTAAACGCTTTGTGCAGGGGGATACGTTGGTGGGGCCGTTTTCGCTACAGGCGCCAACGGTCGATGAACTGCTTCTCTGGCACAGCCAGTACGGTATTCGCTTTATTGATATTGCGGTGGAGCGATCGGCGCAGTGGCTGATGGCGCTGGCGGGGCTAAATTTAGCGCTGCGCCGCTACGGCGAGCCGGGCTGGTCTTTCAAACACGTTGTCGGCGCGGAGATTAACGCCTCGCGGCGCACTCTGTTTCATGTTCCGCGCGACGCCATTACCCCGTGCGCCGTCGAGCCGGGGAAACGGCGTCTCAGACAGGCGTTTTCCGCGTTCAGCGAATGCGTACCCGAAATCAGTCCGCAAGAGTGCAGGATGTGCGGTGCCTGCTGGCGAAGCTGCCCGGAGAACGTTATCCAGTTTGACGACAATACCCTGACGATAGTGGCGGCGCGTTGTACGGGATGCGGCGGCTGTGCGGCGGTATGTCCGCATCAGGCGCTGCGGCTGCGGTTTGACGTGGAACCCGCCTCAACGCGGCATAGTGCGGTGCATACGCTCACCTGCGACATCTGCAAACGTACTTTCCATGCTCTCACGCCTGAACACACGCACTGCGTGCTGTGTCAGTCCCCTGGGTTTGCTGTGCGCCTTTAACTTTTGTTGCTAATGCTCATTTTATTTTAAAAAAATGTTACCTGCATCCATAGGCAATTGATGGGATGCTCTTTATAATCCGCGCCTGACATAACAACAGAACATATTTCAGAGGTAAACATGGCTATTGAACGGACTTTTTCCATCATTAAACCCAACGCGGTGGCAAAAAACGTTATTGGCAGCATCTTTGCGCGCTTTGAAGCTGCAGGGTTCAAAATTGTTGGCACTAAAATGCTGCACCTGACCGTTGAGCAGGCGCGCGGCTTCTATGCTGAGCACGACGGCAAGCCGTTCTTTGACGGTCTGGTGGAGTTCATGACCTCTGGCCCTATCGTGGTATCCGTGCTGGAAAGTGAAAATGCGGTACAGCGTCATCGCGATCTGCTTGGCGCCACCAATCCGGCGAACGCGTTGGCGGGTACGCTGCGCGCCGACTACGCTGATAGCTTAACTGAAAACGGCACCCACGGTTCGGATTCGCTGGAATCCGCGCAGCGCGAAATCGCCTTTTTCTTCGGTGAAGGCGAAGTGTGCCCGCGCACCCGTTAATCTCCTTCGTCTTTCACGCTGTAAATGCGTTGGCGATAAATTATCGGTTCAAATATTATTTTTGCTAATGCCGCGTGCAGACGTGGCATCCTTACGCCAGAATTTGTACAATGCAGCGCCCCCGGACGAGCAGTAAGCTTACCGGGGCGTTTCTTTTTTCAACCCTCCAGGGGCCATAACGTGTAATAACGAGGCCGGAATAGCATATGTCTGAACAAATTGTCACACCTGAAAGCAGTACCCCGGTAGTTCTTAACAACGAAACAAAAATCAACCTGCTGGATCTCAACCGTCAGCAGATGCGCGAGTTTTTTAAAAACTTAGGTGAAAAGCCTTTCCGCGCCGATCAGGTGATGAAATGGATGTATCACTATTGCTGCGATAATTTTGATGAGATGACCGACATCAACAAAGTGTTGCGCGGCAAATTAAAAGAGGTCGCGGAAATCCGCGCGCCGGAGGTCGTTGAAGAGCAGCGTTCCTCAGACGGCACCATTAAGTGGGCGATTGCTGTCGGCGATCAGCGCGTTGAAACGGTCTACATCCCGGAGGACGACCGCGCTACGCTGTGTGTCTCTTCACAGGTAGGATGCGCGCTGGAGTGCAAGTTTTGTTCAACTGCGCAGCAGGGCTTTAACCGCAACCTGCGCGTATCGGAAATTATCGGTCAGGTCTGGCGTGCGGCGAAAATCGTCGGCGCGGCCAAAGTCACCGGCCAGCGTCCGATCACCAACGTGGTCATGATGGGGATGGGCGAGCCATTGCTTAACCTGACCAATGTCGTACCGGCGATGGAAATTATGCTCGATGACTTTGGTTTCGGCCTGTCCAAACGTCGTGTCACGCTTTCAACGTCCGGCGTGGTGCCTGCGCTGGATAAACTGGGTGATATGATAGATGTCGCGCTGGCTATCTCCTTACATGCGCCGAATGACACTATTCGCGACGAAATCGTCCCGATCAACAAAAAATACAATATCGAAACGTTCCTGGGCGCGGTTCGCCGCTATCTGGAGAAATCCAACGCCAATCAGGGGCGCGTGACGATTGAATACGTGATGCTTGACCACGTCAACGACGGCACTGAACACGCGCATCAACTGGCGGAGCTATTAAAAGAGACGCCTTGTAAGATTAATCTGATTCCGTGGAACCCGTTCCCTGGCGCGCCGTATGGCCGCAGCTCTAACAGCCGTATCGATCGCTTTTCTAAAGTTTTGATGAGTTATGGTTTCACGACCATCGTACGCAAGACGCGTGGCGATGACATTGATGCGGCATGCGGACAGTTGGCAGGCGATGTGATTGACCGTACTAAACGTACTCTGCGTAAGCGTATGCAGGGAGAGGTGATTGACATCAAGGCTATTTGATAGCAGTTGCGCCACGGGGCATTCATTATACCGTGGCGCAATGTCAGTTGAATAATGTCTGGCGTTGTACTTGTCTGGTCAATAATAACGGTGCGTTTTTGTCGACTTTAAGGCAGTATGTAATGGTGCAACAAGAGTTTAGCCTTGTGTCTTAGCGGTTTTGTCATCTGCGGCCTGACAGGCTTATACTGTCTGACTAAGGTTAACTAACCTGATGTTTCGCGGTGTGGGCGGGCATTACGGCTCGTCGGCGCCTGAATCCTAATTTACACGTACCTGTAGCTGTAGCGAATGAATACTGAAGCCACGCACGACCAAAATGAAGCACAAACCACCGGCGTTCGTCTGCGCAATGCCCGTGAACAACTCGGACTCAGCCAGCAGGCTGTCGCTGAGCGACTTTGCCTGAAGGTTTCTACGGTACGCGATATTGAAGAAGATAAGGCGCCGTCCGATCTTGCTTCAACCTTCCTGCGCGGATATATCCGCTCATATGCGCGTCTGGTGCATGTTCCAGAAGAGGAACTGCTGCCGGGGCTGGAAAAGCAGGCCCCGCTGCGCGCCGCCAAAGTCGCCCCGATGCAGAGTTTCTCATTAGGAAAGCGTCGTAAAAAACGCGACGGCTGGTTAATGTCTTTTACCTGGCTGGTACTGTTTGTGGTCGTAGGGCTGACCGGCGCCTGGTGGTGGCAGAACCATAAGGCGCAGCAGGAAGAGATCACGACAATGGCCGATCAAAGCACGGCTGAACTGAACGCAGATAAGGACAGCGGCCAAAGCGTACCGCTGGACACCCGTGACGCGACAAGCCAGGATACGACGCCAGCGCAAACGGCTCCGGTGCCTGCGACGCCGGTTGATTCGACGGCGGCGACGCAAACGCCAGCGCCAACGGCGGCGGCGACGCAAAATACGGTAGTCGCGCCTTCGCAGGCGAATGTCGATACGGCTGCGACATCTGCCGCGCCAGCGGCAACGGAGACGCCGTCCGCGCTGCCGACCAGTCAGGCTGGCGTAGCGGCGCCTGCTGCCGATCCGAACGCGCTGGTGATGAATTTTACCGCTGACTGCTGGCTCGAAGTCACTGACGCCACGGGTAAGAAGCTGTTTAGCGGTATGCAGCGTAAAGATGGTAATTTAAACCTAACCGGTCAGGCGCCTTATAAACTTAAAATTGGCGCGCCGGCCGCGGTGCAGATCCAGTATCAAGGAAAACCTGTCGATCTGAGCCGCTTTATCAGAACTAATCAGGTTGCGCGTCTGACCCTTAATGCCGAACCGACACCGGCGCAGTAACAGACGGGTAACGCGGGAGATTTTTCATGCATAACCAGGCTCCGATTCAACGTAGAAAATCGACACGTATTTACGTTGGGAATGTGCCGATTGGCGATGGCGCCCCCATCGCCGTCCAGTCGATGACTAACACGCGTACCACTGACGTGGAAGCGACGGTTAATCAGATCAAAGCGCTGGAACGCGTTGGCGCAGATATTGTTCGTGTTTCTGTACCGACCATGGACGCCGCCGAAGCGTTCAAGCTTATCAAACAGCAGGTTAACGTCCCGCTGGTTGCCGATATTCACTTCGACTACCGCATTGCGCTGAAAGTAGCGGAATACGGCGTTGACTGCTTGCGTATCAACCCCGGCAATATCGGTAACGAAGAACGTATTCGTATGGTGGTGGACTGCGCGCGCGACAAAAACATCCCTATTCGTATCGGCGTAAATGCCGGATCGCTGGAAAAAGATCTGCAGGAAAAATACGGTGAGCCGACGCCGCAGGCGCTGCTGGAATCAGCCATGCGCCATGTCGATCATCTCGATCGTCTCAACTTTGATCAGTTCAAAGTGAGCGTAAAAGCGTCCGATGTATTCCTTGCCGTTGAGTCTTATCGTTTGTTGGCTAAACAGATCGATCAGCCGCTGCATCTGGGGATCACCGAAGCGGGCGGCGCGCGTAGCGGGGCGGTCAAGTCGGCGATCGGTTTAGGTCTGCTGTTATCGGAAGGTATCGGCGACACGCTGCGCGTATCGTTGGCGGCCGATCCGGTGGAAGAGATCAAAGTCGGTTTCGATATCCTGAAGTCGCTGCGCATTCGCGCGCGCGGCATCAATTTCATCGCCTGCCCGACCTGTTCTCGCCAGGAGTTCGACGTTATCGGCACGGTGAACGCGCTGGAGCAGCGTCTGGAAGATATCATCACCCCGATGGACGTCTCGATCATCGGTTGCGTGGTGAACGGGCCGGGCGAAGCGCTGGTATCGACGCTGGGTGTGACGGGCGGCAATAAGAAAAGCGGCCTGTATGAAGACGGCGTGCGTAAGGACAGACTCGATAACGACGATATGATCGCGCAGCTTGAATCCCGTATTCGCGCGAAAGCAAGTCAACTTGATGAAGCGCGTCGGATTGACGTGCTGCAGGTTGAAAAATAAGAACGTGATGGGAAGCGGCGCGCTTCCCGTGTATGATTGAACCCGCATGGCTCCCGGTTCGTTCGGGGAAGCGCTGAGGGTTCATTTTTATATTCAGAAAGAGAATAAACGTGGCAAAAAACATTCAAGCCATTCGCGGCATGAACGATTATCTGCCTGGCGAAACCGCCATCTGGCAGCGCATTGAAGGCACACTCAAAAACGTGCTCGGCAGCTACGGTTACAGTGAAATCCGCTTGCCGATTGTAGAGCAGACCCCGTTATTCAAACGTGCGATCGGTGAAGTTACTGACGTAGTTGAAAAAGAGATGTACACCTTTGAGGATCGCAACGGCGATAGCCTGACATTGCGCCCTGAAGGTACGGCGGGCTGTGTACGCGCCGGCATCGAACATGGTCTCCTGTACAATCAGGAACAGCGTTTGTGGTATATCGGCCCGATGTTCCGTCATGAGCGTCCGCAAAAAGGCCGCTACCGTCAGTTCCATCAGCTAGGCGCCGAAGTCTTCGGCTTACAAGGCCCGGATATTGACGCGGAGCTGATTATGCTGACCGCACGCTGGTGGCGCGCGCTGGGCATCGCTGAACACGTTAGCCTGGAGCTGAACTCTATTGGTTCATTAGAGGCGCGTGCGAACTATCGCGATGCGCTGGTCGCGTTCCTCGAACAGCATCAAGAGACGCTGGACGAAGACTGCAAACGCCGTATGTATACCAATCCGCTGCGCGTGCTGGATTCAAAAAATCCGGACGTGCAGGCGCTGCTCAACGACGCGCCCGCTCTCGGCGACTATCTCGATGACGATTCACGCGAGCACTTTGCCGGCCTGTGTAAATTGCTGGACGCGGCGGGGATTGCCTACACCGTCAACCAGCGTCTGGTACGCGGTCTGGATTACTACAACCGCACCGTATTTGAATGGGTAACAAACAGTCTGGGGTCACAAGGCACCGTCTGTGCGGGTGGTCGTTATGACGGTCTGGTGGAACAACTGGGCGGTCGCGCTACCCCGGCAGTGGGCTTTGCGATGGGCCTGGAACGACTTGTTTTGTTAGTTCAGGCAGTTAATCCGGAATTTATTGCCTCTCCTGTTGTCGATATATACCTGGTAGCTGCCGGCGCACAAACGCAGTCTGCGGCAATGACGCTGGCGGAGCGGCTGCGCGATGAAATGCCAGGCGTGAAGCTAATGACAAACCACGGCGGCGGCAACTTTAAGAAACAGTTTGCCCGCGCCGATAAGTGGGGCGCCCGTATTGCACTGGTTCTTGGCGAATCTGAAGTCGCCGATGGGACTGTTGTAGTGAAGGATTTGCGCTCCGGTGAGCAAACGGCAGTGGCGCAGGACAGCGTCGCCGCGCATTTGCGCACTTTATTGGGCTAAGGAGAAGGACAGCGTGGAAATTTACGAGAACGAACACGACCAGGTGGATGCGATTAAACGCTTCTTTGCCGAAAACGGCAAAGCGCTGGCTGTCGGAGTGATTTTAGGGGTTGGCGCGCTGGTTGGCTGGCGTTACTGGAGCAGCCATCAGACGGAGTCCGCGCGTGCTGCTTCTCTGGCGTATCAAAATGCGGTGACGGCGGTAAGCGCCGATAAGCCGGATAGCATTCCCGCCGCTGAAAAATTCGCGGCTGAGAATAAAAATACCTATGGTGCGCTGGCGTCTATGGAACTGGCGCAGCAGTTTGTGGATAAGAATGAACTTAAAAAAGCCGAAGCCCAGTTGCAGCAGGGGTTGGCGGCCACCAGCGATGAAAATCTCAAAGCGGTGATTAATCTGCGTCTCGCTCGCGTTCAGTTACAGCTTAAGCAAGCTGACGCCGCGCTGAAAACTCTGGATGCCGTTAAAGGCGAAGGATGGACGGCCATTGTCGCTGATTTGCGCGGCGAAGCGTTGCTGAGTAAGGGTGATAAAAAAGGCGCGCGCAGCGCATGGGAAGCGGGCGTCAATAGCGATGCTTCTCCGGCGTTGAGCGAAATGATGCAGATGAAAATCAATAATTTGTCCATCTGAGAGGGACCCGATGCAATTGCGTAAATTACTTCTGCCAGGGTTGCTTTCCGTTACCCTGCTCAGCGGCTGTTCACTGTTTAGCGGCGAAGAAGATGTCGTCAAGATGTCTCCATTACCGCAGGTTGAAAACCAGTTTACCCCGACCACTGTCTGGAGCACCTCTGTCGGTAACGGAATTGGCGAATTTTATTCTAACCTTCATCCGGTAATGGCAGATAACGTGGTCTATGCAGCCGATCGCGCGGGCGTGGTAAAAGCGCTCAATGCGGATGATGGCAAAGAGATCTGGTCTGTGAATCTGGGCGAGAAAGACGGCTGGTTCTCTCGTTCGTCCGCGCTGTTGTCCGGCGGCGTCACGGTCGCGGGCGGTCACGTCTATATCGGCAGTGAAAAGGCCGAGGTTTATGCGCTGAATACCAGCGACGGCACTACAGCATGGCAGACGAAGGTCGCAGGCGAAGCGTTGTCTCGCCCGGTTGTCAGTGATGGAATCGTCCTTATCCATACCAGCAACGGTCAGTTGCAGGCGCTAAATCAGGCGGATGGCGCCATTAAATGGACGGTGAACCTGGATATGCCTTCGCTGTCGCTGCGCGGCGAATCTGCGCCGGCAACCGCGTTCGGCGCGGCTATCGTTGGTGGTGATAATGGCCGCGTCAGCGCCGTGTTGATGCAACAAGGCCAGATGATTTGGCAACAGCGTATCTCCCAGGCCACTGGCCCAACGGAAATTGACCGTCTGAGCGACGTTGATACCACGCCGGTTGTGGTAAACGGCGTCGTTTACGCGTTGGCGTATAATGGTAACTTAACGGCGCTGGATCTGCGCAGTGGTCAGATTATGTGGAAACGCGAGCTGGGTTCGGTCAATGACTTTATCGTCGACGGCGACCGTATCTACCTGGTCGATCAGAACGATCGCGTGCTGGCGCTGACCACTGACGGCGGCGTAACGCTGTGGACGCAAAGCGATCTGCTGCACCGTTTGCTGACCTCCCCGGTACTGTATAATGGTGATTTAGTCGTCGGCGATAGCGAAGGTTATCTGCACTGGATTAATGTTGATGACGGGCGTTTTGTGGCCCAACAAAAAGTAGACAGTTCCGGTTTCCTGACCGAACCGACGGTGGCGGATGGTAAACTGCTCATCCAGGCCAAAGACGGTACGGTCTACGCGATTACGCGTTAATCGTCACGGTTGTGCGTTTTAAAAAACGGCTCCTGGTGTAGGGGCCGTTTTCCTGTTTTTAACAATGGCGCAAAATGCGCGCGTTGTCTGATGATTTTTTTAATGAGGCTTTAAACATGGTACCTGTGGTCGCGCTTGTCGGGCGCCCTAACGTCGGAAAATCCACGCTATTTAACCGTCTGACCCGCACCCGAGATGCGCTGGTTGCGGATTTTCCGGGTCTGACTCGTGACCGTAAGTACGGTCGTGCGGAAGTTGAAGGCCGCGAGTTTATCTGTATCGACACCGGCGGTATTGACGGCACCGAAGACGGCGTCGAAACGCGGATGGCGGAACAGTCGCTGCTGGCGATTGAAGAAGCGGATGTAGTGTTATTCATGGTTGATGCGCGCGCTGGCCTGATGCCGGCGGATGAAGCGATTGCCAAACATCTGCGTTCCCGTGAAAAACCGACCTTCCTGGTGGCGAATAAAACGGATGGTCTCGATCCCGATCAGGCGGTTGTCGATTTTTACTCGCTGGGATTAGGCGAAATTTACCCTATCGCCGCCTCACATGGTCGCGGCGTATTGAGCCTGCTGGAACATGTGCTTCTGCCGTGGATGGATGATGTCGCGCCGCAGGAAGAGGTGGATGAAGACGCGGAATACTGGGCGCAGTTCGAGGCGGAACAAAATGGCGAAGAAGCGCCGGAAGATGATTTTGACCCGCAAAGCCTGCCGATCAAGCTGGCGATTGTCGGTCGCCCGAACGTAGGTAAGTCCACACTCACTAACCGTATTCTCGGTGAAGAGCGCGTGGTGGTATACGACATGCCGGGCACCACTCGCGACAGCATTTATATCCCGATGGAACGCGACGAACGGGAATATGTGCTGATTGACACGGCGGGCGTGCGTAAGCGCGGAAAAATCACCGATGCGGTAGAAAAGTTCTCGGTGATTAAAACGTTGCAGGCGATTGAAGACGCTAACGTCGTACTGTTGGTTATCGATGCGCGCGAGGGGATCTCCGACCAGGATTTGTCTCTGCTGGGCTTTATCCTCAATAGTGGGCGCTCACTCGTGATCGTAGTCAACAAATGGGATGGCCTGAGCCAGGAAGTCAAAGAGCAGGTGAAAGAGACGCTGGATTTCCGTCTGGGCTTTATTGATTTTGCCCGCGTCCATTTTATCTCTGCGTTACACGGCAGCGGCGTCGGCAACCTGTTTGAGTCCGTACGCGAGGCTTACGACAGTTCCACTCGCCGGGTGAGCACTGCGATGCTGACCCGTATCATGACGATGGCGGTGGAAGATCATCAGCCGCCGCTGGTGCGCGGTCGCCGTGTGAAACTGAAATATGCCCACGCTGGCGGCTATAACCCGCCGATTGTGGTGATTCACGGCAACCAGGTAAAAGATCTGCCAGACTCCTATAAGCGCTATCTGATGAACTACTTCCGCAAGTCGTTGGAAGTGATGGGGACGCCGATTCGCATTCAGTTTAAAGAAGGGGAGAACCCGTATGCGAACAAGCGTAACACACTGACGCCAACGCAAATGCGCAAACGTAAGCGTCTGATGAAACATATCAAGAAAAGCAAGTAATGCTTTTTCAGTAATATTCCAGGCCTGACAAGCGCTGCGCTATCAGGCCTTTCAAGTAAAAGTGAGTCACGCGCCTGAGGAGAATGTTATGGAAATAACCTGCCCCGTTTGCCATCACGCGCTGGAGCGCAATGGCGATACAGCGCATTGCGAGACATGCGCTAAAGATTTCTCGTTACAGGCAATGTGTCCTGACTGCCGCCAGCCGTTACAGGTTTTGAAAGCCTGCGGCGCAGTGGACTATTTTTGCCAGAACGGTCATGGTTTAATTTCAAAAAAACGGGTTAACTTCGTCATTTCCGATCAATAAAACCGCTGTCGACGTTGCGCCGCAGAGCAGAGGCGCCGACGTCTTATCCGGCTAAGGGCAAAAGCGTTATTCGATACTCCCGTAATATCAGCATAGTCTCCTGCCCGACGGCTATTTTATTCTTTTTATTGATTCAATTATTTATAGAGAATATTATTCCCAAAAATTAATATTAGAAATAAATAACAGCCTTCTTTTTATTTATTATATCAATATTATAAGTCTGTTTCATATTAAACTTTTCTTTTTAGGAATATATTTAGGTCTGTTAGTTATGATTCCATCTGAATCATCCATATAATATCTTTTCATCGAGGCGTGTTTATTTAACGACAGGGATATCATATGGTGCGAAGGATTCGCATTCTGGTTTTGCTATTAGTGTCTGGAGTATCGGTTGCGGCTTCCGGCGCAGATAACTCTGTATCTGCAAATGATGAAAGCCACTCCTCTCTGCCTGATTTAGCCAGCGAATCCGCGAAAAAAGAAGAACAGGAAAATAAAGGAAAGTCCTTTAAAGAACAGGGCGCTGACTACTTTATTAATTCCGCCACCCAGGGCTTTGATAATCTCACCCCGGAAGCGCTGGAATCCCAGGCGCGTAGCTATTTGCAAAACCAAATTACTTCCTCAGCACAGTCATATCTTGAAGGTGTAATGTCACCTTATGGCAAGATCCGTACCAGCCTCACCGTGGGCGAAGGCGGCGATCTGGACGGCAGTTCGCTGGATTATTTTATTCCCTGGTATGACAATCAGAGCACGCTTTTCTTTAGCCAGATTTCGGCTCAGCGTAAGGAAGACCGCACCATTGGTAACTTTGGGCTTGGCGTGCGCCAGAACGTCGGCAACTGGCTGCTTGGCGGCAACGCATTCTATGACTACGATTTTACGCGCGGTCACCGTCGATTAGGTCTGGGAACCGAAGCCTGGACAGATTACCTGAAATTCTCCGGCAACTATTACCATCCTCTTTCTGACTGGAAAGACTCCGAAGATTTCGACTTTTATGAAGAACGACCCGCGCGCGGCTGGGATATCCGCATGGAAAGCTGGCTGCCGTTTTATCCGCAGCTTGGCGCTAAATTAGTTTACGAACAGTACTACGGCGATGAAGTAGCGCTGTTTGGCACCGATAATCTGCAAAAAGATCCTCATGCCGTCACTTTGGGGCTGGAATATACGCCGGTACCGCTGGTCACGGTTGGTACGGATTACAAAGCCGGTACTGGCGATAGTAACGACTTTAGCGTTAACGCGACCGTGAACTACCAGATAGGCACGCCGTTGGCGGCGCAGCTCGATCCGGAAAACGTTAAAATTCAGCACTCCTTAATGGGCAGCCGCACCGATTTTGTCGATCGCAATAATTTCATCATTCTCGAATATCGCGAGAAAGACCCGCTGGACGTCACGCTGTGGCTGAAGGCTGACGCCACCAACGAACACCCGGAATGCGTGATTGAAGATACGCCTGAGGCCGCGGTGGGGCTGGAGAAATGTAAGTGGACGGTCAACGCGCTGATTAACCACCATTACAAAATTATTTCTGCTTCCTGGCAGGCGAAAAACAACGCCGCCCGTACGCTGGTGATGCCGGTAGTAAAAGCGAATGCGTTAACCGAAGGCAACAATAACAGCTGGAATCTGGTGCTTCCTGCCTGGGTTAACGCCGATACCGAAGAGCAGCGCACCGCCCTGAACACCTGGAAAGTACGCATGACGCTGGAAGACGAAAAGGGCAATAAGCAGAACTCTGGCGTGGTGGAAATCACCGTCCAGCAGGATCGCAAAATTGAGCTGATCGTCGACAACATTGCCGATACCGATCGCAGCGATCACAGCCATGAAGCCAGCGCGCTGGCCGATGGCGAAGACGGCGTGGTGATGGATCTGCTGATCACCGATTCCTTTGGCGACTCCACGGATCGCAATGGTGACGAACTGGTGGACGATGCCATGACGCCTCTGTTGTACGACAGCAATGATAAAAAAGTCACCCTGGCTCAGACGCCCTGCACCACGGAAACCCCCTGCGTGTTTATTGCCAGTCGTGATAAAGAAGCGGGGACGGTGACGCTTTCCAGCACCCTGCCAGGCACTTTCCGCTGGAAGGCGAAAGCAGACGCCTATGGCGACAGTAACTACGTTGACGTCACTTTTATCGGCGACAACCTGAGCGCGCTGAATGCGGTGATTTATCAGGTCAAAGCCGCCAACCCTGTCAACCTTATCGGCAAAGAAGATAAGCACCCTACGGTCAATAATACCTACCGTTTCCTGCTGTGGCGCGACAAAAATAAAGACAATGTTTTTCAGATGTCCGAGCAGCTCACGGAAGAAGAGATGGCGCTGTACGACTACCAGTGGGAGTTTACCGGGCAGAGTACAAACGGACATACCGGCGCGTTGGCCAACACCATGAATGAAGATCTTGTCCTGCCAGTAACCAATAAAGAGGCGGCGCAGAAGTTTGCCGCCAATGAGGAAGATGGCGTTCAGGGTTACGGCATACGCGTTACGTATAGCCAGAAATAGCGTCAGCGTTATGGCTGACCAGCCAGCCGCTGAATTTGGAGAAAAAGGAGAGTCTGAATGCAAGCAACAGTAAAACGGCGGCTGACGAAGGTCGCTTTAGCATTAGTGGTTGCCGGATATTGCGCCGCGCCAGCGGTGGCGGCGAACGGTAATCTGAAATCGGGGCAGTGGCAGATTGTCTCTGAACAGACGGGCACCATTCAGGGTACGGTGCCGTGGATTACCCGTGCGGCGGATAAAACCGCGGATACCGACAAAGATCACGTAACGGTAACTATCGATCGCGGCGATCGTAAAATTGTGACCGAAGGCGATAAGCAGTTTCACGTTGGCGATAAGGTCACGGTGAACTGGGCGATTGGCGATACGGAAGGCGACCTGGATGCCGACAACGCCGCCACGAAACAGACGGTGCAGTGGATGAGATACAGCGACCAGAATGGTAGCAATCCCGAAGAGATTGGCACCGAAGGTAGCGATACCTATGAAATTCAGGCGGCTGACGCAGACCATTATATCGGTATCAAAATCACGCCGACCACCACCACCGGTGACCCTGCCGTGGCAACCGAACTGCTGTTGAAAGACCTGTCGACCGATGCGGGCGGTGGTTCGGATGATGACGAAATTCCGGAAGGTCCGGTGGTGGATGACAACGTCCATGTGGTTATTCATGAGAAAGGTTCGAATACCAACCTGTTGAAGAATACAGGGACGACACTCAAAACGAATACCACCTATCAGGTATTGCTGTGGAGCGATAAGAACGGCAACGGCACCTATGATGCCGGTGAAAACGTTACCGACCAGTATGACTACCGCTGGAAATTCGTCGGCACCAGTAAAATTGCAGGTACTGGTACCGGCGGTATTGTCAACGAAAGCTGGAACGATAAAGACCTTGTCATCCCGCTTACCAACACCGAAGCGAAAGAGGCGTTCGAGGGAGCAGACGGCGGCGTTACCGTGGGTAGCGACGGTGTCCAGGGCTTTGGTTTGTCCATCGACTACAAACGCAAATAAGTTGTCCTCAACATACCACTCCCCGCGGGGAGTGGTATTTTCCGCGCACTTTGCTTAGCCGCACGCTAAGCAAAGTGGGTTGAATTACGACAGAGAATGAAAACGGGTGGCTATCGCTCATGGACAGGAATCGGCAAGTGAATAAAGTTGTACATTTCTTACTGACATTACTGGTCATGTTTGCAGCGTCGATCGCGCCTGCGCAGGCGCTATTGAAGGGCGGAACCTGGCAAGAGCTGAACTCGACGACCGGCGCGGTTAACGGCACCGCGCCGCTGGCCGACGGCGCGATTATTCCCCTGTATCAGGGCAGTACGTTGCTTGACCCGAGCAAAACCCACGATATTGAATTCAGCGCCATGCCGCGCGATTTTAGCGCGGATGCTACCTCAACCTCGATGCAGGCGGTCAATTCCACCGATACCGAAGGCGATCTCTTTAGCGATCCGCCCACCATCGCCTGGGAAAACCGCCAGCCGCCCGCCATGGGGCTGGTATGGGCCGATGCCGCCACGCCCGACACGCCGCTCTCGCCGCAGCCGGTTCCGAACCTGACCTTTTGCGCCCAAAACCTCGCCGGGCGACAGCTGGTGGCCTGGGCGCAGGTGGAAGATGAAACCAACGTTCCCGCGCTGTGGCTCTTTACGAATACCGGGGTGCCGAATTATGCGACCATTCCGCTGTTAAGCCCGAAAGTGACGCTCAACATTAAACCAGCCACCGACACGCCGGTTACGGTCAGCGGCGATCACGTTGATTCGGCTTTTGAGGCATCAAAAGTGAAGGTAGGGGAGAGCATCACCCTCACCATCACCACCAAAGCGTGCGACGGCACGCCTGAAGGCAACGCGCCGTTTGTCATCCGCCGTAAAGATGCGGAAAACCGCCAGGGTGTGGTCAACAATGCCAACCCGGTTCGCGTTGGCGATACCGAACTTACGACCACCCAAACGGAATATCGCGGCGTCACTGACGCCAACGGCAACGCCACGGTGGTGGTCACCCAGAAGGAAGGCCCCGGCGTCAAAACGCCGCTGGTTGTCAGCTCGGTCAACTTCCCGGCGCTTACGGCTGAAACCGCCGTCATTTTCACCACCATCACCAGTCCGGACAGCGATAAGGCCAGTATGTACGGCCACATGATAGAGAGCGCTACCGCGACGCTGAACGGTATAACCTACACCTTCACCCGCCCGAAGCTGGCGGCGGAAGCGAGCGGCGCTGACAAAAGCGTCGTCGATACCAACGAAACCTGGGCGCTGTTCGACTGGAACGGCGCCGATAACCATTGCAATATTCTGCCGGACGCCGAACAACTGGTGCAGATGCGACATGAGCACAGCACGCTGGCAACGTACACCGGCTGGCCGGCGACGGACGATGCCGAATACTGGTCGTCGACCAAAGATCAGATGAGCGGCTACCACGCTGCCGTACATATGAACAGCGCGTCGGTTGCCAGGGCCGCCGACAGCGACACGCTGCTGGTCAGCTGTGTGGATAAAGCCCAGCCTGCGGCGCACCCGCAGATTACTCTCTCCCCGCAAGGGCCGTATAAAGCGCGGGTAGGAGAGTCGATTGATCTGGTGATGACAGTGGTTGACAGGGACACGCAAAAACCGCTGCCTTACCGTTATATGGAGCTGTTTATCGACCCGGCGAAAAACCGCAAAGGGGAGCATCAGGACGCGTGGGATAACCTGCGGGTCACCGTCGATTCCGAAGGCATGAGCGCCTCCTCGCCGGAGCACTATACCGGCGTGACTGACGTTAACGGCCAGGCGCATCTGACGTTAAAACACGACAGCGGTATGGGGGTCGAAACGCCTATCCGCATCGTGATGCCGGACGACGAAGGCGGCAACGTCGAGCTGCCCTTTAGCGTGATTTTCACCGTAATCACCAGCCCGGACGTGGACGGCGCCAACATGTGGGGCCATATGCGCGGCGTGGTGGACGCGGGCAACCTGTACAAACGCCCGCTGCTGGCGGTGGAGGCCAGCCATAAAGACGGCCAGTTCGACGAAAACAACGAACAGTGGGCGACATTTAACTCCGTGGCGTCGGCCACCGCGCAGTGCGGTACCGGCCAGGTGCCGGATCAGTCGTCGCTGGCGCATTTGTACAGCGAGCATCCGAGCGGACAGATGGAAAGCGAACACGGCTGGCCGACCGAAGATTATTTCATCGCCGCCGACAATGACGCCTCCGGGACGGTACACGTCAACCTCGAAAACGGCGATAGCGGCAAATTTACCGATACGCCGAACTACCTGACCTGCTCGGCCAACGAAATGGTGGCGGTGCTGGACGTCTATTTCAACGACGACCCGGCGACCAAAAACGCCGATATGACCGCCAAAGTGGGTGAACAGATTAAGCTGAACATCCATTCGCGCAACGCTCTTAACGGCATGGCGATCGCCAATACCGACTTCACCGTCACCATGGCGAACGGCAGGCGGCGCGACGGGCTGACGACCGGTTTTACCGATACCAGCAACGGCGAGATGCAGTTTGACGGCGTCGGCTACATTGCCGGACAGGTTTATCAGGGGATCACCGACGCCAACGGCGATGCGACCATTATCCTCACCCAGGATAAGGGCGTGGGGTTGCTGACACAGTTAAGCATCGTGCCCATCCATTCATACATCAATACGCCGGTTTCCCGCAGCGTGAAGTTTACCGTCGCCACCAGCCCGGATACGGCAAAAGCCAAAATGTGGGGCCATATGGCCGACACAATTACCGTGGGTGACTGGACCTTTGAGCGGCCCAAACTGGCGGGTGAAGTGAGTAACCCGCTGCGTACCCAGGACGAGAGCAATGAGACCTGGACGCGTGTGGCCCACACCGACGCGGCGAGCAACCCGGATGCGGGCGGCTGCGCGGCGAACCGCCTGCCGCGCATCGACCAGCTTGAGGCGCTGTACAACGCCAACAGCGGCGGCAAGATTCACAGCATTCAGGGCTGGCCAATCTATCTTAACTACTGGTCGTCCACCTACCAGAGCGCCACCACCTGGAAACTGATCGCGCTGGCGAACGGCAGTGAATTTGCCAACAGCAACGTCTCCATTTATGCCAGCTGCCTGGCCAGCGACAACCCGGTACCAGCCGCCATCACCATTGAACCGGTCGATCCATCGCTGTGGTACGACGGCAGCGACGTCCACGCGGTCAAAGTGAAAAAGGGCGATACCCTACAACTCAAGGTGACGGTGAAGGACGCCAGCGGCAACCCGATCCCGGAAGCGCCGTTTGTGCTCACCCGCGGCGACGGTTACGATCGCCGTGGCGAAAAGTATACCGCCCAGGACGGTGACGATCTGCAAGGCATCGTGACGCCCGTGGTGATCGACGGCGAATCGCTGGCCTGGACCACCACTAAAATGGGGTCGCAGACCGGCCCTGACGGCACCCGCATTATTAGTGTTACCCGCCCGGACACCCACGGCACCCGCACCGCGATTAACGCGACGCTGTATGAAAATGCCGCCGTGAGCGCCAGCATTGACACCATCTTTACCGTCGTCACCAGCCCGGATGTCAGCGTCGCCCGCATGTGGGGGCATATGGCGCCATCGCTGACGGCGGCAGATGGCGCGGTGTACCAGCGCCCGCTGTTGTACGCTGAGCTGGCCAGTACGGACAATACTACGTCTAAGCAAGAAACCAACGAAACCTGGGCGATTTTTCATGGGCCAGCCAATACAGGGGCAAATCCGGCCCGCTGCGCGGCGGGCTATTACCCTGCCGTTGAGGCGCTGGATTCGCTCTACAGCAAATACCCGAACCGAACGATAAATACTGCCCAGGGCTGGCCGGTCTACTATTCTTACTGGAGCGGATCGAACTCGACGTCACTCTCCAGCGGGGCAAAAGTTGACTTCTATTACGTTGTCGATCTGGCTGATGGTTCGCGTCGGTCAGAAAACAGCTCGCCCAACTCTGTCTGGCAGTACCAAATTTGCGCCAGGACACCGATACCGCAGGCCACGCAGATCACCCTCACCTCCCCGCAGGCGATGGATGACGCTATTCAGGCGGTGAAGGCGAAAAACAGCGAGTCGATCCCGCTGCTCATCACCACTACCGATGCGATGGGCAACCCGATGCCTTATACGGCTTTTTCGCTTAAACGCGACGCCGGGACGCCGCGCAACACTGACTATAATAAATTTGTAGCCACTAACGGCACCAACATGACGGTGACGCCGCTAGCCGGTGCGCAGCAACAGTTTTACTATGCCACATCGGCTCTGACCGGCACCACCGGCGCGGACGGTACGCTGACTCTGACACTTGCCGAACCCGGCGGCATAGGGTTGAAAAACCTGCTGACCGCGAGTCTGTACGATACGCCGACGGCGACCTCATCGCTGCCGGTGGTGTTCACCGTCCTCACCAGCCCGGACAGCGACAAGGCCAACATGTACGGCCATATGCCGGAGACCTTCACCGCCAGCAACGGTGCGGAGTTTAAGCGCCCGCTGGTGGTAGGCGAGCCCTCATCGGAGGCGCACACGGATACCTATTTCGAAACCAATGAATACTGGATCATGGTGAATAATTTTAATACCGGTAATTACGGTGGGTGCCCGATGAACCAGATGGCTGCGATGGATGATTTCACGGCGCTGTACAACGATCACCCAGGCGGCAAGGTGGCGACCGATATTGGATTGCCCGTCGGGAAGCGGTGGTGGGCTGGCGATAGCCTGCTGAAAGGCTCAACCCTTTACTGGCAGTATAAAGATCTCAAGACGGGGAAAAACTACAGCATGTCGGAAAACCCGGGTAACTACTACTTACAACTCTGCCTGACAACATCGCGCAGCGGGCTGAATATCGCGCTCTCTTCCGACGCATGGAACGCCGATAAATCAGCGGCCGTGGCGAAAAAAGGCGAAACGATACCGATGACGGTAACGGTGACTAACGACGACGGGCAGCCGCAGGCCGGGGTGGCCGTACTGTTGACGCGTGGATACGCTTATTCGCGCGGTGCGGTGGATAAGCAATACATTGATCCCGGCGTGATTGGCGAGCCGGTTCCGTTTACAACTTCGCCAGCGAATATGATGCTGACGCCGGTTGCACCTGCGGGTACGGCAGTGGTGTTTAATAACCAGAATGGCCTCAGCACAAAATGGTCTGGCTTCACTGGCGATGACGGTAAGTTGCGGTTTACGTTAACTCAGGATAAATCGTCGGGGTTAAAAACGTCTGTCACGGCGGCGCTTGCGAATCAATTTGATGAGGCGGCGAGTGTGGATGCAATCTTTACGGTACAAACCAGCCCGGATACGCCGTATGCGTCATACTGGGGTCATATGCCGGATACCGTGCAGGTGAACGGCGTTACGCTGCGCCGCCCGTATCTGAAAGCCGAGCTCTCTGCTATGCCCCAGTATACCTGGCTGATGACTAACGAATACTGGGCGTCGAACTATTATTATCAGTCCGAGCACGTTGAAACATCGCTGACACATCTTTGCGGATCGCAGGAAAATATGGCCTCGCTGGACGATCTGAAAGCGTTGCAGAGCGTTATCGGCACGTTGCAATGGCCGACGACATCGTCCTGGGATTATGTGTCGCAAGATGAAGGTCAAAGCAATAAGGTCTACTGTTCATTTAACGAAACGACCGGCCAGACAACCTGTAATCGTGAAAAATCGACGACCTCGGGCTTAGGCTCGTGCCGGGTGCCGTAGTGAATGGGGCCGGGAGCGCCTTTGACTGTTGGGTGACGCATTGCGTCGCCCAACCTGGGTATCCCTTGCGGCTGGCGTTGTTCCGGTAGCGATGCATTTTTACGTTTTTGTATTCACGGAATGAACTGCAACGAAATGGACCTTTCTCAGGTACGTCAGTGAAATCGAAAAAGTGTGTCGGTTTTTTATTCTGGCTGCTGCTATGCGCCCTCAGTTTAACGCCTTTCTTCGCGCAGGCCGTGCGAAGCAGCGGCGCATGGCAGGAACTCACTGAGCAAACTGCGGCTATTAACGGCACTCCCCCTCAGGCCGATAGTGTAACGAACCCGGTATATCAGGGCAGCGTTCAGTTGCGCTCTGATGCGGCGAATCCTGTAGCTCGTTAGGCTGGCCGACGCAGGGCTATCCCTGTTTATCTAAATCAACCTCGAGCGGCGGCATGTATTGCGGCGTGGATGAGAATACCAGGCAACAAAACTGCGCCATTAAGCTGGCAAGCACAGCAGGTTATGCGACGTGTGTGTATTAACGTATTACGCGTCTGGCGCTACCTATATACTCTAAATAATTCGAGTTGCAGGAAGGCGGCAAGCGAGCGAATCCCCGGGAGCTTACTAAAGTAAGTGACTGGGGTGAGGGAACGCAGCCGCAGCACATGCAACTTGAAGTATGACGAGTATATTTAAAACAACGCCAGGTGTCGCATGATAATTACCCCTTTTTGCCTCGCGCATCTATTTATCTCAATATATGAAATCATTAAATGATATTCACAATATAAATATATATAAAAGAGATGGATATATTTATATCAATTATAAATTAATCAAAAGTTGACCTGATATTGAAATAGGCCTTGAAATTGGTTAATAATTTGGCTTTGATAATATATTGTTACAGGTGATTGCAATCATTCATAAAACCATATTTTTATCATTTATTATTTATCTCATTTATATACACCATTTAAAAGCTATTTACAGCCAATCAAAATCCAGTTTGCTTCGTGAACGTTATTAAAAGGAAATTTAAAAATTGAACAGGACCTACAGTATTGTCTGGAGCGCCGTGCGAAATATGTATGTCGTGGCTTCAGAACTGGCGCGAGGCCACAGCAAAGTTAAAGCGCAAGTATGCGCGAGTGAAACCCATTCCCCAAATAAAAAGTCCGAATATGGACAAATAATAAAAGCAACGCGCAATGTGCTGGCTTGCGCCGTGGCTGCGGCGCTCGGATTTTTCAGCCCGTTGGCCATGGCCGACAATCAGGTATCCTACATTGACGGAACCGAGCACGACCTGAGCACAGAAACGTCTCCAATCTCTTATTCAGGTACCGGCCAGGGTACAGCACTGTCTCTGGAAGGTCTGCCAACGGATAAGGGGGGCTGGCAGGCAACGTCGGGTATAGGCACGGATGTTGTGATTGAAACAGACGGCGGTGGAGACATCCTCTCAGGTAGTACTCGTGCGATCGGCACGGCGGTTTCGCTTAACAAAGGGGCGACGCTTAACCTTACCGACGCACAAATCACTACGACAGGAATCTACACTGCCGGCATCGATCTCAAAGAACAAAGTAGCATGACACTAACGGGGGGAATCATCCAGATCGGGGGGAACTATGGTGTCCTGACGCTCAATGGCGAGTCAAAAGCAACCTTGATAGGGACTGAGGTTAAGGCGACAACGGAAAATACCAGTGACTTAACATCGCAAGAAGGAAGTACGCTGAGAATTGAGGGCGGCAGCACAATCACGCTGACAAACGGCCAGGTGCGTGTGGTTGGCGATACGACATACAACTCCTGGCTGGAGGTGGACGGTAGTGCAGTTAGTTCCACGGGTACAGACAGTACTGTTATCGCGTCCAACAAGGGCGTTCTTGATATTACGAACTCTACCGTCACGCACGATAATGCCAAAGGCGCCGCCATTGAGGCCGCTAACGCCTCAACGGTGAATATTTCCGGCAAAAAAAGTTTGATGGTCATCACCTCCGAAGATATAGGCATTAAAAGCGCGAGATCTTCCGTCAAAATTAATGGCGCCACCGTCGGAGCCAAAGGCGATGGCATTTTGATGACCACGGGAGGCAGCAGTTTTTACAGCAATATCTCCGGGCTGACGGTCGAAAATGCGGACGTGACCTCAGACAACGCCGCCGCGCTGCACGTTGATAAAAACACGGTGATAGAAACGCCCATTACATTAACCGACAGCACATTGACCGGCCCAACGGCTATTAAACTGGATAATGCGGCAACCGTAGAGGCCAAAAACACAACGCTGAATGGCAACATTGAGACGGGGAGCACAGTATCGGCCTTGTCGCTGGCCGAAAAATCCTCACTGCAAGGGAGCGTCAACGGCCTGAACAGTTCATTGACGCTCGACGACACCAGCCTGTGGAACATGACCGACCCGTCAATCATCGGCAATCTGACCAACGACGGCGGCATTACGCTGGGCAACGCGAGCGGTTCGACAGGTACGCTACTGACGGTGGACAATACCCTGACTTTGCAGGATGACAGCCAGATAAACGCGACGTTGGATACCGCCAACAGCTCGCCAATTATCAAAGCCGCCAACGTCACGCTGGGCGGGACGCTGAACCTTAGCTCAACGGCCACCTTTGTCGCGCCCGAAACCGACGAACACTTTGGATCGGTCACGCTGATTGATTCGCAAACCGCGATCACTACCGATTTTGACAGCGTAACGCTGGATGCCGACACCTCCGCTATGCCGGATTACCTTACGATCAACGCGGGCGTTGATGCGAATGATAATACCAACTACGAGTTGTCTACGGGCTTGAGTTGGTACGCGGGCGCAAATTCTGCGCGCGCTGCGCATGGCACTTTTACCGTTGATGCAGACAGTACCTTTACCGTCACCAGCGAACTGGACGAAACCACGGCTACCTCCGACTGGGGTGGCAGCAAGCTAACCAAACAAGGCGACGGCACGCTGATCCTCAGCAACACCGGCAACGACTACGGCGACACTGAAATTGTCGGCGGCATTCTGGCCGCCAAAGACGCCGCCTCGCTCGGCACTGGCGATGTGACGATTGCAGAAAGCGCAACGCTTGCGCTGAGCCAGGGCACGCTGGATAACAACGTGACCGGCGAGGGCCAAATTGTCAAAAGCGGTAGCGATGAGCTGATCGTGACCGGCGATAACACTTACTCCGGCGGCACCACTATTTCCGGCGGTACGCTGACGGTTGACCATGCGGATTCGCTGGGGACCGGGACTATTGCCAACAGCAGCGTGCTTCAGGTCGGCGAGGGCGAGCTGGAAAATACGCTTTCCGGCACCGGTTCGCTGGTGAAAACCGGCACAGGCGAGCTGACGCTAAGCGGCGATAACAGTTACTCCGGCGGCACCACCATTACCGGCGGTACGCTGACGGCTGACCATGCGGATTCGCTGGGGACCGGGACTATTGCCAACAGCGGCGTGCTTCAGGTGGGCGAGGGCGAGCTGGAAAACACACTTTCCGGCAGCGGCTCGCTGGTGAAAACCGGCACAGGCGAACTGACGTTAAACGGCGATAACGATTACTCCGGTGGCACCACCATTGACGACGGTGTGCTGATTGCTGACAATGCGGATTCACTGGGGACCGGAGCTGTTGCCAACAACGGCGTGCTTCAGGTCGGCGAGGGCGAGCTGAAAAATACGCTTTCCGGCACCGGTTCGCTGGTGAAAATCGGCACGGGCGAGCTGACGTTAAACGGCGATAACGATTACTCCGGCGGCACCACCATTGACGACGGTGTGCTGATTGCTGACAATGCGGATTCACTGGGGACCGGAGCTGTTGCCAACAACGGCGTGCTTCAGGTCGGCGAGGGCGAGCTGAAAAATACGCTTTCCGGCACCGGTTCGCTGGTGAAAATCGGCACGGGCGAGCTGACGTTAAGCGGCGATAACACTTACTCCGGCGGCACCACTATTTCCGGCGGTACGCTGACGGCTGACCATGCGGATTCGTTAGGCAGCGGCGATATCGACAACAGCGGCGTGCTTCAGGTGGGCGAAGGCGAGCTGGAAAATACGCTTTCCGGCAGCGGCTCGCTGGTGAAAACCGGTACCGGCGAGCTGACGTTAAGCGGGGACAACAACACTTACTTCGGCGATACCACCATCGCTGGCGGTACGCTGATTGCCGCCAACGTCAACGCGCTGGGCAGCGGCAATATCGACAACAGCGGTACGCTGATGCTGGATGCCAACGGCGCATTTAAGCTTGCGAACGTCACCACCCATAGCGGCGCCACTACCGCGCTGGCAGCGGGCAGCACCCTTGACGCGGGCCAGTTCACCCAGGAAGACGGCAGTACGCTAAGTATTGACCTCGGCGCGGCCACCGACGACGCCGTGATTACCGCCGACAGCGTCACGCTGGGCGGCACTCTGAATGTTACCGGCATCGGCAGCGTTACGGACAGTTGGACGCCTGAGGCATACACCTACACGCTGATTGACAGCGACAGCGCCATTACGAGCGATTTCGACGATCTGACCATTGCAGGGATGAACCGCGAAGATGTTGACTTCCTGACTATCGACGGAAAAGTCGATGAAACGGACAACACCAACTATGACCTGACGGCCTCCCTTTCCTGGTATGCGGACAGAGACAACGCCACTACCAACGCCCACGGCACCTTTACCCTGAGCGACCCTGACGGCAGCTTTAACGTTGCGGCTACACTGACAGACGTTGATGACACGCTGGATCCGGGTAGCAGATGGGACGGTAAATCGCTGACCAAAGAAGGCGCAGGCACGCTGATCCTCTCCGGCGACAACGACTACAGCGGCGGCACCACCATCAATGAAGGTACGCTGGTCGCCGCCAGTACGACGGCGCTGGGCACCGGTCTGGTAGACAATAACGCCACGCTGGTGCTGGACGTAGACGGCGAAGTCAGCGCGGTGGGCGGCATCACCACTCATAGCGGCGCGACGACCCAACTGGCGCTCGGCACCTCGTTGGATCTCGGCGACAGCGCGTTAATTCAGCAAGATGGCAGTACGCTGAACGTTGAGCTGAATAGTGACTCAGTGCAACCGCTGATCACCGGCGGCAGCGCCACGCTTGGCGGCGATTTGGTCGTCAGCGACGCCAGCCTGCAAGCGCGCGCCTCCGACGCGGAGTTCCAGTCCTTTAAACTGATGGATATGGACAGCGATATCAGCGGCGACTTTACCAGCCTGACGATGAACCTCACCGACCAGCCGGACTATCTGACCGTAACCGGGACAATCAATCCTGCAGATGCGTCAGAATATTTGCTTACCGAAGGGCTGAGCTGGAATGCGACCGCCACGTCAGCGACGCCAGCACACGGCACGTTTACTCTGGGCGCAGGCGACAGTTTTGAAGTCACCAGCGTACTGGGCGATAAAACCGGCAACGGCGACTGGGACGGTAAATCGCTGACCAAACTGGGCGCGGGTAAATTGACGCTGAGCGGCGCGAACACCTATAGCGGCGATACCAACGTACAGGAAGGCACGCTGTGGCTGGCCGGAGACGGTACGATTGGCGAAGTGGGCAGCCAGCAGGCGGTGAACGTCGCCTCCGGGGCGACCTTCGGCGGCAGCAACGGTACGACCGTTAACGGTAAGGTGACCAACGAAGGGACGCTGGTCTTTGGCGACAGCGAGGAGACAGGCGCTATCTTCACCCTCAATGGCGATCTGATCAACATGGGGACAATGACCAGCGGTAGCAGCTCCAGCACGCCTGGCAATACGCTTTATGTTGATGGCAATTACACCGGCAACGGCGGCTCGCTTTACCTGAATACCGTCCTGGGCGACGATGATTCGGCAACCGATAAGTTGGTCATTACCGGCGATGCCTCCGGCACCACCGATCTGTACATCAACGGCATCGGCGATGGAGCACAGACCACTAACGGTATCGAAGTGGTGGATGTTGGCGGCGTATCGACCAGCGATGCGTTTGAGCTAAAAAATGAGGTTAACGCCGGTCTGTATACCTACCGTCTGTACTGGAATGAAAGTGACAACGACTGGTATCTGGCGTCAAAAGCACAGTCTGATGATGACGACAGCGGCGGTGATGACACGCCTTCGGATGGCGGTGACGATGGCGGTAATGTCACACCTCCGGACGATGGCGGCGATGGCGGTAATGTCACGCCTCCGGACGACGGCGGCGACGGCGGCGATGTCACGCCTCCGGACGATGGCGGCGATGTCGCACCGCAGTACCGTGCGGATATCGGCGCGTACATGGGCAACCAGTGGATGGCGCGCAACCTGCAAATGCAGACCCTCTATGACCGCGAGGGCAGCCAGTATCGTAATGCCGATGGCAGCGTATGGGCGCGCTTCAAAGCGGGTAAAGCGGAATCCGAGGCTGTCAGCGGCAATATCGATATGGACAGCAACTACTCCCAGTTCCAGTTAGGCGGCGACATTCTGGCCTGGGGCAACGGCCAGCAGAGCGTTACCGTTGGCGTCATGGCGAGCTACATCAACGCCGATACCGACAGCACCGGTAACCGTGGCGCAGACGGTAGCCAGTTCACCAGTAGCGCCAACGTAGACGGCTACAACCTTGGCGTCTATGCCACCTGGTTTGCCGATGCCCAAACGCATAGCGGCGCGTATGTCGATAGCTGGTACCAATATGGTTTCTACAACAACAGCGTAGAGAGCGGTGATGCGGGATCTGAATCTTATGATTCAACCGCTAACGCCGTCTCGCTGGAAACTGGTTATCGCTACGATATTGCGCTTAGCAACGGCAATACTGTCAGTCTGACGCCGCAGGCGCAGGTTGTCTGGCAGAATTACTCAGCGGATAGCGTGAAGGATAACTACGGCACCCGGATCGATGGTCAGGATGGCGACAGTTGGACAACGCGTCTGGGTCTGCGTGTTGACGGCAAGCTGTACAAAGGCAGCCGTACGGTTATCCAGCCGTTTGCTGAAGCTAACTGGCTGCACACCAGCGATGATGTGTCGGTATCGTTTGATGATGCCACGGTAAAACAGGATCTTCCGGCTAACCGTGCGGAGCTGAAAGTGGGTCTGCAGGCAGATATCGATAAGCAGTGGAGCGTTCGCGCTCAGGTTGCCGGGCAGACTGGCAGCAATGACTTTGGCGATCTGAACGGTAGCCTCAATCTGCGCTATAACTGGTAAGTTAGACAAAACCGGGCGGGTATTCCCTGCCCGGTTTTGAGGCGAATGACAAACCGGTTGATCGTCGGATTGTGGCTACACCTTATCCGGCGTAGCGCGTGGGTTGGCTGAGGCGAAGTCGAAACCCAACATCGCGGTGCAAAGGGTGGGGGAGTGTTGGATTACGTGCCCGGCGTGACGGATTTGACTTCACTTTCAAGCCAGCCGTCCTCCAGTCGCGTAGTCATAATATCGCCTGCTTTGACCTGTTTGATCTTTTTCAGCACCTTGCCGTTCGTTGTCGTCGAAACCGTATAGCCGCGCGCCAGCGTGGCTAACGGGCTGACCGCCTCCAGATGCGTGACCGCGTTGCCGAAACGCTCGCGCTGTTCGCTTAACCGTGAGCGGATATTCTCCGTCAGACGATATTCCAGCTGTTGGATGCGCGACTGCGCGCGGTGAATGCGCGGCTGCGGATTTTGCTGGCTCAGGCGTTGACTTACGCGCTGTTGGCGCTGAGTGGCCTGCTTAATCCTGGCCTCAAGCGCAAATCCCATCCGTTGGCGTAAACGTTCCAGGGCGGTTTGCTGACGGGCCAGACGCAGCTGCGGATGTTGCTGTTGCAGGCGGTGAAAAATCTGCGTGAAACGACGGCTGCGGTTGGCGAGGTAGTAGTCCATCGCCATACCCAGACGCTGCTGTGCGGACTGGATCTGACGCAACAACTCCTGCTGGTTGCGGCTGACAATTTCTGCCGCTGCTGATGGCGTAGGCGCGCGCAGGTCGGCGACAAAATCAGCTATCGTCACGTCGGTTTCGTGGCCGACGGCGCTGACTACCGGAATGCGGCTGGCAAAAATCGCCCGCGCCACGCGTTCGTCGTTAAAACTCCACAAATCTTCCAGCGAACCGCCGCCGCGCCCGACGATCAGTACATCACATTCGCCGCGCGCGTTCGCCAGTTCGATAGCACGAACGATCTGCCCCGGCGCGTCGTCGCCCTGGACCGCCGTCGGGTAGATAATTACGGGCAGGGATGGGTCACGACGCTTTAGCACGTGGAGAATGTCGTGCAGCGCCGCGCCGGTTTTCGAGGTGATCACCCCCACGCAGTGGGCCGGGGAGGGCAACGGCTGTTTATGCTGCTGATCGAACAAGCCTTCGGCCTGCAGTTTGGCTTTTAGCTGCTCATATTTCTGCTGCAACAAGCCTTCGCCCGCCGGCTGCATACTTTCGGCGATGATTTGATAATCGCCGCGCGGCTCGTACAGCGTAATGTTGGCGCGTACCAGCACCTGCTGCCCGTGCTGCGGACGGAACGTCACCCGGCGGTTGCTGTTACGGAACATCGCACAGCGCACCTGAGCGGTATCGTCTTTGAGCGTAAAGTACCAGTGGCCCGACGCAGGCTGCGTGAAATTAGAAATCTCGCCGCTGATCCATACCTGTCCCATCTCCTGTTCTAACAGCAGACGAACCGTCTGGTTAAGGCGGCTTACGGTAAAAATTGAGGAAGTTTGAGAGGATAACATGTGAGCGGGATCAAATTCTAAATCAGCAGGTTATTCAATCGATAGTAACCTGCTCACGGGGGATCGCAAGCACTATTTGCAAAAAAATGTAGATGCAACCGATTACGTTCTGTATAATGCCGCGGCAATATTTATTAACCTCCCAGGTGAGATATTGCCCATGCTACGTATCGCTAAAGAAGCCCTGACGTTTGACGACGTCCTCCTTGTTCCCGCTCACTCCACCGTTTTGCCGAATACTGCCGATCTCAGCACGCAGTTGACGAAAACTATTCGTCTGAATATTCCTATGCTTTCTGCGGCGATGGACACCGTGACGGAAGCGCGCCTGGCAATTGCCCTGGCCCAGGAAGGCGGCATTGGTTTTATCCACAAAAACATGTCCATTGAGCGCCAGGCGGAAGAAGTTCGCCGCGTGAAGAAACACGAGTCCGGCGTAGTGACCGACCCGCAGACCGTCCTGCCAACCACCACGTTGCATGAAGTGAAAGCCCTGACCGAGCGTAACGGTTTTGCGGGCTATCCGGTGGTGACTGAAGATAACGAGCTGGTGGGTATCATCACCGGTCGTGACGTGCGTTTTGTGACTGACCTGAACCAGCCGGTTAGCGTTTACATGACGCCGAAAGAGCGTCTGGTGACCGTTCGTGAAGGCGAAGCCCGTGAAGTCGTGCTGGCAAAAATGCACGAAAAACGCGTAGAAAAAGCGCTGGTCGTTGATGATAACTTCCATCTGCTTGGCATGATTACCGTAAAAGATTTCCAGAAAGCGGAACGTAAACCAAACTCCTGTAAAGATGAGCAGGGCCGTTTACGTGTCGGCGCGGCGGTCGGCGCAGGCGCGGGCAACGAAGAGCGCGTTGACGCGCTGGTGGCGGCAGGCGTTGACGTACTGCTGATCGACTCTTCTCACGGTCATTCAGAAGGCGTGTTGCAACGTATCCGTGAGACGCGCGCTAAATATCCTGACCTGCAAATCATCGGCGGCAACGTCGCCACTGGCGCAGGCGCTCGCGCACTGGCGGAAGCCGGTTGCAGCGCGGTGAAAGTGGGTATCGGCCCTGGCTCTATCTGTACGACTCGTATCGTGACTGGCGTGGGCGTTCCGCAGATCACCGCTGTTTCTGACGCAGTTGAAGCGCTGGAAGGCACCGGGATTCCGGTTATCGCTGACGGCGGTATCCGTTTCTCCGGCGACATCGCCAAAGCCATCGCCGCAGGCGCGAGCGCGGTAATGGTGGGCTCTATGCTGGCCGGTACAGAAGAATCCCCGGGCGAAATCGAACTCTACCAGGGCCGTTCGTACAAATCTTATCGCGGGATGGGCTCGCTGGGCGCGATGTCCAAAGGTTCCTCCGACCGTTACTTCCAGAGCGATAACGCTGCCGACAAACTGGTGCCGGAAGGTATCGAAGGCCGCGTAGCCTATAAAGGTCGCCTGAAAGAGATCATTCACCAGCAGATGGGCGGCCTGCGCTCCTGTATGGGCCTGACCGGTTGTGCTACCATCGACGAACTGCGTACTAAAGCGGAGTTTGTGCGTATCAGCGGTGCGGGTATCCAGGAAAGCCACGTTCACGACGTGACCATCACCAAAGAGTCCCCGAACTACCGTCTGGGCTCCTGATTTTCTTCGCCCGACCTTCGCGTCGGGCGATTTATTTAATCTGTTTCACTTGCCTCGGAATAAGCGTCAATGACGGAAAACATTCATAAGCATCGCATCCTCATTCTGGACTTCGGTTCTCAGTACACTCAACTAGTTGCACGCCGCGTGCGTGAGCTGGGTGTTTACTGCGAACTGTGGGCGTGGGATGTGACAGAAGCACAAATTCGTGACTTCAACCCAAGCGGCATTATTCTTTCCGGCGGCCCGGAAAGCACCACCGAAGAAAACAGCCCGCGCGCGCCGCAGTATGTCTTTGAAGCAGGCGTGCCGGTATTTGGCGTCTGCTACGGGATGCAGACCATGGCGATGCAGCTTGGCGGTCATGTAGAAGGTTCTAATGAGCGTGAATTTGGTTACGCGCAGGTCGAAGTGTTGACCGACAGCGCGCTGGTTCGCGGTATTGAAGATTCCCTGACCGCCGACGGCAAACCGCTGCTTGATGTCTGGATGAGCCACGGTGATAAAGTGACGGCGATTCCGTCCGACTTCGTGACCGTCGCCAGCACCGAGAGCTGCCCGTTCGCCATTATGGCCAACGAAGAAAAACGCTTCTACGGCGTACAGTTCCACCCGGAAGTGACTCACACCCGCCAGGGTATGCGCATGCTGGAGCGTTTTGTGCGTGATATCTGCCAGTGTGAAGCACTGTGGACGCCGGCGAAAATTATCGACGACGCCGTGGCACGCATTCGCGAGCAGGTAGGCGACGATAAAGTGATCCTCGGTCTCTCCGGCGGTGTGGATTCTTCCGTAACCGCAATGCTGCTGCACCGCGCGATCGGTAAAAATCTGACCTGTGTTTTCGTCGATAACGGCCTGTTGCGCCTCAACGAAGCCGAGCAGGTGATGGACATGTTTGGCGACCATTTTGGTCTGAACATTGTTCACGTACCGGCAGAAGATCGCTTCCTGTCCGCGCTGGCTGGTGAGAACGATCCGGAAGCCAAGCGTAAGATCATCGGTCGCGTTTTTGTGGAAGTATTCGACGAAGAAGCGCTCAAACTGGAAGACGTGAAATGGCTGGCGCAGGGCACCATCTACCCTGACGTTATCGAATCTGCGGCGTCTGCAACCGGTAAAGCGCACGTCATCAAATCTCACCACAATGTCGGCGGCCTGCCGAAAGAGATGAAGATGGGTCTGGTTGAACCGCTGAAAGAGCTGTTCAAAGACGAAGTGCGTAAGATTGGTCTGGAGCTGGGCCTGCCGTACGACATGCTGTATCGCCATCCGTTCCCGGGGCCGGGCCTCGGCGTTCGTGTTCTGGGCGAAGTGAAGAAAGAGTACTGCGACCTGCTGCGTCGTGCGGACGCTATCTTCATTGAAGAGCTGCGCAAAGCGGATCTGTACGACAAAGTCAGTCAGGCGTTCACCGTGTTCCTGCCGGTCCGTTCCGTTGGCGTGATGGGCGATGGTCGTAAGTATGACTGGGTTGTCTCTCTGCGTGCCGTCGAAACCATCGACTTTATGACCGCACACTGGGCGCACCTGCCGTATGACTTCCTCGGTCGTGTTTCCAACCGCATCATCAATGAAGTCAACGGGATTTCTCGTGTGGTGTATGACATCAGCGGTAAACCACCGGCTACCATTGAGTGGGAATAAGCCGATAATCCTTCCTGTGTTTACATGAACAGGTAAAAATGAATTTAACCCTCTGTTTTTGCAGAGGGTTTTTGTTTATGTGCATAGATGAGTTTTCTGTGTAGCGCACAGCTCCTGACGGCAAATTTGACGTAATTACGAACCCACGAAGGTTGGCTGTATCTTGCCGTGGTCGTTGATTTGTTCTCGCGCAAAGTTATCGGCTGGTCAATGCAACCACGAATGACAAAAGATATTGTCCTGAATGCGCTTCTGATGGCCGTGTGGCGACGTCATCCCAAAAACAGGTGCTGGTTCATTCTGATCAGGATAGTCAGTACACCCGCTATGAATGGCTGAAATCGCACGGACTGGAGGGCAGTATGAGCCGTCGTGGCAACTGTCATAACAATGCGGTTGCAGAAAGCTTTTTCCAGCTACTGAAGCGTGAACGGATAAAGAAAAAGATCTACCAACGACTCAGAAGTGCCCAGGTTATCCGTGGCGATTCAGCCCAAATAAGGGGTATTTAAAATATAATAACTTTATTCTTCAACTATATAACCAACGTCCAGCTTTAGCACTTTCAACGAGCATACCAACCGTTAGTGGCTTACGCGGATCAGGCTCTTTACTTCCAAAGTACTCTGGATTCAGATAGTTGAGTATGTCAAATCCTTCTGGATCTACATTCCAACGCTTGAAGTACTCTTGTAGAAGTTCTTCACTATCTTCAAAAACGAGTTTTAGATCATCCTTAATACTGATATCAAGCGTGATGGTTCGCTTTGGCCCACAGAGAAAGTACTTTTTAGTGTTATATTCCTGATCGATAAAATCGATAATTTCTTTCTTAATATCTCTCATTAGAAGTACGTCCACTGAATGCGATCTTTAGGAACCGCCACACGATTAAATGTATCTTTAATATCACGCTGGATATCATAAATCGTAGTGAATGTCATAACCCAACCGAGCCAGGGTACATTACGACCAACGAAACGACCTAAATTATTCGTTGAGCTTAGCTGTAATGAGTTGATGGTTTTGCCTGTCAACGTTGGTAATCTGATCCCAGGTGGCAGTTTATAGTTCAACCAATTACTGATGTACTTAGAAGCAATTGATGTTCCTGGAGTTGTCCCACGAGGTTTACCCCTCGTAGGTAGAACTGGTTGCCCTGAGATAACCAGTGCAGCATCGACCGCTGAGATCCCCAGATGATCGCTCACAACGGCGATGGTGATAGCCCACCATAGTTGTTGTGGTGTCAGGTTGGATAACCCGCCGTAGAAGTACGTACCATTCAATGTTTCAGTAGTGTCCATTTACTCACCCCTTCTAACCATGACCAAAAATTATACAACACCTAATCTCTTTGTTCTAACTAATAATTACGGGGTAGTAAGCGATTCACCTCTTTGAAAAAAAAGATCATCGGGGTTGTTTTGCAGTACATGATAGGGGCACGCTGAAGGCTATCGGGTTTTGTATTCGGTCGAGGGAATCTTAGTAACCGCGCATGTGATCTTATCACCCAGGCAGGATATCCCGCGGTTGCTCTTTAAGCGTCTGATCATGGCCTGAACCCATTGAGTGGGTTGTCTTTTTGCGTTAACGCTAAAGCTTCTTTTTCTTGCGCGGGCTTTTTAACGGATAACAGCTTAACGTTGTCCCGGTGTGGTGACAGAAAGCGATGACTGTTGCGCTTCTTTTTTATCCTGATGGTGCTGCCAGGCGCCGATAGAAGAGTAGACGAAACGTCCAAAGAAGAAGAGAAAACTGATAAGCAGTACGATACGGGTCATGCGAGTGTTAAATCGATGTCGTTTTCGCATACTGTTGGCCTGACTCACAAAGGGTTCCTTAACGTTGGCCCAGCGGTATGGGCGGGATCAGGCTGGGTTCTTCAAGGGTATTATCAAGGCGAAGAACGTAACAAGCCTGCGTTCACTCTACATTAAGGCATACTGCGAACCGATGGTCAATTCCTCTTAATGTAAAATTGCGTCAGTTGATTTATCTTATATTGTTATGGAAGATAATTTTAGTATTTACATTAATAATAAATTAATGATAACAAAGAATAAAAAGGCGAATAAAGGCTGCAGGAGAAAGGTAATAATTGACTTAAATCAAATGTTACTTTTGTTTAATAATTACAATCGATGACTATCGTGTGATGTATATCGCATCATCAATTTAAAGTCAGGTGGGATGCCTGTCTGTTAACGCCCCTTTGGGATTGGGGGGTTCTGCTGAGCATCTATGAAACTAAATAAAACTTATATAAATATCAGAGATAAATGGTGGGGACTACCGCTCATCCTTCCTTCGATTTTACTACCTGTTTTAAGTAGCGCAAATACTTATGCGCTTACCAGCACTGGAAATGTGGTTCTTTTTTACCTGCCGTTAGCTTTTATGCTTAGCCTGATGCTCTTTTTCGGCTGGGCAGCACTGCCGGGCATTGTGCTTGCTATCTTCTGGCGCAGATACCCGCAGACAGGGCTGTATGAAACCCTTTCTGTGACGATGCACTTTATCATTACTATCGTGCTAAGCTGGGGCGGCTATCGTGTCTTTTCCCCCCGGCGAAACAATGTTTCCCACGGCGACGCCCACCTGTTGTTTCAACGAATATTCTGGCAGGTATTTTGTTCTGCAACATTATTTCTGGTCATCTACCAGTTTGCCGCTTTTGTTGGCATGTACGAAAGCAAAGCCAGCCTGATGGGGGTAATGCCCTTTAATATCAACACGCTGATTAATTACCAGGCGTTACTGGTCGGTAACCTTGTCGGCGTGCCATTGTGCTATTTTATTATTCGTACTCTCCGCAATCCGCTGCACCTGCGGGGGTATTATCAGCAATTAAAGCTACAGATTGATAGCAAGGCCACTAAAAAAGAGATCGTTATTTGGCTGGCCGTATTGACTACACTAATGTTTATACTGTGTATGCCATTGACTGATAATAGTTCAATATTTAGTACCAACTATACGCTTTCGTTATTATTGCCGGTCATGCTGTGGGGTGCGATGCGCTATGGCTATAAGTTTATTTCAATTATCTGGGCCGTCGTGCTAATTACGTCGATTCATTATTATCAGCGTTATATGCCCTGGTATTCAGGTTATGATACGCAATTAGCGATTACCTCTTCGAGCTATCTGGTTTTTTCTTTTATTGTTAATTATATGTCTGTACTGGCCACGCGTCAGCGCGTAGTGAGTGGTCGCGCACGGCGGCTGGCCTATCTTGACCCGGTTGTACATCTTCCCAATTTACGTGCGTTAAACCGCGCGCTCCAAAATGCGCCCTGGTCTACGATCTGTTTTTTACACGTGCCGGGCTTGGAGCTATTGGGTAAAAATTATGGCGTCATGCTACGCATCCAGTATAAGCAAAAGCTCTCTCACTGGATTACGCCGATGCTGGCCTCAAATGAGTGCGTCTACCAGATGTCAGGGCACGACCTGGTGCTGCGTCTTAATACAGAGGCGCATCAGCAGCGTATTGAAGCGCTGGATAAACATATTAAGCAGTTTCGGTTTATCTGGGATGGACTGCCGCTACAACCGCCTGTCGGCGTGAGCTACTGCTGCGTGCGTTCTCCGGTTAGCCACCTTTATCTTCTGCTGGGCGAATTAAGCACCAGTTCCGATCTTTCGTTAACGACTAACGCGCCGGAGGATTTACAGCGGCGCGGCGCAATGCACCTGCAGCGCGATTTGAAGGGCAGAATTGCGATGATGAATCGCCTGCAACAGGCGTTGGAGCACGATCATTTTTTCCTGATGGCGCAGCCTATTTTTGGTGTTCGTGGGGACGTTTACCATGAAATTTTACTGCGACTCAGGGATGACAACGGCGACGTTATCAACCCGGACAATTTTTTACCCGTGGCGCATGAGTTTGGTTTGTCTTCCGCTATCGATCTCTGGGTGATTGAAAACACGCTGCGGTTTATGGCGGCCAGCCGGGAATATATGCCCGCGCATCGTTTTGCCATTAATCTGTCGCCAACATCGGTATGCCGCGCTCGTTTTCCTGCAGAAGTTAAGCAGCTGCTTACGCAATATCAGGTTGAACCCTGGCAACTGGTTTTTGAGGTAACGGAAAGCAACTCTCTCACCAATGCTGAGCAGGCGCAGTTGACGCTGGGACAGCTACAGCAGTTTGGCTGTCAGATAGCGATTGATGATTTCGGTACTGGCTACGCCAGCTATGCGCGGCTGAAAAACGTTGACGCCGATATTCTTAAAATTGACGGCAGTTTTATTCGCAATATAGTGTCAAACAGTCTCGATTATCAGATTGTGGCTTCTATTTGTCATTTAGCGCGAATGAAAAATATGCAGGTCGTCGCGGAGTATGTCGAGAGCGAAGAAATACGAAGCGTCGTGCTCTCGTTGGGAATCGACTATCTTCAGGGATATTTAATTGGCGAGCCGCAGCTATTATCTGAGATTCAGTAAAGGCAGACGCCGCGGCGCGGCGTCTGATTCACAATTTACGCGGCGATCTCCGGCGAGCTTTCTTCCTCAATATTGAGACGCCAGCCAGTTACCGCTTCCCAGTACTGCTGTTCTTTTTCCAGATCAAGCAGTACCAGCGCATTCTGGCTGAACCAGTCATGCGGAAAACATAACGTCCAGTGGCTGTCATCGGTCGTTAGCCGCAGCGTCGGCGGCGTGGTGGTCGCCTGCCGCTGGTTGTTCAGTAATACGCCCAGCCGAAGTAGCTGAATTAACGGCAGATACTGTTTTTTCTTAAACAGCGTAAAGCGGGGCATATCATCCAGTTTTATGGCTTTACGATGGTAACGTACCAGCGTCGCCATCATCATTTGCTGCTCCTGATTAAAGCCGGGCAAATCGCTGTGTTGCAGAATATAAGCCGAATGGCGATGTAAACCGCTGTGATTAATATTCAGTCCAACCTCATGCAGCATTGCCGCCCAGCGGAGCAACGCTTCAAGCTGTGGATGCGCCAGTTTTGGCTGCTGGGCCTGCCACTGCTCGTACATCTGCATGGTGGTTTCCAGCACGCGTCTGGCCTGTTCTCTGTCAATGTTGTATTGATTGGCCAGACTTTTTGCGGTACGGCTGCGAACATCCTGATGGCGGAAGCGGCCTTCCATTTCATACAGCACGCCTTCGCGCAACGCGCCGTCGGAAAGGCGAAGCTCGCGGATAGCCAGAGCATCAAAAACGCCGCACAGAATCGCCAGGCCCGGCACAAAGACCGCTTTGCGTTCTTCAGACAGACCCGGCAGGCTGAGCGCATTAAAGGAGCGGTGCTTCAACACTTCTGACTTCAGTTTATCAAGGCGCTCCGGCGTAATGAAGCCATCTTTCTCACCCAGCGCCAGGAGAACTTCATGAGCGGCCTTAATCGTACCGGAAGCGCCCATCGCTACGTTCCAACCCTGAATACGATACTGCCAGGTTAAGGTTTCCAGTTTTTGCGCCGCCGCCATTCGGGCGCGCTGGAAGTTTTCTTTATTGATAACGCCGCCGGGAAAGTAGAGCTGCGCGAAGCTCACGCAGCCCATACGACGGCTTTCAACCAGCCTGGGTTCGAAGTTTTCGCCAATGACCAGCTCTGTTGACCCGCCGCCGATATCGATCACCAGCTTGCGGCCTTTTTCCGGCTGCGTATGTTCTACGCCCATAAAAATCAGGCGCGCTTCTTCGTTACCGGAAATAATCTCTATCGGGTAGGGAATAACCTTTTCCGCGCGTTTGAGAAAATCAGCGGCATTTTGCGCCTGACGTAACGTATGGGTGCCTACGATACAGACGCTGGAAGGGGAGAAACCTTGTAAGCGTTCAGCAAACAGCGACAGACAGCTAAGCCCCCGTTCCATGGCTTCTTCGCTGAGTTTGTTATCTGCGCCCAGCCCGTCCGCCAGATGGACGCGCTGTTTTAAGCGCCCGATAATCTGCATTGCGCCGTCAACCACGCGGGCAATGACCATATGAAAGCTGTTTGAGCCGAGATCGACCGCAGCGAACTCCTGCGGGCGGGGGGATTTATCGTAAATTGGCATAGCGTTAGTCTGGTTGCTCGAGTGATTTGATGTAGTCATAAATTGCCAGCTGCGCCTGGACTTTACGGCGATTGCCGCGCGGTACGTAGCGGTTGCTGAGTTCTTTATCGATAAAACGCGCTTTTACCGTGTCGCTAAACAGAATGTCAATGATATCCAGGACGCGTTGTTTAAGCCGCGGGTCGAGGATAGGCGTAGCGACTTCGATACGGTAGTCAATATTACGCGTCATCCAGTCAGCTGAAGAGAGCCAAACTTGCTTATCACCGCCGTTTTCGAAAATATAAACCCGATCGTGTTCCAGATAGCGATCCACGATGCTAATCGCACGAATATTATCGCTAATGCCTTCCAGTTGCGGAATAAGAGAACACATACCGCGCACCAGCAGATTGACCTGGACGCCCGAACCCGACGCGGCGTATAGCCTGTCGACCAACCCTTTATCGACCAGGTTGTTAAGCTTTAAGGTAATCCCTGACGGTAAGCCTTGCTGGGCATTGGCGATTTCACGATCGATCATCTCATACAGCAGACGCCGTGAGTTTTGTGGAGAAACCATCAAATAATCGAAAGTGACCGGGCGATAGGGGTTTTCAATAAAATTAAAGACCCGGCGCACTTCATTGGTAATGCGCGCATCGGCGGTCAGCAGCGAATAATCGGTATACAGCCGCGCTGTTTTTTCGTTGAAGTTACCGGTGCCGATATGCGCATAACGTACCACGTCATCGCCCTCTTTTCGTGAGATGAGGAAGAGTTTGGCGTGAATTTTCAGCCCGGGCGCAGAGAAAATAACGTGGACGCCCGCTTCGGTTAACCGCTTGGCCCAGTGAATATTTGCCTCTTCATCGAAGCGCGCCTGCAACTCCACCACCACGGTGACTTTTTTGCCGTTATGGGCGGCATGGATCATCGAGTCAATAATGCGCGAGTCTTTCGCTACGCGATAAATATTGATTTTGATCGCCAGCACGCTTGGGTCAAACGACGCCTGACGCAGCAGTTCCAGCACATGTTCAAAGGTGTGATAAGGATAATAGAGCAGCACATCACGTTCGCGAATCGCGTCGAAACCGTTACGAAACTTCTCTTTATCAAACCAAAGATGGCGTAACCGCGGTAACGGCTTATTGACCAGGTTGGCTTTACCGACATTCGGAAAATTAATAAAGTCTTTAAAATTGTGGTAGCGCCCGCCGGGTACGATTGAGTCATACCGGGAGATCGTCAGTTTTTCCCGCAGTACGTCGACCAGCGCGGCGGGCATATCGCGTTGGTAGACAAAGCGCACAGGCTCAGCGGTCAGGCGCTGCTTCAGGCTGGAAGACATCAGCTCCATCAGACTGGATTCCATCTCATGCACCAGGTCATATTCGGCATCGCGGGTCATTTTCATCGAATAGGCATTAAGCGCGTCATAGTCGAAGAACCCTTTAAAAATGTCATCCAGGCAGTAGCGCAGAATATTATCCAGAAGGATCATCGGCTTGCGTCTGCGTGGTGTTTCCGGCGGCAGATTAACGAAGCGTGGGACTTTGTCGGACGGTATCTCCAGCAGCGCATAGTTGATGGTGTCGCCGCGGATAATCTCCACCGCCAGATAGGTGTAATCATCTTTTAAAAACTGAACAAGATCCGTCTCCCGGTTAATGAGAATCGGGGTAATATGCTGGCGCAAATAGTGCTTAAAATAGTGGCGCAACCAGCTTTGTTGGTTCACCGAGAGCTGACGCTCGTTGATCAGAAAGATTTGATTACGCGCCATTTCCAGCAGTAATTCGTTGTACAGGCCGTCGAACTCCTGGTCTGCTTTCAACACGCGGGACTGAATTTTGCCTAACAAATGGCGTGAATGAGAATTTGAACCCTGTTCTTCGCTGATAATAATACGTCGTTTCAGTTCAGCGAAACGCACTTTGTAGAACTCGTCGAGGTTATTAGAATAGATTCCCAGGAACCGCATCCGCTCAATCAACGGGTTGGATTTGTCCGCCGCTTCCTGTAACACGCGTTCGTTAAATGCTAACCAGCTTAGTTCTTTCTCGATATATAGCTTTTCCTGACCCATTACTACCTATACTCCGTTTTATTCACGGGACACTGCCTGATGATTATGGCGAGCATTACGCGTTAATGTCCAACTGCGCCAGAAAAATATGACAATAAACTGATAGCATAAAGGAAGGGAAAAGAGTAGGCCGGATAGGCATTTATGCCGCCATCCGGCAAGCAGACGCAGTCCTGTTCGATGACGTATTATTCGTCAGACGCATAACCTTGCGGCGGCAGACGACGCCCGTCCAGCCAGGCGGCGTTATCGCGCATCTTTAGACGCCCCTGCGCAAACCAGCTAATCACCAGCGGATAAATCGCATGTTCCTGAGTCTGTACGCGTGCGGTGATATCATCTTCGCTGTCGTCGGCAAAAACCGGCACCTTCGCCTGGAGAATGACCGGGCCGCCGTCGAGTTCGTCTGTCACGAAATGCACCGAGGTACCGTGCTCCTCATCGCCGTTTTCCAGCGCCTGGCGATGGGTATGCAACCCCGGATATTTTGGCAGCAGGGAAGGGTGAATGTTCAGCAGACGCCCGTAGTAATGCGCGACAAACATCGGACTCAGAATACGCATAAAACCGGCCAGCACGACCACATCGGGCGCATACGCGTCTATCTTGCGAATCAACTCGCGATCGAAGGCGTCGCGGCTGTCAAACCGATCGGCAGTCAGCGCTTGCGCCGGAATGCCGGCTTCTCTGGCGCGTTCAAGGCCGAACGCGTCGGCCTTATTGCTGAATACTGCCCTGAGGGTGCCTTTAATTTTCTTCGCTTCGCAGGCATCGATAATCGCCTGTAAATTGCTTCCATTGCCGGAAATCAGCACCACAATATTCATTATTCAATAACCACACGCTGTTCGGAATCAGAGGCTTTGATGATACCGATTTTCCATGCGTTTTCACCTTTCTCGTTTAGCAGAGCAAGCGCTTTGTCCGCTTCCGGAGCGGAGAGCGCAATCACCATGCCGACGCCGCAGTTAAAGGTACGGTACATTTCATGTCGGCTGACATTACCGGCGGTTTGCAGCCAGGTAAAGATGGCGGGCCACTGCCATGACGACTCATTAATTACCGCCTGGGTATTCTCCGGCAGAACGCGCGGAATATTTTCCCAAAAGCCGCCGCCGGTGAGGTGGGCGATAGCGTGCACATCGACGTTTTCAATCAGTTCCAGAACCGATTTTACGTAGATACGGGTCGGTTCAAGCAGATGATCGGCCAGCGGCTTCCCTTCCAACAGAGTGGTTTGTGGGTCGCAGCCGCTAACGTCAATAATTTTCCGCACCAGCGAATATCCATTCGAGTGCGGGCCGCTGGAGCCGAGCGCAATCAGCACGTCGCCTTCGGCAACCCGGGAGCCGTCGATGATTTCTGATTTTTCGACTACGCCGACGCAGAAACCCGCCACATCGTAATCTTCGCCGTGATACATGCCCGGCATTTCCGCCGTCTCGCCGCCGACCAGCGCGCAGCCGGATTGCAGGCAGCCTTCGGCAATACCGTTGATCACGCTGGCGGCGGTATCGACATCCAGTTTACCCGTGGCATAGTAATCGAGGAAAAACAGCGGTTCCGCGCCCTGAACGACCAGATCGTTTACGCACATCGCCACCAGATCAATACCGATAGCGTCGTGACGCTTTAAGTCCATCGCCAGGCGAAGTTTGGTGCCTACGCCGTCAGTGCCGGAAACCAGTACCGGTTCACGATATTTTTGCGGCAACGCGCACAGCGCACCGAAACCGCCCAGACCGCCCATAACCTCCGGGCGGCGAGTTTTCTTCACTACGCCTTTGATTCGATCAACCAGAGCGTTACCCGCATCAATATCGACGCCGGCATCTTTATAGCTAAGAGAGGTCTTATCGGTCACTGCCTGGTTCCCCACGTTTTTTCTTGCGGTAAAAGTTAAATTCGGCGCAATTCTAACAGGGAAAGCAAACGTTTGCGAGCGTGGTCTGCGCCCTGGATATCCGGACGATTTTTTTGGCATGGTTTCGGTCGCTGCTTGAAAATTTCTCTGTTGGTAAAAAAGAAAAGGATATCCAGCACTTGGTTTACGACAGGTGGCCTGGACAGGCTATTCACCCTTAAAATTGCTAAGATTCAATCGGTTGTTAGCCTTTATCGCCTGTTTCAACGTGAGTGATTTATACTCACTTTTCCACTATCAGCGCTTTTGGTTGATCCAGGTCAAGCATACATTGTGTTGCGTCAGAGAGGAAAAGCGGTATAATCCGGCGATTTTTTTTGTGGTTGCCAGTCATCTGAGGATAGGAGAAGAGTATGAAGATCGTGGAAGTCAAACACCCACTCGTCAAACACAAGCTGGGTCTGATGCGTGAAAACGACATTAGCACTAAACGCTTTCGTGAACTCGCCTCAGAAGTAGGCAGCCTGCTGACGTATGAAGCGACAGCCGACCTGGAAACGGAAAAAGTCACCATCGAAGGCTGGAATGGCCCGGTGGAAATCGACCAGATCAAAGGTAAAAAAATTACCGTTGTGCCGATTCTGCGCGCGGGTCTGGGTATGATGGAAGGCGTTCTGGAAAATGTACCGAGCGCGCGTATCAGCGTAGTCGGGATGTACCGTAACGAAGAGACGCTTGAGCCAGTACCTTATTTCCAGAAACTGGTATCGAACATTGATGAGCGCATGGCGCTGATCGTCGACCCGATGCTGGCGACCGGCGGTTCTGTCATCGCGACCATCGACCTGCTGAAAAAAGCAGGCTGTAGCAGCATTAAGGTGCTGGTGCTGGTCGCCGCGCCGGAAGGCATTGCAGCGCTGGAAAAAGCGCACCCGGACGTTGAACTGTACACCGCCTCTATCGATCAGGGGCTTAACGAGCACGGATACATTATTCCGGGGCTTGGCGATGCCGGCGATAAGATTTTTGGTACCAAATAAGTGAATAAATAATTAAAAGCCGACTTTAAGAGTCGGCTTTTTTTTGAATAAAACAACTCATAACAAACACACTTAGAGGAAAACACTATGACGCGCCGTGCTATCGGGGTGAGTGAAAGACCGCCGCTTTTACAGACAATCCCGCTTAGTTTACAGCACCTTTTCGCCATGTTTGGCGCGACCGTGCTGGTGCCAGTTCTGTTTCATATCAACCCCGCGACGGTTCTGCTGTTTAACGGTATCGGAACGTTGCTGTATCTCTTTATCTGCAAAGGTAAAATTCCGGCCTACCTCGGATCGAGCTTTGCCTTTATTTCCCCGGTACTACTGCTGTTGCCGCTGGGTTATGAAGTGGCGCTGGGCGGTTTTATTATGTGCGGCGTGCTGTTCTGTCTGGTCTCTTTCATCGTTAAAAAAGCGGGCACCGGCTGGCTGGATGTGATGTTCCCGCCTGCGGCAATGGGCGCAATCGTTGCCGTCATCGGTCTGGAGCTGGCTGGCGTCGCGGCGGGGATGGCCGGATTGCTGCCTGCGCAAGGGCAGTCGCCGGACACGAAAACAATTATCATCTCCATGGTCACGCTGGCGGTGACGGTGTTCGGCTCCGTACTGTTTCGCGGTTTCCTGGCGATCATTCCGATTTTGATCGGCGTGCTGGCGGGCTATGCGCTGTCATTCGCGCTGGGGGTGGTCGATACCACGCCGATTGCCCAGGCACACTGGTTTGCGCTGCCGACCTTCTATACGCCGCGTTTTGAATGGTTCGCGATCCTGACGATTCTGCCCGCGGCGTTGGTCGTGATCGCCGAGCATGTCGGTCATCTGGTGGTGACGGCGAATATCGTCAAAAAAGATTTAGTGCGCGATCCCGGTTTGCACCGCTCGATGTTCGCTAACGGACTGTCGACGATCGTCTCCGGTTTCTTCGGCTCCACGCCGAATACCACCTATGGGGAAAATATTGGCGTCATGGCGATCACCCGCGTTTACAGTACCTGGGTTATCGGCGGCGCGGCGATTTTCGCCATTCTGCTTTCCTGCGTTGGCAAACTGGCGGCGGCGATTCAGATTATCCCGTTACCCGTGATGGGCGGCGTTTCGCTACTGTTGTACGGCGTTATCGGCGCGTCGGGGATTCGCGTATTGATCGAATCGAAAGTCGACTACAACAAAGCGCAAAACCTGATCCTCACCTCGGTGATTTTGATCATCGGCGTGAGCGGCGCGAAAGTGCATATCGGCGCGGCAGAATTGAAAGGGATGGCGTTGGCGACCATCGTCGGGATTTGCCTGAGCCTGATTTTTAAACTGATTAGCCTGTTGCGTCCGGAAGAAGTGGTACTGGAGGCAAATGATGCGGAGTCTCCGCATCATTAACAGGTTGCCGGGCAGCGATGCTGCCCGGTTCTATCTCAAGGGAATTATGTGGTAAACTCAGCGCGATTTTATGTCATCCTGGGTTGAGGTATCTCTGAACACACCGGCACAGCTCTCTTTGCCACTTTATCTTCCTGACGACGAAACTTTCGCAAGTTTCTGGCCGGGGGATAACGCCTCTCTACTGGCCGCGTTACAAAACGTGTTGCGCCAGGAACATAGTGGATATATCTACCTTTGGGCGCGTGAAGGCGCGGGCCGCAGCCATTTGCTGCACGCCGCCTGCGCTGAATTGTCGCAGCGTGGAGATGCGGTAGGCTACGTCCCGCTCGATAAACGCACCTGGTTCGTGCCGGAAGTGCTCGACGGTATGGAACACCTCTCGCTGGTGTGTATTGATAACATTGAGTGTGTCGCTGGCGATGAACTGTGGGAGATGGCGATCTTTGATCTCTATAACCGCATTCTGGAGTCTGGTAAGACGCGGTTATTGATCACCGGCGATCGTCCGCCAAGACAGTTAAATCTGGGCTTGCCCGATCTCGCTTCCCGTCTGGACTGGGGGCAAATCTATAAACTCCAGCCTCTTTCCGATGAAGACAAACTTCAGGCGCTACAGTTGCGCGCCCGGTTACGGGGGTTTGAACTGCCGGAAGATGTCGGGCGGTTTTTGCTCAAACGTCTTGATCGCGAAATGCGCACGCTGTTTATGACGCTGGATCAGCTCGATCATGCGTCGATCACTGCCCAGCGAAAACTGACGATCCCGTTTGTCAAAGAGATCCTGAAACTGTAATACGCCGCGACGGCGGCGTTCAACGGTTAACCGAGGATGTCCAGCACCTGCTCAGGCGGTCGGCCAATGCGCGCCTGACCATTTGCCACCACAATGGGGCGCTCCATCAGTTTAGGGTGTTCAACCAGCGCCTGGATTAACGCCTCTTCACTCAGCTGGCTATCCGCCAGGTGAAGCGTCTTATAGAGATCTTCTTTCTGGCGCATCAGTTCGCGCGCGCTGGACATGCCCAACATACGCAGCAGTTCCCGCACAGTGGCGGCGTCGGCGGGCGTATCCAGATAAAGCACCACTTCCGGTTCCACGCCGTTAGATTTCAGCAGGTTCAGCGTGTCGCGGCTCTTCGAGCAGCGCGGGTTATGGTAGATTTTAATCGTGTCGGTCATGAGTTCTCCTTGTGACGCCATCCGGCTAATAAACGGCGATTACATTTTCGTGTATGGCTTGAAGCGTTCCTGTAACTGGCGCAACTGGTCGATACGCGCATCGTAACGCGCCTGTTGCTGACTACCCAGTTTTGCCTGGGCGCTGGCGCTGCTGAGCAGTGAAATTGCCTGATCCAGTCGTCCCGCCAGCGCATAACTTTCAGCGCGTGCCGCCAGCTCCTGATCGCGGTTGTTCAGCGCGGCTTCGGCCTGAGCAAGCAGATCCCAGCCGTTACCGTCATCTTTATGGCTAAAGGTGTAGCGATTCAGAATGGTTTCCGCCGCTTTCGGCTGGCCTCCCTGAAGGTACGCATTGGCGAGGTTTAATTGCAGCACAGGATTAACGCGCAGATCGCGGGCATTTTTCAGGCGATTAATCGCGTCGTTGGCTCTTTTCTGCCCGAGGTCAATATCGGTGGCGAGGTCAAGATACCAGGCATTGTTCGGTTCCGCGCTTAATAGCGGCTGCAACGTTTTGCGCGCTTCATCGTACTTGCTCGCTTCCATCGCCTGCAACGCCCGGCCATATTGCGCCGCATGTTGCTGACGCACGTTGCCTTTAGACCACTGATCCAGTAGGTCGCTGGTGAGCTGGTTACGTCCGGAATTGTACATTCCCAGGGCGCGCGCTTTGGCGAGATAGAAGTCGGCGGAAGATTGCACCACGACCGGGCGCATCTGGTTGGCACGGTTGCGGGCATCCGCAAGGCGGCTTTCCGGTAAGGGGTGAGTGAGCAAAATTTCAGGCGGTCGCGTGGAGTAACGCGCCTGGTCGAGCAGTTTTTCGAGGAAAGAGGGCATCGCCTGTGGGTCAAATCCGGCGCGTTGCAGTACCTGAATACCAATACGGTCGGCTTCTTGCTCATTTTGCTGGGTGAAACTTATCATTCCCTGGCGCGTTCCCGCCAGAGTACCGGTTAGTGCCGCCATACCGGCCTGTGGGCTGGCCATGGCCAGCAAAATGGAACCCAGCGCGCCCACCCAGGTAAGCGGCGCGCTGCGCTTTTGATCTTCCATCGCGCGCGCCAGGTGGCGCTGCGTCACGTGGGAGATTTCATGCGCCATGACTGAAGCTAGCTGGCTTTCGTTATCCGCGTAGCGAAAAAGCGCCGAGTGCAACACCACATTGCCGCCAAAAAACGCGAACGCGTTGATTTCGTCATTATTGATCAAGAAAAAATGGAAGGGCGTTTTGACGGAGTCGGCGTGCGAGACCAGACGCATACCCAGCGCGTTAATGTATTGCACCAGCAGCGGATCGTTGATTAACGGCGCGCTGCCGCGTAGCTGGCGCACATAAAAGTCGCCCATTTGCATCTCTTGTCCGATAGAAAGCGTGCTTCCTGCCGAGGTTCCCATATCGGGCAGCGTGTCGGCAGGGTCGGCAAATGCGGGCGCGACCTGACCGAGAGCCAATGCTGCAATGAGGGTTGCCACCAGGTTTTTTTTCAACTGCCTGAACATAACCTCTATCCTGTTGTTTTGAGATAGCCCTTTGACCAACGTCGTGAAATATCGTTCCACGCTCCGACACTTCATAAGTGTAACTGTGATGAGCACAGACTCACTATTTTAGTTTCCTGAATCAACGATAAAAAGCGAAGTCTTTTTTGTGACATTTCGATACAATTCGGCATCACAATCCCGCAGTTGAGTTCTGGGAAGGGTTTTATGCTCGAAATGTTAATGCAATGGTATCGCCGTCGCTTCAGCGACCCGGAGGCGATTGCCTTGCTGGTCATTCTGGTGGCTGGTTTTAGCATCCTCTTTTTCTTTAGCGGCCTGTTAGCGCCGCTGCTGGTCGCTATCGTACTGGCCTACCTGCTGGAGTGGCCGACGGCGCGCCTGCAGGCGATTGGCTGTTCCCGGCGCTGGGCAGCCTCCATTGTCCTTATCCTCTTTGTCGGCATTCTGTTATTAATGGCGTTTGTGGTGATGCCGATTGCCTGGCAGCAGGGTATTTACCTGATTCGTGATATGCCCGGTATGCTGAATAAACTGTCCGATTTTGCCGCGACCTTGCCGCGACGCTATCCGGCGCTGATGGATGCGGGCATTATTGATGCGATGGCGGAAAACATGCGTACCCGGATGCTTAACATGGGCGATTCGGTGGTGAAGTATTCGCTGGCTTCGTTAGTCGGGCTACTGACGCTGGCGGTATATCTGGTGCTGGTGCCGCTGATGGTCTTTTTCCTGGTAAAAGATAAAGAGCAGATGCTGAATGCCGTGCGCCGCGTGCTGCCGCGTAATCGCGGGCTGGCGGGGCAGGTGTGGAATGAGATGAATCAGCAGATCACCAACTATATCCGCGGAAAAGTGCTGGAGATGGTGGTGGTGGGCGTAGCGACCTGGCTGGGCTTTTTGCTGTTTGGCCTCAATTATTCGCTACTGCTGGCGGTACTGGTGGGCTTTTCGGTCCTGATCCCCTATATCGGCGCCTTTGTGGTGACAATTCCGGTGGTGGGCGTCGCGCTGTTTCAGTTTGGCCTGGGGACGGAATTCTGGAGCTGTTTTGCCGTTTATCTGATTATTCAGGCGCTGGATGGCAATTTGCTGGTACCGGTACTTTTCTCCGAAGCGGTGAATTTGCATCCGCTGGTGATTATTCTGTCAGTGGTGATTTTCGGCGGTCTGTGGGGTTTCTGGGGAGTGTTTTTCGCCATTCCATTGGCGACGCTGATTAAAGCCGTTGTCCATGCCTGGCCGGATGGTCAGGTGACAGATGCCTCATCCTGAGCGGTCTGTACAAAAGTTGTAAAGCGTGAACGACATCATAGTGCCCTGCCGCCATTTTGCGCACGCCTGATGAGGGACAAGCGCTTAGAAAGCCGCTCTTTTTTTTAATGCCGCACCGTGTTGCGGCATTTTTATTGTTGGAACCTACAAAATTCTCGCTGTAAAGCCGCCAAAATTTGGTGACTTAGCCTAAGCATTCTTCTGAGAAATTCGTTAATAAGTGACATCATTGATGCGAGATTGTTTTTTTAATGTGAAGCGATAACGAAACAGGGAATGAGTGTGTTGAGAAAACATTACTTGAAAGGGTATACCGCGCGGCAAATTGTACAGCGAGCCATGAAAATTATTCCTTACTCGGTAAACGTCATGGATGAACATGGCGTCATTATCGCGTCTGGCGAACCTTCGCGGCTTCGCCAGCGTCATGAAGGAGCCATTCTGGCGCTGAAGGAAAACCGTATTGTAGAAATTGATTCCGCTACCGCCAATCAGCTTAAAGGCGTGCGATCCGGCATTAATCTTCCCATCTCTTTTCATGAACAGCTTATCGGCGTGGTCGGCATTACCGGCGAGCCGGAGGTGGTTCGCGCGTATGCCGAGCTGGTTAAAATGGCGGCGGAGCTGGTGATCGAGCATATGGTGCTGATCGAACAGCGACAGTGGGATAAACGCTATCGCGAAGAGCTGATCAACCAATTGATTTTGCGAGAAAATTCAACAGAGTCGTTGCGCTCCATGGCGGCCTATCTGGGCATTGATCTGGCGGTTCCCAGAGTGGTGCTGATTATTGAACTTTCCCAGCCGGATCGCGAAGCGCTGCGCAATGTAATGGATTATTTCGAGAATCACGCGCGCAACCATTTGGTGACGTTTACCGAATTTAATGAATTAATCATTATTAAGCCTATCACGTTAAAAGAGGGAAAGTGGAATACCCGCCAGGAAATGGGGGAATTGCAGATTTTTAAATCATGGGCTGCATCATCGGGCTTTAGCCGTATTTTGGTTGGGGGCTATTTTGCCGGCGAGACGGGATTGCACCGATCTTTGCTCACAGCGAGAGCCACGCAGGCGATGGCGAAAAGACAAAAGCTGCGCAGCCAGTATATTTTTTATCATGACCACGCGCTTCCCGCGCTGCTAAGCGGGCTGTCTGAAAGTTGGCAAGTGCAGGAGTTATCGCGTCTGTGGCTACAACTGGCGCAACATGACGCGAAAGGCGTATTGCAACAGACGCTGCGGACCTGGTTTGAACATAATTGTGACCTGACGCAAACAGCCAAAGCATTGCATATTCATGTGAATACATTGCGCTATCGCTTACAGCGCTGTGAGGATATTACGCACATAAAAATCAACGAGTTAAAAAGTACGCTTTGGCTTTATATCGGTATGGAGCTCCAGGCCGAATCTGTACCGTCCGACAAGTTACCGCTGCCAGGTCGAATCGAAATTTGTTGAAAGCTCCAGCGGATTTTTAGGCGGGTTTTTCCATACTGCGCGCTCCATGTTAAAGGAGGCGCAGTATATGACGTCGATATCCACCCTGGGAGCCATTGCCGCATTGGTTGTGGCCATCGTATTAATTTTAAGAAAAGTGTCGCCAGCCTACGGCATGATGGCGGGCGCGCTGGTCGGCGGTTTGATTGGCGGCGCCGATCTTCTGCAAACCGTGTCGTTGATGGTGTCAGGCGCGCAGGGCATCGTTAATGCCGTATTGCGTATTCTGGCCGCAGGCGTACTGGCGGGCGTATTAATTGAGTCCGGGGCGGCGAATACGATTGCTGAGACGATTGTCCGCAAAGTGGGGGAAACCCGGGCGTTATTGGCATTAGCCATTGCCACACTATGTTTGACCGCCGTCGGCGTATTTATTGATGTGGCGGTGATTACCGTCGCGCCGATTGCGCTGTCGATTGCGCGTAATGCAGGCCTGTCAAAAAGCGCTATTCTGCTGGCGATGGTTGGGGGCGGCAAAGCGGGTAACGTGATGTCACCCAACCCGAACGCTATTGCCGCCTCTGATGCGTTTCATGTTCCTCTTACCTCTATTATGCTGGCGGGCGTGGTTCCGGGCATCGTTGGGCTTATTATCGCCTATCTGTTAGCGAAACGGCTGAATAATAAAGGCGCGGGCGTCGCCGATCATGAAGTGACTCACCATGATGACTCCGTCGCCAGACCCGGTTTTCTGGTGGCGATTAGCGCGCCGCTGGTCGCTATTTTCCTGCTTTCTCTCCGTCCGTTTGCCGGCATTTCCATTGACCCGTTAATTGCCCTGCCCGTAGGGGGATTGGTCGGTCTGCTGTTGATGGGACGCGCGCGCCACTGTAACCAGTACATGGTCGCCGGTCTGATGCGTATGGCGCCTGTCGCTATTATGTTGCTGGGAACCGGTACGCTGGCCGGCATTATCGCTAATTCCGAACTTAAAGATGTCCTGATTCATGGCCTCACCGCTTCGGGATTGCCGTCCTGGCTGCTGGCGCCCGTGTCTGGCGCCATGATGTCAATGGCGACGGCCTCAACTACGGCGGGAACGGCGGTGGCGTCCGGCGTTTTCTCTCCCACGTTACTTGAACTTGGCGTTTCCGCCCTGGCGGGAGCCGCTATGATCCATGCGGGCGCCACGGTGCTGGACCATCTGCCGCACGGCAGCTTTTTCCACGCGACGGGCGGCAGCGTCAATATGCAAATTCATGAACGTTTAAAGCTAATGCCGTATGAAACGCTGGTGGGGTTAGCCATTACCTTTATTTCTACTCTGATGTTCGGTTTCTTTGGTTTTGCAGGATAATCCCTATGAAAATTGTTATTGCTCCTGATTCATTTAAAGAAAGTTTGTCCGCAATGGCGGTCGCTGAGGCGATAGAAAAGGGGTTCCGCGAAATTTATCCTGACGCCGACTACGTTAAAGTGCCCATGGCGGATGGCGGGGAAGGAACCGTACAATCAATGGTGGAGGCCAGCGGCGGGCGTTATGTCGACCAGTGGGTACAAGGCCCGCTTGGGCAACCGGTGGCCGCGCGCTGGGGAATGCTGGGCGATAGCGATACCGCCGTGATTGAAATGGCGGCGGCATCCGGGCTGCATCACGTTTCGCCTGAATTGCGCAACCCGCTTAATACCACCAGCTACGGCACCGGCGAGTTAATCGTCGCGGCGCTGGAGCGTGGCGTAAAGCGTATTATTCTGGGAATTGGCGGCAGCGCGACGAATGACGGCGGCGCGGGGATGATGCAGGCGCTTGGCGTTATATTGCGCGATAAACAGGGGCGCTCGCTTTCTCCGGGCGGCGAGGCGCTGGCGGCGCTGGCCTCTATCGATCTGTCCGGTTGTCACCCATTGCTGCGTAAGGTATCGATAACCGTGGCGTGTGATGTCAACAATCCGCTGTGTGGTCCCCAGGGCGCATCGGCCATTTTTGGCCCACAAAAAGGGGCGACAGCGGAAATGGTGAACACCCTGGACGCGGCGCTGGAAAACTGGGGCCGGCATATTTATCAGGCTACGGGACGTGAGGTGATTAATGCTCCCGGCGCGGGCGCGGCAGGTGGAATGGGCGCCGCGCTTTTAGGGTTGCTCAATGCGGAATTACGCGCCGGCGTAGAGATTGTCGTGGAAACGCTACAGCTTGAGCAGGCGGTTAAAGATGCCGATCTGGTGATTACCGGAGAAGGTCGGCTGGACAGCCAAAGTATTTGCGGCAAGACGCCGATTGGCGTCGCCAGAGTGGCGAAGCGGTATCATAAACCGGTTATCGCGCTCGCCGGTGGGCTGCAACACGATCATCACGTTGTGTATCAACAGGGTATCGATGCGGCGCTGTCGATTTTGTCGCATATCGTTACGTTGCCGGAAGCCTTACACGAGGCGGAATATAACCTGAGCCTGTCGGCGCGCAATGTGGCGGCGATATGGCGTCTGGCGCGGCAAGCCTGACGGCACATTCCCTTTCCAGGCCGCACATCAGCGCGGCCTGAGGCTTTTACGCGTTTTCTTTCAGCCAGTTCAGCACCACATCATGGTGATTGCTGGTTTTAAAATCATTAAAGACGTGTTCAATCTTACCATCAGCGTCAATCAAAAAGCTGATGCGGTGAATGCCGTCATACGTTTTGCCCATAAACGACTTTTCGCCCCAGACGCCGAACTGTTCACACACCTGATGGTTTTCATCGGACAAAAGGGTAAAGTTCAGCAGCTCTTTTTCAGCGAAACGGGAGAGTTTTTCAGGTTTATCGGTGCTGATGCCCAGCACGTCCACGCCTGCTTTTTTGAGCTCGTCCATGTTATCGCGTAAGCCGCAGGCCTGCACGGTACAGCCGGGTGTCATGGCTTTTGGGTAGAAATAAACCAGAACGCGCTGTCCCTGGAAGTCGGTCAAATTTACTTGTTCCCCGTCTTGATCCGGCAAGCTAAATTTCGGTGCGATATCACCGGCTTTCAGTGGATTCATTACTTAACTCCATCCTGTTCATCATGTTGTGAGTAATTGACGACGTTTATACTGCCTTGCGCATTGAGTTCTGTACATAGTGCTTTAAAGGCTTGCTCAATATTTGCGGAATTTTGCGACGCCGGGCTATGTGCGGTGATTTGAATAAATAATTGCGCAGCTTTATCACCTTCAGCCGGCTGCGTGCGGGAGACCAGCTCCGCAATATTCATTTCATGACTATTAAACAGCGCGGTGAATCGCTCAATTAAATGCGGGGAGTCGGCGACCTCAACCTGAACCCATACCGTCGCGGGCATTGCCGGGCGGGGGCGGTCGGACGTCCGTTTCATCACAATCAGCAGATCCAGCTCCGCGCCTTTTAACGGCAATGTCGATTCAATCAAGGTAATCGCGTTCCACGTGCCGGACAACAGCATAATAAACGTGAATTCATCGCCCAGCATCGCCAGTCGGCTGTCTTCGATATTACAGCCGCAACTGCTGACATGGCGAGTAATGGTATTCACAATACCGGGCCTGTCGGCGCCCAGCGCAGTGATAACCAAATAGTGTTGTGATGACGGTGTCAAACCAGTTATTCCTTTGAGCGGTGAGGTAATCTTAAGGAAACCATAAAAAAAACCTGCATACAACAATCAGAACGGCTTTGGTCGCTTGCTTTTATTGCCATACCAAACGTACCATTGAGGGACTTGTTTGCACAGAGGATGGCCCATGTTCACGGGAAGTATTGTCGCGCTTGTTACGCCGATGGATGAGAAAGGTAACGTCAGTAGGTCTTGCCTGAAAAAACTCATTGATTATCATGTCGCCAACGGTACCTCGGCGATTGTTTCGGTTGGCACCACCGGCGAGTCTGCCACGCTAAGCCATGATGAACATGGCGATGTCGTGATGATGACGCTGGAACTGGCTGACGGACGTATTCCGGTTATCGCCGGCACGGGCGCAAACGCGACCGCGGAAGCGATTAGCCTGACGCAGCGTTTTAACGATAGCGGCATTGTTGGCTGCCTGACGGTAACGCCGTACTACAATCGCCCCACGCAGGAAGGTTTGTTCCAGCATTTCAAAGCCATCGCGGAACACACTGACTTGCCGCAAATTCTGTATAATGTGCCGTCCCGTACCGGTTGCGATATGTTGCCGGAAACCGTGGGTCGTCTGGCGGAAATAAAAAATATTATCGCTATCAAAGAGGCGACAGGGAACTTAACCCGCGTTCACCAGATCAAAGAGCTGGTTTCAGACGATTTTATTCTGCTTAGCGGCGATGACGCGTCTGCGCTGGACTTTATGCAACTGGGTGGTCATGGCGTGATTTCCGTTACGGCTAACGTAGCGGCGCGCGAGATGGCTGACATGTGCAAACTGGCGGCGGAAGGGCAATTTGCCGAGGCGCGCGCTATCAACCAGCGTCTGATGCCGTTACACAACAAACTATTTGTCGAACCCAATCCTATCCCGGTGAAATGGGCATGTAAGGCATTGGGTCTTGTGGCGACCGACACGCTGCGCCTGCCAATGACGCCTATCACGGACCATGGTCGTGACATCGTCAAAGCAGCGCTTCAGCATGCTGGCCTGCTGTAAAGTTTAGGGAGATTTGATGGCTTACTCAGTACAAAAGTCGCGCCTGGCGAAGGTTGCGGGTGTTTCGCTTGTTTTGCTGCTCGCTGCCTGTAGTTCCGATTCGCGCTACAAGCGCCAGGTAAGCGGCGATGAATCCTATTTGGATGCCGCGCCGCTTGCTGAACTTCACGCCCCGGCAGGAATGATCCTGCCGATAACGACCGGCGACTACGTTATTCCGGTCACGAAGGGGAGCGGCGCGGTTGGTAAGGCGTTGGATATCCGTCCGCCAGCGCAGCCGTTAGCGTTAGTGAGCGGCGCGCGTACCCAGTTCTCTGGCGATACCGCTACGCTATTGGTGGAGAATGGCCGGAGCAGCACGCTGTGGCCGCAAGTCGTCAGCGTGATTCAGGCGAAAAATTATCCGATTGAAAAACGTGACGATGCCAGCCAGACCCTGACGACCGATTGGGTGAGCTGGAACCGCCTGGATGAAGACGAACAGTATCGTGGACGTTATCAAATCTCGGTGAAGCCGCAGGGCTATCAGCAGGCGGTAACGGTAAAACTGGTTAATCTGGAACAGGCTGGCAAGCCGGTCGCTGACGCGGCGTCGCTGCAGCGCTATAGCACTGAAATGATGAACGTCATTTCCGCCGGTCTGGATAAGACCGCTACGGATGCAGCAAATGCCGCGCAGAACCGTTCCGCCGCAACGATGGATGTGCAGAGCGCCGCTGATGATACCGGTTTACCTATGCTGGTCGTTCGCGGTCCGTTCAACCTCGTGTGGCAGCGCCTCCCGGCCGCGCTGGAAAAAGTGGGCATGAAAGTCACCGACAGCACTCGCTCTCAGGGCAGCATGGCGGTAACGTACAAACCGTTGTCTGACAGCGACTGGCGGGATCTGGGCGCTAGCGACCCGGGCCTGGCATCCGGAGACTATAAATTGCAGGTCGGCGATTTAGATAACCGCAGCAGCTTGCAGTTTATCGATCCTAAGGGGCATACTCTGACGCAAAGCCAGAACGACGCGCTGGTTGCCGTCTTCCAGGCAGCGTTCAACAAGTAATTTAACAGGGCTGGAGTAATCCGGCCCTTTTTTCTGATAAGATACGCAAACGTGTGCGTCGGTACAAAAACGCGATTTAACCGCTATTTCGCACCACAATTACAGGCCGACGTCTCCGGCAGGCGTAGCAGGAAATGAATACTTATCGTTAATTCACACCCAGGAGTGTTAAAGATGCAAAAGCAAGCTGAGTTGTATCGTGGTAAAGCGAAAACCGTATACAGCACGGAAAACCCGGACCTGTTGGTGCTCGAATTCCGCAATGATACGTCAGCAGGGGATGGCGCGCGCATTGAACAGTTTGATCGCAAAGGCATGGTAAATAACAAATTCAACCATTTCATTATGACCAAACTGGCCGAGGCGGGCATCCCGACCCAGATGGAACGTTTGCTGTCTGATACCGAGTGTCTGGTGAAGAAGCTGGAGATGGTGCCGGTTGAATGTGTGGTGCGCAACCGTGCGGCAGGGTCGCTGGTCAAGCGTCTGGGCGTGGAAGAAGGCATGGAGCTTAACCCGCCGATATTCGATCTGTTCCTGAAAAACGACGCGCTGCACGACCCGATGGTGAATAGTTCCTACTGTGAAACGTTCGGTTGGGTAAGTCAGGAAAATCTGGCGCGTATGAAAGAGCTAACCTACAAAGCCAACGACGTACTGAAAAAACTGTTTGATGACGCGGGTCTTATCCTGGTGGATTTCAAACTGGAGTTTGGCCTGTATAAAGGCGAAGTGGTGCTGGGCGATGAGTTTTCGCCGGACGGCAGCCGCCTGTGGGATAAAGAGACGCTGGACAAAATGGACAAAGACCGCTTCCGCCAGAGTCTGGGCGGTCTGATTGAAGCCTATGAAGCCGTCGCGCATCGCCTGGGCGTGAAATTAGATTAATTCCGCTTCTGACCGGAGGGCAACCGCTCTCCGGTATCATCCTTTCCTCATTCTGATAGCGTTTACCTGTGGTAATCCTGCGCCTGACCGCCTACGATCATCTGTATAACAAAGAGAGAATGAGGTGATTATGCGCTGGCAAGGGCGTCGTGAAAGTAACAATGTAGAGGACAGACGTAATCGGCCAGGCGGCCCCTCGCTGGGTGGCCCAGGCTTTCGTCTTCCGCGCGGAAAAGGCGGCATCATTCTGTTGGTGGTGGTGTTGGTCGCAGGGTACTATGGGGTGGATTTAACCGGTCTGTTGACCGGTCAGCCGGTTTCGCAGCAGCAGTCGACGCGTTCGATAAGCCCCAATGATGATGAAGCGGCAAAATTTACCTCGGTGATCCTGGCGACGACCGAAGATACCTGGGGGCAACTCTTTCAAAAAATGGGCCGCGGCTATCAGCAGCCAAAACTGGTGATGTACCGTGGTATGACGCGTACCGGCTGTGGTGCGGGTCAGTCCGTGATGGGGCCGTTTTACTGCCCGGCGGACGGCACCGTCTATATCGATCTCTCATTTTACGATGATATGAAAAATAAGCTGGGCGCGGACGGTGATTTTGCTCAGGGTTATGTCATCGCCCACGAAGTCGGCCACCACGTACAAAAACTGTTAGGTATTGAGCCGAAAGTACGCCAGTTACAGCAAAACGCATCGCAAACAGAGGTGAATCGCCTTTCGGTGCGCATGGAGCTACAGGCGGATTGCTTTGCCGGCGTGTGGGGACACAGTATGCAGCAGCAAGGCGTACTGGAGGCGGGCGATCTGGAAGAGGCGCTCAATGCCGCACAGGCTATCGGCGACGATCGCTTACAGCAACAGGGGCAGGGGCGCGTCGTGCCGGATAGTTTTACCCACGGCACCTCAGAACAGCGCTACAGCTGGTTTAAGCGTGGATTTGACAGCGGTGACCCGGCGCAATGTAATACGTTTGGCAAAAACTTTTGATAAACCGGGGCAGGGATGTCTGATATCGATGCGCTACAGGCGTTAACGTCGCAAATGACACAGGAAGGCATTCGCCGTTTACTGGTCATCAGCGGCGATGCGGCGTGGTGCCGGGAGCGGGCCGAGGCGATACGCGCTGCATTGCCCGGTGACTGGCTGTGGGTCGCGCCTGACGCGCCCGCCCAGCCGTGCTGTACGCCACAGGCGTTACAAACGCTGCTGGGCCGTGAATTCCGTCATGCGATATTTGATGCCTGGCAGGGCTTTGACGCGGCAGCGTTTGCCGCCCTGAGCGGGACCTTGCAGGCCGGAAGCTGGCTGCTTCTGCTGATGCCGCCGTACGAGACGTGGGAAAGCAGGCCTGATACCGATTCACTGCGCTGGAGCGACTGCGCGCAGCCTATCCCCACACCGCAGTTTGCACAGCATCTTAAACGGACTCTTTCCCGCGATCCGCAAACGCTGCTTTGGCGACAGCGCCAGCCGTTTTGCTTGCCATCTTATCCTTCCCGTGAACGCTGGCGACCCGCCACCGGCGAGCCACAGCCGGAGCAGGCGGCTATCTTATCGCGTTTACGTGAAATGCCGCCCGGCGTGGCGACGGTGATTGCCCCCCGTGGACGCGGCAAATCGGCGCTGGCCGGGCAATTCATCTCCCGGATGGCGGGCACGGCTATCGTGACCGCACCGGCGAAAACGGCAACGGATATCCTGGCAGCGTTTGCCGGTGAGCGGTTCTGCTTTATGGCGCCGGATGCGTTGCTGGCGAGCGGGGCAAGAGCCGACTGGCTGGTGGTTGACGAGGCGGCGGCAATCCCCGCGCCGCTGCTGCTGCAACTGGTTTCGCGCTTTCCCCGCATACTACTCACCACCACCGTTCAGGGCTACGAAGGCACCGGACGCGGTTTTTTACTTAAGTTTTGCGCCCGTTTTCCGCAGCTTCACCGCTTCACGCTTCGTCAGCCTGTCCGCTGGGCGCCAGAATGCCCGCTGGAAAATATCGTCAGCGAGGCGCTGATATTCGACGATGAAGCGTTTGCGCAGGCGCCACATGGCGCGATAGCAATCTCGGCGTTTTACCAACAGGCCTGGGGGAAGACGCCCGTGTTGCCGAGGGCTGTGTATCAGTTACTGTCGGGGGCGCACTATCGTACTTCGCCGCTGGATCTGCGCCGAATGATGGATGCGCCAGGACAGCATTTCTTGCAGGCCACGGCGAATAACCGTGTGGCGGGCGCCATCTGGCTGGTCGAAGAGGGTGGGTTATCCGCAGAACTCAGTCACGCTGTATGGGGCGGTTTCCGGCGTCCACGTGGAAATCTGGTGGCGCAGTCGCTGGCGGCGCACGGTAGCGACCCTTTAGCCGCGACGCTGGTTGGGCGTCGCGTAAGCCGTATCGCGGTGCACCCCGCTCGCCAGCGTGAAGGCATCGGTCAGCAGTTGATTGCCTGCGCGTGCGAGCAGGCGGCGCAGTGTGATTATCTTTCCGTCAGCTTCGGCTATACGCCGGAGCTGTGGCGTTTCTGGCAACGCTGCGGCTTTGTACTGGTACGGATGGGCAACCATCGGGAGGCGAGCAGCGGTTGCTATACGGCGATGGCGTTATTGCCGCTGAGCGACGCGGGAAAACGGCTGGCGCAGCAGGAACACCGACGTTTGCGCCGCGATGCGGATATCCTGACGCAGTGGAACGGCGAGGCGATACCGCTGGCGGCGTTAGATGAACAGGCGCTTAATGATGAAGACTGGCGTGAGCTGGTCGGTTTTGCGTTCGCGCACCGTCCGCTACTGACATCGTTAGGTTGCCTGCATCGTTTACTGCAATACAGCGCATTGCCATTACCGGCGCTGAGAGGGCGGCTGGAGGAAAAAGCCAGCGATGCCGAACTGTGCGCCCGGCTACGCATTTCAGGCCGTAAAGCTCTGCTGGCGTTGCAGCGTGCGCAGGCGGCGCAGGCGCTGATTGCGCTGGATGCCGGACGAACGCAGCGTTTGCGCGACGTAATGCCCGGCGGTGGGGACCATGCCGGATAGCGATACCTGTCCGGCATGATATCCGGTTACTTTTTCGGCTGATCTTTCTTCGGCCAGTCTTCTTCATCGTCCCACTTATCGTTAAAATCGCGATGCGGGGGCAGCTCAGGTTTATTGGCAAGGAATTTCTTATGGTCGATGCGTTTGAGATCTTTGATCACATTCAGCAGTACGCCTACCAGAAACACCAATACCAGAATCCACCAATATTTTGCCAGCCAGTCCATGCTTATTTCCTCTTACCGGAACGCTCATCAGGCGACGAGCTGTTCCATAATGCGTTGATACATACGGGCCAGTAGCTGGAGATCGGCGGCATTCACACATTCATTAATTTTATGAATGGTGGCGTTCACCGGCCCCAGTTCTACCACCTGCGCTCCCATACGGGCGATAAAACGTCCGTCGGACGTACCGCCCGTCGTCAGTAATTGCGGTTTAATTTCATTATAGTGCTCAATGGCGTTTACCACCGCGTCCACCAGCTTGCCGCGTGCGGTCAGGAACGGCTGGCCGGAAAGCCACCAGTCTACGGTATAGCGTAGCTGATGCTTCTCAAGCAGCGCATGTACCCGCTCTTTGATCATCTCATCGGTCAGTTCCGTGCTGAAACGGAAGTTAAACTGCACGAACAGTTCGCCGGGAATGACATTATTGCTGCCGGTGCCTGCCTGGATATTGGCTACCTGCATACTGGTGGCCGGGAAAAAGTCATTGCCCCGATCCCACTCGATAGCGACCAGTTCATTAAGAAAAGGCGCAGCGCGATGAACAGGGTTATCCGCCAGATGCGGATAGGCGACGTGCCCCTGAACGCCATGAATAGTGAGGTTACAGGTGAGGGAACCGCGACGCCCGTTTTTGACGACATCGCCCACAATTTCAGTACTGGAAGGTTCGCCGACCAGACAGTAATCCAGCCGCTCGTTACGGGCCATCAGCGCTTCAACCACCTTTACGGTGCCATTTTTTGCGCTGGCTTCCTCATCAGAGGTAATCAAAAACGCGAGGCGGCCCCGGTGATGAGGATGCTGCGCAACAAAACGTTCAGCAGCCACTACCATGGCCGCCAGTGAACCTTTCATATCCGCAGCGCCGCGACCGAACAACATTCCGTCGCGAATCGTAGGCTCAAACGGCGGATTGATCCAGCGATCGACATCGCCAGCCGGTACGACGTCAGTATGCCCGGCGAACGCCAGCGTTTCGCCACGCCCACGCCATGCCCAAAAATTTTGCGTGTCGCCAAAATCCATATGCTCAATGGTAAAACCGATTTTACGCAGGCGTTCAATCATTAATGCCTGACAGCCTGCGTCATCCGGACTCAGGGAGGGGCGACGAATAAGTTGCTGTGTCAGCTCAATAACCGGGCACGACATAGACTACACCTCATCAAAAAACTGCTGATAACGGGATTCACTGAAACCAAGCAGCATAGGCCTCCCGGGCGCGCAGAGCAATGGGCGTTTGATGATTGCCGGCTGTTCAACCATGAGAGCAGCGGCGGAGTCGGCATCGGTAATCCCGCTGCGGTCGCCTTCATCCAGTTTGCGCCATGTTGTGCCGCGCGTATTCAGTAAAGGCTGCCAGCCGAGTTCGGCAATAAAGGTATTAAGAAGAGGGAGGTCTATGCCATCCACACGGTAATCGTGAAAACGATAATCAATGCCATGCTCCTCCAGCCAACGGCGCGCTTTTTTGATCGTGTCGCAATTCTTAATGCCATAGAGGGTAATCATATTGAATCCTTTAACGCGAAATTCGAATAAATAATCAATAGTATCGTCTGCGGGATAATAAGTGTGGCTGTTAATGGTTATTTATCCAGCGCTGATCGGCAATCAATATAACATTGTTGAGTGAATGTGAATAATGATTCCAAAACGTTCCAGATGTGGCTTGTTTATAATTCGCGAGGAAAATCCTATTTTGCGCACATGCAATTGATTGTTTTTTAACCCGATTTGATAAAGTAGTAGAAAAGGTATTAATGTTGCTAAATATTGCAGTAAGTCACATAAAATTTACGGCTACAGCGCCATAGTAATATCATAGACAGCGTAACCAGAGGATATCGCAACAATCGGTTAAATGAACTTCTCTCTATACCGCTAACTACGTAGAATACCCATAATAATAAGAGAGGCTATTATGATTGAACGTGAACTGGGGAACTGGAAAGATTTTATCGAAGTCATGCTTCGTAAATAAATGCCTGGAAGGCACCGCGCTCCCATAGGGGATAAGAAAAGGCGACTCAACGAAAGTCGCCTTTTTTGTGCCCGACACCTCGTATCAGGCTGGCCGGGAGCTTATTCCGGGCGCGGCTTCAGCGGGAAGCGGCGACGTATCAGCACGAAAAACAGGGGTACAAAGAAGATAGCCAGAATGGTTGCTGAGATCATTCCCCCCATCACGCCGGTTCCGACAGCATGTTGGCTACCCGAGCCTGCCCCGGTGCTGGTGGCCATCGGCAATACGCCAAAGATAAACGCCAGCGAAGTCATCAGTATCGGTCGCAGGCGCTGGCGGCTGGCGTACAGCGTGGCGTCTAACAGCGCGTGTCCCTTCTGATTCATTTCGTTGGCGAATTCCACAATCAGAATCGCGTTTTTCGCCGAGAGGCCGATAACGGTCAACAGCCCCACCTTGAAGTAAACATCGTTTTCCAGCCCGCGCATCCAGGTAGCGAGTAGCGCGCCAATGACGCCGAGCGGCACAACCAGCATCACCGAGAAGGGCACCGACCAGCTTTCATACAATGCCGCCAGACACAGGAAGACGACTAATAGCGAAATAGCGTACAGCGCGGGCCCCTGCGCGCCGGAGAGCCGTTCCTGGTAAGACATGGCTGTCCATTCCAGGCCAAAACCGCCCGGTAGCTGATGCACCAACGACTCCATGACATCCATCGCCGTCCCGGTACTGACTCCCGGCGCGGCCTCTCCGACAATTTCTACCGCCGAATAGCCGTTATAGCGTTCCAGACGCGGCGAGCCGGTTTCCCAGCGCGAGGTGGCGAAGGCGGAGAAGGGGACCATGCCGCCATCTTTGTTACGGACATACCAAAGATTAATATCATCCGGCAACATACGATATTTCGCTGCGGCCTGAACATAGACCTTCTTCACGCGACCACGGTCCATAAAGTCGTTGACGTAGCTCGATCCCCAGGCTGTTTGCAGGGTGTCGTTGATATCATCAATCGATACGCCCAGCGCCTGCGCTTTCCGTTGGTCAATATCAATTTGCAGTTGCGGGCTGTCGTCCAGGCCGTTGTGGCGCACGCGGGTCAAGGAACTGTTTTTCCCGGCCAGCTCAATGAGTTGATCTCGTGCGGCCATCAGCGCGTCATGGCCTGCTCCGGCGTGATCCTGTAATTCCATATCAAAACCGGCGGAGCTGCCCAGACCGCTAATTGCCGGCGGGCTGCTGGCGAAGACGCGAGCTTCTTTAATCTGGTTAAACGCTTTTGTCGCCCGCTCAATAATGGCGAACGAGGAGCCGGTGGTGGGATCGCGCGCGTCCCAGTCTTTCAAGCGAACAAACATGCGCGCGACGTTTTGCCCGTTCCCGCCAGGGCCGGAACCGACCGTCGAGAAGACCGACATAATGTTGTCTTTCTCATGGGTGAAATAATAGTTTTCAACCTTTTCAACGACTTTCAGGGTCTGCTGTTGCGTAGAGCCGCTCGGTAGCTGGATAGACGTAGTGAACATGCCCCGATCTTCCTGCGGCAGAAAGGAGGTGGGGAGGCGCAAAAACAGGAACACCATTCCGCCAAGCAACAGAACATAAATCAGAATCCAGCGCAGGCTGCGATGCAAAATTTTCGCTACGCCTTTCTCATAACGTTCGGCATTACGATTGAAGGTACGGTTAAACCAGCCGAAAAATCCGCTCTGCCCGTGCTGCTCGCCTTTGTGCAGCGGTTTTAATAACGTTGCGCACAGCGCCGGCGTCAGGATCATGGCGACCAGCACCGACAGCACCATTGCCGAGACAATGGTAATAGAAAACTGACGATAAATCGCCCCGGTGGTACCGCCAAAGAACGCCATCGGCACGAATACCGCAGACAGCACCATCGCGATACCGACCAGCGCCCCCTGGATTTGTCCCATGGATTTGCGCGTCGCTTCACGCGGCGTGAGCCCTTCTTCGCTCATGATACGTTCGACGTTTTCCACCACCACGATGGCATCGTCGACCAGGAGCCCGATCGCCAGCACCATCGCGAACATGGTTAATGTGTTAATACTGTAGCCGAACGCGTAAAGCACGGAGAAGGTGCCCATTAATACTACCGGCACGGCGATCGTCGGAATCAGCGTGGCGCGAAAGTTTTGCAGGAACAGGTACATCACCAGGAAAACCAGCGCGATAGCCTCCAGCAACGTTTTGACCACATCGATAATCGAGGCTTTGACAAAGGAGGTGGTTTCATACGCGATCTTGTATTCCAGCCCTTGAGGGAAGTACTGCGCCAGCTCGTTGAGGCGATCCAGCACCAGCTTCGCGGTCGCCATTTCGTTTGCGCCGGAGGCCAGCTTAACGCCAAGACCGGAAGCCGGATTGCCGTTAAAACGGCTGAGGTAGTCATACTTTTCCGCCCCCAGCTCCACGGTGGCGACATCGCCCAGTTTGACCTCGGAACCGTCCTGATTAACGCGCAGGGTGATATCGCGAAATTGTTGCGGCGTTTGCAGCAGTGACTGCGCATTAATGGTGGCGTTCAGCGCCTGTTTGTCGACCGAAGGCGTACCGCCAAGCTGCCCGACGGCGATTTGCGCATTCTGCGACTCAATTGCATCGGTCACGTCTTTCGTGGTCATCTGAAAACTATTCAATTTGGCCGGATCGAGCCAGATACGCATAGAGTACTGTGAACCATAAGCGTCAATATCGCCGACGCCGTTGACGCGGCTGAGCGGGTCCTGAATATTACTGGCGACGTAGTCGGCGATATCCTGCTTGTCCATAGAACCGTCGGTAGAGACGAAAGCGATGGTCAAAATATTGGTATCGCCCGTTTTGCGTACCGTGACGCCTTGATCCTGTACCGCCTGCGGCAGTTTACGCATCGCGGACTGTAACTGGTTTTGCACCTGCTGAACCGCCTCATCAGGATCGGTTCCCGCAATAAAGCTCAGCGTGATGGTCGCCTGTCCGGTTCCGCTGCTTTGTGATGACATGTACATCAGATTATCGAGGCCCGTCATATTCTGCTCAATAACCTGGGTTACGGTATTTTCCAGCGTTTGCGCCGACGCTCCCGGATAATTCGCGGTAATACGTACGTTGGGCGGCGCCAGATCGGGATATTGTTCAACAGGTAAAGAGAAAATGGCTAACGCCCCTGTCAGACACAACAGGATAGCCAGCACCCAGGCAAAAATGGGGCGATCGATAAAAAAATTCGCCATTAAAGGGAAACCTCGTGTTTCTACATATCGTTATAGATTTGAACTGCTTCACTGTAGCGGCAAGCTACGAGCCAAACGTGGAGAAATAAAGGAGATAATGTAAATTATCATGCGCTTTTACAGCATACTTTTTGTGCCAACGCCGGAAAGCCTGACATCTGGCCTTCCGGCGATTTGCCGTTCTTTACGTTAACTGACTCTCTTCCTTGTTGGAGGAGCGAAAACTGATACTGACCAGTGTGCCGCCGCCGGAGGGTTGCGAAAAATTCAGCGTGCCGCCAAGGCGCTCCGCGCGCTCACGCATTATATTCAGACCATAGTGTCCGGCAGGCTCATGCGGTTCGCCGATACCAATGCCATTATCGCGAATATAAACGGTATGATCGCCGTCAGGCGCGGTGACGCAGCTCACGGCGATTTCGCTCGCGTTGGCGTGTTTAATGGCGTTCAGGACCGCTTCGCGCACAATTTGCAACAAATGCACCTGCATTTGCGCATCCAGAGCCAGCGTGGGTAAACGGCAATCCAACGTGAGTTTGGCCGGGGTCTGACTCTGTAAATCTTCCAGCATCTCATGCAATGCGGAGGGTAAATCGGCCTGCTGTAACGTCAGACGGAACGTGGTGAGTAGCTCGCGAAGCTGACGGTAGGCGTCGTTCAGCGCTCTGGAAAAATCCGCCATGATGCTTTGCGCGCCGGCGTTATCCTCAGGAATAGCGCGCTTCAAAAGCGTTAACTGAATACGTAAATAAGAAAGTACCTGCGCCAGCGAATCGTGTAGCTCACGGGCAATCGTCGCGCGCTCTTCCATTAACAAAAGTTGCTGGAAGTGTTTTTGCGCCTGATTAAAGTACAAACCACGCCCCAGCATCGTGGAGACGCTGTTCAGCAGCGGCGTAGAGGCATTAACGTTGGGGCTTTGCCAGTGGAGTTCGCCATAGACCGTGTCCTGCATCGTCACTGGCAGCATTTGCATCGGCAGGTCGGGGCTTTGCGTGCCTTCGCTAATCCGCCAGTTATCGCCCACGGTTAACTCCAGATACCAGGCGGCGTCATGTTCACGGACAATTTGCAAAATATGGCGAAAACAGTGGACGTCGATTTGGCTGGTATTCAGCGCCTGAGAGCACTGGTATAACACCTCCAGGCGGCGGTGCGCTTCGTGCAGATCGTGCGTTTTTTCTTCCACCGAGGCTTCCAGCGAACGGTAAAGTTTATGCAGCTCGCTCGACATCTGGCTAAACGTTTTCGCCAACAATCCCAGCTCATTGGGTAAGCTGGTATCCAGCGGCAGCGGGGCGAACTGACCATGTTCAATACGCTGACTGGCGGTGACCAGTTGATTCAGCGGGCGAACGACCTGCTGGCGAATACGCCGTAGGGTAAAAAAGACCAGAGTAAATATGCCGATACCGCCCGCCAGCGATATGGCGACGACCAGCATGACTTTACGCTCGGCGTAATGCTGTAACGCCAGAACGAAGAGATCAATTTGATCGACATAATTGTTGATATTGGTCTGATACCAGGCAATGTCGCCGTCCTGTAGGCGGCTATTCATCTCCAGCCAGTTGGCGTGCAGGCGCGCGTAGCGAGTTTTCACCGCCTGCGGCACATACCAGGCGTTGAGATTTTGCAGTACCGGCGAGTTGAGCGCGTGCTGGAAAAGTTGACGATGCGCATTAATCTGCGGGCTACGGCTTTGCAGATCGTAACCCAGCCGATAGCTCTGCATTCGTAGCGAACCGGCGATATTGATCGCTTCGGCATCCCGTAAACTGCTGGTCAGCGTCAGTAATGCGCTGCCGGTGGACAGAATAGACAACAGCACAATATAGAAAAAAGCCTTAGCCAGACTGGCTGAGACCGGGCGTTTAACCGTCACGCTGGCACTCCCCGCATTTAGCTGAATCGCAATTGCATTTGCTTTGAAATAAATTGATCTGCCACAGGTTCTGGACAGATAGTTGTGCTTCCTGGGCAGATGAACATTGCCGACCCCGCCTTCGTCAGTTAATAACAATGCTCATATAAAGAATAAGGTTTTTACAACCAAAACAGAAGGATGCCATGAATCGTTTTATTATGGCCAATAGCCAGCAGTGTCTGGGCTGCCATGCCTGCGAGGTCGCCTGCGTAATGGCTCACAATGATGAGCGACATGTCCTGACGTCACAGCGCTATCAGCCCCGAATTACTGTCATTAAACATCAGCACCAGCGCAGCGCGGTCACATGTCACCATTGCGAAGATGCGCCCTGCGCCCGTAGCTGTCCGAACGGCGCGATCGCGCATATTAACGACAGCGTGCAGGTCAATGCGCAGAAGTGCATCGGCTGTAAATCCTGCGTCGTCGCCTGCCCATTCGGCACCATGCAGATGGTATTGACGCCCGTCGCGCCAAACCAGTTCAAAGCCAGCGCGCATAAATGCGATCTGTGTCAGGGACGTGAACAGGGTCCGGCCTGCGTGGAAAATTGCCCGGCGGATGCGCTGCAACTGGTCACCGAAGACTCGTTGACCCGTCTGGCTAAAACGCGACGGCTGCGTACCGCCCGGCAGGAGATTCGCCCCTGGCATACCGTGGATACACAACACAGTGGGACAGCAAGCAGCAAAGTCGAGCGTATGCAGGCGACGCCGCCGCGCGGCGAACCGGATAAACTGGCGATTGAAGCGCGTAAAACCACCTTTGAGGAAATTTATCTACCGTTTCGCGCCGCGCAGGCCGAGCGTGAAGCGGCCCGCTGCCTCACATGCGGGGAACACAGTATCTGCGAATGGACCTGTCCGCTGCATAACCATATTCCCCAGTGGATCGAACTGGTGAAAGCTGGCGATATTGATGCGGCGGTAGAGCTTTCCCACCAGACCAACTGCCTGCCGGAAATTACCGGGCGCGTCTGTCCGCAGGACCGGCTATGCGAAGGCGCGTGTACACTCCGCGATGAGTATGGCGCGGTTACCATCGGCAACATTGAGCGCTATATCTCCGATCGCGCTCTGAGCAAAGGCTGGCGTCCCGACCTGTCGGACGTACAGAAGAGCGATAAGCGCGTGGCGATTATCGGCGCGGGGCCGGCAGGTCTTGCCTGCGCTGACGTGCTGGCGCGCCATGGCGTAAGCGCCACCGTCTACGATCGCCATCCGGAAATCGGCGGTTTGCTCACCTTTGGTATTCCGGCTTTCAAACTGGATAAATCTCTGCTGGCGCGCCGTCGGGAGATCTTCAGCGCGATGGGGATTCGTTTCGAGCTTAACTGCGAAGTAGGGAAAGATATTTCTCTGGAGACGCTGCTGGAGAGTTATGACGCCGTCTTTGTCGGGGTAGGAACCTATCGTTCCATGAAGGCTGATTTACCGAATGAAGACGCGCCGGGGGTATATGATGCGTTACCATTCCTCATCGCCAATACCAAACAGGTGATGGGGCTTCCGGCGTTGCCTGACGAGCCGTTTATTGATACTGCGGGCCTTAACGTGGTTGTGCTGGGCGGCGGTGACACCGCAATGGACTGCGTACGTACGGCGCTGCGTCATGGCGCTGCTAACGTCACCTGCGCTTATCGCCGCGATGAGGCTAATATGCCGGGGTCGAAAAAAGAGGTGAAAAACGCGCGGGAAGAGGGCGCGAACTTTGAATTTAACGTTCAGCCGGTTGAGTTGGTGCTGGATACGCACGGGCGCGCCAGCGGTATTCGCTTTTTGCGTACGCGGCTTGGCGAACCGGATGGTCAGGGGCGACGCCGCCCGGTACCTGTACCGGACAGCGAGTTCGTGATGCCAGCAGATGCGGTCATTATGGCGTTTGGTTTTCATCCGCATGGTATGTCGTGGCTGGAATTGCATGGCGTGAAGGTGGATAACTGGGGACGTATTGCCGCCAGCGTCGAGAGCGAGTTTCGTTACCAGACGTCCAACCCGAAAATTTTCGCTGGCGGCGATGCGGTGCGCGGCGCCGATTTGGTGGTGACGGCGATGGCAGAAGGCCGACATGCTGCGCAGGGGATACTCGACTGGTTAGCTAAATAAGCGTATTTGTAGGCCGGTTAAGGCCTGGAACGGTTAAATGATTGAGTGATAAAAAATCTTAAACTTATTGGCTAACCTTACTCCGTTTGCAGAAATGTTGACGCTCGCAGGGCTGGACGCCCTGCGATAAACATTTTTCCGTCGGGTCGACGTTTAACAGGCCTGATGAGGCCAATCTTAGTATTGAAAATAGAGTGTAAATTGAAGGAAGGGACGCTATCAGAATCCCTTCTTAGAGCCTATCCCATTAGGGCTATTTTACTTGCCATTTTGGTCCTGGGCAGTGCTCGCCAAAACGCGTTAGCGTTTTGAACGCCGCTTGCGGCGGCCCGAAGGGCGAGCGTAGCGAGTCAAACCTCACGTACTACGTGTACGCTCCGGTTTTTGCGCGCTGTCCGTGTCCAAACTGGCTGCGCCAATAACGCCTGGTAGGATAGGCTCTTAATTTTTATTTTAAGGAACCATATATCTGGTCAACAATCCAGCCATACGTCGCCGCAGGTAATAATCCACTGACAAAAACATTTGGATTCACTTTAGGATTTGCTACCGGCGAGTGCGGCCTGTTACCTAAAATCACAATCGCCATATGATTAACCGGATCGATAGACGTCAGCGTGCCGGTCCATCCGGTATGTCCATACGTTTGCGGACTGGCTAATACCCCGAACGTGGGGGTCATTGAGGCGTTGCCGTTAACGCGCCACCCCAGACCAAAGGTAGCGTCTTCTGGCGAGCGGCGAGTAAACTGCGCAACCGTTTTGTCGTCGAATAGCTTCACGTTACCGTAGCCGCCCCCATTGAGCATGACTTGCATTAACACAGCCATATCATGGGTATCAGAAAACAGTCCGGCGTGTCCTGAAACGCCGCCCATTGAGTACCAGGCTTTTTCGTCATGCACCTGGCCCCATAGTGTATTGGTGCGAATATTGGGGAAATGAATCACGCCGTCACGCGTGTTGCCATGTAGTTCCGTTGCGGCGATTTGCGGCGGCGTGAAGCCTTTCATCAGCGGGTTAAAGACGGTATGTTTTAATCCGAGCGGTTTATAAATGGTGGTTTCGACGTAGCGATCTAATGGCATTGCCGTTATCGATTCAATGATAAAACCAAGAATCATATAATCCACGTCGCTGTAGATATGCTTCGACCCAGGTTGATATTCCAGCGGTGTCTTTTTAATCATCTCCAGAGTAGTGCTTTTACTCTGTGAAAATAATTTACCGGCGACGTTTTTATTAGGATATTGTGGGTCGGCAGGAAAGCCCGCGACGTGATGAAGAATATCAATAATGCGGAGTTTATCTTTGCCTTTTATTTTATCCCCAGGCATATCCTTAAAGCCGGGGATGTATTTTGATACCAAATCATTGACATCTATTTTTCCTTCATATACCAGTTTTTGCAATGCAAAGTTAGTGGCATACATTTTTGTGTTTGAAGCCAGGTCATACATCGTGTTAGTGGTCGCCCGAATGGGATGGGCTAACAGCGTGGAACCGTCATATTTTTTGGCATAGCCCCAGGCTTTTTGTAGAACAATATGATTATCTTTTATCACCAGAAGATTGATGCTGGGATATCCGGCATCAATTTGATTTTGAATCCAGCCATCAAGTCGGTGAAGTTTTTGGCTATCAAACCCCACCTGATCAGGGCTCGCGATGGTCAATACCGGATACTCAACGGCAAAAGCTGAAAGGGAAAACGTCAGTAGAACCGTCGCAACGAGAGTAAATTTCATGATGATTCCCTCAGTCTCACTCCGGCCGTCAAATCATATCGCGAGCATGGACTCTGCGGCCCGGAGAAGCAGAATATGGTCATGGCAGTGACAGAAAAATATGGCTGTACATCCGTTCAGTCGGCATTAAGGATTAACCCTTCAGCAGACAAAACCGACCTCACGGCGTAATATTAATGCTCTTTTTACACCCTGGAGCCAGCATGTCGCAAACCATTACGCTTATTAAGGATAAAATTCTTTCTGATAATTATTTTACTCTGCGCAACATTACCTATGACCTGACCCGTCGTAATGGCGAGGTTATCCGTCACAAGCGTGAGGTTTACGATCGCGGGAATGGCGCAACCATTCTGCTTTACAACTCAACTAAAAAAACCGTGGTTCTGGTTCGCCAGTTTCGCGTGGCGACATGGGTCAACGGTAATCAAGACGGTATGTTAATTGAAACCTGCGCTGGCCTGCTTGATAACGACGAGCCGGAGGTCTGTATCCGTAAAGAGGCCATTGAAGAGACAGGGTATGACGTTGGCGAGGTACGCAAGATATTTGAGCTTTATATGTCGCCAGGCGGCGTCACGGAGCTGATTCATTTCTTCATTGCCGAATATCATGATAGCGAGCGCGCCAGCATCGGCGGCGGCGTGGAGGATGAAGAGATTGAGGTGCTTGAACTGCCGTTTTCCCGGGCGCTGGAAATGGTGCGCTCAGGCGAGATTCGGGACGGTAAGACCGTGTTATTGCTTAACTATTTACAGACGTCTCATCTAATGGACTGAAAAAAAAGAAATATATTTCTTTACACAAAAAAGACCAATCCGATAAATCTGATTGAGAACCCTGAGGCGCGCAAGGAAGATACCGCCTTAGCTGTGTTGTTCTGAATCTGGGGTTGTTCCGTTCATGCGCTACCGCGTTATTCTTTTTTGTCTGTTTGGCCTGTTGCCGGTCCAGCTACTGTGGGCTGCGCCAGCGCAACGGACTTTTTCCGACTGGCAGGTCACCTGCAATAACCAAAATTTTTGCGTAGCGCGCAATACTGGCGAACATCATGGGCTGGTGATGACATTAAGCCGTAGCGCCGGGGCGCGTACCGATGCGGTACTGCGTATCGACCGCGGCGGTTTGGCGCCGCCCGACGCTAAAGAAGCCGCAATTGCGCCTCGCTTATTGCTGGATGGCAAACCGCTTTCGTTCAACAGTCCACACTGGCGCGTGTCGCCCTGGCATCTCATGACCGGCGATCCTGCCACCATCACCGCATTTTTACAGACGATTCAGGATGCGCAGGCTATCACCTTAAAAAACGGCGTTCAGACGCTTTCGCTGGCGGGATTAAAAGCGGCATTACTGTTTATCGACGCGCAACAAAAACGTGTGGGCAGCGAAACCGCCTGGATTGAAAAAGGAAACGAACCGCCGCTCAGCGTGCCCCCGGCACCGGCATTAAAGGGGATCGCCGTGATTAATCCAACGCCCGTACCGCTGAGTGAGGAAGAACGCGACGATCTGCTGGACTACGCCGCATGGCGGGTAAACGGCATTCGCTGTTCGCTTGATCCGCTGCGTCGCGAGACGCAGGTCAGCGCGTTGACGGATGATAAAGCGTTATTGATTGTTAACTGCGAAGCCGGCGCCTATAACACTATTGATCTCGCCTGGGTAGTTTCACGCAAAAAAACGCTCGCCTCGCGCGCCGTACGTTTGCGGCTGCCGTTTAATCGCGGCGTCGAAAGTAATGACATGGAGTTGATGAACGCCTTCTTTGACGAGAAAACGCGCGAGCTGGTGACGTTGGCGAAAGGGCGGGGGTTAACCGACTGTGGTATCCAGACACGCTGGCGCTATGATGGCGATCGTTTTCGTCTGGTACGTTATGCCGAAGAACCGAGCTGCGATAACTGGCACGGGCCGGATGCCTGGCCTACGCTGTGGATCACGCGTTGAATCCTGGTTTTTATCCCCTTTTCAGAATAGGGATACACCTATTGAGGTTTCATTTATGGTATAGAGATTGCTACGTTACGGTAGGATTGTTACTTTACCCGATAGCCTCACCACAGCAGGAAATAGTATGAAAATAAATAATGGCCCCGTATTATGCCCCCATTGTGGCTGCCTGAGCGCTTATTATGAAATAGATCGGCTGGCGGCGATAAGAGAAAAAGTGAATAAAGAAGGCGGATCAGCGGCGTGGGATTCAACATTACAGGCGCATAAAAAAAAGGCCTTTTGCCTGATGTGCCATAAATCCATTGATGAGGTCGTCATCGGGCAGTCAGATGCGCCTGAGTCTACGAAGTAATTTTGCACAGCCTACAGAACAGGTCTGCAGACTGCGCAAAGTCTGTGTTGCTAACGCTCGCCTTAGCCTTTGATGTTTAGCACCCGGCGGGCTTTTTCTACAATATTTTCCACGGTAAAGCCAAAATACGGGAACAGTTTGTCAGCCGGGGCGGATTCACCGTATCCCGTCATGCCGATAATTGCGCCTTTTAGGCCAACATATTTATACCAGTAGTCGGCTATACCGGCTTCCACCGCGACGCGGGCGGTCACGTGCGCCGGTAGCACTGATTCGCGATATGCCTCGTCCTGCGCATCGAAAATATCCGTTGAAGGCAACGACACCACGCGAACGTTATGCCCCTCGCCAGTCAATTTTTCCGCCGCCTGGAGGGTAATTTCCATTTCCGATCCGGTAGCGATCAGAATGATATCCGGCTTGCCGCCGCTATCTTTCAGAATATAACCGCCGCGGGCAATCGCTTTCACCTGTTCCGGCGTGCGTTCCACCTGCGCCAGATTCTGCCGCGAGAGAATCAACGCCGTCGGCCCGTGCTGACGTTCAATGGCCAGCTTCCAGCCGACCGCCGCCTCAACCTGATCGCAGGGACGCCAGGTGCTGAAGTTTGGCGTTAAGCGCAGGCTCGCCAGTTGTTCCACGGCCTGGTGCGTCGGGCCATCTTCGCCCAAACCGATGGAGTCGTGGGTATAGACCATAATCTGCCGGGCTTTCATTAAGGCCGCCATACGCGCCGCGTTACGCGCATATTCGACAAACATCAGAAACGTGGCGGTATACGGTACAAAGCCGCCGTGGTGGGCGATGCCGTTGGCAATGGCGGTCATGCCGAATTCGCGCACGCCATAGTGGATATAATTACCTGCCGGATCCTCTTTCAACGAGGTCGAACCTTTCCAGATAGTCAGGTTGCTCGGCGCCAGATCTGCCGATCCGCCCAACAGTTCCGGCAACAGGGGACCGTAGGCATTGAGCGTATTTTGCGATGCTTTACGGGTGGCGATTTTGGCCGGATTAGCCTGCAAGTCGTTAATAAATTTTTGCGTGGCGGATTCCCATGCCTCCGGCAATCCGCCGCTCATCCGGCGGGTAAACTCCGCGGCCAGCTCAGGATAAGCCTTCTCATAAGCAGCAAACTTTTCCTGCCACTGCTGCTGCGCTTTCTCGCCTTTTTCACGGCCATCCCACGCGCGGTAAATCTCTTTTGGGATCTCAAACGCCGGATGATGCCATCCCAGCTGCTGGCGAGTCAGCGCCACCTCTTCTTCGCCCAGCGCCGCGCCGTGCGACTCCTCCTTCCCGGCTTTATTCGGCGAGCCAAAACCTATCACCGTCCGACAGATAATTAGCGAAGGTTTATCTTTTACGCTCTGGGCTTCGAGAATGGCTTTTTTCACCGCTTCCGGATCGTGCCCGTCAATGTCATGCACGACATGCCAGTGGTAGGCTTCAAAACGTTTGGCGGTATCGTCGGTAAACCAGCCTTCGGTTTCGCCATCAATGGAGATGCCGTTGTGATCGTAAAAGCCGATCAGTTTGCCCAGTCCCAGCGTACCAGCCAGCGAACACACCTCATGCGAGATCCCCTCCATCAGACAGCCGTCGCCCATAAAGACATAGGTGTAGTGGTCGACAATCTCATGGTCCGGTCGGTTGAACTGTGCGCCTAACGTACGCTCGGCAATCGCCAGCCCGACGGCATTCGCCAGCCCCTGGCCCAGCGGCCCGGTGGTGGTTTCAACGCCGGGCGTATAGCCAATCTCCGGGTGACCAGGCGTTTTAGAGTGCAGTTGACGGAAGTTTTTTAGCTCCTCCAGCGGCAGGTCATAGCCGGTTAAATGCAGCAGACTATAGAGCAGCATGGAGGCGTGACCGTTGGAAAGGATAAAACGATCACGGTCATACCAGGTCGGATCGGTGGGGTTATGTTTAAGAAAATCGTTCCATAGCACTTCAGCGATATCCGCCATCCCCATCGGCGCGCCGGGGTGCCCGGAATTGGCTTTTTGAACGGCATCCATGCTCAGTGCACGAATCGCATTGGCAAGGTCTTTACGGGACATAAATCACTCCATGCAAGGTTTATAGTTTGGCGGCAAGCAGGTCTTCCAGTTTGCGCTGGTCAACGGCAAAAAGACGGATACCTTCCGACAGCTTCTCTACGGCCATCGCGTCCTGATTATGTTCCCAGCGGAACTCCGCTTCCGTCATTGGCGTAGGACGGTGGAACATCTGCGAGGAAGGCACCAGTTTACGGATTACCGGTTCTTCTTTTTCTTTCAGCTCTTTAAGCAGGTTGGGGGAGATAGTCAGTCGATCGCAGCCGGTTAGCGCGAGGATTTGCTCAGTACGGCGGAAACTTGCGCCCATCACGATGGTTTCATAGCGATGCTGTTTAAAGTAATCGTAGATATTGCGTACCGATTTCACGCCGGGATCTTCCTCCACGACATACGGCTCCAGCGGACTACGCGCCTGATACCAGTCGTAAATTCGGCCCACGAACGGAGAGATCAAATAGACGCCCGCTTCGGCGCAGGCACGCGCCTGGGCAAAAGAGAACAACAACGTCAGGTTGCAATTAATGCCCTCTTTTTCGAGCTGCCCGGCGGCGCGGATACCTTCCCAGGTTGCGGCGAGCTTGATCAGAATGCGCGATTTATCAATACCCTGCTGCTGGTAGAGATCCACCAGATGGCGCGCTTTCTCGATACTTTTTTCTTTATCGAATGATAACCGCGCGTCGACTTCAGTGGAGACGCGACCGGGAATACTTTTCAGTATTTCCGCGCCAAAATTGACCGCCAGTTTATCGCTGGCTGCCGCAACCTGCTGTTCCTGCGTACCGCCGTGTTTTTTCCCCCAGGCAATCGCATCCTCAATCAAATGACCATACTGCTCAAGTCCGGCGGCTTTCAGCAGTAAAGAGGGATTTGTCGTGGCATCCTGCGGCTGGTAGTGGCGGATGGACTCGATGTCGCCGCTGTCGGCGACGACGGTAGTGAATTGTTTGATGCCGTCTAGCTGGTTCATAGGAAATACTCCTTGAAAAGTAAAGTGTTAGATGAGTGTGTTGATTCACACTTCTGAAAGATTGATACACTACATAACCAAAAAGCATAGCAGACAGGCATGGTATTGCTGGTATAAGCAGGTAACATGGCCGTTATAAGTTGATAACAAACTCTTGCGCCGCGTCGTGATAGTTTGCAGACCTTCAAAGTTTGTGTTGCGCAGTACGGTGATAATGTGCGGCGCACCAGGCCGCGTCACTTTTTGAACGATACGTGAAAGGAACAACAAAATGGATGAGCAGTTAAAACAAAGCGCCCTTGATTTCCACGAATTTCCGGTACCCGGTAAAATTCAGGTTTCTCCGACTAAGCCCCTTGCCACCCAACGCGATCTGGCGTTGGCTTACTCGCCAGGCGTGGCGGCGCCCTGCCTGGAAATCGAAAAAGATCCGCTGGCAGCCTACAAATACACCGCGCGCGGCAACCTTGTCGCGGTCATTTCCAACGGTACAGCGGTGCTGGGGTTAGGCAACATTGGCGCGCTGGCCGGCAAGCCGGTCATGGAAGGTAAAGGCGTTCTGTTTAAAAAATTCGCCGGCATTGATGTGTTTGACATTGAAGTCGATGAGCTTGATCCGGACAAATTTATCAATGTGGTCGCAGCGCTGGAGCCGACCTTTGGCGGCATTAACCTCGAAGACATTAAAGCGCCAGAATGTTTCTATATTGAGCAGAAACTGCGCGAGCGCATGAACATCCCGGTTTTCCATGACGATCAGCACGGAACGGCGATCATCAGTACGGCCGCCATTCTTAATGGCCTGCGAGTCGTAGAGAAAAATATTTCCGACGTGCGGATGGTCGTCTCCGGCGCAGGGGCGGCGGCAATCGCTTGTATGAACCTGCTGGTCGCGTTGGGGATGCAAAAGCACAACATCGTGGTGTGCGACTCCAAAGGCGTTATTTACAAAGGCCGTGAGCCGAATATGGCGGAGACCAAAGCGGCCTATGCGGTAGACGACAGCGGCAAGCGCACGCTGGATGAGGTCATTGACGGCGCGGATATTTTCCTCGGCTGTTCAGGCCCGAAAGTGCTGACTCAGGAGATGGTGAAGAAAATGGCCCGCGCGCCAATGATTCTGGCGCTGGCTAACCCGGAACCGGAAATTCTGCCGCCGCTGGCGAAAGAAGTGCGTCCGGACGCCATCATCTGTACCGGTCGTTCCGACTATCCGAACCAGGTGAACAACGTATTGTGCTTCCCGTTTATCTTCCGCGGCGCACTGGACGTCGGCGCGACGGCGATCAACGAAGAGATGAAACTGGCGGCGGTCCGTGCGATTGCCGAGCTGGCGCACGCCGAACAGAGCGAAGTGGTGGCCTCGGCCTATGGCGATCAGGACCTGAGCTTTGGGCCGGAATACATTATTCCGAAACCGTTTGACCCGCGTCTGATTGTCAAAATCGCTCCGGCGGTCGCGAAAGCGGCAATGGATTCCGGCGTGGCGACGCGCCCGATTGCTGACTTTGATGCCTATATCGATAAACTGACCGAGTTTGTCTACAAAACCAACCTGTTCATGAAGCCGATCTTCTCGCAGGCACGCAAAGATCCGAAGCGCGTAGTGCTGCCGGAAGGGGAAGAGGCGCGCGTGCTGCACGCAACTCAGGAGTTGATAACCCTGGGGCTGGCGAAGCCCATCCTGATCGGACGTCCGAGCGTGATCGAAATGCGTATCCAGAAACTGGGGTTACAGATCAAAGCGGGCGTTGATTTCGAGATCGTGAATAATGAATCCGATCCGCGCTTCAAAGAGTACTGGAGCGAGTATTACCAGATCATGAAGCGTCGCGGGGTAACTCAGGAACAGGCGCAGCGTGCGATGATCGGCAACCATACGGCCATTGGCGCGATCATGGTGCAGCGTGGGGAAGCGGATGCGATGATCTGCGGTACCATCGGCGACTACCATGAGCATTTCAGCGTCGTGAAAGCCGTCTTTGGCTACCGTGACGGCGTGCATACGGCAGGGGCGATGAACGCCTTACTGCTGCCAAGCGGCAACACTTTTATCGCCGATACTTATGTTAACGAAGATCCCACGCCGGAACAGTTGGCGGAGATCGCCGTAATGGCGGCGGAAACCGTTCGCCGCTTTGGTATTGAGCCGAAAGTCGCGCTGTTGTCGCACTCTAACTTTGGTTCCTCAAATTCGCTGTCCGCCAGCAAAATGCGTGAAACCCTTGAGCGGGTACGCGAACGAGCGCCCGATCTGATGATTGACGGTGAGATGCACGGTGATGCGGCGTTGGTGGAAAGTATTCGTAATGACCGTATGCCGGATAGCCCGCTGAAGGGAGCCGCCAATATTCTGGTGATGCCGAATATGGAAGCCGCCCGCATTAGTTACAACTTACTCCGCGTCTCCAGTTCCGAAGGCGTCACGGTCGGCCCGGTCCTGATGGGCGTGTCTAAACCGGTACATGTATTAACGCCGATCGCCTCTGTACGCCGTATCGTGAATATGGTGGCGTTAGCGGTAGTTGAAGCGCAAACCACGCCGCTTTAATAACGCATTACTCTCTCTTCTGGCGCAGGTTCTCCTGCGCTTTTTTTATGCGCCGCTGGGCTTCGCCATGGCATGAAAGGCTCGGGTGGGGATATTCTGGAACCTATTGCGTTACCCCTACTTATTTCACTGAATCTGTACTATGCACAAATCGAGTGATACGCATTATTTTTATCAATAATAGTAATACAAAGAATAGCCAGTGGGTATTTATTGAGGAACAAGCTTAAATTCAGAATGACGCCTGAAAATGTGATGCACCACGATATTTATCGTTAACACCTTCGACAGAAGTCCCTTTTATTTTCTTTCTCTTAGTGATCTACCTCACCTTTTACATCACCTTGCCGAATTTTGTTATTTACTCCGACAAAAAATTGCCACGATGACGGCAGTTTCAGTGGAGACGGTGAGCAATGAATAAAGAACGCATTATTCAGGAATTTGTGCCGGGCAAACAGGTCACGCTGGCGCATCTCATTGCGCACCCTGGTGAAGAACTGGCGAAAAAGATCGGCGTTCCCGATGCTGGCGCGATTGGCATTATGACCTTAACGCCGGGAGAAACGGCCATGATCGCTGGCGATTTAGCGATGAAGGCTGCGGATGTACACATCGGTTTTCTCGACAGATTTAGCGGTGCGCTGGTGATTTATGGCACCGTCGGCGCAGTAGAAGAAGCGCTATTACAGACGGTCAGCGGGCTGGGGCGATTATTAAACTTTACCCTGTGTGAGTTAACAAAAAGTTAATTGGTGGCGGTAATGAAACGTATTGCTTTTGTCGGCGCGGTCGGTGCCGGAAAGACAACGCTTTTTAACGCGTTACGGGGAAATTATTCCCTCGCCAGAAAAACGCAGGCCGTGGAATTTAATGATCATGGCGATATCGATACGCCGGGTGAATATTTTAGCCATCCCCGTTGGTATCACGCCTTAATTACCACGTTGCAGGATGTGGACACGCTGATTTATGTCCACGCGGCAAACGATAAAGAAAGTCGCTTACCTGCCGGGTTATTGGATGTTGGAACCCGTAAACGACATATCGCCGTTATCAGCAAAACGGACATGCCGGATGCCGACGTCGCCGCTACGCGGCAGTTGCTTTGCGAGATTGGGTTCCGGGAGCCGATTTTCGAGCTCAACGGCCACAACCCGCAAAGCGTGCGGCAGTTGGTGGATTATCTGGCGGCTCTCAGTGAACAGGAGGAAGAGGCAGGTGAAAAAACTTATCACAGCTAACGATATTCGTGCGGCCCACGCCCGCGGCGAACAGGCGATGTCGGTAGTGCTGCGCGCCAGCATTATTACCCCGGAGGCTCGCGAAGTGGCGGAACTACTGGGCTTCACGATTACCGAATGCGACGAGTCCGTCCCGGCATCCACATCGGCGCAGGCGTGTAAAAGCGAAAGCCAGCGCATTCGGGAAGCCATCATCGCGCAGCTCCCGGAAGGGCAGTTTACTGAAAGCCTGGTGGCGCAGTTGATGGAAAAAGTGCTGAAGGAAAAGCAGTCGCTGGAACTGGGGACGATGCAGCCGAGCTTTACCTCCGTCACGGGTAAAGGCGGCGTGAAAGTCATTGACGGCAGCAGCGTGAAATTTGGCCGCTTCGACGGCGCCGAACCGCACTGCGTCGGCTTAACCGATCTGGTTACAGAGCAGGACGGCAGCAGCATGGCCGCCGGGTTTATGCAGTGGGACAACGCCTTTTTCCCGTGGACGCTGAACTACGACGAAATCGACATGGTGCTGGAGGGCGAATTGCACGTACGCCATGAAGGCGAAACCATGATTGCCAAAGCCGGAGATGTCATGTTCATCCCTAAAGGCTCCAGCATTGAATTTGGCACGCCAACGTCCGTGCGCTTCCTGTACGTCGCCTGGCCTGCGAACTGGCAATCCGTATGAACGATTTCATCACCGAAACGTGGCTCAGAGCGAATCACACGCTCAGCGAAGGATCGGAAATCCATCTGCCCGCTGATGCCCGCCTGACGCCCTCGGCCCGGGAACTGCTGGAAAGCCGCCGCCTGCGCATTAAGTTTCTGGATCCGCAAGGCCGGCTGTTTGTCGATGATGACGAACAGCAGCCGCAGCCGGTACATGGCTTAACCAGTAGCGATACGCACCCACAGGCCTGCTGTGAACTGTGCCGCCAGCCGGTGGTGAAAAAGCCCGATACGCTGACCCATCTGACGGCGGACAAAATGGTCGCCAAAAGCGACCCGCGCCTCGGCTTTCGCGCCGCGCTCGACAGTGCCATCGCGCTGACCGTGTGGCTACAAATCGAACTGGCGGAACCCTGGCAGCCGTGGCTTTTCGATATCCGCTCGCGGCTGGGCAACATTATGCGCGCCGACGCTATAGATGAACCGCTGGCGGCGCAGTCTATCGTCGGGCTGAACGAGGATGAGCTGCATCGGCTTTCCCACCAGCCGCTGCGCTATCTCGACCACGATCACCTGGTGCCGGAGGCCAGCCACGGTCGCGATGCGGCGCTGCTTAATCTGCTGCGAACCAAAGTCCGCGAAACGGAAACCCTCGCCGCACAAGTGTTTATTACCCGTAGTTTTGAGGTCTTGCGCCCGGACATTTTACAGGCGCTGAACCGTCTCTCCAGTACGGTTTACGTGATGATGATTTTGAGCGTGGCGAAACATCCGCTGACGGTCGCCCAAATTCAACAACGGTTGGGAGAGACGCCATGATCATTGAACGCGCCCGCGAACTGGCGGTACGCGCCCCCGCCAGAGTCGTCTTTCCTGATGCGCTGGACGAACGCGTGCTGAAAGCGGCGCATTACCTGCAACAGTACGGTCTGGCTCGCCCCGTTCTGGTCGCCAGTCCGTTTGCGCTGCGTCAGTTTGCCCTGAGTCATCGTATGGCGATGGATGGCATTCAGGTCATCGACCCACACAGCAACCTGAGTATGCGCCAGCGTTTTGCGCAACGCTGGCTTGCCCGTGCCGGAGAAAAAACGCCGCCGGACGCAGTGGAAAAGCTTAGCGACCCGCTAATGTTCGCTGCCGCCATGGTGAGCGCCGGTGAGGCTGATGTGTGTATCGCAGGCAACCTGTCGTCAACGGCGAATGTGCTGCGCGCAGGGCTGCGGGTGATTGGCCTGCAACCCGGGTGCAAAACATTGTCGTCTATTTTCCTGATGCTGCCGCAGTATGCCGGTCCGGCATTAGGGTTCGCCGATTGCAGCGTAGTGCCGCAGCCGACGGCGGCGCAGCTGGCGGATATCGCTATCGCCAGCGCCGACACCTGGCGGGCCATTACCGGCGAAGAGCCGCGCGTGGCGATGCTGTCATTTTCAAGCAAAGGCAGCGCCCGTCACCCCAATGTCGCCAACGTGCAGCAGGCGACAGAGCTCGTTCGCGAACGTGCGCCGCAACTGCTTGTGGACGGTGAATTGCAGTTTGACGCCGCTTTCGTCCCGGAGGTCGCCGCGCAAAAAGCGCCTGACAGCCCGCTGCAAGGCCGCGCCAACGTGATGATTTTCCCGTCGCTGGAGGCGGGCAATATTGGCTACAAAATCGCTCAGCGTCTGGGAGGCTATCGCGCTGTTGGGCCGCTAATTCAGGGGCTTGCCGCGCCGCTTCACGACCTCTCCCGAGGCTGTAGCGTGCAGGAAATTATCGAACTGGCGTTGGTGGCAGCCGTGCCGCGCCAGACTGACGTGAGCCGCGAACGCAGCTTACACACACTGGTTGAATGAACGGTCCCGTTCTGGACCCCTTTAATGAGAGGAAAACACGATGGAAGCATTAGGAATGATTGAAACCCGGGGCCTGGTTGCGCTGATTGAGGCCTCAGATGCGATGGTAAAAGCCGCACGCGTGAAGCTGGTCGGCGTGAAGCAGATTGGCGGTGGCCTGTGTACGGCCATGGTGCGTGGCGACGTGGCGGCGTGCAAAGCCGCAACCGATGCTGGTGCCGCTGCGGCGCAGCGCATTGGCGAGCTGGTCTCCGTACACGTGATTCCACGCCCGCACGGCGATCTGGAAGAAGTGTTCCCGATCAGCTTCAAAGGCGACAGCAACATTTGATGGTAGGCCGGATAAGACGCGCAGCGTCGCCATCCGGCATGAATGCGCGCCATTGCCTGATGGTGCGCAGATTCAAGGCCTACGACCCAACGGGCAATCCATGGAGGCGGATATGAAACTGGCAGTCGTCACAGGACAAATCGTATGTACCGTCCGCCATCAGGGACTGGCGCATGACAAATTGCTGATGGTGGAAATGATCGATGCCCAGGGCAACCCCGACGGGCAGTGTGCCGTCGCTATCGACAGTATCGGGGCGGGAACCGGAGAGTGGGTACTGCTGGTCAGCGGCAGTTCCGCGCGCCAGGCGCATCGCAGCGAATTATCACCGGTCGATCTGTGCGTCATTGGCATCGTCGATGAAGTGGTGGCTGGCGGGAAAGTGGTTTTCCATAAATAGGACTGAACATCATGAATCAACAGGATATTGAACAGGTGGTGAAAGCGGTACTGCTGAAAATGAAAGACAGCAGCCAGCCGGCCAGCACTGTTCATGAGATGGGCGTTTTTGCCTCCCTGGATGACGCAGTGGCGGCAGCAAAACGGGCCCAGCAGGGGCTGAAGAGCGTGGCGATGCGCCAGCTTGCTATTCATGCCATTCGCGAGGCGGGCGAAAAACACGCCCGAGAATTAGCGGAGCTTGCCGTCAGCGAAACCGGCATGGGACGCGTTGACGATAAATTTGCTAAAAACGTGGCGCAGGCGCGCGGCACGCCGGGCGTCGAGTGTTTATCTCCGCAGGTGCTGACCGGCGATAACGGCCTGACGCTGATTGAAAATGCGCCGTGGGGCGTGGTGGCCTCGGTCACGCCGTCCACCAATCCGGCGGCGACGGTGATTAATAACGCCATCAGCCTGATTGCCGCAGGCAACAGCGTCGTGTTTGCCCCGCATCCGGCGGCGAAAAAGGTCTCTCAGCGGGCAATCGCTCTCCTCAATCAGGCGGTGGTCGCCGCCGGTGGCCCGGAAAATCTGCTGGTCACCGTGGCGAACCCGGATATCGAAACCGCCCAGCGGTTGTTCAAATATCCCGGTATTGGCCTGCTGGTGGTGACCGGCGGCGAAGCGGTGGTGGACGCGGCGCGCAAACATACTAATAAACGCCTGATCGCCGCCGGTGCCGGTAATCCCCCGGTGGTGGTGGATGAGACCGCCGACCTGCCGCGCGCTGCACAATCCATCGTCAAAGGCGCGTCGTTTGATAACAACATCATCTGCGCCGACGAAAAAGTGCTGATTGTGGTGGATAGCGTCGCCGACGAGCTGATGCGTCTAATGGAAGGTCAACACGCGGTGAAACTGACCGCCGCTCAGGCCGAACAGCTCCAGCCGGTGCTGCTGAAGAATATTGATGAGCGCGGCAAAGGCACCGTCAGCCGTGACTGGGTCGGTCGTGACGCGGGCAAGATTGCCGCAGCCATCGGCCTGAACGTCCCGGATCAAACGCGCCTGCTGTTTGTGGAAACGCCAGCTAACCATCCGTTTGCCGTCACTGAAATGATGATGCCGGTACTGCCGGTGGTGCGGGTCGCCAACGTCGAAGAAGCCATCGCCCTGGCGGTTCAGCTTGAAGGCGGTTGCCACCATACGGCGGCGATGCACTCGCGCAATATCGACAACATGAACCAGATGGCGAACGCCATCGACACCAGCATTTTCGTCAAAAACGGGCCGTGCATTGCCGGGCTTGGATTGGGCGGAGAAGGCTGGACCACCATGACTATCACCACGCCAACCGGCGAAGGCGTGACCAGCGCGCGTACCTTTGTGCGGCTGCGTCGATGCGTGCTGGTGGATGCGTTTCGCATTGTATAAGGGATGACTCATGGCGCACGACGAACAACTCTGGCTCACCCCAAGACTGCAAAAAGCGGCGGCCCTGTGTAACCAGACGCCCGCCGCCAGCGATACACCGCTGTGGCTGGGCGTCGATTTGGGCACCTGCGACGTGGTGTCGATGGTGGTCGACGGCAACGCCCAGCCGGTGGCGGTGTGCCTTGACTGGGCCGACGTCGTGCGTGACGGCATCGTCTGGGATTTCTTCGGCGCCGTCACTATCGTGCGCCGCCATCTCGACACCCTTGAACAGCAGCTCGGCTGCCGCTTTACCCACGCGGCGACCTCGTTCCCGCCGGGCACCGACCCGCGTATTTCGATCAACGTGCTGGAGTCTGCCGGGTTAGAAGTCAGCCATGTACTGGATGAACCGACGGCGGTAGCGGATCTGCTGGCGCTTGATAATGCAGGCGTGGTGGATATTGGCGGCGGCACTACCGGCATTGCCATCGTCAAACAGGGCAAGGTGACTTACTCCGCCGATGAAGCCACTGGCGGGCACCATATCTCCCTGACGCTGGCGGGCAACCGCCGTATTCCCCTGGAAGAGGCGGAACAGTACAAGCGCAGCAATGCGCAGGAGATTTGGCCAGTAGTGAAGCCGGTGTACGAAAAGATGGCGGAGATCGTTGCTCGCCACATTGAAGGGCAAGGAATTGCTGATTTATGGCTGGCGGGCGGTTCCTGTATGCAGCCGGGCGTGGAGGCGTTATTTCGCCAGCGTTTCCCGGAGTTACAGGTGCATTTACCGCAGCACAGCCTGTTTATGACCCCGCTGGCGATAGCTAACAGCGGGAGAGCGAAAGCGGAGGGACTCTATGCAAGCTGAACTACAGACGGCGCTATTTCAGGCATTCGACACCCTGAATCTGCAACGGGTGAAAACGTTCAGCGTACCGCCGGTCACGCTGTGCGGGCTTGGGGCGCTCGGCGCCTGCGGCCAGGAAGCGCAAGCGCGAGGCGTAAGCCATCTGTTTGTGATGGTCGACAGCTTCCTGCATCAGGCGGGAATGACCGCGCCGCTGGCACGCAGCCTGGCGATGAAAGGCGTGGCGATGACGGTCTGGCCGTGTCCGCCAGGCGAGCCGTGCATCACCGATGTCTGTGCGGCGGTGGCGCAACTGCGTGAGGCGGCGTGCGACGGCGTAGTGGCCTTTGGCGGCGGTTCGGTGCTGGACGCGGCGAAAGCGGTCGCCCTGCTGGTGACTAACCCTGACCAGACGCTGAGCGCCATGACCGAGCACAGTACATTACGCCCGCGTCTGCCGCTGATTGCGGTGCCGACCACCGCCGGAACCGGTTCTGAAACCACCAACGTGACGGTGATTATCGACGCGGTCAGCGGGCGCAAGCAGGTACTGGCACACGCGTCACTAATGCCGGACGTGGCGATTCTTGATGCTGCCGTGACCGAAGGCGTTCCGCCAAACGTGACGGCGATGACCGGTATCGATGCGCTGACGCATGCGATTGAGGCCTACAGCGCGCTCAACGCCACGCCGTTTACCGACAGCCTGGCGATTGGCGCGATAGCGATGATTGGCAAATCGCTGCCGAAAGCCGTGGGTTACGGCCACGATCTGGCGGCGCGTGAAAATATGTTACTGGCCTCCTGTATGGCGGGAATGGCCTTTTCCAGCGCCGGTTTGGGGCTGTGTCATGCGATGGCGCACCAGCCAGGAGCGGCGCTGCATATTCCGCACGGCCAGGCCAACGCCATGCTGCTGCCAACGGTCATGGGCTTTAACCGGATGGTATGCCGCGAGCGCTTCAGTCAAATCGGTCGGGCGCTAACCAATAAGAAATCGGACGATCGCGATGCGATTGCGGCGGTGAGCGAGTTGATTGCCGAAGTAGGGCAGAGCAAACGGCTGGCTGACGCTGGCGCCAAACCCGAACACTACAGCGCGTGGGCGCAAGCCGCGCTGGAGGATATTTGTCTGCGCAGTAACCCACGCACCGCCACACAGGCACAGATTATCGACCTGTACGCGGCTGCCGGGTAATGCCTGTAGGCCGGATAAGGTGCTCGCACCGCCATCCGGCAATAACACGGCGTTAATGCCGGAGGCGACGTAAACGTCTTATCCGGCCTACAAATCATAAATGGCAGGGAGTAAGGGCTATGGGAATTAACGAAATCATCATGTACATCATGATGTTCTTTATGCTGATTGCCGCCGTGGACAGAATCCTGTCACAGTTCGGCGGGTCGGCGCGCTTTCTCGGTAAATTCGGCAAGAGTATCGAGGGGTCTGGCGGCCAGTTTGAAGAGGGCTTTATGGCGATGGGCGCGTTGGGACTGGCGATGGTCGGTATGACCGCGCTGGCGCCGGTGCTGGCGCATGTACTGGGGCCGGTTATTATCCCGGTATACGAAATGCTGGGCGCGAACCCATCCATGTTCGCGGGTACGCTGCTGGCCTGTGATATGGGCGGGTTCTTCCTCGCCAAAGAGCTGGCCGGCGGTGATGTCGCGGCGTGGCTATACTCAGGATTAATACTTGGGTCGATGATGGGGCCGACCATTGTGTTCTCCATTCCGGTGGCGCTCGGCATTATCGAACCGTCTGACCGCCGCTACCTGGCGCTTGGCGTACTGGCGGGTATCGTCACCATTCCCATTGGCTGCATTGCGGGGGGATTGATCGCCATGTACTCAGGCGTGCAGATCAATGGTCAGCCAGTGGAGTTTACCTTCGCGCTGATCCTGATGAACATGATCCCGGTATTGATCGTCGCGGTGCTGGTAGCGCTGGGGCTGAAGTTCATCCCAGAAAAAATGATCAACGGTTTCCAGATTTTCGCCAAATTTCTGGTGGCGCTGATCACCATCGGTCTGGCGGCTGCGGTGGTTAAATTCCTGTTGGGTTGGGAGTTGATTCCGGGGCTCGACCCGATCTTTATGGCGCCAGGCGACAAACCCGGCGAAGTGATGCGCGCCATTGAAGTGATCGGCTCTATCTCCTGCGTGCTGCTCGGCGCGTATCCGATGGTGCTGTTACTGACCCGCTGGTTTGAAAAACCGTTGATGAATGTCGGTAAACTGCTGAACGTAAATAATATTGCGGCGGCAGGCATGGTAGCGACCCTGGCGAACAATATCCCCATGTTCGGCATGATGAAGCAGATGGATACCCGCGGCAAAGTGATTAACTGCGCATTTGCCGTCTCTGCGGCGTTCGCGCTGGGCGACCATTTAGGCTTCGCCGCTGCCAACATGAACGCCATGATCTTCCCGATGATTGTCGGCAAGCTGATCGGCGGCGTGACGGCGATTGGCGTGGCGATGATGCTGGTGCCGAAAGATGACGCCGCCCAGGTGAAAACCGAAGCGGAGGCGCAATCGTGAACACTCGCCAGCTACTGAGCGTCGGTATCGATATCGGCACCACCACCACGCAGGTGATCTTCTCGCGCCTGGAGTTGGTTAACCGTGCGGCGGTGTCGCAGGTGCCGCGCTACGAATTCATCAAACGCGACATTAGCTGGCAAAGCCCGGTCTTCTTTACGCCCGTGGATAAGCAGGGCGGTCTGAAAGAGGCCGAACTTAAAGCGCTGATTCTGGCCCAGTATCAGGCCGCAGGCATCGCGCCTGAATCGGTGGACTCAGGGGCTATCATTATCACCGGCGAAAGCGCCAAAACCCGCAACGCCCGTCCGGCGGTCATGACGCTCTCGCAGTCGCTGGGCGACTTTGTGGTCGCCAGCGCCGGGCCGCATCTGGAATCAGTCATTGCCGGTCACGGCGCCGGAGCGCAAAGCTTGTCTGAGCAGCGGATGTGCCGGGTGCTGAATATTGATATCGGCGGCGGCACGTCTAACTACGCGCTGTTTGACGCGGGAAAAGTCAGCGGCACCGCCTGCCTTAACGTCGGTGGTCGCCTGCTGGAAACCGACGCTCAGGGGCGCGTGGTTTATGCCCATCAGCCGGGGCAGATGATTATCGATGAGGTATTCGGTTCGGGTACTGATGCTCGCGCCTTAGCTGCCGCACAGTTGGGGCAGGTGGCGCGGCGGATGGCGGATCTCATCGTCGAGGTTATCACCGGCGCGCTCTCGCCGCTGGCGCAATCGCTGATGCAAACCGGGCTGCTGCCCGCCGATATTACGCCGGAGGTGATCACTCTTTCCGGCGGGGTGGGCGAGTGCTATCGCCATCAGCCTGCCGATCCGTTCTGCTTTTCTGACATTGGACCGCTGCTCGCCACGGCGTTGCATGAACACCCGCGTCTGCGCGAGATGAACGTGCAGTTTCCGGCGCAAACCGTGCGTGCCACGGTGATTGGCGCGGGGGCCCATACGCTCTCGCTTTCCGGCAGTACTATCTGGCTGGAAGACGTCCAACTGCCGCTGCGCAACCTGCCGGTGGCGATCCCGCAGGATGACGCCGATCTGGTGAACGCCTGGCGGCAGGCGCTTCTCCAGCTTGATCTCGACCCGCAAACCGACGCTTACGTGCTGGCGCTTCCCGTCACGCTTCCGGTGCGTTACGCCGCATTACTCACGGTCATCAACGCGCTGACGGCTTTTGTCGCGCGTTATCCCAATCCACATCCCCTGCTGGTGGTGGCCGAGCAGGATTTTGGTAAAGCGCTGGGCATGTTATTGCGCCCACAGTTACCGCAACTTCCGCTGGCGGTCATCGATGAGGTGGTCGTGCGGGCGGGAGACTATATCGACATTGGTACGCCTCTTTTTGGCGGATCGGTTGTGCCGGTGACGGTGAAATCACTCGCATTTCCTTCCTGAGGGAACGACTTATGAAACTAAAGACCACATTGTTCGGCAATGTTTATCAGTTTAAGGATGTAAAAGAGGTACTGGCCAAAGCCAACGAACTGCGTTCGGGGGATGTGCTGGCCGGGGTTGCCGCGGCAAGTTCGCAGGAGCGCGTAGCGGCAAAACAGGTACTGTCGGAAATGACGGTGGCGGATATCCGCAACAATCCGGTGATTGCCTATGAAGAGGACTGCGTGACGCGCCTGATTCAGGACGACGTCAACGAAACGGCCTATAACCGGATTAAAAACTGGAGCATCAGCGAACTGCGCGAATACGTACTGAGCGATGAAACCTCCGTGGACGACATCGCGTTTACCCGCAAAGGCCTGACCTCCGAAGTGGTGGCGGCAGTAGCGAAAATCTGCTCCAACGCTGACCTGATCTACGGCGGCAAGAAAATGCCGGTGATCAAAAAAGCCAATACCACCATCGGTATTCCGGGCACCTTTAGCTGCCGTTTGCAGCCGAACGATACCCGTGACGATGTACAGAGTATCGCCGCGCAAATCTACGAAGGGCTTTCTTTCGGCGCAGGCGATGCGGTGATCGGCGTTAACCCGGTGACCGATGACGTGGAGAACCTGACCCGCGTGCTCGACACCGTTTACGGCGTTATCGATAAATTCAATATTCCGACCCAGGGCTGCGTGCTGGCGCACGTCACCACCCAGATCGAAGCGATTCGTCGCGGCGCGCCGGGCGGACTGATTTTCCAAAGCATTTGCGGCAGCGAGAAGGGCTTAAAAGAGTTCGGTGTGGAACTGGCGATGCTCGACGAAGCGCGGGCTGTGGGGGCGGAGTTCAACCGCATCGCCGGGGAAAACTGCCTGTACTTTGAAACCGGGCAAGGGTCTGCGCTCTCTGCTGGCGCGAACTTTGGTGCCGACCAGGTGACGATGGAAGCGCGTAACTACGGGCTGGCTCGCCACTACGATCCGTTCCTGGTGAACACCGTGGTGGGCTTTATCGGGCCGGAGTATCTCTACAACGACAGGCAGATTATCCGCGCCGGTCTCGAAGATCACTTTATGGGCAAGCTGAGCGGCATCTCGATGGGCTGCGACTGCTGCTATACCAACCATGCCGACGCCGACCAGAACCTTAACGAAAACCTGATGATTCTGCTCGCCACTGCCGGCTGTAACTACATCATGGGGATGCCGCTCGGCGACGACATCATGCTCAACTACCAGACCACCGCTTTCCACGATACCGCCACCGTCCGTCAGTTGCTGAATTTACGGCCATCGCCGGAGTTTGAACGCTGGCTGGAAACGATGGGCATTATGGCAAACGGTCGTCTGACCAAACGGGCGGGCGATCCGTCACTGTTCTTCTGATGACGCGGGGATAACACCATGGATCAAAAACAGATTGAAGAAATTGTACGTAGCGTGATGGCGTCAATGGGACAGGACGTACCGCAGCCCGTCGCGCCGTCAACGCAGGCAGGCGCAAAGCCGCAGTGCGCCGCGCCGACGGTGACCGAAAGCTGCGCGCTGGATTTAGGTTCTGCGGAGGCAAAAGCCTGGATTGGCGTCGAGAATCCGCATCGTGCGGACGTGCTGACCGAACTGCGTCGCAGTACTGCGGCACGCGTCTGTACGGGTCGTGCCGGGCCGCGTCCACGTACCCAGGCGCTGCTGCGCTTCCTGGCGGATCACTCCCGTTCGAAAGACACCGTGCTCAAAGAAGTGCCGGAAGAGTGGGTAAAAGCGCAAGGGCTGCTGGAAGTGCGTTCGGAGATCAGCGACAAAAACCTGTACCTGACGCGCCCGGATATGGGGCGTCGCCTGAGCCCGGAAGCCATTGACGCGCTGAAGTCGCAGTGCGTGATGAACCCGGATGTGCAGGTAGTGGTCTCCGATGGCCTCTCTACGGATGCGATCACCGCCAACTATGAAGAGATCCTGCCGCCGCTGCTTGCCGGTCTGAAGCAGGCCGGGCTGAACGTCGGCACGCCGTTCTTTGTGCGCTATGGCCGCGTGAAGATTGAAGATCAGATTGGCGAAATTCTCGGCGCGAAGGTCGTCATCCTGCTGGTGGGCGAACGTCCGGGGCTGGGGCAGTCGGAAAGCCTCTCCTGCTACGCGGTCTATTCCCCGCGCGTGGCGACCACCGTCGAGGCCGACAGAACCTGTATTTCAAACATTCATCAGGGGGGGACGCCGCCAGTAGAAGCTGCCGCCGTGATTGTGGATTTGGCCAAACGGATGCTGGAGCAGAAAGCGTCCGGCATCAACATGACCCGTTAAGGAGACATCATGCCTGCATTAGATTTGATTCGACCTTCAGTGACTGCCATGCGCGTGATTGCCTCCGTGAATGACGGCTTTGCGCGGGAACTTAAATTACCGCCACATATACGTAGTCTCGGACTCATCACGGCAGATTCTGATGATGTGACCTATATTGCCGCTGACGAAGCGACCAAACAGGCGATGGTGGAAGTGGTCTATGGCCGCTCCCTCTATGCCGGGGCGGCTCACGGGCCGTCGCCTACCGCTGGTGAGGTGTTGATTATGCTGGGCGGACCGAACCCGGCGGAAGTGCGCGCCGGTCTGGATGCAATGGTCGCCAGCATTGAAAACGGCGCGGCGTTCCAGTGGGCGAACGATGCGGAAAATACCGCATTCCTGGCGCATGTGGTTTCGCGTACCGGCTCGTACCTCTCGTCTACCGCAGGTATCGCGCTGGGCGATCCAATGGCCTACCTGGTGGCACCGCCGCTGGAAGCGACATTCGGCATTGACGCGGCGATGAAATCCGCTGACGTTCAGCTGGTGACTTACGTGCCGCCGCCGTCGGAAACCAACTATTCGGCCGCGTTCTTAACGGGAAGCCAGGCCGCGTGTAAAGCCGCCTGCAACGCCTTTACCGACGCCGTGCTGGATATCGCCCGTAACCCTGTCCAGCGTGCGTAACGGAGGCTGCCAATGATCAATGCCCTGGGATTACTGGAAGTGGACGGAATGGTCGCCGCCGTCGATGCGGCGGATGCCATGCTGAAAGCGGCCAACGTGCGTTTGCTCAGTCATCAAGTGCTCGACCCTGGCAGGTTAACGCTGGTGGTGGAGGGCGATCTGGCGGCGTGTCGTGCGGCGCTGGATGCCGGAAGCGCCGCCGCGCAGCGCACAGGCCGTGTGATTAGTCGCAAAGAAATTGGTCGTCCGGAAGAGGACACCCAGTGGCTGGTTGGCGGGTTTGCGCGTGCGACAACGCCGACTGAGAAAGCGCCCCAGGTACCCGCAACGCCTGAGTTCGCTGAGGCGTTACTGGCGCTGCTGGCATCAGTACGCCAGGGAATGACGGCGGGAGAGGTTGCCGCGCATTTTGGCTGGCCGCTGGAGCAGGCCAGAAACGTGCTGGAACAACTCTTTTCTGACGGAGCGTTGCGTAAACGCAGTAGTCGCTATCGCATCAAAAATTAATCTGTCGGAGGGCCGGGCGTCCTGGCGGGCGTCCGGCATAGAAGATCATGAAAAAGACCCGTACAGCGAATTTGCACCATCTTTATCATGAAGCGTTACCCGAAGACGTTAAACTTACGCCCAGAGTCGAGGTGGACAATGTTCATCAGCGACGGACGACGGATGTCTATGAACATGCTCTGACTATCACCGCCTGGCAGCAGATCTACGATCAGTTACACCCGGGTAAATTTCATGGCGAGTTCACGGAAATCCTGCTTGATGAGATTCAGGTGTTCCGTGAATACACCGGCCTGGCGCTGCGTCAGTCGTGTCTGGTTTGGCCAAACTCTTTCTGGTTTGGTATTCCGGCGACGCGCGGCGAACAGGGATTTATCGGCGCGCAGGGGCTCGGCAGCGCCGAGATTGCCACCCGACCGGGAGGCACCGAGTTTGAACTGAGCACGCCGGATGATTACACCATTCTGGGCGTCGTTATCTCGGAAGATGTTATTTCCCGTCAGGCCACGTTTTTGCATAACCCGGAAAGGGTGCTGCATATGCTGCGTAACCAGTTAGCGCTGGAGGTAAAAGAGCAGCATAAAGCGGCGCTGTGGGGATTTGTGCAGCAGGCGCTGGCCACCTTCAGCGAGAGTCCTGAAACCCTGCATCAACCTGCGGTGCGTAAGGTCTTGAGTGATAATTTGTTGCTGGCGATGGGCACGATGCTGGAAGAGGCGAAGCCGATTCATAGCGCCGAAAGCATCAGCCATCAGGGATATCGTAGGCTACTGTCGCGGGCGCGGGAATATGTGCTGGAAAATATGTCGGAGCCGCTGACGGTGCTCGACTTATGTAACCAGCTACACGTAAGCCGTCGCACGCTGCAAAATGCGTTTCACGCCATTTTGGGCATTGGCCCCAATGCGTGGCTGAAACGTATTCGCTTAAACGCAGTACGCCGGGAACTGATTAGCCCGTGGTCGCAGAGCGCCACGGTCAAAGATGCCGCGATGCAGTGGGGATTCTGGCATCTGGGGCAATTTGCCAGCGATTATCAGCAATTATTTGCCGAAAAACCGTCGTTGACGCTGCATCAACGGATGCGGCAATGGGCTTGATATTGATGGGGAGGCTCTCCGGTTGCTGATAACGTGCGCGTGTCGGGAATTGCCCGGTGGCGGCTGGCGCCTTACCGGGCCTACGGATTCGCTGCCGTCTGTGGTTGGTAGCCCGGACAAGGCGCGCCAGCGCCGCCTCCGGGGAAGCGCGCGCACAACGTGCAAAACAGTTTTGTCATCAGATCATGAGGATGAGCGTTTATGTTTGCTGATAAGACGTTGCCGTTGTTTGGCAGGAGGGGCAGATAAACCCATAAAGCATTCCTTCCGCATATTCCTCTTCCTCGATATCTTCATAGCTTAGCTGCGCAAGAAACATCATCGTTTGCGCGCACGTTGGGCACGTGGGATAGTCTGCATCCTGAACCCATGCGGGATGGCCGCCGAGCTGTGAGAAGGTGGTGGGTAAAAATATTTCAGCAGCGAATAGCGGCAAACGGGATTCCCCGGGGTGCAGAACATCAAGCGGTAGCGTTATCCAGTCAGAGGAATTCTCCACCGCCAGCGTCGAGAGCGCATTTTTTTCGCACCATCGCGGCTGGCCTTGTGGATCGACGGTGGCGAAAACGGTGTTATATGCCGTACAACACTGACAGGTCAGAATACGAATTTGACCGGGCCAACCCTGCGTGCTGAGGCCGACGGCGCTCGGCGCAACCTCAAACAGATTGATTAGCGGCAGGGAACAGTGTGGGCAGTTTTCACCATATTCTGCGACGGCGCGAAAAACGGCCGGCTGTTCAGGTGCCTGTTTTACCAGATGGGTACATTGCGGAAAGTAAAGATCGCGCCTGCGGCCATTTTCAGTGAGCTCCCATCCCGCCTGGTGAGCATAGCGATGAGGGAGGATATGAAGTGAAGCACTCCACGCAGGTGGTTCCTGGCGCCAGCGGTTAAAATGCTCAACGACAACCTCATCGCCAATCCAGGCCAGGGCGCAAAGAATGCCGTCACGGTTTTCGTCATCGGTTTCCACCTTCTGCAAAAGCGCGTCGCGTACGTCAGGTGGCGCACGGTGAAAAGGTAGGGGTGAAGAGAGCTCCAGTTCTTCTTCATTCATTACCTGGCGCAGGAAATTATCCAGATTGGCCTGGGTAAATGCCGCCAGGCACAGCGCAATTTCCTGAGCTTCCTCCTGCCATCCGGAATCAAATAATTCTTCTGCATAATCGACCATGTCGCGGCTTTCATCATCGGAGAGCTTTTTGTAAAGCTCATCGGTCGGAATGGGGCAGGGAATCCACTCGATTAACGGATCGTGTTCCCGGGGTTCATGAACGAGTTTAAGCATTTCAACAGGGTTGGTAATGCCACTGAACGCGTCGATCGTTTTTCTGTTTTTCCGGATATATTCTTCCTGCTCTTGCCGATAGCGCGCCTGGACGCAGGGCATGCAATAGCCCTCCGTGCGGGCAGCCGTTGCTGGCAGGATGAAATGTGAGCATTGCGGGTTTTTACAAGGAATACGCTCGTCCATGCGGTAGTGCTCCACTGCAAATTCTACGAGTGTTTACTGTACTGTTTTACTAATGATAACGGCAGCGGGCGGTTATCCGAATTCTTTATCTACAATGAACTCGTTTATTTCTACGAACCTGCTTTTATTCAACGGCCAACCGGATAGGCGATAAACAAACCGGCTATCGTCAGAATACATGCCAGTAGGCATAGCAAGATGCAGTTAACGCTTTTACGCGGAATATGAATAATAAAGCAGAGTAATGCTATCAGGGCCATGACCACAGGGATGGTCACCATATTGATAACCAGAAGCACGATCAGACCGAAGCTCACCCCTCCGCTATGAGGGATGAATATTCTTTCTTCAAAATATATTTCTAGCGTAATGGCAAGCAGGCAGCCAATAAAACTTATACCCAGATGGGGATGCCATTTGGCGTCACTGGTTACTACTTTCCGTGTATTTGTTTGCATTGTTTTACTTTATAAATAAGCTAAATCCAGTCGCGTACCTGAATAAACTCGCTCAGCGCTGCTTCCGGGCTACCCGCTTCTGGCTGCCAGTCGTACTCCCAGCGCACCAGCGGCGGCATCGACATCAGGATAGATTCAGTGCGCCCGCCGGTTTGCAGGCCAAACAGGGTGCCTCTGTCCCATAGCAGATTGAACTCCACGTAGCGACCGCGGCGATAAAGTTGAAAATTACGCTCCCGCTCTCCCCAGACCATCGCTTTGCGTCGTTCGACAATCGGTAAATACGCCCGGGTGTAGCCGTTGCCGACCGCCTGCATAAAAGCAAAACAGTGGTCGAAATCCGGCATATTCAAATCGTCAAAAAACAGGCCGCCGATACCGCGCTGCTCGTTACGATGCTTGAGGAAAAAGTAGTCATCGCACCACTTTTTATAACGCGGATACACATCGTCGCCAAACGGCTGGCACAGGTCGCGGGCGGTGCGGTGCCAGTGAACGGCATCCTCTTCAAAGCCGTAGTAGGGCGTTAAATCGAACCCGCCGCCAAACCACCACACCGGATCGGCGCCCGGTTTTTCGGCAATAAAAAAGCGCACGTTAGCATGGCTGGTGGGAATATACGGATTGTGCGGATGCACCACCAGCGATACGCCCATCGCTTCGAAGCTACGCCCGGCGAGTTCTGGCCGATGCGCGGTGGCGGACGCGGGCATTGCATCGCCGTGAACGTGAGAGAAATTAACGCCCGCCTGTTCGAAAATCCCGCCGTTGCGTAATACCCGGCTGCGTCCGCCGCCGCCCGCTTCGCGTCGCCAGCTATCTTCGACAAAGTTTGCGCCATCCACAGCGGATAACGTTTGGCAAATATCATCCTGCAGGCGTAGCAGAAACTGTTTTACGTGATGTGCATCGGGTTTCATGATTACCGTTTCTTCGTGTGTGCTTTCTGATTATCAAACCAGTGAAAATAACTGATGATGCCGTTGGCGATCGCCGTAGCGATTTTCTGGCGAAACGCCGTCGTGCCCAGCAGGCGTTCTTCTTCCGGATTGGTAATAAACGAGGTTTCGACCAGTACCGACGGAATTGACGGTGATTTTAGCACCACGAAAGCCGCTTGTTCGGTAGTGCGGCTGTGTAATTTATGTATGGGTTTGATTTTCTTGAGAATATGCGAACCCAGCGTCAGACTGTTTTTAATCGTATCGGTTTGCACCAGATCAAACAAAACTTGTTGTAATAGATGATCCCGGTCAGTGGCTTTTTTACCCGCCACTTCGTCCGCGCGGTTTTCACGCTCGGAGAGATACTTCGCCATGGCGCTACTGGCCCCGCGGTTGGAAAGCGCAAAAACGGAAGCGCCCGCCGCTTTCGGGTTGGTAAAACCATCGGCATGAATGGACATAAACAGATCCGCGCCGTGCTTATGGGCGATTTCCACCCGATCGTACAGCGGAATAAAGGTATCCCCTGTCCGGGTTAAACGCGCATCGATTCCGTGATTTCGCAAAATAGCGCGTACGTTTTTGGCAATTGCCAGTACGACGTGTTTTTCCTGAGAACCGTTGCGGCCAATCGCGCCGGTATCGATGCCGCCGTGTCCGGGGTCGAGCATCACCAACCGTTTACTGCCGGTTTTTTTGGTTTTGGGTTTGCTGTGACCATTACTGGTTTTTAGCGTTTCTTCTTTGGCTATTGCGTGCGACATACCTGACAGCGTCAGGGCCGCCAGACCTGTTTTGAGTACCTGGCGGCGCGAAGTGAGAGTTTTTAGGAGTTTAAAAGTGCTCATACGGCCTGAGTTGTGAAAATTAAGTTCAAGATGTTATATCGTATCGCGTAATCCGTTACGACGGTTGGTGATGAGAATTGTTTTACTTTTCATTTCAATACGTGACACATCGCCATTATGCCATTTTTTCCGCTACATCGCGTCAGATATTGGCTGAATCAGATGTTTGCGCCATAATCTTGGTTTTTCCACCCGAAAAGGCAACGAATACCATGGAAATACGCGTTTTTCGCCAGGAAGATTTCGAAGAGGTGATTACCCTCTGGGAGCGTTGCGACCTGCTGCGTCCATGGAACGATCCTGAAATGGATATTGAACGCAAGGTGAATCACGATGTCAGCTTGTTCCTCGTTGCGGAAGTTAGCGGCGAAGTCGTCGGTACGGTAATGGGCGGTTATGACGGGCATCGCGGCTCGGCGTATTACCTGGGCGTTCACCCGGAGTTCCGCGGGCGCGGCATTGCGAATGCGCTGCTTAACCGGCTGGAAAAAAAACTCATCGCCCGCGGGTGTCCGAAAATCCAAATTATGGTGCGCGATGATAACGACGTTGTGCTGGGCATGTATGAACGTCTGGGGTATGAGCATTCTGACGCCCTAAGTTTGGGTAAACGCCTGATTGAAGATGAAGAGTACTGAGTTTCATCCAGCCGATTATGATGTACACGGACGTTTACGCCTGCCGTTTCTGTTCTGGTGCGTACTGTTACTTCAGGCGCGCGCCTGGGTACTCTTTGTCATTGCCGGTTCATCCCGTGGACAGGGTAATACTTTGTTAAACTTTTTTTATCCCGACCATGATAATTTTTGGCTGGGGCTGTTGCCCGGCGTTCCGGCGGTAGTGGCGTTTTTACTCAGCGGGCGGCGTGAAGCGGTTCCTGGTGTGTGGCGCTGGCTGCGCGGACTCCTGATCCTCGCTCAACTGGTGTCGTTGTGCTGGCTGCCGGTGATGTGGCTGGGTGGCGACCCGGTCAACGGCGTCGGGCTGGCGCTGCTGCTGGCGGACATCGTCGCGCTGATCTGGCTGTTAACCAATCAACGTTTGCGTGCCTGTTTTTCCTTTGAGAAAGAATAACGGCACTTTTTGGCGAACCCGCACTCCAACCAACGTTAATTAATAAAAGAAAGGAAGTGAGATGAAATCGCTGCGTTTGACTTTACTCGCACTGCCGCTGGCGCTGACCGGCTGCTCGACGCTCTCCTCGGTCAACTGGTCTGCCGCAAATCCATGGAACTGGTTTGGTTCCTCGACAGAAGTCACTGAGCAAGGCGTGGGAGCGCTGACCGCCGCCACGCCGCTGGAAGAGCCGGCTATTGCAGAGGCATTAGATGGCGATTATCGCCTGCGTAGCGGTATGAAAACCGATAACGGCAACGTGGTGCGCTTTTTCGAAGCGATGAAGGGCGACAGCGTCGCGATGGTGATCAACGGTGAGCAGGGAACCGTGAGCCGTATTGATGTACTGGACAGCGATATCCCAACTGCCGCGGGGGGCAAAATCGGTACGCCGTTTAGCGACCTTTACAGCAAAGCGTTTGGTCACTGCGAGCCGGTTTCCAGCGATAGCCATACCAGCGTCGAATGTAAAGCCGAGGGAAGTCAGCATATTAGCTATGTTTTCTCCGGCGAGTGGAGCGGACCGGAAGGCTTAATGCCTCCTGATGACGTCTTAAAAAACTGGGACGTGCGCAAAATTATCTGGCGTCGTTAATTTGCGCCTGAACAAACCGCTTCGCTTAAAAACAAGGTAAAATAGCCTCCATTAATGCCACGACTGCGTGGCATTCTCATTTTCAGGAGGAATCATGTCTCAGGTTCAAAGTGGCATTTTGCCGGAACATTGCCGTGCGGCAATTTGGATTGAAGCCAATGTGAAAGGCGACCTGGACGCCCTGCGCGCGGCCAGCAGAACATTTGCCGATAAACTGGCGACCTTCGAAGTCAAATTTCCGGACGCCCATCTTGGGGCCGTTGTGGCGTTTGGCAACAACACCTGGCGCGCCCTGAGCGGCGGCGTCGGGGCGGAAGAACTGAAAGATTTTATTCCTTATGGTAAAGGGCTGGCGTCGGCCACGCAGTATGACGTGCTGATCCATATCCTTTCCCTGCGCCACGATGTGAATTTTTCTGTTGCCCAGGCGGCGATGGAAGCCTTCGGCGACTGTATCGATGTGAAAGAAGAAGTTCACGGCTTCCGTTGGGTGGAAGAACGCGATCTGAGCGGCTTTGTCGACGGGACAGAGAACCCGGCAGGCGAAGAGACGCGCCGTGAAGTGGCGGTGATCAAAGATGGCGTGGATGCTGGCGGCAGTTATGTGTTCGTGCAGCGTTGGGAGCACAATCTCAAGCAACTTAACCGGATGAATATTCACGATCAGGAGATGATGATCGGGCGTACCAAAGAAGCCAATGAAGAGATTGACGGCGATGCGCGTCCGGCAACGTCTCACCTGAGCCGCGTCGATCTCAAAGAAGATGGCAAAGGGCTGAAGATTGTGCGCCAGAGCCTGCCATACGGCACCGCCAGTGGTACTCATGGTCTCTATTTCTGCGCTTACTGCGCACGCCTGCACAATATCGAACAGCAGCTTCTGAGTATGTTCGGCGATACCGACGGTAAACGCGACGCAATGCTGCGCTTCACCAAACCGGTGACTGGCGGCTACTATTTTGCGCCGTCGCTGGATCGCCTGTTAGCGCTATAAGGTAAAACCCTGTCGGATGGCAGCGCAAATGCTTTATTCGACCTACGATTGGTAGGACTGATAAGCGCAGCGCCATCAGGCAGAACAGCATGAAACAGCATGAAAATGCCCATCCCCGCCTCCGCGGGGATTTTTTTACCTAATATTTACCTGAATTAGTGAGCTATTCCTCAGCGCTTATTTGTTATTACTGTATTTTCAGTGTTAATGGAGTGTAAGACTCCATATTCAAAAGGAGACATTGAAAATGGGTAAACTCACGGGCAAGACAGCATTGATTACGGGCGCATCGCAGGGCATTGGCGAAGGGATCGCTCGCGTATTCGCACGCCACGGCGCGAACTTAATCTTGCTGGATATCTCCGATGAGATTGAAAAGCTGGCGGATGAGCTGGGCGGGCGCGGACATCGCTGTACTGCCGTTAAGGCTGACGTCAGAGATTTTGCTTCGGTGCAGGCGGCGGTTGCGCGCGCCAAAGAGACTGAAGGTAGAATTGATATTTTGGTGAATAACGCTGGCGTGTGCCGTCTGGGCAACTTCCTCGATATGAGTGAAGAAGATCGCGATTTCCACATTGATATTAATATTAAAGGTGTCTGGAACGTCACCAAAGCCGTCCTGCCGGAGATGATCAAACGTAAAGATGGCCGCATTGTGATGATGTCTTCCGTCACGGGAGATATGGTGGCGGACCCGGGTGAAACGGCCTATGCGCTGTCAAAAGCCGCCATTGTCGGTTTAACCAAATCGCTGGCGGTAGAGTACGCGCAGTCCGGTATTCGCGTGAATGCCATTTGCCCCGGTTATGTAAGAACGCCGATGGCGGAAAGCATTGCCCGTCAGTCTAACCCTGACGATCCGGAATCGGTATTAACGGAAATGGCAAAAGCCATTCCGCTACGCCGTCTTGCCGATCCGCTGGAAGTAGGGGAACTGGCGGCATTTCTGGCTTCCGATGAGTCCAGCTATCTTACCGGAACGCAAAACGTCATTGATGGCGGCAGTACCCTGCCTGAAAGCGTAAGCGTAGGCGTCTGATTGATGCCGGTCTCCTCCCCGCGCCGCGTGGGGAGGGATTCTCTTATTCCCTTTTCAACTTTCAAATCATCAAACGGTATATAAAACCGTTACTCCTTTAGCGCTGGTTATAAATATGATGACCATAAGAAAGTCATTAAATTTATAAGGGTGCGCAATGGCCGTTAACTTACTGAAAAAGAGACCCCTGACGCTGGCAGCAATGCTGTTACTGGCAGGGCAGGCGCAGGCAACGGAGCTGCTGAACAGCTCATACGATGTCTCCCGCGAGCTGTTTGCCGCCCTTAACCCGCCGTTTGAGCAACAATGGGCGAAGGATAACGGCGGCGATAAGCTGACGATTAAGCAGTCTCATGCCGGGTCATCAAAACAGGCGCTGGCGATTTTGCAGGGACTGAAGGCAGACGTCGTGACCTACAATCAGGTGACCGACGTACAGATTCTCCATGATAAAGGCAAACTGATCCCTGCCGACTGGCAAAGCCGTCTGCCGAACAACAGTTCGCCATTCTATTCCACGATGGGCTTCCTGGTGCGCAAGGGGAACCCGAAAAATATTCACGACTGGAGCGATCTTGTACGTTCCGACGTGAAGCTGATTTTCCCTAACCCAAAAACCTCCGGCAACGCCCGTTACACGTATCTGGCGGCATGGGGCGCAGCGGATAACGCGGACGGCGGCGATAAAGCCAAAACCGAACAGTTTATGACCCAGTTCCTGAAAAACGTCGAAGTGTTTGATACCGGCGGTCGCGGCGCTACGACTACCTTTGCCGAGCGTGGTCTGGGCGATGTGCTGATTAGTTTTGAATCGGAAGTGAACAACATCCGCAAACAATATGAAGCCCAGGGATTTGAAGTGGTGATCCCGAAAACGAACATTCTTGCTGAATTCCCGGTTGCCTGGGTGGATAAAAACGTGCAGGCCAACGGCACAGAAAAAGCCGCCAAAGCTTACCTGAACTGGCTGTATAGCCCGCAGGCGCAGACCATCATTACCCATTACTACTACCGCGTGAATAACCCGGAAATCATGGGCAAGCAAGCAGATAAATTCCCGCAGACCGAACTGTTCCGCGTGGAAGACAAGTTTGGTTCCTGGCCTGAGGTGATGAAAACGCACTTTGCCAGCGGCGGCGAGCTGGACAAACTGTTGGCGGCGGGGCGTAAGTAATGCTTGCCGTTTCTTCCCGACGCGTGCTGCCCGGCTTTACGTTAAGCCTCGGCACCAGTTTGCTGTTTGTCTGCCTGATCCTGCTGTTGCCGTTGAGCGCGCTGGTGATGCAGCTCTCACAGATGAGCTGGTCGCAATACTGGGATGTCGTGACCAACCCACAGGTGGTGGCTGCTTATAAAGTGACGCTGCTGGCGGCATTTGTGGCGTCGATTTTTAATGGCGTGTTTGGCCTGCTGATGGCGTGGATTTTAACCCGCTACCGTTTTCCAGGGCGCACGTTACTGGATGCGCTGATGGATCTGCCGTTTGCGCTGCCGACAGCGGTAGCGGGTCTGACGCTGGCCTCGCTGTTCTCTGTGAACGGTTTCTACGGTCAGTTTCTTGCGCAGTTTGATATCAAAGTGACCTATACCTGGCTCGGCATTGCGGTGGCGATGGCCTTTACCAGCATTCCATTTGTGGTACGCACCGTCCAGCCGGTACTGGAAGAGCTGGGGCCGGAATATGAAGAAGCGGCACAAACGCTGGGGGCCACCCGCCTGCAAAGTTTTCGCAAAGTCGTGCTGCCTGAGCTGTCGCCTGCGCTGATTGCCGGCGTGGCGCTCTCTTTTACCCGTAGCCTGGGCGAGTTTGGCGCGGTGATTTTTATCGCCGGCAATATCGCCTGGAAAACAGAAGTGACCTCGCTGATGATTTTTGTGCGTTTGCAGGAGTTTGATTACCCAGCTGCCAGCGCTATTGCCTCGGTGATCCTTGCGGCATCACTGCTGCTGCTGTTCTCAATTAACACTCTGCAAAGTCGCTTTGGTCGACGTGTGGTAGGTCATTAATGGCGGAAGTGACTCAATTGAAGCGATACGACGTCCCCCGCATTAACTGGGGAAAATGGTTTCTGATTGGCGTCGGGATGCTGGTTTCGGCGTTTATCCTGCTGGTGCCGATGATTTACATCTTCGTGCAAGCGTTCAGCAAAGGGTTAATGCCGGTACTGCAAAATCTGGCCGATCCGGACATGCTGCACGCCATCTGGCTGACGGTGTTGATTGCCTTGATCGCAGTGCCGGTGAATCTGGTGTTCGGTATTCTGCTGGCGTGGCTGGTGACGCGCTTTAACTTCCCCGGACGTCAGCTATTGCTGACCCTGCTGGATATTCCCTTTGCCGTCTCACCGGTGGTGGCCGGTCTGGTCTATCTGCTGTTTTACGGCTCCAACGGCCCGTTGGGCGGCTGGCTGGATGAGCATAATTTGCAAATGATGTTCTCCTGGCCGGGGATGGTACTGGTCACTATTTTTGTCACCTGCCCGTTTGTGGTGCGCGAACTGGTGCCAGTGATGCTCAGTCAGGGCAGTCAGGAAGATGAGGCGGCGATTTTACTGGGCGCATCCGGTTGGCAAATGTTTCGCCGCGTGACGTTGCCGAATATTCGCTGGGCGCTACTTTACGGCGTGGTGTTAACCAACGCCCGCGCGATTGGCGAGTTTGGCGCGGTGTCGGTGGTGTCCGGCTCGATTCGCGGCGAAACGTTATCGCTACCGTTACAGATTGAATTACTGGAGCAGGACTACAACACCGTCGGCTCCTTTACCGCCGCCGCATTGTTGACGCTAATGGCGATTATTACCCTGTTTTTGAAGAGCATGTTGCAATGGCGTCTGGAGAATCAGGAAAAACGCGCGCAACAGGAGGAAAATCATGAGCATTGAGATCGCCAGAATTAAGAAATCGTTTGGTCGTACTCAGGTACTGAATGATATCTCGCTGGATATTCCTTCCGGCCAGATGGTTGCCTTGTTGGGGCCGTCAGGTTCCGGCAAAACGACGCTGCTGCGCATTATTGCCGGGCTGGAACATCAGTCCAGCGGCCATATTCGTTTCCACGGTACGGACGTTAGCCGCCTGCACGCGCGTGAGCGTAAAGTCGGTTTTGTGTTTCAGCACTATGCGCTGTTTCGCCATATGACGGTGTTTGACAACATCGCTTTTGGCCTGACGGTGTTGCCGCGACGCGACCGCCCAACTGCGGCGGCGATTAAAACGAAAGTGACGCAATTGCTGGAGATGGTGCAACTGGCGCACCTCGCGGATCGCTTCCCCGCCCAGCTTTCCGGCGGACAAAAACAGCGCGTGGCGCTGGCGCGCGCGCTTGCCGTAGAACCGCAAATTCTACTGCTGGATGAACCCTTTGGCGCGCTGGATGCCCAGGTACGTAAAGAGTTACGTCGCTGGTTGCGCCAGCTACATGAAGAACTGAAATTCACCAGCGTCTTTGTCACCCACGATCAGGAAGAAGCGACGGAAGTGGCGGATCGGGTGGTGGTGATGAGTCAGGGCAATATCGAACAGGCTGATGCGCCGGATCGAGTGTGGCGTGAACCGGCAACTCGCTTCGTACTGGAGTTTATGGGCGAGGTGAACCGCCTGACAGGCACCGTCCGCGGCGGGCAGTTTCACGTTGGCGCGCATCGCTGGCCGCTGGGTTATACGCCCGCGTACCAGGGGCCGGTCGATCTGTTCCTGCGTCCGTGGGAGGTGGATATTAGCCGCCGCACCAGCCTGGATTCTCCGCTACCAGTACAGGTCATTGAGGCCAGCCCGAAAGGTCACTATACACAGTTAGTGGTACAGCCGCTGGGGTGGTATCACGATCCGCTGACGGTGGTGATGGCGGGTGAGGATGTTCCGGTTCGCGGCGAGCGTTTATTTGTTGGACTGCAAAAAGCGCGTCTGTATAACGGCGACCAGCGTATTGAAACGCGTGAAGAGGAACTTGCTCTGGCGCAATCGGCCTGATAGGTTAATTTGTATAGTTATCGCCCGGTGGCGCTACGCATACCGGGCTTTTTTACGAGCTGAAAACGTGAATACATTAGAACAAACCATCGGCAATACGCCGCTGGTCAAATTACAACGTCTGGGGCCGGATAACGGCAGTGAAATCTGGGTCAAGCTGGAAGGCAATAATCCGGCAGGATCGGTGAAAGATCGCGCGGCGCTATCGATGATTGTCGAGGCGGAAAAGCGCGGGGAAATTAAACCGGGCGATGTCCTGATTGAAGCGACCAGCGGCAACACGGGCATTGCGCTGGCGATGATCGCCGCGCTGAAAGGTTATCGCATGAAGCTGTTGATGCCGGACAACATGAGCCAGGAGCGTCGGGCGGCAATGCGGGCCTATGGCGCGGAACTGATTCTGGTCACTAAAGAGCAGGGAATGGAAGGGGCGCGCGATTTAGCGCTCGCTATGTCTGAACGTGGAGAAGGTAAACTGCTCGATCAGTTTAATAACCCCGATAACCCATATGCGCACTACACCACCACCGGCCCGGAAATCTGGCGGCAAACGTCAGGTCGCATCACCCATTTTGTCTCCAGCATGGGCACCACCGGCACCATTACCGGCGTGTCGCGTTTTCTGCGCGAGCAGGAAAAACCGGTCACCATCGTTGGCCTACAGCCGGAAGAGGGCAGCAGTATTCCGGGCATTCGCCGCTGGCCTGCGGAATATATGCCGGGCATTTTTAACGCCTCGCTGGTAGATGAGGTGCTGGATATTCATCAGAATGATGCCGAAAACACCATGCGTGAACTGGCCGTTCGTGAAGGCATTTTCTGCGGCGTGAGTTCCGGCGGCGCGGTAGCGGGCGCGTTACGCGTCGCACGAGCCACGCCCGGCGCGATAGTGGTGGCGATCATCTGCGATCGCGGCGACCGTTACCTTTCGACCGGCGTGTTTGGTGAAGAGCATTTCAGCCAGGGGGCAGGGATTTAAACTAATGGGTTCAGCTGATTGGGATAAACACAGGCAACGGCGCCTTTGACAGGCGGGAATATCCTGCCGATTTTCTATGTGCGCCAGCGCATTACCGCCGCCTTTTATAATAAAAGCTCGTCTGTTGTTCTTATTGTTGTATTTGTTCCTGGCAAAGCGTCATGTAATGCTTGCTGCTTTCTACCAGCCTGGCTGAACCAGGCCGGTAAAGTGACGGCGCTTTAAACATATAAATCAGTTGTACTTGTTGCTGGCAGGTCATCTCTGTCACTGGTACGTGAAATAACGTTAACGCCGCATTTTTCGTACCGTAAACCGCGTTACCCTGCGAATCCCGGCCATAATACGCTTGCGCCAGCATCATGGCATACAGCTCGTCGTCGCGGTACAGGCTGTCCAACCAGAACACCCAGATCGCGGTCCTGAAATGCCCATCCACGCCGGCTTGGGTATAGAGCAATCTGGCAGTATAAGATTTGGGGTGTATTTTGGCCGTAGCGCGGCGCAAAAAACGCGTCTGCGGCGATTCGGACAACCAGAAAGAGGCGCTCTGTAATGCGGTCTGGGCTATGGGACGAATTTCCAGATAATAGTAAACGATTAACCCTACAGCAAACGCTAACAGAAGCGCGATAACGCCTTTAAAAAACCACAGTAACACGCCTGGCATTATGATTTTTTCTTACTCAACATTCTTATCCGTTTCCGCAATAAGCGCATGTAAATAAGGCTGTGCATTTTCATCCGCTTTACCGGGAATTTTAACGATATAGGGTTTTCCGGTGATGGACGACGACGACGCGACTTTATCGATAAACTGTTCGGCGGTGTCGATACGATTGCGCGTGTTGCCCAGTTTTAAGCGCAGGTGCGATACGGCTTCCTCGCAGTTATGCGCATCACCGTTACGAACGAATGTCAGATCCTTTTTCTGCGCCAGCGCATTCAGCATGGCGTTAATGCGCGCTTCTTCATGGGCGTTGAGTTTGGCCCAGGCGGGTAGGGTCAGCAGGAGCGCAACGACGGCGCAGACAATTTTCTTCATGGTAAAATCCTTTTTCATGCGATAATCACTGCACCTCAGACCGTTAGCCGGGTAATAAGTTGCACTCCTGGTGTGGTTATTTCTGTGAGTGCGCCAGCGTGAGTTCATCCAGAAAACGCCACAGCTTTTCATTCATCTGCTGGTAATCCCATGCGCGCATCTCGGCAACCGAGCGGATAAAACGCTTCCCTTGCGCGTCGGCCAGCTCCTGCTGCGAATGTTGGATTAATCCTTCAACCGCCTCAGCGGTAAATTCCATATGACACTGGAAGCCGTAGACAAAATTGCCGTACTGCACTATCTGACGTGGACAGCCTTCGCTTTCGGCCAGCACGGTCGCCTGATCGGTGAGTCCTGGCATATCGTTGTGCCAGTGGCCGACGGTTAACGGGGAGCCAAAGTGGGTGATAAGCGGATGCCGCAGACCGGCTTCAGTGAGCGTAATAGGGTAGTGACCAATCTCTTTTTCCGGACTTTGGCACACAGCGGCGCCCAGCGCCTCGCCAATGAGCTGCGAACCAAGACAAATGCCGATAACCATTCGCCGGGCCGTAATCGCCTGATTAATTAAGTGCTGTTCGGCGCGAGAGTCAAAGTACGGGCACTCTTCGCGGGTGGTGCGCGGCGACTGCGGACCGCCAAATACCACGAGCATATCGAACTCATCGGCATTGGGCGGTAGCGCTTCTCCGGCATAGACGCGCGACCATGAAATGGTATAACCGCGATCTTCAGCCCATTTCAGATAAGCGCCAGCGGATTCAAACGACTCATGGACAACAAAATGAACTCGCACGTTATTTTCTCCTGTTAGCGATTTAGCGCCTGATGGATATCAGCCGCCAGCGTGTTGATCTCGCTGTCATTTAATGTCGACAGCGTGATACGTAGACCGTGAGACGGCGCGCTTACGCCAAAGGCTTCTCCCTCACGTACCAGCCAGCCGGATTTTGCCAGCGTAAACGCGGTAGCCTGGCTATGGGTGTCCAGCGGGAGCCAGGCATTCACGCCGTCGCCGGGAGAAATGGCGATGCCATATTGCTGTAGGGCGCGGGCCAGTTTTTGTTGCCGGGTGGCGTAAAACAGCCGCGTTTGCGCCAGCCTGTGCTGATACTCAGGGTCGGTCAGGCAGGCGTAGACCAGATCCTGTAACAGATGGCTGACCCACTGACTACCGGCATTTAGCCGCAGCCGAAGTTTTGCCGAGGTCGCGCTGTCGCTGGCGACAATAGCAAGACGTAAATCGGGGCCGAGGGCTTTGGAAACGGAGCGTATCACCGCCCAGTGTTGCGTTGTCTGCGCAATAACCGGCTGCCAGGGCGACGAAGAAAGCAGGGCGAAGTGATCGTCAATAATGACCACTACCTGAGGGTAACGCGCCAGTATATTTTGCAGCGCAGCGGCACGGCGAGCGCTCAGGCTACAGCCGGTAGGGTTGTGCGCGCGCGGCGTTAAGATCACTGCCCGCGCGCCCTGGTTTAGCGCCTGTTCCAGCTTTTCAGGCTGCATTCCTTCGCTATCCACACTGACCGGGCTGGCGCTAAAACCGGCATAGCGCAGCATATTGATACTGCTTAAAAAACAGGGATCTTCCACCGCGACGCTGTCGCCCGGCAGCAGATGCGCGCAAAGCAGTCTTTCGATAGCGTCGATAGCTCCGCTGGTGATATCAATTTCACCTGCGACGGGGGTGGCATCCCGTAGCCAGCGCGCCGCCCAGGCGTGTAGTTCAGGGGAAACGGGCGCATCGCCGTAGAGATGCGGCGTGCGGCTGAGACGGGCAAAATAACGGCTAAGGTCAGGCAGACGCTGCGGATCGGGATTGCCGCCGGAAAGGTCGTGCAGAGGCGTATGTGGATCGCCGCCTTCCAGCGCTACGGGAGACGGACTGCCTTTAATCACCGTCCCATTGCGGCCTAAACTTTGCGCCAGTCCCGCCGTTATCAGCCGTTTATACGCCGCTGCGACGGTATTGCGGTTCACCTTTAATTCGCTTGCCAGCTCCCGTACCGGCGGGAGCGAATCCTCCGCCCGTAACGTGCCGGCGATAATGTGTTGACGGATACTGTCAAAAATTTCGTTAGCGGTTTTTCCGTCGATCATTATTGACCTATGACAAAATGAATTTTAGCATATGACAATGATAATGAGGCGGTAGCCTGCTGTCCAGCGAGAGGAAAATTTTATGGGACAAGAGAGTGATATTCAGTCAGTGCTCTTCGACGACAACCATCGGGCATTACAGACCGATATCGTCGCCGTCCAGTCACAGGTCGTGTACGGCAGCGTAGGCAACAGTATCGCTGTTCCGGCCATTAAAGCGCAGGGACTACGCGTGACGGCGGTCCCGACGGTGCTATTCAGCAATACGCCGCACTATAAAACCTTTTATGGCGACATTATTCCCGCCGAGTGGTTTGCAGGCTACCTTACGGCGTTGAATGAGCGCGATGCGCTACGTGAATTAAAAGCGATTACCACCGGTTACATGGGCAGCGCAGACCAAATTGTCTTGCTTTCGAAGTGGCTAATGGCGATCCGGGCTTCGCATCCGGAGGTGTGTATTCTTGTCGATCCGGTCATTGGCGATACCGACAGTGGAATGTATGTGCAGGCGGAAATTCCGCAGGCTTATCGCACACATTTGTTGCCGCAGGCGCAGGGGCTAACGCCGAACGTATTTGAGCTGGAGATGCTGAGTGGTAAACCGTGCCGCACGCTGGAAGAGGCGGTGGCGGCGGCGCAATCGCTGCTTTCCGATACGCTGAAATGGGTGGTTATCACCAGCGCGCCGGGCGAATCTTTGGAGACCATAACGGTTGCGGTCGTTACTGCGCAGGTCGTGGAGGTCTTTGCCCATCCGCGGGTGGCGACGGAATTAAAAGGGACGGGAGATCTCTTCTGCGCCGAGCTGGTCAGCGGTGTTGTGCAGGGGAAAAAACTGACGACCGCGGCAAAAGATGCGGCGCAGCGCGTGCTGGAGGTGATGACCTGGACACAGCAGTGTGGCTGTGATGAGTTAATTCTGCCGCCGGCAGGGGAGGCGCGATGAAGAGTTATCGGCTGGTGGTTCGCCAGCAGGGACGTATCGTGGGGCATTTTGAAACGAGCGGGCTGGACGCGCTGGAAGATATCTGCGTGGCGCGGGCGATGTTTGGCATCACTGGCGGCTATCAGTGCGAGTTGCAAGTGTCCGATTCCGAACGCAGGATGCTGGAGAGTGGCCCGGATGGGATGAAGATCCTGATGCGCGAGAAGTGCTTTCGCCCGGTGACCTCGCAGTTGTAACCCGTGGATTGGCGCTGAAATGTTCGCAACCTTGTAGGCCTGATAAGCGTAGCGCCATCAGGCAGTGCGCCGCACCATCGCCGGATGGCGGCGCAAGTGCCTTATCCGGCCTACAGGCAAAAAAAATGGCGCCCAAAGGCGCCATTCTTCACTGCGGCAAGAATTACTTCTTAATGCGGATAACCGGAGTTTCACCCACGGTCACGCTACCGGACAGTTTGATCAGTTCTTTGATTTCATCCATGTTGGAGATAACAACCGGAGTCAGGGTAGACTTGGCTTTTTCTTCCAGCAACGGCAGATCGAACTCGATGACCGGATCGCCAACTTTCACGCGCTGACCTTCTTCAGCAATACGCTTGAAGCCTTCGCCTTTCAGCTCAACGGTGTCGATACCGAAGTGAACGAACAGCTCAATGCCGCTATCGGATTCGATAGAGAACGCATGGTTGGTTTCAAAGATTTTGCCGATGGTACCGTCAACAGGGGCGACCATTTTGTTACCGGTTGGTTTGATAGCGATGCCATCACCAACGATTTTTTCAGCAAAAACTACATCCGGCACGTCTTCGATGTTGACGATCTCGCCAGAGAGCGGGGCAACAATCTCAATAGTTCCGGTGTCTTTCTTATCATCAGAAACCAGAGATTTTAGTTTATCGAACAAACCCATGATCTTCTCCTAAGCAGTAAATTGGGCCGCATCTCGTGGATTAGCAGATTGTTTTTTCTTCAATGAACTTGTTAACCAGCGTCATTAACTCGTCCGTTGTCGGTTGAGCAAGAGCCTGCTCTGCTAACACCTTCGCATCTTCGAAGTTCGTGTTACGGATAATCTTCTTAATGCGCGGGATAGAAATGGCGCTCATAGAGAATTCGTCCAGACCCATCCCCAGCAACAGAAGTGTAGCACGTTCGTCGCCTGCAAGCTCACCACACATGCCAGTCCATTTACCTTCTGCATGAGAAGCATCAATAACTTGCTTGATCAAGTTCAGTACGGACGGTGACATTGGCTGGTAAAGGTGTGAAATCATATCATTACCACGGTCAACTGCCAGGGTGTACTGCGTTAAATCATTGGTGCCGATACTAAAGAAATCAACTTCTTTGGCTAAATGACGCGCAATTGTCGCCGCAGCCGGTGTTTCCACCATCACGCCAATCTCAATGCTTTCGTCAAATGCTTTACCTTCGTCACGCAGTTCCTGTTTGTAGATTTCAATCTCTTTGCGCAGCGCGCGAACTTCTTCAACAGAGATGATCATCGGGAACATAATGCGCAATTTACCGAAAGCGGAGGCACGCAGAATCGCGCGAACCTGGTCACGCAGGATCTCTTTGCGATCCATGGCGATACGCACGGCGCGCCAGCCCAGGAACGGGTTCTCTTCTTTCGGGAAGTTCATGTACGGCAGCTCTTTGTCGCCGCCAATGTCCATGGTACGGACGATAACCGCCTGCGAGCCGCACGCTTCAGCGACCGCTTTATAGGCGGCAAACTGCTCTTCTTCCGTCGGCAGCGCGTCGCGATCCATGAACAGGAATTCAGTACGATACAGACCAACGCCTTCCGCGCCGTTACGCTCAGCGCCTTCAACGTCGCGAACGGTACCGATGTTGGCGCAAACTTCAACCTGATGTCCATCCAGCGTGATTGCCGGCAGATCTTTCAGTTTTGCGAGTTCCGCTTTCTCGGTCGCAACCTGCTCCTGGACGGCGCGCAGTTGCTCAATAACATCGTTGGTCGGGTTGACGTAAACCTGGTTGTTTACGGCATCCAGAATCAGATAGTCGCCGTTTTTCACCTGAGCGGTGACGCTACCGGTACCTACGATCGCTGGCAGTTCCAGAGAACGCGCCATGATGGAGGTATGAGACGTGCGTCCGCCCGCGTCGGTGATGAAGCCCAGCACTTTCTGCAGGTTCAGCTGTGCAGTTTCTGACGGCGTCAGGTCAGCGGCAACCAGGATAACTTCTTCCTGAATCGCGCTCAGATCGATAATGGCCAGACCCAGGATGTTGCGCAGCAGGCGCTTACCGATATCACGTACGTCAGCCGCACGCTCTTTCAGGTATTCGTCATCCAGTTCTTCCAGGGCAGTGGCCTGACCTTCGATAACTTCATGTGCGGCTGCGTCAGCCGTCATGTGCTTATCTTTAATCAGGGCTATGATTTCCTGCTCCAGCTCCTCATCTTCGAGCAGCATAATATGCCCTTCAAAGATGGCTTCTTTTTCTTCACCGAACGTTTCACCAGCTTTTGTCTTGATCGCTTCCAGTTGCGCAGATGCCTTGGCACGACCGCTCAGAAAACGTTCAACTTCCTGATCAACCTTGTCGGCAGAAATTTTTTTCCGGTCAATGACGATTTCGTCTTCTTTCAGCAGCAGTGCTTTGCCGAAAGCGATACCCGGGGATGCTAAAATGCCTGAAATCATAACCCTACCTTACTTGTGACTGATTTTTAAAAGAACCCGGAAAAAAACTTACTCGAGTTCCGCCATCAGTTTGACCAGATGTTCAACCGCTTTCTGCTCATCTTCACCTTCTGCGGAGATGGTGACGACGGTGCCTTGAGTCAGGCCCAGAGTCTGCAGTTTAAACAGGCTTTTCGCGCTGGCGCTTTTGCCGTTGGAAGTCACAGTAATCTCAGAAGTGAAGCCTTTTGCTTCTTTAACAAACTGAGCAGCAGGGCGGGTGTGCAGACCGTTCGGAGCGGTAATGGTAACTTCTTGCTGGAACATTGTATTTCCCCAACTTATAGGTTTAGTGTTGTGGAACTAAAGTCTAGCCTGGCGGCTCAACTTTAGCCTGTATTGTTAGCGCCGGCGTAAACGGGACGCGACACAAAAGGTGTTCTACGCAATCCGTTGCTGGCAACTTATGGCCGCTGACGTTTCGCTCGTCATTAAACATTATGCCGCGAAAGGAAGATTTGAACCAAATCATAAAATCGATTCAGCTAACGCTTTTCCTGTAACGATTAATTTCGCGCATCAAAATAATTAGTCTGGTTAAATACCAGTTCCGGCAGGGTGAATCAATGCCAGGTGAGGTGAAAGTTTGAAGCAGGCCACAAAAAAGCACCCAAAAAGGTGCTTTTTTACGCGTTTTTAACATGCTGGCATCACTGTTGCAGTTCTTTCTCAGTAAAGAGATCGGCGAACAACGCGGTGCTCAGATAACGCTCACCTGATGAAGGTAGGATAACCACAATATTCTTATTGGTAAAGCTTTCATCTTCCTGCAGCTTAAGCGCTGCAGCAACCGCGGCACCGGAAGAAATTCCTGCCAGAATACCTTCCTCTTCCATCAGACGGCGCGCGGTAGAAATGGCTTCTTCATTGGTGATGCCAACTACTTTATCAATCAGTTTCAGATCCAGGTTGCCCGGGATGAAGCCTGCGCCGATGCCCTGAATTTTATGCGGGCCTGGTTTGATCTCTTCACCAGCCAGCGCCTGGGCAATAACCGGGGAGTCAGTGGGTTCTACCGCAACGGTGATAAGATCGGTTTTACCCTTCGTCCCTTTGATATAACGCGTGACGCCGGTTAACGTACCGCCAGTGCCGACGCCGGAGATAAACACATCCACCTGACCATCGGTGTCTTCCCAGATTTCCGGGCCGGTGGTTTTTTCATGGATTTCCGGGTTGGCAGGGTTGCTGAACTGCTGGAGCAGGAGATATTTTTGCGGATCGCTGGCGACAATTTCTTCGGCTTTCTGAATAGCGCCTTTCATCCCTTTCGCCCCTTCGGTCAGCACCAGATTCGCGCCTAATGCTTTGAGTAGCTTGCGGCGTTCAATGCTCATGGTTTCCGGCATGGTCAGGGTGAGTTTGTAACCGCGCGCGGCGGCGACATACGCCAGCGCAATACCGGTGTTGCCGCTGGTCGGCTCCACCAGTTCCACGCCAGGTTTCAGTACGCCACGCTTTTCGGCATCCCAAATCATATTGGCGCCGATACGGCACTTGACGCTGAAGCTCGGGTTGCGCGACTCCACCTTCGCCAGAATGCGTCCATTACCGATACGGTTCAGTCGAACCAGCGGCGTATGACCGATAGTCAGCGAGTTATCTTCATAAATCTTACTCATGGCCTGTCCTTAACTGTATGAAATTGGGATACCTTCCCAGCATACCTTCCAGCCAGATATGGGGAAGTAAGGATTTCGCATATCTATATGCTGATGGGAAATAATGGTTATCAGTATGGAATAAGAGACAGCATAAGCCATCTCTTATTTATACATTTTTACGTTATTTCCATAACGCGTGCTTAGCACGCCAGCAATCAACCCACATTGCCGTCGCGCCACAGACGGCGACAGGCATAATGAACAGGTTAAGCACCGGAATCATCGTAAAGAGGCTGGTGAGCGCGCCAAATTGCATATTCGCCACCTTCTGCGTGCGCAACGCGGCGCGCATCGTTTTAAACGGCACTTTGTGGTTATCAAACGGGTAGTCGCAATACTGGATCGCCAGCATCCAGGCGCTGAACAAAAACCACAGCACCGGCGCGATGGTTTGGCCAATGCCAGGAATAAAATAGAAAACCAGCAGCACGATAGCGCGCGGCAGATACCACGCCAGCTTTTGCCATTCACGTTTCATAATGCGCGGTACATCTTTCATGATGCCGAGTATGCCGGTATCTGGCGGCGTTGCGCCGGTTAACCGCGCCTCAAGCTGTTCGGCTAAAAGGCCGTTAAACGGCGCGGCGATCCAGTTGGCGAGGGTAGAGAAAAAATAGCCAAAGACCAGCAGAACAGAGATAACCGCAATCGGCCACAGCAGATAGCTCAGCCATTGCAGCCAGTCCGGCACATGACTCATCAACGAAGGTATCCAGGCGTCAAGCTGGGTAAACAGCCACCAAAATGCGCCGCCCATCAGCACAATGTTGATCAGCAAAGGTAAAATAACAAAGCGGCGGATTCCCGGTAGGGTGACTAACTTCCATCCTTGCGAGAAATAATAGACGCCGCTACGTGGTACGGTTGTGGATGATGAAACCATATTCAGGACATACTCCTTTTTCTTAAAGCCCTGGGTAAACGTGGGATATCTTACCCGGTTATCAGACGGTGGATAGTTCGGAAATGTTCGAAAAAACAGCAAAAAGCACATTTTCCTTCATCTTTATGCTGCGAAAGCCAACAGTACACTTGCACTTGACGTAATCGGCAAATACTCTTAGTGAGTAAATGTTTGCCGTGGTGGCAAGGTGTTAGAACAACAGAGAATATAATGATGCAGGATTTGCGTCTGATATTAATCATTGTTGGCGCGATCGCCATAATCGCTTTACTGGTACATGGTTTCTGGACCAGCCGTAAAGAACGATCTTCTATGTTCCGCGATCGTCCACTAAAACGCATGAAATCGAAACGCGACGACGACTCGTATGACGACGATGTCGAAGAAGACGAAGGCGTGGGTGAAGTTCGTGTTCACCGCGTAAATCATGCCCCCGGCCAGTCGCAGGAGCATGATGCCCCTCGTCAGTCGCCGCAACACCAGTACCAGCCGCCTTATGCGTCTGCGCAACCGCGTCCAGCGGCGCCGCCGCAGCCGCAAGCGCCGATGCAACAGCCGGTTCAGCAACCGGTCCAACCTGCGCCGCAGCCTCAGCAGGTTCAGCCATCTGCGCCGCCGGTACAGCCGCCGCAACAGCAGTCTGCACCGCCGTCGCAAGCGCCGCAGCCTGTTGCGCAGCCCGCGCCGCCGCCATCAGCGCAAACCTTCCAGCCTGCGGAACCTGTGGTTGAGGCGGAACCGGTAGTGGAAGAAGCGCCGGTTGTGGAAAAACCGCAGCGTAAAGAGGCGGTCATCATTATGAACGTCGCGGCCCATCATGGCAGCGAGCTTAATGGTGAAGTGTTACTGAACAGTATTCAGCAGTCAGGCTTTAAATTTGGCGATATGAATATTTTCCATCGTCATTTGAGCCCGGACGGCAGCGGCCCGGCCTTGTTCAGTCTCGCGAATATGGTCAATCCGGGAACGTTCGATCCTGAAATGACGGACTTCACTACGCCTGGCGTCACTATCTTTATGCAGGTACCGTCTTACGGCGATGCGCTGCAGAATTTCAAGCTGATGCTGCAATCCGCGCAGCATATCGCTGATGAGGTCGGTGGCGTCGTGCTGGATGACCAGCGTCGGATGATGACGCCGCAGAAACTGCGCGAATATCAGGACCGCATCCGCGAGGTGATGGACGCTAACGCCTGAGGTTAACGCAGGTGTGACATTTTTAACGTAACCCCCGCCTGTCGGGGGTTTTTTATCATTGATGGTGTGATATGGAACCAATCGAACAACAACTGACAGAACTGCGAACCACGCTTCGCCATCATGAATATCTGTATCATGTGATGGATGCGCCCGAGATTCCCGACGCCGAATATGACCGCCTGATGCGGGAACTGCGAGAGCTGGAGGCGCAACGTCCGGACCTTATCACGCCGGATTCGCCCACGCAGCGCGTTGGCGCGGCGCCGCTGACGGCATTCAACCAGATTCGCCATGAAGTACCGATGCTGTCGCTCGATAACGTATTTGATGAAGAAAGCTTCCTGGCGTTTAACAAGCGAGTGCAGGATCGTCTAAAAAGCACGGAAAATGTTATCTGGTGCTGCGAGCTAAAACTGGATGGCCTGGCGGTCAGCATTCTGTATGAAAACGGCGTGCTGGTGAGCGCTGCGACGCGTGGCGACGGCACCACCGGTGAAGATATCACTTCAAACGTGCGCACGATTCGCGCCATTCCGTTAAAGCTGCACGGCGATAACATTCCGGCGCGTCTTGAAGTTCGCGGAGAGGTATTTTTACCGCAGGCCGGGTTCGAAAAGATCAATGAAGACGCGCGCCGCACTGGCGGCAAAGTGTTTGCTAACCCGCGTAACGCGGCGGCGGGTTCGCTGCGTCAGCTCGATCCGCGTATTACGGCGAAGCGACCGCTAACATTTTTCTGCTACGGCGTCGGTATTCTGGAAGGCGGCGAGTTGCCGGATACGCATCTGGGACGTTTGCTGCAATTTAAAGCGTGGGGGTTACCGGTCAGCGATCGCGTGACGCTGTGCGATTCTCCCCAGGCGGTACTGGATTTTTATCACAACGTCGAAAAAGATCGCCCCACGCTCGGTTTTGATATCGACGGCGTGGTGATTAAGGTCAACTCGCTGGCTTTGCAGGAACAGCTGGGCTTTGTGGCCCGCGCGCCGCGCTGGGCGGTGGCGTTTAAATTTCCTGCTCAGGAGCAGATGACTTTTGTGCGCGACGTTGAGTTTCAGGTAGGGCGTACCGGGGCGATTACGCCGGTGGCGCGTCTGGAACCGGTTCAGGTGGCTGGTGTGCTGGTCAGCAATGCCACGTTGCATAATGCCGATGAAATTGAACGGCTTGGCTTGCGCATTGGCGATAAGGTGGTTATCCGTCGGGCAGGAGATGTGATCCCTCAGGTGGTCAACGTGGTTCTGTCCGAACGCCCTGAAGAGACGCGTCCAATTGTGTTTCCAACGTACTGTCCGGTGTGCGGATCGGACGTAGAGCGCGTCGAAGGCGAAGCCGTTACCCGTTGTACCGGCGGGTTGATTTGCGGCGCGCAGCGTAAAGAGTCGCTAAAACATTTTGTGTCGCGTCGGGCGATGGATGTAGACGGGATGGGCGATAAGATCATCGACCAACTGGTGGAAAGGGAGTATGTCCATACGCCAGCGGATCTGTTCCGTCTGACGGCGGGTAAACTGACCGGCCTGGACCGAATGGGGCCAAAGTCCGCGCAAAATGTTGTAAACGCGCTGGAAAAAGCCAAAGCGACGACCTTTGCGCGTTTTCTCTATGCGCTGGGCATCCGTGAAGTGGGTGAAGCGACGGCGGCGGGGCTGGCGGCTTATTTCGGCACGCTGGAGGCGCTGCAGGCCGCCACGATTGACGAGTTGCAGAAAGTACCTGACGTGGGGATTGTGGTTGCTACGCACGTCTTTAACTTTTTTGCCGAAGAGAGTAATCGTGACGTGATTGGGCAGCTACTGGCGGAAGGGGTGCACTGGCCCGCGCCGGTAGTCATTAATGTGCAAGAGATCGATAGCCCGTTTGCCGGTAAAACCGTGGTACTAACCGGTAGCCTGAGCCAGATGTCCCGCGATGACGCTAAAGCGCGTTTAGTGGCGCTGGGCGCGAAAGTGGCAGGCAGCGTATCGAAGAAAACCGATCTGGTGATTGCCGGTGAAGCGGCGGGTTCCAAACTTGCCAAAGCGCAGGAACTGGGTATTACCGTGATTGATGAAGCGGAAATGATCCGCTTACTGGGTGCCTGAGATGGAAAAAGAGCAGCTGGTTGAAATCGCCAACACCGTGATGCCGTTCGGCAAATATCAGGGACGTCGATTGATCGACCTTCCGGAAGAGTATTTGCTGTGGTTTGCCCGTAAAGATCAGTTTCCGGCGGGTAAACTGGGGGAGTTGATGCAAATCACGCTGCTGATTAAAACCGAGGGGCTGACGCAACTGGTGCAGCCCCTGAAACGCCCGCTTTAAGCTTTCGCGGCGCGGCTTTCCTGCTGCGCCTGTAACTTCTCGGTCTGGCGTTTGTAGCGCCGCGCCAGCCCTGCGCAGACCATCAGTTGGATCTGGTGGAAGATCATCAGCGGTAATACCATCATACCCAGCACTGACGTCGGAAACAGAATATTGGCCATCGGGATCCCGTTGGCCAGGCTTTTTTTCGAACCGCAGAAAACAATAGTGATTTCGTCGGCTTTATTGAAGCCGCATTTACGGGCGACAAAGACGTTAATGGCGATGACGATCGCCAACAGTATGAGGCTGACCACGACGATAAACAGCAGCGATCCCCAGCCGACTTTGTGCCAGATGCCGTTGACCACCGCTTCGCTGAACGCCGAGTAGACCACCAGCAGAATAGAGGTCTGATCCGTTTTCGCGATCCACTTTTTGTTGCGCGCGACCCAGTTGCCGATCCACGGGCGAGACAGGTGTCCCAGCACAAAAGGCAGCAGCAGTTGCAGCATAATTTTGCCCACCTCTTCCAGACTGCCCTGCGCGCCATGAATATTCATTACCAGACCGACCAGCAGCGGCGACAGGAAAATGCCCAGCAGACTGGACGCAGACGCTGAGCACACCGCGGCCGCGACGTTACCGCCCGCGAGTGAAGTAAACGCAATCGCAGACTGCACGGTGGCGGGCAAAATGCACAGATACAGAAAGCCACTGTAGAGCATAGGGTCGACATTGACAGGCGCCCACCAGGCAAACAGTACGCCGAGGACAGGAAAGAGCACAAAAGTGCTGCACATGACCCACAGATGCAACCGCCAGTGGCTGCCGCCAGCGATGATCGCTTCACGCGAAAGCTTCGCGCCATGCATAAAAAACAGCAGAGCGATGGCCGCTGTCGTAATGCCTTCAACGACAGGCACAAAGCCGCCTTCCGCCGGGAAAAAAGAGGCCAGTAGTACCACGGTGATAAGTGTCAGCGTGAAAGGGTCAAGGATACGAAAAAGTTTCATAAAAACTCCTGAAAGTCGGTGCAGCTATTTTGCGTTTTTCGCTTTGAGAAATAAAATTGATTTATTGCATCTATATATGAATCTAGTCGATGAACTATTCACTGCGTCAACTGCGTATTTTTATTACCGTCGCCCAGGCCAAAAGTTTCAGTCGGGCAGGGGACTGGATTGGACTGAGCCAGTCTGCGGTCAGTCATAGCGTAAAAGAGCTGGAGCGGCAAACCGGCGTCAGACTGCTGGATCGCACTACGCGTGAGGTGGTGCTGACCGAGGCGGGGCAACAACTGGCGACGCGTCTGGAGCGGGTGCTTGATGAACTGAACAGCATACTGCGCGATGCAGGCAGAGTAGGGACACAATTAACCGGCACCGTGCGCGTTGCCGCGAGCCAAACCATTTCTGCGCATCTTATTCCGCAATGCATTGCCCAAAGTAATTCACTTTATCCCGCTATTGATTTTGTATTGCACGATCGTCCGCAGCAGTGGGTGCTGGAGAGCATCCGCCAGGGAGAAGTGGATTTTGGCATCGTTATCGATCCCGGCGCAGCGGTGGATTTACAGTGTGAAGCCATCTTATCAGAGCCTTTTTTACTGTTGTGTCGCCAGGATCATCCGCTGGCGCATCAGGAATGGGTAAGCTGGCAGGATCTTAAACAGGCGTCGCTGGTCTTACAGGATTACGCTTCCGGTAGCCGACCGCTGATTGATGCGGCGCTGGCCCATTTTGCTATTGAGGCGGATATCGTGCAGGAGATTGGTCACCCGGCCACGCTGTTTCCAATGGTGGAAGCGGGAATCGGCATCAGCGTGCTGCCCGCGCTGGCGTTACCGCTCCCGCAGGGCAGCCACTTACAGGTTAAACGGCTGACGCCCGTAGTTGAAAGGCAGCTCATGCTGGCGCGGCGAAAAAACCGATCGCTCTCCACGGCGGCGCAGGCGTTGTGGGACGTGGTGCGTACTCAGGCCAGCGAATTAACCGCCGCGAGGGCGAAAGATCCGCTGTATCAGCTATAAATATCTATCTGTCCGTGTGTGAGGTGCGGTCTTGCCCTGCCATTTTTGACAGGGCAGTGTGTTAAAACAGGTATTTGATGGAATAAATAATGCCATCCTGCAGGAAGGATTCTCCTAACTTATTATCAGCGTAACGATATTGTACTCCTGCGGTCAGGTGAGGAGTCGCATTCCACCACAGCGCTACTGCGCCATTAATGCCATCTTTCCCGCCATTGCCCGCAGCGTAGGACGCATCGCGGTCAAACTCATACTCATTCCAGTTCGTTACGCTGAATTTCTCACTACCCAACGAGAAGCTATAGCCGGCCACCCAACCTAATACATAACCATTATCGCCTGTGTAGTAGGTCTGATCGGTATAACGTTTGGCAAAGAAGGGTTTAAACCAGTAACCGTTACCTGTGAAGTTATAGCCTAAACCATAGAGAAACATGTCATCATGGAAATTAGCGCGATGAGGTGAACCGTACGTCCCGTAGGCATGGAGATAGAGGTTTAATCCTGTATCGCCCAGATAAATACGGTTGGTATTTTTAAAGGTGTAACGCTGTTCGCTGCCTGGTTTAGCGTGGCGGCCATTGTAAAAATTTTCCCAGTCGAAGAACCCGTACATTTCTCCCCAGCTAAAATTCGCTCCGCCTTCCAGTTCCAGGTACCCAAAATCATCTTTATGGGATTTTTTACTGGTTTTTTCCGTGGTGTCTGATGTCCAGTCGAGGTAATGGAGGCCGATATCGGCGAACCCGCCTTTAAATTCCGCATGGGTGAGTGCGGGAATAATGAGTAAAGAAGAAAGCGTCAGAGTAAGAATTTTTTTCATAGCATATTTCCCTATGCCGATAATTATTAATGGGTTAATTAAAAAGAGGCAATTTATAAATATGAAAGCGGCATATTGTTAATATGAAGTGCAAGCAAAAACCAATACTGTTTTCCCTCTGTATTAATACAGAAGCGATCTAAATCTATCGATATTAAATGGCTATTGATGACACGTGAAAAGTGTATTGGTCAGCAAGGGGCGATGGTCGTTATAAAAAGGAGTCAAATTAAATCCGATAGAACAAGGAAACTTATGCCTCACGCTCTTTTTTCTCATAATCCTGAGTATTGTATTGATATTATTCATGCACATAAACCGGCATTTACCCCGCGAGTCGCGTTTATTTTAGGCTCCGGGTTGGGTGCTCTGGCGGATCAAATCGAAGATGCGGTAGCCATTTCTTACGAGAAATTGCCGGGATTTCCCGTCAGCACCGTACACGGCCATGCTGGTGAACTGGTGCTCGGCCATCTGGCGGGTGTTCCGGTGGCCTGTATGAAAGGCCGCGGACATTTTTATGAAGGGCGTGGAATGGCGGTGATGACCGATGCCATTCGCACGTTGAAATTACTGGGCTGTGAAGTGTTGTTCTGCACCAATGCGGCAGGATCTCTGCGTCCGGAAGTGGGGCCGGGTAGCCTGGTTGCGCTTAGCGATCACATTAATACGATGCCCGGTACGCCGATGGTGGGGCCAAACGATGATCGTTATGGCGATCGCTTCTTCTCGCTGGCTAATGCTTATGACGCAGATTATCGCGCCATGCTTCAGTCCGTTGCGGCAGAGGAGGGATTCCCCCTCACTGAAGGTGTATTTGTTTCTTATCCGGGTCCGAACTTCGAAACGGCGGCAGAAATCCGCATGATGCAGATTATTGGCGGCGATGTGGTCGGAATGTCCGTTGTCCCTGAGGTGATTAGCGCACGTCATTGTGGCCTCAAAGTTGTTGCCGTCTCAGCGATCACCAATCTGGCGGAAGGGCTGGGCGATGTAAAACTCTCCCATGCGCAAACGCTGGCGGCGGCTGAACTTTCCCGGCAGAACTTTATCAATCTGATTTGCGGCTTTTTACGTAAGCTGGCCTAAACACAATGACTACGGCCCCGTATTGGGGCTTTATCTCACGGCAAGGAATAAAAAATGGGTATTACGTCCCGCTTAAAAGTCATGTCGTTCTTGCAATATTTTATCTGGGGGAGCTGGCTGGTTACCCTGGGCTCTTACATGATCAACACTCTGGATTTTACCGGCGCGAATGTCGGTATGGTCTACAGCTCAAAAGGGTTGGCAGCGATTATCATGCCGGGCATTATGGGGATCATTGCTGATAAATGGCTGCGCGCTGAGCGAGCCTATATGCTTTGCCATCTGGTTTGCGCGGGGGCGTTATTGTACGCCACCACTGTTACCGATCCCCAGACGATGTTCTGGGTGATGTTGGTGAATGCGATGGCGTATATGCCAACGATTGCATTATCCAATAGCGTTTCGTACTCCTGTCTGGCGAAAGCAGGTCAGGATCCGGTAACGTCATTTCCGCCTGTGCGCGTTTTCGGCACAATAGGTTTTATTGTTGCGATGTGGACGGTGAGCCTGATGGGGCTGGAACTGAGCAGTGCGCAATTATACATCGCTTCTGGCGCATCGTTATTGCTGGCCCTGTATGCGCTGACGTTACCGAAAATTCCGGTAGCCGAGAAGAAGGCGAACACCACGCTTGCCAGTAAGCTCGGACTGGATGCTTTTGTTCTGTTTAAAAATCCACGCATGGCAATCTTCTTTTTGTTTGCGATGATGTTGGGGGCGGTGCTGCAAATTACCAATGTCTTCGGTAATCCGTTCCTGCATGATTTTGCCCGTAATCCTGAGTTTGCCGATAGTTTTGTGGTGAAGTATCCCTCTATCTTGCTTTCAGTTTCGCAGATGGCGGAAGTGGGCTTTATCCTCACCATTCCGTTCTTCCTTAAACGCTTTGGTATTAAAACGGTAATGCTGATGAGCATGCTGGCGTGGACGCTGCGTTTCGGCTTCTTTGCCTTTGGCGATCCATCCCCGTTTGGCTTTGTGCTATTGCTGCTGTCGATGATTGTTTATGGCTGCGCATTTGATTTCTTCAACATCTCAGGGTCGGTATTTGTAGAGCAGGAGGTGGACTCAAGTATTCGCGCCAGCGCGCAGGGGCTGTTTATGACCATGGTTAACGGCGTGGGGGCGTGGATTGGGTCTCTTTTAAGTGGTATGGCCGTGGATTATTTTTCTATTGATGGTGTAAAAGATTGGCAAACCATCTGGCTGGTCTTTGCCGCCTACGCTCTGGCATTGGCCGTTATTTTTGCATTGTTCTTTAAATATCAGCACCATCCAGAAAAACTGTCGACCAAATCATTAGCACATTAATTTTATTTGACTGGCGAGAGGATGTTCGCCAGTCCATTTTTATGAACAAGGACACAGCATGAAAGAAATTATTCTCTCCTCCGGTATTGGATTTGGTATTGGCGCATTTTTTACTTTATGCCGAATACCTATTCCTGCACCAAATGTTTTACCCGGGGTGTTATCTATTGTATTTATGTATATTGGGTATCTTGTCGTTAAATCTATTTTTTACTAGGTAATATGGTAAATTCCAGACGTTATCCCTTATTGCTGGAGTGCGATAGTGATGGAACGAGCCCATCGTATTGATCTAAAGCTATTACGTTATTTCCTCGCTGTTGCAGAAGAATTGCATTTTGGCCGGGCTGCTGCCCGGTTAAATATGTCACAACCTCCCTTGAGTATCCATATCAAAGAACTTGAACAGCAACTGGGTACATTGTTGTTTATTCGTCATTCCCGCAGCGTTGCATTAACCCATGCCGGGAAAGTTTTAATGGAGGAGTCACGTCGCTTGTTAGCCAATGCAAATCAGGCGCTGGCGCGAGTGGAGCAGATTGGTCGCGGTGAAGCGGGGCGCATTGAACTGGGTGTGGTTGGTACGGCGCTGTGGGGAAGAATGCGTCCTGCGATGCGTCACTTTTTGAAAGCAAATCCCAATGTTGAAGTACTTTTTCGCGAAAAGTCTCCAGGTATGCAAATGGCGTTGTTAGAGCGTCGGGAACTTGATGCAGGGATCTGGCGTATGGCTATCGAACCAGCAGTCGGTTTTACCAGCATACGTTTGCATGAATCTGCATTCATGGTTGCAGTTCCGGAAGATCACGATCTGGCATCCAGAGATTCTGTGCCGCTGTCGGCGTTGCGCAATGAATATTTTGTTACGTTGCCTTCCGTACATTCTGATTGGGAATTTTTACAACGTGTATGCCAACAGGCGGGTTTCTCGCCAATGATTATTCGGGAAGTGGTTGAGCCGCAAACGGTGTTGGCGATGATCAGTATGGGGATCGGGATTACGTTGATGGCTGATGGCTATGCGCAAATGAGCTGGCCGGGTGTGGTGTTCCGTCCGTTAGAGGAACGTATTCCGGCGGATTTGTATATTGTGTATGACCAGCAGCAGGCAACGCCAGCACTGGAGAAACTGGTGGCGGCGTTGACGGTATGATGTCTGTGCCGGATGGCGATTAACGTCTTATCCGGCCTACGCGTGCGGTGTCGTCTGTGCCGGATGGCGATTAACGTCTTATCCGGCCTACGTGTGCGGTGTCGTCTGTAGGCCTGATAAGCGCAGCGCATCAGGCAAGACCCGAACCTGCGACAGGTTCGAATCTTCCATATCGCAGATAGCAAAAAAGCGCCTTTAGGGCGCTTTTTTACATTGGTGGGTCGTGCAGGATTCGAACCTGCGACCAATTGATTAAAAGTCAACTGCTCTACCAACTGAGCTAACGACCCGAAGTGGTGGGTGATGACGGGATCGAACCGCCGACCCCCTCCTTGTAAGGGAGGTGCTCTCCCAGCTGAGCTAATCACCCACTTCGGTACTTCACACAATAAGAAATTTAGCTGGCGAGAAAGTGGTGGGTGATGACGGGATCGAACCGCCGACCCCCTCCTTGTAAGGGAGGTGCTCTCCCAGCTGAGCTAATCACCCACTTCTCAATTTCTTATCTACACGGCGGAGACTACATAAAGTAGTTGGTGGGTGATGACGGGATCGAACCGCCGACCCCCTCCTTGTAAGGGAGGTGCTCTCCCAGCTGAGCTAATCACCCCCGCTGTGTGGAGTCGCATTATAGGGAGAGTTGAAAATGAGTCAACGCATTTTCTAAAGTTTTTGTTTGTTCGTCGTAAAATTAAACAAAACGATCGTGAATTACCCCGCACTGCATGATTTCTATACGGAAATAGCAAAGCGCAGTGTTCTGACCGGATCAACATTGAGGAATCAAGCCACAGTGATAGAATACAAGGCTATTCATCTTTCTAGGATTTGCCGGTTGTCGGCATCTTTATAAACGTAAGGCCATTTCATGAAAATCAAAACTCGCTTCGCGCCTAGCCCGACAGGTTATCTGCACGTCGGCGGCGCGCGTACTGCTCTTTATTCCTGGCTTTTCGCACGTCACCACGGCGGTGAGTTCGTGCTGCGTATTGAAGACACCGATCTTGAGCGTTCCACGCCGGAAGCCATTGAAGCCATCATGGATGGTATGAACTGGCTGAACCTGGAATGGGACGAAGGCCCATATTTCCAGACCAAACGTTTTGATCGCTATAACGCGGTGATTGACGAGATGCTGGAGGCGGGAACAGCCTATAAATGCTACTGCTCTAAAGAGCGTCTGGAGCAACTGCGTGAAGATCAGATGGCGAAAGGCGAGAAGCCGCGTTATGACGGGCGTTGCCGTCACAGTCACGAACATCATGCCGACGATGAGCCATGCGTGGTGCGCTTTGCTAACCCGCAGGACGGTTCCGTTATTTTTGATGATCAGATCCGTGGCCCGATCGAATTCAGCAATCAGGAGCTGGACGATCTGATCATTCGTCGTACCGATGGTTCGCCGACCTACAACTTCTGTGTGGTGGTGGACGACTGGGATATGGAAATTACCCATGTGATTCGTGGCGAAGACCATATCAACAATACTCCGCGCCAGATTAACATTCTGAAAGCGTTAAACGCGCCGGTGCCGATGTACGCGCATGTGTCGATGATTAACGGCGACGACGGTAAAAAGCTGTCTAAACGTCACGGTGCGGTGAGCGTGATGCAGTATCGCGATGACGGTTATCTGCCGGAAGCGTTGCTGAACTATCTGGTGCGTCTGGGCTGGTCCAGCGGCGATCAGGAGATCTTCACCCGCGAAGAGATGATCAAGCTGTTCTCCCTCGGTGCGGTGAGCAAGTCTGCGAGCGCGTTCAACACCGATAAACTGCTGTGGCTGAACCATCACTATATCAATACGCTGGCGCCGGAATATGTGGCGACGCATTTGCAGTGGCATATTGAGCAGGAAAATATCGACACCCGTAACGGCCCGCAGCTTGCTGAACTGGTGAAGTTGCTGGGCGAGCGCTGCAAAACTCTGAAAGAGATGGCGCAGAGCTGCCGCTACTTCTATGAAGACTTCAGCGAGTTTGACGCCGATGCGGCGAAAAAACACCTCCGCCCGGTGGCGCGTCAGCCGCTGGAAGTGGTGCGCGACAAGCTGTCGGCGATTACGGACTGGTCAGCAGAAAACGTCCACCACGCGATTCAGGCCACGGCGGATGAGCTGGAAGTGGGGATGGGTAAAGTAGGGATGCCGCTGCGTGTGGCTGTGACCGGTGCCGGGCAGTCGCCTGCGCTGGATGTCACCGTACATGCGATTGGTAAAACCCGCAGCATTGAGCGTATCAACAAAGCGCTGGGCTTTATCGCCGAGCGTGAAAGTCAGCAGTAACGCCAGCTGAAACAGAATAAACGGCAGGGCAGACGCCTGCCGTTTATTCTTTGTTAGTCCGCCTCATTGATACCTAAACGCGTCAGAAATCCGCGAATACCTTCCCGCGATAAAAACAGCGCCAGTTTTTCCTGTTCCTGAGCAGACATATTTTCAACGGCATCAATAATTTGGCGATAAGCGTGACTGTGCGCCGCGTTCGCATATTCTGCGAAAGCCTCTTCCGCCTGATAAAACGCAGGCAGTTTGCGAAAAGCCGGAATATTGAGAATAAACTCCCGCACGCTGGCATCAATATGGATGAGTCTTGCGCGTCCGCCTTTGACGCCGGGAAATTTTTCGGTTTTCCAGTGTTGTTCTCTGATCCAGCGATTGACGGTTTGTCTGGCCACGCCGAGGCATTCAGCCAGCTCTTCAGTGGTCATTTTACTGCGTAATCTTTTCATATTATTTGCTATCGCGTATCCCTAAGCGTTGTAACAAACCGGTAATCCCTTCACGAACGAGGAGAGAGGTAAACTGTTTCTGCTCGGATGAGGTCATCTCTTTGGCGAGCGTCATAAGCAGCGCTTCAAGCGATGCGTTGCTGGCAGGCGTGAATGTGTCTGCGTGATGGTCAACTGAACGTTCAGCGCTGCGGATATATTCACGAACCTGTTCGTTTACATGAACCAGACGGGCTTTACCGCCCTGGACGCCAGGTTTGGGCGATGTTGCCCAGCCTTCTTTCCGTACCCATTTATTGATGGTTTGTCGGCTGTAACCGGTGAGATTAGCGAGTTCTTCTGGCGTCATCCGTTCCTTGAACATAACGATTCCCTGAATAGTCGTGGGGTTAATTAGTGGTTCATTTTATAGCACCATTTTAGTCGAAACCGTGACGTGTTTAACTACTGAATGCGAGTTGTGCCGCAATGTCCTTTATTTGAATGCTTTTTCAGCGATTGAATTCGGCAAGTTCATTTTGCCGTTGACACATGCCGAGGGAATTCATATGATGCCGCCCGTCAACTCGACAAGCTTTACGTAGTGGGGCTATAGCTCAGCTGGGAGAGCGCTTGCATGGCATGCAAGAGGTCAGCGGTTCGATCCCGCTTAGCTCCACCAAATTTACTCCCGATAAATTTGGCGTATACGTAAAAGCACTATGGGGCTATAGCTCAGCTGGGAGAGCGCTTGCATGGCATGCAAGAGGTCAGCGGTTCGATCCCGCTTAGCTCCACCAACATTCGAACCCTCGCTGAAAAGCGGGGGTTTTTGCTTTTTGTCACAAAATTTATGGCCTCTGATCTGCTCTTCAGGTGCGTTTGTTTGCCGCTGCTTTTGCGGTCAATATGAGCTTTTGTTAGATTGCTTCATAATGCGAATATACTTATTATTCATGCGCCTTATATAATGATGTGAGCATTAAAGCAATGCCGGATAAGTGTAACGTATTAAAAAATATAAAAATATTCTTACTGGCCTTCTGCCTGACCGTTCCGGCTATTCTGCTATCTCGTCTCATTTCTCCCCGCGCCACAATTGATTCCAGCTATATCTTTCTGGCCTGGCTACCGCTCTGCGTCATGTTTTCCGTGCTGTTTTTATTTGGCCGCCGTGGCGTCGCGCCGATGGTAGGCGGAATGATGTTGACTAATGAATGGAATTTTCATTTACCTCTGCCACAGGCGATGGTGCTGCTATTTTGCCAGACGTTTCCTGTGTTGCTGGTTTGCGCTATCGTACGCTGGCAGCTGGGCGCGCGCTGGCGCTACGGAATACCCAACCAAGGCATCTGGCTACGCGTTTTCTGGTTAGGGTTAATGACGCCGTTTGGCATAAAAATCAGTATGCATCTGGCGGGGCACTACCTGGCTTTCCCGGTGACCATCTCTACCTTCTTTGGCACCGGCACCGCTATTTTCTCGATTGTTGATTTATTGAGTCTGATTTCTGCCGCGCTTATTTTTACCCTCTTTTTCTATTATCCGCTGCGGATGATAGTCAGCCCGCACTATATTCGTATTTTCTGGCGGAGGGATGTCGCTCCTTATCTCGCCAAAGAAAAACGCCTGTTTACGCTTCTTTGGTTTGCCACTCTGGCGACGCTACTTGCGGTGCTGTGTACGCCTTTCGAGACAAAGTATATTGCTGGCTATCTGGTGCCAGTCCTGTTCATTGGATTTACCATCGGCGTGGGGAAAATCAGCTATCCGCTGTTGAATTTTAGTTGGGCTCTCACTGCGCTATTCCTGCTTAGCTATAACCGCAATTTTCTGCAGGGCGTGGGCTCAGAATATTCGCTGGCATTTATCCTTTCAGTTCTCATTTCTTTTAGTATTTGTTTGTTGTACATGGCGCGGATTAATCAACGCAGCGAATGGTTGAATCGACAATGGCACTCGCAGGCATTGACCGATCCGTTGACGCAACTGCCTAACCTGCGTGCGCTGGAACAATTTCTTTTACAGGATGCCGGGCAAAGCGTGTGTTATCTACGCATGGAAAACCTGGAATTTCTGAGCCGTCATTACGGTATGCAGATGCGCGTGCATTGCGAACGCGAGGTGTTTCGCGTGTTGCAGCCGCTGCTGCTGGAAAAGGAGAAAATTTTCCATCTGCCGGGCAGTGAATTATTGCTGGTATTGACGGGACCGGAGACGGAAGCCCGCCTGCAATATATGCTCAATGTGCTTAATAACCGCAAAATTTACTGGAACAATACCGGTCTGGACATGGAATACGGCGCATCGTGGGGAACATTCGATGGTCGCCAGGAAACCTTGCAACCGCTGTTGGGGCAATTAAGCTGGCTGGCGGAGCAATCCTGTTCGCATCGTCGGGTGCTTGCACTGACCCAGAGTATTGAAGCCGCTTCCGGGCAGACGACGGAACGGGTGCTACGGTTGCAGAAAATCCGTCAGGCGCTGGAGCGTGGTGCGCTGGTTTTGTATGCGCAACCCATTCGCGACGCGCAGGGAAAAGGGTATGACGAGATTCTGACGCGGCTTCGGTGCGACGACGGTATCATGATGCCCAATCAGTTCATTCCGCTTATCGCCCAGTTTAACCTGAGCGTACGGTTTGATATGCAGGTGATGGAAGCGCTCCTGCAATGGTTGTCCGCGCATCCTTCGGCGGAGCAGGGGGCGCGTTTTTCGGTTAATTTGATGCCGCTGACGCTGCTGCAAAAAGAGACGGCGTCGCGCATTATGCAGCTTTTTAAACGCTATGGCGTCCCGCCTGCTTCGGTCATCATCGAAATTACTGAAGAACAGGCCTTCTCTCATTCCGAAATCAGTATGCACAATATCAACCAGCTGCGTAAGTTTGGCCTAAAAATCGCCATTGATGATTTCGGAACCGGCTATGCAAACTATGAACGGCTAAAACGCCTCAAGGCGGACATCATTAAAATCGACGGCTGTTTCGTAAAAGATATCCTGACGGACTCCCTGGATGCAATGATCGTGAAATCCATCACTGATTTAGCGAAAGCAAAATCGTTGAGCGTCGTGGCTGAGTTTGTTGAAACGCCTGCGCAGCGCGATCTGCTATTGCAGCTTGGCGTACATAGTTTGCAGGGATATCTGATTGGCCGCCCGCGCCCGTTAGGCAAATAAGCGGCATAAAAAAACCGGGGATAGCTCCCCGGTTTCTACATTAAACGCAGACTTACAGTACCAGCGCCGCGATAGAGGCGGACAGTACGCTCACCAGCGTAGAACCGTAAACCAGTTTCAGACCAAAACGGGAAACCACGTTGCCTTGCTCTTCGTTCAGGCCTTTAATCGCGCCCGCAATAATACCGATGGAAGAGAAGTTCGCGAAGGACACCAGGAAGACGGAGATAATGCCTTCAGCGCGTGGAGAGAGGGTAGAGGCGATTTTCTGCAGATCCATCATCGCCACGAATTCGTTGGAAACCAGTTTGGTCGCCATGATACTTCCTACCTGCAGCGCTTCACTGGACGGTACGCCCATTACCCATGCGACCGGGTAGAAGATGTAACCCAGAATGCCCTGGAAGGAGATGCTGTAGCCGAACCAACCGGTAACCGTTGCGAACAGCGCGTTCAGCGCCGCGATCAGCGCGATGAAGCCGATCAGCATCGCCGCGACGATAATCGCCACTTTAAAACCTGCCAGAATGTACTCGCCCAGCATTTCGAAGAAACTTTGGCCTTCATGCAGGTTCGACATCTGAATATTTTCTTCGCTGGCATCAACGACATAGGGGTTGATCAGCGACAGAACGATAAAGGTGCTGAACATGTTCAGAACCAGCGCTGCGACCACATATTTAGGGTCCAGCATAGTCATATACGCGCCCACGATAGACATGGAAACGGTAGACATCGCGGTCGCCGCCATGGTGTACATGCGGTTACGGGACATTTTGCCGAGGATATCTTTATAAGCGATAAAGTTCTCAGACTGGCCGAGGATCAGCGAGCTGACGGCGTTAAAAGACTCCAGTTTGCCCATACCGTTTACTTTGGACAACAGGAAACCAATAGCGCGGATGACCACTGGCAGAACGCGGATATGCTGAAGAATACCGATCAACGCGGAAATAAAGACGATCGGGCACAATACTTTCAGGAAGAAGAACGCCAAACCTTGATCGTTCATACTGCCAAAGACGAAGTTTGTCCCTTCGTTGGCAAATCCGAGCAGTTTTTCAAACATCTCGGAGAAACCTTTTACGAAGCCAAGGCCAACATCCGAGTTCAGGAAGAACCAGGCCAGTAATACTTCGATAACAAGTAACTGAATGACGTAACGAATGCGAATTTTTTTACGGTCGCTGCTAACCAGCAGTGCGAGTACCGCAACAACGGCAAGCGCCAGGACAAAATGAAGGACGCGGTCCATATTTGCTCCAAATATGAGGCAGGTTTAATTTTCGTGCACATTCTATGCAACAGCCGTAAAGAAAACGAGATCCAACACACACTATAATAAGGACCTGTGACGAGATTCAAAATTAGTGATCTGTAATACACTTTTACTGTACTGAATATGAAAATGAAAAGTTATATCAGTGTGCTAATCTTGTAATGTTAAGCCAAACTGTTCTGATACAGGTCGTCATCGTATCGGTCTATCGTTTCACACTATCAAAGTAATCACCCGTACCCATTGAAATGCACTTGATAATCATTATCAATAAACATAGCATGAAACATAGCAAAGGCTATGTTTTTGAGGCAAAAGATGACTGACAATCGCGTAGAGAATAGCAGCGGACGGGCGGCGCGCAAGCTAAGGCTCGCATTAATGGGACCTGCGTTCATTGCCGCGATTGGTTATATCGATCCCGGTAACTTCGCGACCAATATTCAGGCCGGCGCCAGCTTTGGCTACCAGCTACTCTGGGTGGTGGTCTGGGCGAACCTGATGGCGATGCTGATTCAAATCCTCTCGGCAAAACTCGGAATCGCCACGGGCAAGAACCTGGCGGAGCAAATTCGCGACCATTATCCGCGCCCGGTAGTCTGGTTTTACTGGGTACAGGCGGAAATCATCGCGATGGCCACCGATTTAGCTGAATTTATCGGCGCGGCAATAGGTTTTAAGCTGATCCTGGGCGTCTCTTTATTACAGGGCGCGGTATTGACCGGTATCGCGACGTTTCTGATTTTAATGTTACAACGCCGCGGTCAAAAACCGCTTGAAAAAGTCATCGGCGGTTTACTGCTTTTTGTCGCCGCCGCTTACATTGTGGAACTGTTTTTCTCTCAGCCTGATATGGCGCAGCTCGGCAAAGGAATGGTTATCCCGGCGCTGCCGAACCCGGAAGCCGTATTCTTAGCCGCCGGCGTGCTTGGCGCGACGATTATGCCGCACGTGATTTATCTGCACTCGTCATTAACACAGCATCTGCACGGCGGAACGCGGCAACAACGGTACTCAGCAACGAAATGGGATGTCGCTATTGCTATGACGATTGCCGGTTTTGTCAATCTGGCAATGATGGCGACCGCCGCGGCGGCGTTTCATTTTAGCGGCCACACCGGCATCGCCGACCTCGATCAGGCATACCTGACGCTGGAACCGTTACTAAGCCATGCGGCGGCAACGGTGTTTGGTCTTAGTCTGGTAGCGGCAGGGCTTTCCTCCACTGTGGTAGGGACTCTGGCGGGGCAGGTGGTGATGCAAGGGTTTGTCCGTTTTCACATTCCGCTGTGGGTACGGCGCACCATTACCATGCTGCCCTCATTTATTGTGATTTTGATGGGGCTGGACCCTACCCGAATTTTGGTGATGAGCCAGGTGCTGCTGAGTTTTGGTATTGCGCTGGCGCTGGTGCCGCTCCTGATTTTCACCAGTAACGCTACGCTAATGGGCGAGCTGGTGAACACGCGGCGGGTAAAACAGATTGGCTGGATAATTGTCGTGCTGGTCGTCGCCCTGAATATCTGGTTACTGGTTGGAACGGTGATGGGGTTGTCATAAAGACAGAAAGATAGCAGGCCCGATGCGTGAACGTCATCGGGCTGTTATTCAGCAGGAGGCTTAGTGATGATGTTTGTGACCCCGGCCTCGCCCGCGATGATCGTCGCGATCGCGCCAGCCTTCCCGATAACCGCGTTCATACGCTTTACGCTTATCCCAGCCGCGATGATAGCCGTTGTCATGGCGCCACCAGCGATTTTTACGCCATTCATAATGGTTGTGCCAGTAATCCCGGTCGCGCCAGCGACCACCGTCCCAGTAGTTACCGTAATCATCGCGATCGCCAATCTGTAATTTTATTGAGGGCAACAGGGTGATTTCGCCCGCATTCGCGGCAAGCGGTGTAAAAGCCAGCAAGGCTGCCGCCAGAATCAGTGACCTGAACATACTTTCTCTCCTTCACGATCGAGCCGTCGCCGGCCTGTTAATGCAATATTACAAAGCAGTAAAGATTTGTTTCATCGCCTTAACTCTTAAATCATGAAGGAGAGCATTTTTTGCTAAAACCGGCCCTCCAGAATAGCGTCAATTTCTGCACATTCCGCCGCCGAAAAACGGCGATTGGCCAGCATTCCTACGGCGTCTTCGATTTGCGACGGTTTGCTGGCGCCAATCAGTACCGAGGTAACGTTATCGTTACGCAGCACCCAGGCGAGCGCCATCTGAGACAATTTTTGGCCCCGTCGTGCAGCCAGTTCATTCAACCGGCGAACTTTTTCCAGTTTGTCGGCGGTAATCTGTTCTGGTTTAAGGAAACGGCTTCCGCTCGCCGCGCGGGAATCTTCCGGAATGCCATTCAGATAACGGTCAGTGAGCTGCCCGCCCGCCAACGGCGAGAAGGCAATACTGCCGACGCCTTTTTCCTGCAACAGCGCCAGCAGCCCGTCCTCTACCCAACGCTCAAAAAGCGAATATTTAGGCTGATGAATCAGGCAAGGCGTGCCGAGATCCTCCAGAATATCGATAGCTTGTCTGGCCAGATCGGCAGGATAGTTAGAGATCCCCACGTACAACGCTTTGCCCTGGCGCACAAGGTGATCTAACGCTTTCATCGTCTCTTTAAGCGGCGTTTCGGGATCGGGACGATGGTGATAAAAGATATCGACATACTCCAGCCCCATACGTTTCAGGCTTTGATCGAGGCTGGCGATAAGGTATTTCCGTGAACCCCAGTCGCCATAAGGGCCATCCCACATGGTGTAGCCCGCTTTGGTGGAGATGACTAACTCATCGCGCCACGGTAAAAAATCTTCCTGCAGAATGCGGCCAAAATTGCATTCTGCGGAGCCCGGCGGCGGCCCATAATTATTGGCGAGATCAAAGTGGGTAATGCCCAGATCGAACGCGCGTTGCAGCAGCGCCCGGCTATTTTCTACCCGTGTCGCATCGCCGAAGTTGTGCCATAACCCCAGCGAAATGGCGGGAAGTTTGACGCCGCTGCGCCCGCAGCGACGATACTCCATTGTGTGATAACGATTCTCATCGGGCTGATAAATCATGACCTTTCCCCCTGTGGCGTGAATAAATAGTGTATACGGTTACACTCGCCAGGCGGTATCCGGCTTTTACTGTTTGCCGCTGTAAACATTGTTTTCCAGGCTTTCATCCCCGTCGTGCTGGACAGCCATCGGCATTCCTTAATACTCAACATAATGTCAACGTCAGAAGGAAAGCTGTCATGCAAAACCCCTATACCGTGGCCGACTATTTGCTGGACAGACTGGCAGGATGCGGCATTGGCCATCTTTTTGGCGTACCGGGCGATTATAACTTGCAGTTTCTTGACCATGTGATTGACCACCCGACCCTGCGTTGGGTGGGATGCGCCAATGAGCTGAACGCCGCTTATGCCGCGGACGGCTATGCGCGCATGTCGGGCGCTGGAGCGCTACTCACTACCTTTGGCGTGGGAGAACTTAGCGCTATTAACGGTATCGCGGGCAGTTACGCGGAATATGTCCCGGTCTTGCATATCGTCGGCGCGCCTTGTAGCGCTGCGCAGCAGCGTGGCGAATTGATGCACCATACCCTCGGTGACGGCGATTTTCGTCATTTTTATCGCATGAGTCAGGCGATATCTGTTGCCAGCGCAATATTGGATGAACAGAACGCCTGTTTCGAGATTGACCGCGTATTGGGTGAAATGCTTGCCGCACGCAGGCCAGGATACATCATGCTGCCCGCCGACGTGGCGAAAAAAACGGCCATCCCGCCTACGCAGGCGCTGGCGTTGCCCGTGCATGAAGCGCAAAGCGGCGTGGAGACGGCTTTTCGTTACCACGCCCGTCAGTGCCTGATGAACAGTCGGCGCATTGCGCTATTGGCCGACTTTCTTGCCGGGCGTTTTGGTTTACGACCACTGCTGCAGCGCTGGATGGCGGAAACGCCCATCGCTCATGCGACACTACTGATGGGGAAGGGGCTTTTTGATGAACAGCACCCGAACTTCGTTGGCACCTATAGCGCTGGCGCCAGCAGCAAAGAAGTGCGTCAGGCCATAGAGGACGCCGATAGGGTTATCTGCGTCGGCACCCGTTTTGTCGATACCCTTACGGCCGGATTTACCCAACAATTGCCGGCGGAACGCACGCTGGAGATTCAGCCTTACGCGTCGCGCATCGGCGAAACCTGGTTCAACCTCCCGATGGCGCAGGCGGTGTCTACGCTGCGCGAACTGTGCCTGGAATGCGCTTTTGCGCCGCCGCCGACGCGTTCCGCCGGACTGCCAGTGCGGATTGATAAGGGAGAACTGACCCAGGAAAGCTTCTGGCAAACCTTACAGCAGTATCTCAAACCCGGAGATATTATCCTTGTCGACCAGGGGACCGCCGCCTTTGGCGCTGCCGCGCTGTCGCTTCCTGACGGCGCGGAAGTTGTGGTACAGCCGCTGTGGGGGTCTATCGGCTATTCCTTGCCCGCCGCGTTTGGCGCGCAAACCGCCTGTCCCGATCGGCGGGTGATTCTGATTATTGGCGATGGCGCGGCGCAGCTCACGATTCAGGAAATGGGCTCGATGTTACGCGACGGGCAGGCGCCGGTCATCCTGCTGCTCAACAATGACGGCTATACCGTAGAGCGCGCCATTCACGGCGCGGCCCAGCGGTATAACGACATCGCGAGCTGGAACTGGACGCAGATACCACCGGCGCTAAACGCGGCGCAACAGGCGGAGTGCTGGCGGGTGACGCAGGCTATCCAACTGGCGGAGGTCCTCGAACGGTTGGCGCGCCCACAACGTCTGTCATTTATTGAAGTGATGTTGCCAAAAGCCGATCTGCCGGAATTACTGCGTACCGTGACCCGGGCGCTGGAAGCCCGCAACGGGGGATAATGGCCCCCGCTGCGCCGGATTAGGGTTCGTGACGGTTGGCGGCCAGCAACGGTTTTCCCGCCAGCAATAGCCAGGCGGGGAGCATCACAATGCAGAGCAGCGGCAGCAGATTGGTATCCGGTACGACGACTGCCGCCATAAACAGACTGAGCCAGCCGTCACGCGTCACTACCAGCACTAAGCCAAGAATCGCGCAGGAGACGGTAATCGCCGCGGGTACGGCCTCAACATGGGCATGGAGCATGAGCCCCAGCGCCGCGCCGATAAACACAGCCGGAAAAATGCGCCCGCCGCGAAAGCCGCTCGCCGCCGCGATGACCAGCGCGGCGAGTTTGACGACGGCTAAGGTAAAATAATCTCCCGCGCCCAACGTCTGGCTAAACGCCATTTGTTGCATTTCGTCCAGGCCTTTAAACAGGGTAAGCGGCCCGCCAATGACGCCCAGAATACCCAGTATAAAACCGCCAATGCCGAGAATCAGGACTGGATTTTTTAGTCGGTGCAGCAACTCGTGCAGACGCGGAAGGCACCAGACGGCGACCATCCCGGCGGCAATGGCGATCGCCGCGACGATCGCTCCGCTGGCAATGTCCACCAGCCGCATCTGCGTGTAATGGGCGATGGGTAACGAAAAATGCGGATGAAAGAACAGACTGGTGGTGAGTGACCCCGCCGCTGCCGCCATTAACGGCGCAAACAGGCGATCCCACATGGGAATATCGTTAGAGCCGCTAAGGGTTTGCGAAAAAATCAGCGCCGCAGCGACGGGCGTGCCGAACAGCGCGCCGATGGTGCCCGCTGAGGCCAGAATCGTCCAGTCTAACGCCGTGATACGCGGAAACAGGCGGGAGCCGAAAGCCGCCGCCAGCGCGATATTTATTGTCATTATCGGATGCTCTGGCCCCAAACTTACCCCACCAGCAAGGCCGATGATTAAGGCGAGAAGCAGCCCGGGCAGCGCAGATGGCGAGACCGGCATACTGATTAACGGTTCGATGGCCGGATCGGGGCCAGCGTGTCCGGGACTGTAACGGATAATCAAACCCACCACGATCCCGGTTAGCGTGAGCATACCCACTATCCAGAACGGCGAATCATAAGCGATGCCGATGCTGGTGGGCAGTCGTTGCCAAAGAAATTGCTGAAAAACCGACGCGACTTTCATCGCAGCGATTAAAACCAGGCTTGACGCTACGCCAATAATCAGCGCGGGGAGCGACAGCAGCAGCATCGTTCGGGCACGCGGGTGGAACATAATCTCTTCCTTACACGGGGTCGTATACCTATTTTGCACAGCCTGCCCGACGGCATTGCTGCAATTGGTGCTGAAACAAGAAAGTAATTCTGTGATGAAGATCTATATTTATAGGCAGTCAGCCTGATGGCCGTTGTTGTTATGCCCCCATGAATTTACAGTGTGACAAAGACTTATTTTGACTTTAGCGGAGCAGTAGAAGAATGACAAAGTATGCTTTAGTAGGAGATGTAGGCGGCACGAATGCGCGTCTTGCCCTGTGTGATATCGCCAGTGGAGAAATCTCGCAGGCCAAAACGTATTCCGGCCTGGATTATCCCAGTCTTGAGGCCGTGGTGCGCGTTTATCTCGATGAGCATAGCGTCAGCGTGGAAGATGGTTGTATCGCCATAGCCTGCCCGATTACCGGTGACTGGGTAGCGATGACTAACCATACCTGGGCTTTTTCTATTGCGGAAATGAAAAAAAATCTCGGCTTTAGCCATCTGGAAATCATCAACGATTTCACCGCCGTGTCGATGGCGATCCCGATGCTGAAAAAAGAGCATTTAATTCAGTTCGGCGGCGGCGAACCGGTAGACGGCAAACCTATTGCGGTGTATGGCGCGGGAACCGGCTTGGGCGTGGCGCATCTGGTGCATGTGGATAAGCGTTGGATTAGCCTTCCGGGCGAAGGCGGGCATGTCGATTTTGCGCCTAATAGCGAAGAAGAAGCTATGATTCTGGAAATATTGCGCGCCGAAATTGGCCACGTTTCCGCCGAGCGCGTGCTGTCTGGCCCGGGGCTGGTGAATCTTTACCGGGCGATTGTTAAGTCCGACAACCGTCTGCCGGAAAATCTGCGCCCGAAAGATATTACCGAACGCGCCCTGGCGGATAGCTGTATCGATTGTCGCCGCGCGTTGTCGCTCTTTTGCGTCATCATGGGGCGATTTGGCGGCGACTTGGCGTTAACCATGGGGACATTTGGCGGCGTTTATATCGCTGGCGGTATTGTCCCGCGCTTCCTGGAATTTTTTAAAGCGTCCGGCTTCCGTGGGGGCTTTGAAGATAAAGGCCGCTTTAAAGATTATGTACACGGTATTCCGGTCTATCTGATTGTCCATGATAATCCTGGCTTGTTAGGTTCCGGCGCGCATCTGCGCCAGACATTAGGCCATATTCTATAAGTCAGATGGCGGCATAAACGCCTTATCCGGCCTACAAAAGTGTGTCATCTGTAGGCCTGATAAGCGCAGCGTCATCAGGCAATTAATCATTCTCTTGCCAGTCTCAAACCGCGTGCCTCACGCGGTTTTTTTCATTGCCTTTCCTGTGCATGAATGATTCAACTGTCTGAATTATTTCACTTTACTCTTGCTGAGCGAAAGGTCAAACACCGGCGCGTTGAGTCATCACGTCATGGCGGTTAGTCAGGCGAAAACAGGGATTTATTTTACTATACGTATCCGGTTCGCTGCCTTATTTACGGTTTCATCGCGGCATCTTGCTGGAAAGGATCCTCATTTTCGGGTAAATGTCCCTGAAAAACACCGCAATATGACATGATCGAATACCATTATCATTAGTAAGGATTTTGGTTAAAGAGGAAAAACCACAAAATCAAAAGGGGATTATTTGAGATAAGGTTTATTGACAGGAAATTATCGTCGGCTGCGCCACATTAGGTAAATTCAATGATATCAAGTTGTTAATAATATGATTTGTTTGATGCTATAACTGACATGCTTAAAAGGTAAATTTTTACGCTTGTTCCTCTTTTTTCGTCGCTAAAAAATATTTTCATTAGCCTCTCGACAGGAAGAAAATTTTCAGGCTATTTTCTAAAGGAGCCACCATCGTGGCAGCGTCGCTCGGACGGTCCGGGCGCTAACGTTAATCTGAGGATATTATGGCTGACTTCCGCCCTGAACGTCGCTTTACGCGTATCGATCGCCTTCCGCCCTATGTTTTTAACATCACCGCTGAACTCAAAATGGCTGCGCGTCGGCGCGGCGAAGATATTATTGATTTCAGTATGGGTAATCCTGATGGCGCAACCCCTCCCCACATTGTCGAAAAACTTTGCACCGTCGCGCAGCGTCCGGATACGCACGGTTATTCCACGTCTCGTGGCATACCGCGTTTACGCCGCGCGATTTCTCACTGGTATCAGGAACGTTATGATGTCGATATCGATCCGGAAACCGAAGCGATTGTGACCATCGGTTCCAAAGAGGGACTGGCGCATTTAATGCTGGCGACGCTGGATCATGGTGATACGGTACTGGTGCCGAACCCCAGTTACCCAATTCATATCTATGGCGCCGTTATCGCCGGGGCGCAGGTGCGTTCGGTTCCATTGGTAGAGGGGGTGGATTTCTTCAACGAGCTGGAGCGCGCTATTCGCGAAAGTTATCCGAAACCGAAAATGATGATTTTGGGTTTTCCATCTAACCCTACGGCCCAGTGCGTCGAACTGGAATTTTTTGAAAAAGTGGTCGCTCTGGCTAAACGTTATGATGTGCTGGTGGTGCACGATCTGGCGTATGCCGATATCGTGTACGACGGCTGGAAAGCGCCATCCATTATGCAGGTGCCCGGCGCGCGCGACGTGGCGGTTGAATTTTTCACGCTGTCAAAAAGCTATAATATGGCGGGCTGGCGTATTGGGTTTATGGTGGGCAATAAAACCCTGGTCAGCGCGCTGGCGCGCATTAAAAGTTATCACGATTATGGCACCTTTACCCCGCTTCAGGTGGCGGCTATCGCCGCTCTGGAAGGCGATCAGCAGTGCGTGCGCGATATCGCCGAGCAGTATAAACGTCGTCGCGATGTGCTGGTGAAGGGGCTGCATGAGGCGGGCTGGATGGTTGAAATGCCGAAAGCCTCAATGTACGTCTGGGCGAAAATCCCGGAGCAATATGCGGCGATGGGGTCGCTTGAGTTTGCCAAGAAGCTGCTGAATGAGGCGAAGGTTTGCGTTTCTCCAGGGATAGGCTTTGGTGACTATGGCGACACCCATGTACGCTTTGCATTAATAGAGAATCGCGACCGCATTCGCCAGGCCGTCAGAGGGATTAAAGCGATGTTCCGCGCCGATGGCGTGCTGCCGTCACATCCAAAACCCGTTGAGGCGAGCACGGAGTAGAAAAGCAAACAGGAGCCCCATGGCTCCTGTTTTTCTTTGCATTGTACTTTTAAATCATCAGGGCGAAAGTACCGGCCCAAACGATGACCATAAATGAAATGCCCATAAAGAAATATTTCACGTTTCATCTCTCCGCGTACCTGTCGTACGCCTAAATGAACTTACACTTACCTGATTATAGAGAGTTGATGCCGGACAATACGAAATTGAGAATTATTCGTGTTTCGACCGCCTGCATCACCTCAGAATTCTGCGCGTCATCGCTCCAGACGGCGCTAATGTACGCCTAAAAATGAGGTGAAACAAGAGGCATTTTCTTATTTACTTTTAGTAACTTACAAGTGTCGGGAATCGGCGACAGTTTAATTTCTGACAGTGATGAATCGCTATTGAGCGACGCCGCTGACACAGTAAAAAATCGCCTGTAAACAGGAGACTTATCGCTGAAAGCAGGAATGAGTAATTTACGATATGAATATTATGGCAATGCGAAATGACAAAATAAAAGGCCTTGCGGCCTTTTTCAGATGTAGAGTGACGCTTCCCCCAACGGGCGAGTCTTGAAACGGCGATGAATCCAGAGATATTGCTCCGGGGCGCGCATGATCTCTTTCTCAATAATTTTATTCATATAGGCAGCGGCTTGATTTTCATCTGCCGGGTAACCTTCCATTTCAGGGGTAATATACAGACGATAACCCGAGTTATCGGATTTCCTTACCATTGTAACGGTCAACATGGCGGCGCCAGACAGCCTGGACAGTACATAGGTGCCGTTGGTGGTGGCGACGTTTTCAACCGCGAAAAATGGCGCAAAGGAGCTGCCTTTAGGACCGTAGTCCTGGTCGGGAGCAAACCAAACGGCTTCCCCTTTTTTTAGCGCGCCCACAATGCCGCGCAGATTGTTTCTGCCGATCATCGCTTTATTTGAGCGCATACGACCGCGCGTCTGCACCCACTCCATGAGCGGATTGTTATGCGGACGATAGGTCGCCATCATCGGCTGGCAGAGACCCATTACCCGGCCTCCCAATTCCAGCGACATAAAATGCACGCCAACGACCATTACGCCGCGATTTTGCGCCTGCGCACGGGTAAGGTTGTCCAGCCCGTCCACATCAAACCATTTGCGAACCCGGTTATCAGGCCAGAACCAGGCCATGCCCGTTTCAAGCAGCGCCATGCCAAGAGAGTGGAAATTCTCGGCGATCAGTTTTTCCCTTTCTTCCCGGGAGAGGGTCGGAAAACAGAGTTCAATATTTTTCTGGGCGATTGACTCACGTCGCTTCAGGAAGGGGCGCGCCAGTTTACCGGTGCGGGTGCCCAGAAAACGCAAAACCGGGTAGGGAAGCTGCACCAGTAACCAGAGGACGCCAACGCCAAACCACGTCAGCCAGTAGCGCGGGTGCAAAAACGCGCGTGAAAATTTGCTTTGAGGAAACATAAAATACCTTCTGTAGATACGAAAATAATGTATCGCAGAAGAGTCATTATCCGCAGCGGTACACTCTGAAATACGCATCATCCTTCAAGTTGCGTTCGCTTATCCGAAGCACTTACTTGAGTAAGCTCATCAGGGTAACTTGAATGATTTACGTATAGTTAGGCCATCATGTACGACAATGGTTCCCGTAAGGAGTGTAAAACTAAGTCAGTACTAAACCACGAGGGCATGAACGCCAGGCAGGCTAATGTACCACCAGTTATTTACTCGCGCCCAGAAATTCTTTATCAAGAAGCGTAAATATTTCTCCCGTAGCAAAAATAAGCTAATCATTATTTTTAATGCATTGTTTTTACAGTGATAATTTTATTTCAGACGAAGGTTATTGAAAAATGATTAGAAAAATAAAATGTGAGATAAATGTTATGGAAATGACGTGCTGATAAGGTTTATCTTAAAGGAGAAGTGAGAGGGACCGTAAGGCTATATGGAAGCCTTGCCATAGACAGGAGGTATTATAGATGATCTATTTATGGACATTTCTTGCAATAAGTATACTTGCCGTGAGTGGCTATATCGGTCAGGTGATGGGGGCTTTTTCTGCGGTTTCTTCTTTTACGGGAATGGTTATCCTTGCCGCGCTGATTTATTTACTCAATGTATGGCTGCAGGATGGCGATGACATCGTTAGCGGATTATTGCTTTTTCTTGCACCGGCATGTGGGTTAATTATTCGCTTTATGGTGGGATACGGTAAGCGTTAGTCAGTACATACCCTTCATACTTCAAGTTGCTGATGTGTTGGCTACGGATTACTCGGCCCATCGATGGGCCTCGCCCTGACGGCCGTCGCACGCGACGTTCAAACCTGTTCCCGGCAGATTTGTCGTTCACCCCAGTCACATCGTTATCTATGCTCCTGGGGACTCACTCCCTTGCCGCCTTTAAGCAACTCGAATTATTTTGGGTATACACGATGTCAGCGAATAGATAGCGCCGACAATGTCGGCGCTTCTGTTCCCCGGGAAGGCTAATCGTTTATTGCGCGTCCGCAAGCTGCAGTGAGTCCTGATTATGTAACGCATTCTGGCGCTGGCGTTCCAGTTCCAGCGCGCCGCGATGGGAGAGGTAACAGAATAGAATGCAGCACACGATGCCGCCCATCAGAAGATAAAATCCGCCGTACCAGCCAAGTTTATCCACCATTACACCAAACAGGCTGGTGCCCAACGAGGCGCCGAAAATATAGCTCATGAACCCACGTAAACCGACGGCGGAACCTACGGCAAAGCTGGGGACTATCTCCATTGTCTGTACGGACGCGAGGAATTGCGGGACGTAAATCAGACAACCTACAATGGCGGCGAAAATCGTTACCATCAGCAAAGATTCACTTTTCCAGTATCCGATCAGACAGACAAAAATCAGCGCCATGCAAATCATGGCTAACGGCATTCTGCGGCCCTTAAACAGTTTATCTGACAGCCAGCCTGCCAGTAGCGTGGAGGGAATCGCCGCCCACTCGAAAAAGAGAAACGCGACGCTCATCTGTTCTTTTGAAAAGTGTTTTACTGTCAACAGATAGATAGGCAACCAGCTAATCATGCCAAACCGCACCATATAGACGAAGACATCGACCAGCGAAATATACCAGGCATTTTTATTGCGCAGCACATAAGTACAGAAGATTTGCCATGCGCTCATATTTTCCGGCGCTTTTGCCGTATTCTTCGTTTTCAGTACGACTTTTTCTTCCGGCATCATCTGTTCCAGGGAGGGAAGACCTTCTTCGCGCGGCGAACCTTTTCCCAAGACCAGAACAATTAAGGCAAAAATGACGGCGACGCAGGCCGGAACGATATAACTGGCGCTTTGCCAGTGTTCGCTGCCCAATATCGCAAAAGCCGCACCGACGATAGGCGCGACGATCCCGCCGCCAACGTTATGCGAGATATTCCAGAAGGCGCCTACGCGTCCGCGCTCCCGACGAGGGAACCAGTTTGCAATGGTAATAAACGAGGGGCCGACGCCCATGCCCTGAAAAAGGCCATTGAAGACCACCAGAGCGGCAAATATCCAGAATGCGCTACTGAATCCCAGCCCAACGTTAACAATCGCGCAGAGTACCAGACCGCACGCCATGAAGACTTTTGGGCTGGCTTTATCCGCCAGACTGCTCATTACGCCTTTACTGATTCCGTAAGCAATAAGCATACAGCTACTCAGCAGGCCGATTTGCGTAGCGCTGAGATCCAATTGCTCTTTTAAATAAGGCGTCGATAATGTGAAGTTGTTTCTGACTATATAGTAAGCGAGATATCCCAGAAATACGCTTAACAATGCCTGTATACGATATCGACCATACGTAGCCTGGACTTTTTCCGGTGGGACTTTATGCGCCGATTGCCCTGTTTTTAATATTGTTAACATGGAGTCACCTGTATTTTATAGTGAGATGAACATCAGGAGGTTTTGTCGGTAGAGTGAAAGGAGTGACAATAAAATTCAAGTCGAAGAAATGTGTCAAAATTGACTCAATTGGGTGAATTTAAAGGTTATTTTTGACCCATCCTGAAGGGTGTGGTGAAACTTTAATTATTGGCATGGCCGTTTTATCGTTAGCATGTGCGGATATTAACAAATTTGCTGCCAGTGATCTGATACGCTTTATTGATGTTTTCGAGCGACGGACCCGTTATTATTCAAATAACGCTGTTCTGGATGCCAACAGAAATAAAAGGGTAAGTTTTGTCTCAATATTTTCTTTATGTGATATCGATATTTATGAACGGGATCACAAATCGACTTTTCTCATACTGTGGTTGTTTCGCCAGAGTGGGCGCTTTTACGCTATGGCTGGCGGCGATGTTCGGTTCTTGCCAGGCGTACAGCCGCGAGCTGGTGATGGCAACGACCTTTTCACCCAGCGCGACCGCCTGGATTATCCAGCGCTGGCAGACGGAGCCGGGTTCCGTCATGATTCGTACGCTCAACCGTACCAGCGGTTCTTTAGAGCAATTACTTGATACGGCGAATGCGGAAAATGTCGATCTGATCCTGACGTCATCCCCCATGCTGTTGCAACACCTTCAGGAGCACCAAAAGCTGGCGCTATTGGATAGCGCGCCTGCCGCCAGCCAGAAGCTGGTGCCGCGTTCTATCCGCTCAACTTCAGTGGCGGTAGCGGTATCCGGATTTGGGCTATTGATCAATCGTTCAGCGCTCGCTGCGCGCCATCTTCCGCCGCCTGCCGACTGGCAGGATATGGGCCTGCCCAGTTACCAGGGCGCTCTATTAATGAGCAGTCCGTCACGCTCAGACACCAATCATTTGATGGTGGAGTCGTTGTTGCAGCAAAAAGGCTGGACGGCAGGGTGGGCGACGCTGCTGGCAATCTCGGGTAATCTGGTCACGATTTCCTCTCGCAGTTTCGGCGTAGCGGATAAAATCAAAAGCGGGCTTGGCGTTGCCGGGCCGGTCATTGATAACTATGCTAATTTGCTACTTAACGATCCTAATCTTGCTTTTACCTATTTCCCGTATTCTGCGGTGTCGCCCACTTACGTCGCGGTGTTGAAAAACAGCCGTCATGCAGACGAAGCGCGTGCTTTTATTCATTACTTATTAAGTCCGAAAGGGCAAAGGATACTGGCTGACGCGAATACCGGTAAGTATCCCGTCGCACCGCTTAGCGCCGATAATCCTCGCGCCGCGCAACAACAGCGTTTGATGGCCCAGCCGCCGTTGAACTATCGTCTGATCCTGAAGCGTCAGCAACTGGTACAACGCATGTTTGATACCGCGATCAGTTTTCGTCTCGCGCAGCTTAAAGATGCATGGCGAGCGTTGCACAGCGCAGAAACGCGGCTTAAACGCCCCTTACCTGAAATCAGAGCCTTATTGACCAGCGTCCCGGTGGATGCGGCAAGCAGCGAAGATGAAACCTGGCTGGCGCAGTTTGATAATAAAAGCTTTGCCGAACAAAAAATGATGGAGTGGCAGATCTGGTTTCTGAACAATCAGCGGCTGGCGATTCACAAACTGGAAGAGCTGAAATGAAGGGGAGATTATTGCAACGGCTTCGTCAGCTCAGTATCAGCAACAGTTTACGGGGTGCATTTTTAACGGGCGCATTACTGACGCTGATTGTCAGTATGGTCAGCCTTTATTCCTGGCATGAGCAAAGTTCGCAGGTTCGCTATTCGCTTGATGAATATTTTCCTCGCATCCACTCCGCTTTTTTAATTGAGGGGAACCTGAATCTGGCCGTGGATCAACTCAATGAATTTTTGCTGGCGCCGAACACGACGGTACGTTTGCAGTTACGTACGCAGATTATTCAGCATCTGGATAAGATTGAGCGTCTCAGTCAGGGGCTTCAGCTTGCTGAGCGCCGGCAACTGGCCGTCATTTTACAGGATAGCCGGACCTTGCTGGCGGAGCTGGACAACGCCCTCTACAACATGTTTTTGGTGCGGGAGAAAGTCAGCGAGCTTTCCGCTCGCATTGACTGGCTCCATGATGATTTCACCACGGAGCTAAATTCGCTGGTACAGGATTTTACCTGGCAGCAGGGGACGCTACTCGATCAAATTGAGGCGAATCAGGGCGACGCGGCGCAGTACTTGCAACGTTCGCGCGAAGTGCAGAACGAGCAGCAGCAGGTATATACCCTGGCGCGAATTGAAAATCAGATTGTTGACGACCTGCGAGACAGATTGAATGAGCTCAAGTCTGGCAATAATGACGGGATGCTGGTGGAGACCCATATTCGCTATCTGGAAAACCTAAAAAAAACGGCGGATGAGAATATTCGTGCGCTGGATGACTGGCCCAGTACAATCACGCTGCGGCAAACCATCGACGAACTATTGGAAATCGGGATGGTAAAAAATAAGATGCCCGATACCATGCGCGATTATGTTGCGGCGCAAAAAGCCTTACTGGACGCCAGCCGCGCCAGAGAGGCTACGCTAGGGCGCTTTCGCACGCTGCTTGAGGCGCAGTTAGGTAGTAGTCACCAGCAAATGCAGACGTTCAATCAACGCCTGGAACAGATTGTTCGCGTTAGCGGCGGGCTTATTTTAGTGGCGACGCTCCTGGCGTTGCTGCTGGCCTGGGGACTCAACCATTATTTTATCCGTTCCCGGCTGGTAAAGCGTTTTACCGCGCTTAATCAGGCTGTGGTACAGATAGGGCTGGGGAGAACCGACTCGACTATCCCGGTTTACGGGCGCGATGAGCTAGGACGGATAGCCCGTTTGCTACGTCATACGCTGGGCCAGCTCAATATGCAACGCAGGCAGCTTGAACAAGAGGTCGCCGAGCGCAAAGAGATAGAAGCCGATCTGCGCGCCATGCAGGATGAGTTGATTCAGACGGCGAAACTGGCGGTAGTCGGCCAGACCATGACCACGCTGGCGCATGAAATTAACCAGCCGCTGAATGCGCTTTCAATGTATTTATTTACGGCGGGACGCGCGATTGAACAAGGTCAGAGCGGACAGGCGAGAAATACGCTCACCAAAGCGGAAGGGCTCATTAACCGGATTGACGCCATTATCCGTTCGCTGCGGCAGTTTACCCGCCGGGCGGAGCTGGAAACGCCATTGTATCCCGTTGATCTGCGCCAAACCTTTGTGGCGGCATGGGAGCTATTGGCCATGCGCCACCAATCCCGGCAGGGAGCGCTTTCACTGCCAACCGACACCGTATGGGTTAGCGGCGATGAAGTGCGTATTCAGCAGGTTCTGGTGAATGTGCTGGCGAATGCGCTTGACGCCTGTTCGCATGATGCGGCGATCGCGGTGACGTGGCAGACTCAGGGAGAGGCGCTGGAGGTTTATATTGCAGATAATGACCCTGGCTGGCCTGTGGCGCTGTTGCCCTCTTTACTCAAGCCGTTTACCACTAGTAAAGCTGTCGGGTTGGGTATTGGGCTGTCGATTAGCGTGTCGCTGATGGCGCAAATGAAGGGCGACCTGCGTCTGGCGTCGACGCTGACGCGTAACGCTTGCGTGGTGCTGCAATTCTCGGTAACGGATGTCGATGATGTTGAATGATGAATGTTCTATTTTGCTGATTGATGATGACGTTGATGTACTTGACGCCTATACCCAAATGCTTGAGCAGGCAGGCTACCGCGTGCGTGGCTTTACCCATCCTTTCGAGGCCAAAGAGTGGGTAAAAGCGGATTGGGAGGGGATCGTTTTGAGCGATGTGTGTATGCCGGGGTGTTCCGGTATCGATCTTATGACGCTGTTTCATCAGGATGACGATCAACTGCCAATCTTATTGATTACCGGACATGGCGATGTACCGATGGCGGTTGATGCGGTGAAAAAGGGCGCCTGGGATTTTCTGCAAAAACCCGTCGATCCGGGCAAGCTGTTGATATTAATTGAAGACGCGCTACGCCAGCGCCGGTCGGTCATTGCACGGCGGCAATATTGCCAGCAGACGTTACAGGTTGAACTGATTGGGCGCAGCGAGTGGATGAATCAGTTTCGACAACGGTTACAACAACTGGCGGAAACGGACATTGCCGTATGGTTTTACGGTGAGCATGGCACTGGACGTATGACTGGCGCCCGTTATCTCCATCAACTGGGGCGTAACGCGAAAGGGCCGTTTGTACGCTATGAACTGACGCCGGAGAATGCCGGGCAGTTGGAGACATTCATCGACCAGGCGCAAGGAGGTACGCTGGTGTTGAGTCATCCCGAATATCTGACACGCGAACAGCAGCACCATCTGGCGCGTTTACAAAGCCTGGAGCATCGGCCTTTTCGTTTGGTGGGCGTTGGCAGCGCTTCGCTGGTGGAGCAGGCGGCAGCTAACCAGATTGCGGCCGAGCTTTACTACTGTTTCGCCATGACCCAAATCGCCTGCCAGTCTCTTTCTCAGCGATCGGATGATATCGAACCGTTATTTCGCCATTATCTTCGAAAAGCCTGCCTGCGGCTCAATCATCCAGTGCCGGAAATAGCGGGGGAATTACTGAAAGGAATAATGCGACGCGCCTGGCCAAGCAATGTGCGCGAATTGGCTAATGCGGCAGAGCTTTTTGCTGTTGGCGTGCTGCCGCTGGCGGAAACGGTCAACCCGCAGTTGCTTCTGCAGGAGCCGACCCCGCTTGACCGGCGCGTTGAAGAGTATGAGCGACAAATTATTACCGAAGCATTAAATATTCATCAGGGACGAATTAATGAAGTGGCGGAGTACCTGCAAATTCCCCGTAAAAAACTTTATCTGCGCATGAAAAAATATGGTTTAAGTAAAGAGCATTATAAATTCTGATATTACAGTTACTTTCAATCTGGCTGACAACATCAGCAGCGATGTCGTTAGCCAGATAACGTCGCATCACCGTAATGGTAAATCATTCCATCATGATTATAGATTGCTTATTATTCACCTGAGCATCAAATTCTATTTCTTAACTTCAATATAAGGTAAAAATGCGTCAAGTTCTCTGGCGTAATAAATGTACTCTTGTCCGACGATTTGACAAGATGAAAACTTCATCACCTCTCCAGATTACATCTGAATATGAGGACAAGAGAAATGAAAAAACATGCTATTGCAGTAATGATGATCGCCGTATTTTCTGAGTCGGTTTATGCGGAATCTACCTTATTTATTCCGAACGTCTCTCCTGATAGCGTCACGACATCCCTTTCTGTGGGGGTGTTAAATGGTAAATCCAGGGAGCTGGTTTATGATACCGACACCGGGCGGAAGCTGAGTCAACTGGACTGGAAAATAAAAAATGTCGCCACGTTGCAGGGGGATTTATCATGGGAACCCTATTCGCTCATGACGCTGGACGCCCGCGGCTGGACGTCTTTGGCGTCGGGATCGGGTCATATGGTTGACCATGACTGGATGAGCAGTGAGCAGCCTGGCTGGACCGATCGTTCAATTCATCCGGACACCAGCGCCAACTATGCTAATGAATACGATTTGAACGTGAAAGGTTGGTTATTGCAGGGCGATAACTACAAGGCGGGCGTAACAGCGGGCTATCAGGAAACCCGTTTTAGCTGGACGGCAAGAGGCGGGTCTTATATTTATGATAATGGTCGATATATTGGTAATTTTCCTCATGGCGTGCGCGGCATAGGTTATAGCCAGCGTTTCGAAATGCCCTATATCGGGCTGGCGGGTGATTATCGTATTAATGACTTTGAGTGTAATGTACTGTTTAAATACAGCGACTGGGTAAATGCGCATGATAATGACGAACACTACATGCGCAAACTTACCTTCCGTGAAAAAACGGAAAATTCACGATATTATGGCGCTTCTATTGACGCCGGATATTATATTACCAGTAATGCAAAAATCTTTGCTGAGTTTGCTTACAGTAAATATGAAGAAGGTAAGGGCGGTACGCAAATCATAGATAAAACCAGCGGTGATACGGCGTATTTTGGTGGCGATGCCGCAGGTATAGCTAATAATAACTATACGGTTACCGCGGGGTTGCAGTACCGCTTCTAGACCACATCAGGATGTCATCGGTCATAACCGGCCGATGACGACTTTTTGCTGAACGTGTGGCATATCCGGTGATGTTGCATAGGGGCAATAAAAGCAACATGAAAGGGGAACCGCTCGAAAGGTTATGCAGCAAGAAGAGAATGTCCTGGGTATCAATGGTGTCCCCTGCAGACACCTAATGAATGTCGTAAGTGCAGGGGATTTATGATGAATTACAGAAGTGAAGAATTTTATGCCCGCATTTATGCCCACAAAGGCAATTCATGAGACATTTTGAAGGGGTGAGAAGTGGCTGCGTTTCCAGTTTTGATAGTCGGCATAAACCCACCTGGATGCGCTGCCGATTTTGTGCGGGGAAGGCAATTTACCTTTCTTGATTTCTGAGTAAATGAACGTTTTACCCATGCCAGAATCCTCCATCATGAACTTCAAGTCAACAAGTGAGTCGTCGCGTAATTCGCGCATAGGTTTTATCTCCGGTTTGGGAATCGAACTTGGAGGGAAGGGATATCTTGAGAAATGCACAGGCCTCACACTCGATGAGGCTGTGTGATTACATTGTTACTCCGCGTCGGTGGCGAGAATTTGCTGGTCTATCTCGTATAGTGCTTCTGCAAACTTCATTTCCATGCAATGCCTTAATGCTTTAAGTGCCTTTTCTTTGGTGCTGTATTGCGCAATCCCTTTCTGTGATGCGGAGCGGGGTCTTTCTTCATTTTCAACCCATCCGTCACCATGAGATACAGTGGATGACCATGATTTATATACACGGCAGGAATATGTGTTGATAGACCAACCGTTAACATACTGGGTGATGCTATCTGGTACGCCTACATCGCGATCTGCTCCATAGTCAGACCATCTAAGCGATCGGTTTATATCCATAAGGCGAACAGCGTTTTCAAGTTGTTCTTTTTCTCGTTTATTCATTGCCATCATCTATCTCCAATAAAAAACCCGCCGTAGCGAGTTCAGATAAAAAAATCCCCGCGAGTGCGAGGATTGTTATTTTTGCGGTGCTGAGAGCCGAGCTGCTGCGCTTCAGCATCTGTGGACTCTCCCGATAAGCAAACAAGCACCCCGAAGAGCGCTTGTTTTATCTTTCAGCATAAGATAGTTACGTGCTGAATGACATGCGAACGTATAATCTTCACATGAGGTATGTTAAAAGCTATCGCATCATTGGAGCTTGAAGTCGTCGATATCATCTACAAATTCCAAATACCCATCTTCAACGTATTTTAAAACAAGTAAATGCTTAATTCCCTCACTTAATGAGGTTGGCCTTTCAAGCACAAACTCGAACCCATCCTCGTAAATTTTGCCTAACCAATAACCACCGCCATATTCCTTAAGCCTTTGAAAGAAAACATATCCTCCAGGCTTGAAATAATTGAGTGTCTCGTCTCTATAAACGATTTGGTAGTTAGGTACTTTGCCACCCATTTTAGCCACCATATATACTGTGTTTTTGTACAGTATAAATTAAAGCAAATGTTGGTCAATTTTGAAGGGTTAGATAATAACTTAACTCTGAAAACAAATTGTTTACGGCTTCTGCTATAGTTCAGTTTGATCAATAATCGCGAATGCTTTCGAACTGTCTTAACTCCTTATCAATCAGTCGCTTACTCTGCTGACGAGCTCGATGTTTACAGGTTCTCAATTCAGCATCATATCCGTTTCCTTTTCTGTAGCCTCGTGAGCGACACAACGAACAGGTACAACCATCAACCGAATAGAATTTCCCAAATGGTTGCATTACTTTTCCTCCTGCGGCGGCTCTGGTAGCGGCATCCAGTGTGATGGTTTCCACGACGCCCCAGGAATTAGCCACCCATCATTAGTGTCAGGATGCCACGGGATGTAAGTCGCCCATTTCATTCGCCAGTCACCTTTCCTGCCAAACTCTCTGGCAACAAGAACGCCAGTTTTGCTATCCGGCATTCGCTCACTACAGCTTATCCAACCATCCTGAGTTACCGGAGAGTTGCCATTCACATCGAAATTTGGCTTTGCGTCCTGAACCAGAAGGATGTAACCGTTCTTGGCTGTGTCCAGTTCTGATACCTCGGTGACAGTACCGAAATAGCGATTACCTAAATCAGCATCACAAGTGCTTACATCAATGGAAACTTCCATGCCTTCGATTAATTCTGGCAAGTTGTAAGTTTGGCTTACAGGTTGGCTACCCTGAAGCATGGCGGCGCGGCAGGCGTTCCAGGTGTTCCAGTATTTATTCCACATCGAGTCGCTACGGTATTTGTCGTCTACTCGGAACTGGCGCACAAAGCCTTTGGTATGGCCGGTATAGTCCGCCACCCAGGCTTCAAAGACGTCCCGATTGGTTTCATCGTCCAGGATGTTCACCGGCAGCGGCATCATCTGCGGAACGGTATAGAGCGCAATGTCTTTGCCGAAACCGTAGGAGTTTGGCCACAGGTGCGCGTAAGAGTGCCCATCAACTCCTTCCAGGCTCTCCAACTCCTCCGCGTCGGTATAGGCCACTGGATCGCTGTTTAGGGCCACAGAAAGCAGCATGCGCGCCATCACTGAGCATTCAAACTTAACGTCGCTACCATTGTCCTCTTCAGCGATTTCACGCAGGCGCTCAACGTCCATCGTCTCGTTCGCCAGTGTTAGCGGCTGCGGTTTCAGGCTGATATGCTGCTGTTTCGCTTCCATCTCTTTTACGCGCTGTTCGGCGGCGCGTACCTTGTTGTCCAGCTGCTCTATGACGGAAGCTACTGCCTCATTGAACGTAGCCACAACACGTAGAGATCCGTCTTTCTGCGGTTCGATGATGCTCCCAACGGTGCGCTCTGAATCGTCTAGTGCCTTCTCAATACCAATGATATAAGCCTCGGATTGGATGATTAGTGTCATTTGCTCTCCGAAGTAATGGAGTTTGCACACTTGTCGCACCAATAATGAGTCAGACCATTAACATTCAAACGGTAAGAATCGTTATAGCATCGAGGGCATTGGACCAAAACGCCACCAGCAATAATGGCTTCGCGGGATGGGATATGGTTTTCGGTAGGTTGATGTGGCTCATTTTTCATCATTGCCTCGACGATCTCATTGGCAATAGAGTGCATGCTCTTCCAGTAAACCTTGTCTGCAAAATTATCAGACTTCAGCCACTGATTACGTACGGCGGCACGAAGCGCGGCGATAGCGCGAATATTTAAACCTTCAGGGAT